>JAFGEL010000087.1 GCA_016931615.1 Desulfuromonadales bacterium
AGACTCCAGACCTGAATGACCGGCTCAAGGGCATCGCCGCGCTTATTCCACAGGTAGTTATGCTTGCGCGTGGGTCGGGGACCGAGAAAATTCCGCAAAAACACCACCACATCCAGCAGGTAGGTATGTCCAATCTCGTATTGAGCGCCAAGCAGCGGGCTGTCGTGAATTTCCCTGTTGAGGGCCGAGGCCGCGCTCGCGAGTTTGCGGAAATCCGCTTCCACCCGTGACCAATCCAGCCCGGATTTGAGTTCATTCCATCGGCTCTCTGCCGCCCCCATCAATGCCTCGGCATCGAACGGGCACAGCATCCACAAAAAGCGGCGGCGCAAGGCGAAATCGATCTGTTCAACGGACTGGTCGATCAGGTTCATGGTACCGATGACGAACAGGTCATCGGGAATCCGCAGGGTGAAGGTCGCTCCCTCGCCGTTGTGGGCAGGCAGCTCAATGGTCTGGTTGCGATCCTCCAGCAGGGAAAAGCACTCACCGAGCATGCGGCTCAAATCGGTGCGGTTCATCTCGTCGAGAATGAGAATATGGGGCAGCCGTGTATCCCTTGGCTCCTGATTAATGGCATCGATCAGCCTGAGCAGATAGCCGGGCCGGTATTCAGTCGCACCGTTGGCCGAAATGTGAAGGCCCCGGACAAAATCCTCGTAGCTGTAGGCCGGATGCAGTTGCAGACGGTGGATGTTGGATTTGAGGGCGTTTTCAACGGTGGGTTGTGACTGAAAATAGCGGGCGGGTCCCATGGTGACCAGAGCCGATGAGCGAATAATTCTCTCCGCCAGGCGCTTGGCGCGATAGGTTTTCCCGGTGCCCGGCGGGCCGTACAACACAACCTGCTTCTTATGTTGAATGATTTCCAGTGGTGCACCATCCGCCAGACCGCCTTCGCTGCTGTCATACCAGGCCGCTTCCAGAGGCGACCAATAGAAATCCAGCGTCTTCCCCGGCATCAGGGCTTCGAGTCCCTGGCGAATGGCCAGAAGCTGACGGTCTTCGTCCTCGTGTTCATCCTGCACGAGACCGGTAAAGGCCGCGATGACGCGACGCTTGTGGTTGCCGCTTGCGATGCGCTCGAAGGAGTCGGGAAACAACAGATGGAGCAGCATGTGGCGGAGCTGCTTCGATTCGGCGTCCTCGGTGGCGTCGACAAGTTCCTGAAATTTCCACGGATCGTTCGATGCCGTTTGTTGTTGTTCGGTCGTCAGCGCTTTCCATCCCTTGGCGAACTCAATCAGAAAGGCGATCTCAAAGGGGCGGCGCGTATTGTAGCCCTGCCCACCACTGCCGATCCCGTGTTCGAAGGCCTGTGAGAGCAGATGGGTTTCCGGCAGGTTGTCGCCCGCCCAGCCGAGCACTTCGTTGACAACTTGCCGCTTGCGGAATCCGCCGACATTGGAGGGGAACAGAAAGTAGACCGCCAGCAACTCGGCGGCGAGCCGGATGACCTCTGTACCCGCCGGTTTGATTTGGTCCCTGAACTTGTCGATAAAGGAGCGGTCCCCCTCATCCGGCGTGGCGACAAACGCCTTGTGGATGCTATCCAACAGCTCGGGTCGCCAAAGGTTGGCCTGTTCGAAAAGCAGAGAGCCATTGCGCAGAAGGCAGTTGTTTCGGAATGCTTCCGCCGCCTCGTAAATTCTGGAAGTGTCGTGTTCGGAATAACGCGCCATAGGGTCTCCTGTTGTTGAATATCAGTCCATCATCCTGTCGCAAGCGGTGTCGCGAGTTTGTCGCAAGTTATCCATCGCCATTCTGCGCCAGCCACTGGCGGCCCTTGTCGGTCAGGCGGTATTTCTGCAAGCGGCTGTTGGGCTTGTCGGGGATGGTCATCTCAATCAAGCCGTCGGTCAGGGCCGGTTTGAGGTAGCGCTCGCGGAAGGATTTGCGGTCCGAAAGCCCCAAGGCGGCCTGCAGCGCCTCACGGCCCATCTCGCCCCGGATCGCCGCCAGCAGTTCGCCGACTTGGGGGGTGACTTGAGGGCTGACTTGGGGGGCGGAGGTGGTTACCGTATCCAGAATCATCCGCAGCATGAAGGCGACGAAGGGAGCGGAGTCGGTCTTTTGGGTGCTTTCCTGAATAGCCTGGTAGTACTCCGCCTGGTGCTCGAAGATCAGGCTTTCCACCGGGATGTCGGCGAACAGAGGATGCCAGCGGGCCAGAATCAGGCTCTGCCACAACCGCCCCATGCGGCCGTTACCGTCGGCAAAGGGGTGGATGAATTCGAACTCGTAGTGAAAAACCGAGCTGGCAATGAGCGGATGGGCATCGGTGGCGGCCAGCCAGCCAAACAGATCGGTCATCAGATGCGGCACCCGGTCGGCGGGCGGGGCCATGTGGATTACCCGCTGGCCCGCCATCACCCCCACGCCACCATGCCGATACAGCCCCGCCTCGTCGATCAGGCCGGACATCAGAATCCGGTGCGCCTCCAGCAGATCCTTTTCGGTCTCGGGCTTCCAGGTGTCGAAACGGTCGTAGGCGGCCAGGGCGTTTTTCACCTCCTGCACCTCGCGGGGCGGGGCGATGACCCGCTTGCCCTCCAGAATCGCGGTGATCTGCGCCTCGCTCAGGGTGTTGCCCTCGATGGCCAACGAGCCGCGGATGGTGCGGATGCGGTTGATGCGCCGCAGCCGCAAGGCTCTCGCCTGATCGGTCAGCACGGTCAACCGCCCGATGGCCTCGCTGATCGCGGCGACCCGGTTCAGGATCTCGGGGGTGATGGTGTAGGGCGGCTGATAGGTGGATTTCGTCATGCCGCACCTTCCCTGGTTCGAGCGTTTCTAGATTGCCAGTGGCTTATTGAATTCATTTATTCAAGCCTTGCAGCTTCAGCAGCGATATGTCCTGCCAGGGAGGTGACGAAGGTCTTAAGACTGGTCATAGATGACAACGAGGAAAAATCACCACTGTCAGCGGCAGTTCGCGGAGAGACGATAACCGAAGCGGTTGTGTAGAGCTGTTCCTGCGTAAGTTTCTGGCACAGCAAATCGTACCGCTTGAGATAGGATGCGCCCTTGAATTCCTCGAATACGGGGAAATGAGGGGAGTTGTCCCTGACCGGCGACCGGGATTCGGATGCATCTTCAACCAGCATCAGCCAGCCAACAAACGGACGAGGCTGTTTGCCAAACGCCCCTTCTCGGTAAGCCGTCCATAAATCATGGGCTGTGCCGATGGCCTCTTCCGTTCGGTTGTTGAAATTGTTGCCGAAGGAAGGTCCGACCTGGCTTTTCAGTTCGATAGCTGCGATCAGTTCACCCTTATGGATGACCAACAGATCCCATAGTTTGGTTGGCCGAAAGAAACCGGGCAGCGTCAGGACAGCACGTTTCTGATGGATGTTGGCATGGGCGAGTCCGTTGGCGTGGATGATGTCGAGTATCAAAGCGATAAACCCGTCCATGTTTTTGCCAGCGGTCACACCAGCACGCTCGCCCTGGTCGGCCCTGCCCGATTCAATCTGCTTCTGCCTGGCGGCTTCCCGGTTTCCCCAAAACGCCTGCACCGCTTCACGAGCCTTGCGCTCGTAATCCACGAGGTCAATTGCCATTGTCATTCTCCATTGCCGCCGAGAGCGGATCGTTCTTCTTGATTCAGTTTGTAAAGTTTGAATACCGCTCTGTTACAGGCACCAAGATCGCGAGTGATCGCGGCATGGATCAACTCCCGCCGGAGATTCTCGGATACGTCCTGCCAGAAGGGAATGCGGATGCGCCGCAGGTACTGCGCCTGAAAACGCAGGTAACCTCCGCGCATTTTCGTTGAATAGGTCGCCACAAATAGCTTGGCGATGCCGGAAAGCAATACTGCCTGCAAGGCCCGCAAATCCCAAGTGTCTGAGACGACATAGTAAAGGTTGTGGTGCGGATAGAGTTTGCCGGGCTCAAAAACAATATGAGCCTCGCCCTTGATATCAGGTATCAGCAACTTCGGCTTGCTAGTCAGCTCGGGCCATATCCGGTCAATCGTCCGGTACCAATTTGACGGTGCTTTCTGTGCACAGTGGCGCTTGGCAATGACAGCCTTGTGTGATTCAAGGTAGTGGGCCAACTTGGGGTAATCTCGCAAATCGACAAGGCCGCCGTCATCTGCGAACGGATTGATAACGCCTTGACCTTGCCAGACGACTTCACCGGATTGAATGTCACGGGTCGCCACAAGTGGAAGTTTTCGGGCGGCCTCGACGTCAAGAGAATCGAATTCCCCGATAAACGCCTTATCAGCGCCAGTGGCCACACCAATCCCGACCTTACAACCTGCTTGTTCCAGTGCGGGAAATTGGCTTTCGATACGTCGAATCAGCGACATTTGATCCGACGATTCCAAAAGCCAAGGATCAGAACCACTTACCACTCCAACTATTTCTCGAACTGATGAATCTTTTGACAGGGAATCCGAGTTGATGTCCACGGCAACGGAAACGAGCGTCTTTTTGTCGATCTCAGGTCTATGGGCGATACGGGTTGCACTTGTTTTCGATTTGGTAATAACGGTGATTGCAGGATAAGCACTGACTTCGGAATGAAAGGCATTGGTATTCACCATATCGACGTAGGCTTTGAGATGGAAACCCCTTGCTATGAACTCCCGCAATGGACCGCCATAGCGGTTTTTCATCCAGCGGTCGGCGCAGATAAAACCAAGAGCTCCGCCTTTGTCGAGAAGAGACAGCGAATGTTCGATGAAGGGAATGTAGAGGTCGGCGCGGTCATACATCGTCTGATAGCGACGACGGTATTCAGACAACAAAGGAGCTGGAATCAGTTCTTGCCGGACATATGGCGGATTACCGACGACGAAATCAAAGCTGGTGTTTTGTCGCTCAAGAAGGAAATCCCCCTGAATCAGCCATTGGTCGGCGAGAGCTGAAGCAACGGATGTGGAAATTCCTTCATTTACAAGTCGATTGACGACGGTCTTGCGTGTGGAGATAAATGTTGCCTTATGCAGCTCCACGCCACGAACGGCCCCTCCTAATTCAGAGCCAGCGGAAGAAACATTTCCGCCATGCTCCCGCCACGCAGCAAGTAGTCGTTCAACAAGGGGAAGAAGGAAATCGCCCTCTCCAAAAGAGGGCTCCAAAATACGACGGTGGTGCAGTGGTTCACTGGCGACGTAACCAACTAGGTCGAGAATAAAATCAACAACCTCAATGCGCGTAAAGATTGCCCCCCGGGCCTCAATGCTGCTGTTCGAAGCCAGCGTTTCAATCGCGTCAGTAACAGCCGCTGGTCTAGGGAAGGCTGAAACATCTAGCAGGTCAAAGAGTGTCGGCTGGATCAGGCTCGGCATAGCAATCCCCCTTTAATGCGTCTATCCATTGTTGGCCGATGCCTTTCGTGTTGTTGTCTGTCTAAGGCCCCTTATCCACCGGTCGATCTCCTCCCGGTCGAAACGCCACTGGTTGCCGATCTCTTTATATTCCGGGCAAGGTTTGCAGTTCATTGCTCCCCCTTTTTGTGTTCAAGCTTCTTTTCGATCCGCGCAAGCTCCTCGATCTCCTCGGCATCAGCCTGTCTGGCCTCGGCGATGCGACGGTTTTCGTTGAAGGTGTCGAAGCGTTCGCGGGCGATGCGTTCCATGGCATCGCGCGAGACGCTGCCGGCATGGGTGAGCACGGCCTTTTCGTTGAAGTCCAGCAGGCGGTCCACATTCTGCCGCCAGTAGTCGAGGGTGAGCTGCTTGCGCTCCTTCACCCGCAGTTCGGCCTGCTCCAGGAAGATGACCACCAGCCGGTTGAGGGTGTCGACTTCGTCGGCGGAAAGGTAGTTCTTGGCCACGATCACATCATGTTTGCGCACCCGCGAGCCGCTCCAGTTGGTCAGCGCCATGTTGGGGGCATTAGAGTCGGCGCGTGAGACGACGATCTCGGCGGCAGTCTGGTGAGTGACAGCAAACAGTAGCTTGTTCTGGGTTTCGGCGAAAAAGAGCTGGGCGGCGCGGTCGTCAGAACGGTAATCAGAACTGAGTGCGAAGAGGTCGCGCACCTTCTGGTAGAAACGCTTCTCCGAGGCGCGGATCTCGCGGATGCGGGCCAGCAGCTCGTCGAAGTAGTCCCAGCCGCCGGGGTTCTTGAGCCGCTCATCGTCCATGACGAAGCCCTTGACCAGATATTCGGCCAGGTGGGCGGTGGCCCACTGGCGGAACTGGGTGCCACGCGGCGAGCGCACCCGGTAGCCCACCGCCAGGATCATGTGCAGGTTGTAGAGGTAGGTCTTGCGCTGGACCCGGCGGCTGCCTTCGTTTTGAACTGTCAAGGATTCCTTGACAGTTGCCGCCTCAGGCAGCTCCCCTTCCTTGAGGATGTTCTTGATGTGCAGGCTGACGTTCTGCTTGGTGGTATCGAACAGCTCGGCCATCTCACCCTGATTGAGCCAGACGGAGCCGTCCAGAGTTTGCAGCTGGACTTCCGCCTGCCCATCCTCGGTACGGTAAACGATCAGTTCTCCCCGGTCCGGTGTGCTCATGCCATAATCTCCCGGAGCCGGTCGCAGATGGACCAGATAAAATTGACCAATTGACTGTGGAATTCACCGTTCATGGCTTCTTGTCCTTCTTGTCAGATCCGACATGTCCGGTCGCGTGCGCCTTCATCCACTGATCGATCTCCTCCCGGTCGAAACGCCATAGGCCACCGATCTTTGAAGCAGGAATCTCCCCTCGCTGAGCCATGCCGTAAAGTTTGCTCCGGCCCATTTTCAAATAGGCGGCAAGATCATCAACCGTCAGCCATTTGTTAAAGGAGTCCATAAAATCACCACGCAGAAAGAAATTTTGTAAAAAAATAATAGAAAATGATAAATTACGCGAGGTCAAATCTCAAGAAAAAAGACAAATGGCCCCCTCTGACCGCTCGAACGCTCTCTGTGTCACCATCCCAGCGGATATGGACGGGGCCAGCCTCGATCAATTCTCCTGCCATTGGTAATCTGGATCATCCTGTAAGTCCACACTGCAACTGAAGCGTTCCGGCATCCAGCAGCCACCATCACCCGCTGATACATGCTGCGCCCGCCGGGCCGAAAGCCTTCCAGCCGGTCGATGGGCGGCAGGTCGCGTTGCGGGTCGGTGAAGGTCACCAGTTCCCCATGGATCAGATCCCAGTCTCCGGTCGGGCG
>JAFGEL010000088.1 GCA_016931615.1 Desulfuromonadales bacterium
CTCCCTGCCAGGCCGATGGCTCGTAGTGACGCAGGAAGAAGTTGAGATTCTCGCCAAGAACCTTGCGCAGGTCGGTCGGCATGACCAGTGAGGAGATCGAACCAAGGGCCAGACCTTCTTTGGGGTTCATCAATTCTTTTTCATAGCGCAGGTTAAGCACCGCTTCTTCCTGTTTGAGCCATTCAGCAGCTTCTTTTTCAGCGTCTTTCTTGGCGTCATTGCCGTCCATTCCCGCTTTGACCCGTTGCTGCGTGCCTTCGGCGACGCGCTGTTTGATTGAGCCGCGCAATTTCCGCAGCTCCGATTTGTATACAAACTCCTTGCCTGCCGGACCCATAACTGCCAGGCGTGTCGTCGGCAATGCCAGAACCAGATCGGCTCCGGTCGGATAGTTGTTATATGAAGCGTAGGCACCACCGTAGGCGTTTCTCAGGATCAGCAGAATCCGCGGGGTGCGCACATCAACGATCGAGTCAAGCATTGAGCGTCCGGCCTGAACAATACCGCGGGCTTCCTGCTCACGACCCGGCAGGAAGCCGGTGGTGTCTTCCATAAAGATCAGCGGGATATTGTAAATGTTACAGAAACGTACGAAACGGGCGATCTTAACCGCTGAATCACAGTCGATCTGGCCTGAGGCAACGGCCGAGTTATTAGCCACGAAGCCGACAACATTACCACCGAGACGGCCGAAAGCAGTGATGGCTTCACGGGAACGGGTGGGTTGAATTTCGAAGTAATCACCATGATCACAGATTTGCTGAATAATGATAGAAACATCAAACGGTGTATTGAAACCGGTTGGAGAGTTAAAAGCTTTCTTCAACAGGGTATTGATTTCCCAGGTCTTGCGATCCAGCGGATCACTGGTTTCCTGGAACGGGGCCATGGTGTAATTGTTATCAGGAATATAACTGAGCAGGCGGACGGCTGTCCGCAGTGCTGCGGTCTCATCAGCGACGGGAAGGTCAGTGACCCCCGAGGCAGCGTGAACTTTAGGCCCACCCAGTTCTTCCGGGGTAATATCCTCACCCAGGACGGACTTGACAACCCCTGGCCCGGTCAGGCCGAAGAAGGTGTCCTCGGGTTGAATGACAAAACTTCCCTGGCGTGGCAGGTAAGAACCACCCCCGGCATTAAAGCCGAACATGCACATGATTGAGGGAACGACACCACTGATTTTACGCAGTGCGGTAAACGCTTCAGCGTAACCGTCAAGACCTCCAACTCCGGCCGGTACAAAAGCTCCGGCCGAATCGTTCATGCCGATCAGGGGAATGCCCTTTTCGCCGGCCATGTACATCAGGCGGGCCAGTTTCTGACCGTTCGTTGCGTCGATTGACCCCGCACGGACAGTAAAATCGTGGCCGTAGAGAGCGACATCGCGGCCACCGATGTTGAGAATCCCGGTGACCAGTGAAGCCCCATCAAGGTTTTTCCCCCAGTTTTGGAACAGGATATTCGGCTCACTCTCAGTCAGCACCTTGATCCGCTCCCAGACGGTCATGCGTTGTTTGAAGTGCTGTTTCTCGATCTGGCCGACGGCGACAGACTTGATCGGCCTCTGAATCAGGTCGTAGCCTTCCTTCATGACCTCTTCATAGCCACCGGCCTGCCCGGCAATTTCACCAGGAATCGTGAATTCGACTTCTTCCGCTGAGGCGAGGGGATTCTGCAATGAGGGTTTGATTTTGTTTTTTGACATCTTGGACATCCCTTTAGAAAGATTAAATAAGAGTGTTGGCCTGCCCGGACAGACGGTGAGGAGACCAGCCGATCAGTATAAGTTGGTATAGCGATTGACGGATTCTGGTGACCTTTTTAAAAGGCCTTTATAAAAGAGCTAAAACGCTGTTTTTTCCAGTGGCTAACAAACAAAAAAATGGACAAATTGTCAAGCATAATTTTATTTAGGATAAAAAATTACAGGTTGAGTTTACGATTGATCTTGTTTGTTGAACTGTAAACCTGCTTGAGTGGCTTGAGTCGAGTGAAAACCCGGTTGATATTTTCATCATTCTATCGGCTCCAGCAGGCCTAAAGCTTGCCGGCCAATAAAAAACTAGATGGCCGGCAATGATGAGGTTGTTGCGAGTTCGCTGAAGATACGGCCTTTGGACAATCTTTCCCACAGGACATTTTTACTGAGATGACTTTTCACTGAGACTTAAACTCTTGAACTGATTCAACTGGATATTGAGGGTTTTGGATAAATTAAATAATAATTAATGCGCTACCGGGTATAAGGCGGCTTGCAATGCTCACATTTAGAGGCTATGTTTCATTAGAGTCTTGTTATAAAGATGATCGATTTGGTTATTAATCAGGGTGTTAAGGGAGGATAGTATGAGCTGTGTGTCCAAAGTGATGGGGATGGCTGTCGTTTTTTCTTGCCTGTTGGGCTCTTTTTTCGGGGTAGCTCTGGCGGCTGAAGTGAGTGGGGATACGGAAACCTGTATCGGCTGTCATTCGATGGTGACTCCCGGAATTGTCGCGGACTGGCAGAACAGCAGGCATGCGAAAGTCAGCCCTGCTGAGGGGCTGCAGAAAGAAAAGATCGCGCGCCGAATTTCTGCGGAGAAGGTTCCCGGGGAACTGGCTGAAACGGTTGTTGGTTGTGCCGAATGCCATATGTTGGATGCAGACAAGCATCCGGGCAGCTTTGAGCATAATGGCTTTACCATCCATACGGTTGTTTCCCCCGCTGACTGTGCCACCTGTCATCCTACGGAGGTGACGGAATATGCCGATAACCTGATGGCTCAGGCCTACGCCAGTCTGGTAAATAATCCGACTTACGCGCACATGATCAAAAGTACCAACGGTATGCATGAATATGCCGATGGTATGATGACTTTTCACGGGTCGGATCCCCTAACCGAAGCGGATTCCTGCCTCTCCTGCCATGGCACGGATGTGAAGGTTGGTGAGTTGGTGACCCGCGAGACCGCCATGGGGGAAATGGAATTTCCAACATTGTCGAACTGGCCGAATATCGGTGTCGGGCGATTGAATCCGGACGGGAGTGTCGGTTCCTGTTCTTCATGTCACATGCGTCACCAGTTTTCGATCGAGGTGGCCCGCAAACCATATACCTGCGCCCAGTGTCACAAGGGTCCGGATGTCCCGGCAAGTAAGGTCTATGCCGTCAGCGTCCATGGCAATATTCAGAAATCATCGGATAAAGACTGGAATTACAAAGAAGTGCCATGGACCGTAGGCAAGGACTTCAATGCGCCAACCTGTGCGACCTGTCATGCCAGTGAAGTCGTGGATGAGAACGGCGAAGTTCTGGCAAAGCGCACCCATCGCTTCAATGACCGTCTGCCGTGGCGGATTTTTGGGTTGCCCTATGCCCATCCTCATCCTATTGCTGCCGATACCTCCAATATCGTCAATAAAGCCGGGTTGCATTTCCCCACGGAATTAACCGGCGAGCCGGTAAGTAAATTTCTGATTGATCAGGCTGAAATGGACAAACGTCAGGCGACGATGGAAGCGGTCTGTTCAGGATGTCATAGTGAGCAATGGGTCAAAGGTCATTTTACCAAATTTGATAAAGTGATTGAGACTACCAATCACATGACCCTTCAGGCGACCAAAATTGTCGCCCAGGCGTGGGAAGAAGGGCTTGCCGAGGGGCTTCCGCAGGGTAAGAATCCGGTGAATGAAGCGATCGAACTGAAATGGGTTGAACAATGGCTGTTTTTCGGGAATTCAACCCGCTTTGCGACGGCTATGGGCGGTACGGACTACGGAGTTTTTGCCAACGGACGCTGGTACCAGGCGAAAAATCTTCAGGAGATGCACGATTACCTGAAATTTTTACGGGCCACGAAACCGCCGGTAAAATAACTGAACAAGACGTTTTGAAAATTCAGGGCCGGGCTTTCCGCGAGAAAGTCCGGCTTTTTTTATGCGATATCGATCTATCCCTCATGGTTTTTTGAGTTTTCGAGCCTTCTCGGCCTAGAAGGTTTTCGATCAGATCTTCACGCCGGCAGAGCCTCAGTGCTTCCAGAACGTCCCCCCGGCTCTCAGGAAGGTGGTAGAGCAGCAGCGCTTTCTGCAGGCGTCTTTCCTTGACCGAGCGTGGAACATAAACGGCTTGCCCGGTCAGAGGATCATGTCCCGTATGATAAATACAGGTTGAAAGGCTTCCTGGGGTGGGAGTGAAATCCTGCACCTGTTCAACTTTCAGCTGATGACGTTTCAGATAAAGGGCAACGTCGATCATATCGTTCAGAGTGCATCCGGGATGGCTGCTGATCAGGTAGGGAACGACCTTCTGACGTAAGCCGAGTCGGTCATTTATTGCTCTGAAACGCTCGAGAAAATCGGTAAATTCTTTGGCGACCGGTTTACGCATCACCCGGGTGACGGCATCGCTGGTCGATTCCGGGGCGACCTTGAGGAGGCCGCTGATATGATGTTCGACCAATTGGTTGAAATAACCTGTTTGCTGAGAGAGCAGATCGTAGCGGACCCCTGAGGCGACAAAAACGTGTTTGACTTTTTTGTGTTGCTGAACCGATCTCAACAGGGCCACGGCCGGTTGATCGTCAGTCAGCAGATTTTCGCAGGGGGAGGGAAAAAGACAGCTGGGTCGTCGGCAGTGTTTTCCCTGGTCTGGATGATTGCATCTCAACCCATACATATTGGCTGTTGGTCCGCCGACATCGCTGATGGTGCCGTAAAAGTCCTTTTGAGCCGTGATTTTGTCAACCTCGTCCAGAATGGATCGCCGCGAACGAGACTGGATGGTTTTCCCCTGATGATGGGTGATGGCACAGAAAGCACAGCCACCAAAACAGCCACGATGGCTGGTAATCGAGTGGCGTATCTGTTCATAAGCGGGAATTCCAGTGCTGTACATGGGATGTGGGTGACGACTGAAGGGGAGGGCGTAAAGGACATCCATTTCTTCAGTGCTTAAGGGCTCGGCAGGCGGATTGACGACCAGATAGCGTTGGTCATGGGCCTGGGCCAAAGGTTTGGCAGAATAGGGGTTATCCTGCAAGCTGGCCAGTTTGAAGGCTCGGTTATACAGAGCAGCATCAGCGGCCACCTCTGCATAAGAAGGGAGCAGAAGTGCATCGTCAGGACATGCCCTCGCCGCGTAAGCCGTTCCTTTGATATTCTGGCAAGTGAGGAGCGATTCACCGCATTTCAGCCGTGCAGCCAGCTCAAGGAGGGCTTTTTCCCCCATGCCGTAAATCAGCAGGTCGGCTTTGCTGTCGATGAGAATCGATCTTCTGACGCGATCATCCCAGTAATCATAGTGGGCCAGCCGGCGCAGGCTTGCTTCTATCCCGCCGATAATGACGGGCAGGGATTTAAAGGCATTTCTGACCGCTGAGGTATAGGCAATTGTAGCGCGATTGGGTCTCTTGCCGGCAACGCCACCCGGTGTGTAGGCATCGTTGCGGCGCAGCTTTTTTGCCGCTGTGTAATGGTTGACCATGGAATCCATGGCTCCGGCCGAAATCGCTGCGAACAGCCGGGGTTGCCCCATGACCGTCAATGAATCGGGATTTTTCCAGTCGGGTTGAGCGATAATTCCGACTCGATACCCATGGCTTTCCAAAAACCGCGCCAGCAACGGAACTCCAAAGGCCGGATGGTCAATGTAGGCGTCACCGCTTATAAACAGGATATCAAGTTCATTCCAGCCACGGTCCAGCATTTCACTGCGACAGACCGGCAGAGGCTTGGGAAGGTTATTTTGAGTGTGAGTCATCGACAATTGCGTTACCTTTTCTGAAGAGGTTCATCTTGACAGCTGTTCTGGTGAAAAGTCCAGTTACTCTGATGCGTTTCCACGTCTTATCCCACATCATGTGTGTTTTTCATGACCATACTTTACTGTTATTGTAGTAAATGTGAAATGTTTCACGTCTAAAATTGTCAACAATTTTAGACGGTTGTCTGAGTAGAAAATATGACTCCGGATGTTATAATTGCTCTTGACTATTATCTGGGGCGGGTGTAAATATGACCAAATTTGTAACGTATATTCGGTCGCCCTGATGCGTTAAAGAGGTGGTGCCATTGATGATTAAAAATGTTTTTCACCTTTATTATGACGGTTTCCGGTCAATGGTTGTCGGCAAGGCCCTGTGGAAAATTATTTTCCTCAAATTGTTTATCATGTTTGCCGTTTTAAAAGTTTTCTTCTTTCCTGACTTTCTGGCAACTAATTTTGAGACGGATGCTGAACGGGCAGATCATGTATTGAAGAACCTGACTCAGCAATCCCGTGCCGAGTGAAAGTTGCCTCAGCCCGTATGAGTTGGACCATGTCAGGCCACTGAGGCCTGTTGAGTATAAACCTTAAGCCTCGCCACAGTGAATAGGAGGACAATCGTGATTGAACAGATCGATATCAGTATGGTGAACTGGGCACGCGCCACGTTTGCTCTGACAGCGATGTATCACTGGATTTTTGTGCCATTGACACTCGGACTGTCTTTTTTGTGCGCATTTTTTGAATCAATCTATGTGCGTACGGGAAATGAGCAATGG
This sequence comes from Desulfuromonadales bacterium, assembly GCA_016931615.1. Lineage (GTDB taxonomy): Bacteria > Desulfobacterota > Desulfuromonadia > Desulfuromonadales > Geopsychrobacteraceae > JAFGEL01. The sequence continues at coordinate 6,526 of JAFGEL010000088.1, forward strand.
AAGAAGCTGACCAAATTCTGGATGACTCTTTTCGGAATCAACTTCGCTATCGGCGTTGCCACCGGGATCATTCTTGAATTTGAGTTCGGAACCAACTGGTCCAACTATTCGTGGATGGTCGGGGATATCTTTGGCGCTCCGCTGGCGATTGAAGGAATCCTGGCCTTCTTCCTTGAAGCCACCTTCTTTGCCGTTATGTTTTTCGGCTGGAACCGGGTGTCAAAGAAATTCCACCTGTTTTCGACCTGGATGGTCGCGGTTGGCTCAAATCTTTCGGCGTTATGGATTCTGGTTGCCAATGGTTGGATGCAGAATCCCATCGGTATGGCCTTCAACCCGGATACGGCACGCTTTGAAATGCAGGATCTGTGGGCGGTGATCTCTTCCCCGGTGGCGATCAGCCACTTCGTTCATGCGACCAGTTCCGGATTTCTTCTCGCGTCACTTTTCGTTCTCGGCATCTCAAGCTGGTACCTGTTAAAAAAACGCCACATTCAGTTCGCCAAACGTTCAATTGCCGTGGCTTGTGTTTTTGGTCTGCTGAGCTCGCTGTTCGTGGCCTTTACCGGTGATGAACATGCTTTTATTACCGCCAGAACCCAGCCTATGAAACTGGCAGCCATGGAAGCTCTCTACGATGGTCAGAAGCCCACTGGGTTAGTTGCAATCGGTTTGATCAACCCCAACAAACAACCGGGTGATGACAAGGATACTTTCTCCTTCAAGGTTGAAATTCCCGGTATGTTGTCACTGCTTGCCAAACGGAGCTTTGATGGTTTCGTTCCGGGGATTAATGACCTGGTTTTCGGTAACGAAGAGCATGGTGTGATGGGGGTTGATGAGAAGATTCGACGCGGCAAGATTGCAGTCGCCACCCTCGGGGATTACAAGGGCGCGAAAAGCGCCGGTGATGAACTGGCGGCAAGCAAAGCTCTGACTTTGTTTGACGAACATCGTGATTACCTCGGTTACGGTCACCTTGAATCTGCCGAGCAGGCAGTTCCCCCGGTTGGCCTGACGTTTTATGCTTTTCGTATTATGGTGGGTTTGGGAACCTTCTTCATCCTGTTGTTCCTGGTTTATGGCTACCTGATGGAAAAACGTCAGCTGGAAAACAAGCCGACCATCCTGAGACTCGGCGTACTCTCCCTCTTTCTGGCCTGGGTTGCTTCACAGGCCGGTTGGGTTGTCTCCGAGGTTGGTCGTCAACCCTGGGCCATTCAGGATATGCTTCCGGTCACTGTGGCCCGGTCTAATCTGGATTCCGGAACCGTAGCCGTGACCTTTTTCCTCTTCCTGTTTTTGTTCACCGCTCTGCTGATTGCTGAGCTCAAGATAATGACGAAGCAGATTTCTATCGGTCCGGAAGGAGATTAATCATGTTTGGTAGCCTTGACTGGTCGACATTACAGCAGTTGTGGTGGTTGATTGTTTCAGTTGTCGGTTCTCTGTTTGTTTTTCTGACTTTTGTTCAGGGGGGGCAGACACTGATCATGACCATTCCCGGAACCGAGGACGAAAAAACCCTCATGGTCAACTCTCTGGGGCGTAAATGGGAGCTGACTTTTACCACCCTGGTCCTCTTCGGCGGCGCCTTTTATGCATCATTTCCATTGTTTTATGCTTCCAGTTTCGGTGGTGCATACTGGGTGTGGCTGGCTATCCTGTTTACCTTTATCATTCAGGCCGTGAGTTACGAATACCGGCGTAAGCCGAACAATTTTCTCGGTCAGCGCACCTACGAAGTTTTCATGTGCATCAACGGCGTAGTCGGAGTGCTGCTGATCGGAGCTGCGGTCGGTACCTTTTTCAGCGGATCGAATTTTACTCTCAATGACTACAACCTGGTGAAATGGTTACATCCGCTGCGTGGTCTTGAAGCCGCTTTCAGCCTGTTCAATTTGAGTTTCGGGCTGTTCCTGGTCTTTCTGGCGCGAACTCTGGGGGCACTCTACCTGACCAACAACCTGGATCATGATGGTTTGGTCGAGAAACTGAAAAAATCGAGTTTCAATAACCTGCTCTGTGCGCTGCCGTTTCTCCTCTACGTTCTGGTCAGCCTGATCCTGATGGACGGCTACGCGGTCAATCCGGCCGATGGCGCTATCACCCTCGAAGCGAACAAGTATCTGAATAACCTGTTGCAGATGCCGTTGAATCTGGTTCTGTTGCTGGCGGGACTGGTCCTGGTGGTTCTCGGCGTGGTCTTGAATCGTTTTACCGCGTCGGTTCGGGGAATCTGGCCGGCCGGTCTTGGAACGGTTCTGACCTGCCTCGCGGTATTTTTTCTGGCCGGTTACAACAATACCGCCTTCTATCCCTCAAAAGCCGATATTGCCAGCAGCTTGACGATTTACAACGCGTCCAGCAGCCATTACACCCTGACGATGATGTCCTACGTTGCGCTGATTGTTCCATTTGTTCTGGCTTATATCGCCTATGTCTGGAGACAGATGGATGGGAGCAAGTTGACGATTGACGAGCTGGCCGCTGACAAGAAGAGTTATTAAGGAGAGAATATTATGCTGATATTAGCCTGGATCGCATTGATTGCCGTATCTTATTATGCAGCCGTAAAGTTGCTGGGCAGCTGGGATCTTTTATAAGAAAGAACATTTGAACTTCAGTTGCATAAAGAAAACCCCGCTCTCTGTCATAAAGAGCGGGGTTTTTTGTGTCGAAAACGCTATTGAAATGATCAGCAGCAGCTTCTACCCATGGTCGGGGCGATGGAGAAGCCTTGGCCATATGCATTACTGATGTAATCAATTTCGTTGTCCTTGGTGTAGGGCAGGACGCTGTCGTCAATCATCAATTCGACTTCATTGACGGTATAAGTCTGTTCCTCATTTTTTGACTCATCCAGAGCCAATCCCAAGCTGGGACCACCTCAGCCAAAGCCTTCAAAAACTACACGCAGAAATTTCCCCTCGTGCTCCTTCATCAGCTCTTTGAACTTGTCGCGAGCGGTGTCTGTAATCGTCAGCATTTTACCAATCTCCCTTTATTGATTTTCGGTTGAACAATTCTGCCGAATGCGGAAATCTTTTTGATTGGGAACGGGCACGCCGTTCGGTCATTAACCTCAGGTGAAACCACTTCCGGCGGGTGCGCTGCAGCCTCCACCAGCGCCACCGGCAGCGACTGATGCCAGAGATACGGTACGTCCGGCCTCTTTGCCGCAACCCGGGCAGGGTATTGCAACCAGCGGCTTACGCTGAATCTTCTCAATTGTTTGTCCGCAGTGCTCACAGCGGTACTCGTAAATAGGCAAGAAAATCACCTCCCGGTTCGTTCTTTATATATCCGTATATTTATATCTTATTTGTTTTGTCGATGGCAAGAGTCAAAATTATTAAAAAAACTGTTTCGCTCATGAAGAAAATTAACTAAGCTGATAAAAACAGTGTTTTATAAAAATCAACGGAGGATCTGATGGCTGCTGAACTGATTTTGACCCGCAAAGAGAAACGTATCGGTTTTATTACCTTGAATCGCCCTGAGGCGATGAACACCTTTACCCCTGAGTTCGCTGATCAACTGGACGCGGCACTCTGGTCGATGGAAAATGACGACGAGGTGAAGGTGGTCATCATTAATGCTGCCGGTAAACACTTCTGTACCGGGATTCAGCTCGATCAGTTCAACAACAAGACCCACGCTGATTACCGGAGCTTTCTTTATGGCATCGACGCCTTCTATCACACTATGGCGAAGATGACCAAAACCACTATCGCCGCCACTCACGGCTATACCCTGGCTAACGGCGCAGGATTGGCCTTTGCGGCGGATTTGACCGTAGCTGCCGAATCAACCACTTTTGGAACCACGGCAATCAATGTCGGTTTGATCTGCCTGGGTCCGGCGGCACCGATGTCGAAAATTATCGGCCGGAAAAAATTGATTGAAATGGTTCTGACCGGAGACATGTTCTCTGCCGCCGAGGCGGAGCGGTTGGGATTGGCGACCAAAGTAGTGCCTGATGACCAACTGGATGCAGCCGCACTGGAACTGGCGCAGAAACTGGTCAAGAAAAGTAGCGTCGCTCTGCGGATCGGCAAAGAAGGGCTTAACCGGCTTTACGATGACAGCTATGACCGCAAGCTGGATATCATGGATGACCTGTTTGCTGCCATCTGTGCCGGAAGTGAAGCGGAAGAGGGGGTTCGGGCTTTTCTGGAAAAGCGCAAACCTGAATGGAGTGAGTGATTTTTTGAATTTTTGCTCTGACACAATGACTAAGGCGGCTGCGGCCGCCTTCTTTTTTGCCATTATGAGTATGGCGTCGATTGAACAGTTTCTTTATGATAGATGATAAACCAGTTTGAGTGTTGAGACGCCATGAAAAAAATTCACCAGCTTGAAGACCAACGTGCGGCAAAGTTTGATGCCTCGGAGTCCTCGGTCCCAAAGGCCGCTTCGGATGGCCTGGCGGCATCCTTCACCCCGCAGGAAGTTAAAAACCTTTTTTTCAGCTATCTGACAACCATTCTTCTTGTTGAAGGGTTGATATTTTTTTTCTCTTTTATTAACCATCTGGCAACTGACGGCAGCCTTTTTCCCTGGAAACCCTATCTCTTCGCGACCTTTATCACCCCGGTTGTTATTACCTTTGTTTTTGGCCTCATTTTACTGACGTTCAATCGTTTTTTCTTTGAGCATGATTCCGCTTCCATTCAGGGAGGCAAGGAATACTTTCATCCGGGCTGGCGCAGCGGTGAGCGGACGCTGCTTTTTCTCCATATGATTCACCGTCTTCCGCTGATGCTCAGTATGTTTCTGCTCATCGCGGCGACCGCACTGGCGTATAAACTCGATGCCATTATGCTGTATATTGCTGCCGTTGGGGCAACAACCGCCAGGTACCTTTTTTTCACCTTGATCGCGTTTCTGGTTGTGGCGGCATTAGGCGCCGCGATCTGGGTCATTCTGAGCTATCGCATGAAAAGCCGGACCCTGTCAGCCGATCATCAGTACCGTATGCAGTTGTTGGAACAGCTTGGTATGGTCATGCTCGATGACGGGACAATGATCGACAAGCAGGGTCAGGTGGCTTACCAGTCCTCGCCCCATGATTTGACCCCGCTGAGCGAATATCACGACACTTCTCCACTGATTGAAGAAAGCGAAAAAGAGGGTTGACCTGCGGGGGGCTTGAGGTCATTTTTTCGTTTTTTTATGCGGTCGAAGACAGAACACCACGGCTTTAGCCGTGGATGAATGAGTCCGAAGGCGGTATGTTAAGCGGATGGAAGTCC
>JAFGEL010000089.1 GCA_016931615.1 Desulfuromonadales bacterium
GCTCAACAGATGCCACTGTTGTTGGGAATAGCCCGGTCGGGGAAGTTTTCTGACAGCTCCGAGCCGGCGAATGAAATGCGGATGAGCGTCCAATGCACTCAACAGGTTGAGCATCCGCTGTTTTTCTGCTTGACCCGCAGTTCCGGCGGGAAACCCGTTAGTCTTGTTAACGGTTTTCCTCAGTTCACCCTGGGCCGTCAGAAGCAGGTCAGCAAGAGTCAGCCAACCTTCCACATCCTGCACCTGCGATCCCGGCAGCCTGTCCAACTGATGAGTCGGTTCGGCGCGGTTTACAGCCGCATAGTTTGCGCAATCCAGCAGTTCTTCTCGCAACGCTACCGGGCAGGCAGCCTCGAGAGCGACCAGCATCTCACAGCACAGTCCTTCCAGGGCGGCTTCCAGATCTGCCTGAGTCCGCTCAGAAGTCTGCATGACAACCCTGAGCCATTGATCACGACGACTGAGCATGCTGATCAGCATACGCTCGAGATCCCCGAGGCGATTATCCAGATGACGCAACAGAACCTGTAATGGGGCCGAACCGTCAGGAGAAATCTTTGCCGCAGTCACCATTCCTTCCACGGCCAGGCGGTATAAAATTTCCGGGTCTTCAGCGATCACTGGAACCTGACCGAAACGTGAGATCCAGGGCATCCTTCGCACCAGGGCGGCATTCAGGCTGTCAATGGTCTGAATCGTCAACTGCCCCGGGTTTCGTATCAACCGCTCTCCGTGACGCGCGATCACGTTACGGGCCAACTGCCAGGTTTTGTGTTTGTGCGGCTCGACAGGTGCGCAATCGCTTCTACAGCTGTGCAGTGCGGCCAATACGCGTGTACGCATTTCCGCAGCGGCCTTATTGGTGAAAGTGATGGCCAGAACCTGCTGCGGTCTCTCGACCTGGGCCAGCAGAACAAGCAGGCGCTGAATCAGCAACTCGGTCTTTCCCGACCCCGCGGGAGCCTGAACGATACAGGAGTGACCGGGATCGATCGCCCTCTCCCGGTGAAGGCGATCATTCATTTTCAAACTCCTCGATGTGCCGATTTTCCTGAACCCTGCATAGCCCGATCAGGTCACAGAAGCGACAGCTCTGCTTCGGATCATAAGGAAACACATCGGCTTTTCCGGCAGTGAAATCCGCTGCCAGTTGATCGAGCTCCCGTTCCCAGACAACCAGCAGTTCGGCCCAGTCGTGAATGCCGAGTTCAGCCGCCTGGGAAAATGAGGAAAGCTCCTTCACCCTGTCTAACAGACTGTTTTCCCTGGCTATTCCGACAAAGCGGCAGCCCCCTTTGCGCACCTGGGCAAAAGCGACTCCGTCCGGTCGAGAGTGCTCGTCGGCGATGGCATATACCGGCAACTGTGGCTCTATCAGGGGTGAACTCAAAAAATCTTCAGCCTTGAAATCCGTTCCGGTCTTGTAATCAATGATGATTCTGCTGCCATCCTGTACTTCATCGATACGGTCGATTTTAATCCGCACCTGAAGATCGCCGATACGCCGTTCCAACTGCTGCTCGGTCGCAACGACCTCAAATGGGTCACGCCCGCTCTCAACCTCGGTCAACCATTCCAGAACCAGGCTTTCGATCCGTTGCGCCTCGAGTTGCTGCAAAAATTCTTCCGTCCCAACCCGGCTATGGAAATAACCGTTCACAGCCTTTTCGACCTGTTGATGAACAAGCTTTTCCAACTCGCCGGCCTGCATGGCGATCAGGTTGTCCTGAGTCTTCAACAACAACCAGATCTGCTCCAGAGCCAGATGAACCAGATCCCCCCGCATGATCGGCGATACACCTGAAGCAGGCTCCTCCAGCGCGCGGCAGTTCAAACGATGGTGTACAAAAGCCCGAAAGGGGCAATGCGCCTGATCTTTCAGCAGAGCGATACCCCCGGCAACAGTTCCCGGTGAAACCGTCGGGCCCTGGTTGTCAAACCAGGAATCCAGTTGTGGCGCGGTTTGCATCATAAGATTGAGGGAATCTGACAATTCAGCAAAAAGCGGAATTCCAGGCTCACCGCACTCGGTAATCAGCGGGCTGGGATTGAGAGGACTATCCCCTTCACTCGTCACATAGCTGAAAACGCTATCGGGGCTTGCAGATTGAAGTCGCTGAACAACCTGCTGGGCAAAATGAAGTTCACGGTCAGTGCTGGCATGAGGCATCGCGTGTTTTTCCTGCAGCCGGAAAGGAATAAAGGGGTTCGGCCGGGGTTGTGCAGGCAACTGCGTGTCATTCATCCCCATAACCCAGAGATGGTCAAAGTCTAAACCTGAGGATTCAAGCAGACCGACCACCTGGACCGCTCCGGTCGCCCCTTCAAACTGAAAGTCCGTGTCCACGGTCATTCGGCGCAACAGGCTCAAGGCCTGCCGGCGGGTCGCAGCCGGTTTAATGGTATCGAGGGTGGCCAGCGCCTCCAGCACCTTCCCCCGCCAGGATTTAACCGCCTGGTATTCACCGCTGGACACTGTTCGCTCTCCCGGCCAACCCAGCGTATGCAACTGATCGGCAAAACGCTGTGCCCACCCCCCTGGCGGAGCGGACACTTTTATCCGGGCATCATGCTCAATAGCTTGCAGCAACTGATGAAAGGTTGCCAGACCCGCCGTCTGCTCAGCAAGAGCAATGACTGAGACCAAGTTGAAGTTCTTCTGCTGGTAGGAACGCAGTCTGCGATCAAACAGGGCCCTGGCATCAGCCTCACTGCGAGCACCGCCCAGATAGGGGGTGCGCAACAGAAAAGACATCTGCTCAACGGTTACGGACCAGTCGATGTTCAGCAGGGTCAGAGCCGCATGAATCACCCCCTGCTCTGCCAGTGACCCGCCGAGAGAAAGGCTGAAGGCCGTTTCACCCTGATTTAGTTCAACACTGGCCAAGGGGTCGATCTGGTGACGGAACACCCGTTCAATCAGACGTCGCTGCTGCACCAGGTCGGGCACTACGATACCGATAGAACTTTCCCCCCGTTCAAGCAGACGCCGTGTCCAGCGCGCCGCCGATTCAACCTCATGGGTCTTGTCCCGAGCTGCAAAACGGATGACCTGCGCATCCGCATAGCCTGAAACTGAAGCGATATTTTCCCAATGGGTCCCGGCTTTTTCCGCCACCGACAGCAACGCTTCCAGTCCGGGAGATAATTGATCAAAGCCGACCAGGAGCAACTCTTCGGGAATACTCAGGGATCCTCCATTAAGCGCTGCACAAAGTTTTTTCGTCACCTGACTTTTATCAATCCAGCCCTGCTCGGCACACCTTTGTCGGTAAAGTTTTCTCCACACCAGGAACATGCGCTGATCTTCCGATGCCCGCTCCTGATCGAAGATCAGATCGTAGTCGTTCAGCAGATGGTTCGCTCGGCATGCCTGATCTGCGGTCTGAGCCAACTGCAGTAGTTCCAGAGATGAGCCTCTTGAGGAAGCCTCGATCTGTTGTTCCCACAAAGTTCGTTCCTGGTGGGGATTAAGGAGTCGCCAGCTCTCGCCAAGTTCATTCAGACACAGGTTGAGCCACCCTTCATAACTGTAGAGCTGCGGAGTTGTCCAGAGCTTATGACCGTTTTGCTGCATCCACAGGTCATAGCGATCACGTAGATATCTGGACAGACGCTTATTGGCCGTCAGAACGAGGGCACCCTGAGACGCTTTGGAGAAAACTTGAGAAAAGACCGACATGACTCACCGCAAGATAAGAATTTTTTCTGCGGCTCCAGTTTAGCAGAACTCGAGAAGAAACAAACAAGGAAAGGAGAAGTGAAAAAAGAGATAATAATGGGGGTAGCTGCTGCTACCCCCATTTATAAGGATAAGGCCCACTGTCCAGTTTATTTTTTCTTCTGGAGTCGGCTGATCGCCATGCGAATACTGGTTCCGAGGCGTTCGATCGCCTTGCTGAGCTGACCGATTTCATCGCTTCGATCAAGACCGCTGATCTTCAGATCCAACTGGCCCTGACTGTATTTATCAGCGACCTCAGTCAATTCACGAATGGGAGCCGTTAACGAGCGAGCGACAAATACGGCAATAGCACACACGACAATCAAAGTGGCAATTAACAGATAGAGGGCTTTCTGGTTCTCCGCCTTGATCAGCTGATACGCCTCGGCGTAATTCTGTTGACTGACCATAATCCATCCCTGAGCGGTTTTTTGCCCGACGGCGACAACCTTGTTGCCTTCCATGTCAGTAAAAATAGCGCTCTCCTTGCCCTGTTTTATCGCCTGAACTGCACTGTTTTTACTGAGATTCACACGTGATTTTGTCATCTCGGCGTCAGGATGGGCAATGACATCATCTTTTTCATCGACGAGAAAAGTGAAACCGCTTTGGCCTATTTTATTACTGACAATCTTTCCCGACAGTTCGGTCAGGGTCATGGCCTGCGCCAATACCCCTTTCAGCTGCCCGTTCGCAGTAAAAATCCCGGTTGACAGAACCATGGCCGGCTTACCGGACGTCTTGCCGATCAGAATCTGTTTGCCAAACTGTTTACCCTCAACAACCTGTTTGAAATAATCCCGGTCACCATAATACTTCGCCTTTTTACCGTCACTGCGACCAATATTATTACCTTTCTGGTCTGTGGTAAACGCCAGGTATGCCCAGTCATAATACTTAGTCATGGTTATGAGGACCGGGTTCTGGCTATCAGCATTCATCGACTGCATGGCATCAAGAGATGCATTCTGCAGCAACATCCGCTGATTCATATCAACCCAGTCGTCAACCTGGGCAACCAGAGTTTGATTGATAGCAGCGAGTTCTTGATTGACCTTCTCAGTGGTCAACGATGAGATACTCTGATAACTGAAAAACCAGATGATCAGCAGGGGGACTAATGCCACCAGCAGAAGTGTCAACAATAATTTTTGCGATATTCCAAATGCGACTTTTTTGGCCATTGCTTCCTCCAGTCAGGGTACGAGCCACGATGTAGACAATAAAATATTATAATAAAAATAGTCTAAAATAAACATTTTTTTAATCCAACTATTTCTCCACCAGTTTTTTTCATCGAAACTGCTGATATAATATTAAAATGATGAGCCACAGAATTCGGCAAAAACGGGGGTTTATATTTTTCCTGCTGATGTGTTCTCTTGCCCTGGGAAGTTGTGCGACGACGACTCAATGGACCTGGGAGCATGTGGATCATCTCGACCAGGCAGTATTGGCTAAAGACCGTGAAGAATGCCGTAACATCGCCCGCCAAGAAGCCAATCAGCACCAGTATGACCCATTCTATTACGATGATTTTTATTTCTGGCCCTATCAACGCTGGGGACGTTACCCATTTTCCTACTGGGGCTGGTCCCATCACAGCCGTTTTGAACTTTACCAAGACAATCTGGAAAGATACTTTAACGTCTGCATGAAAGCCAAAGGCTGGTCTCTGGTCAGAAAACCGATAAAACCTGATCAGGAGCAATCCCCACCGCTAAAAAAATAGCCTGACCACCCTTCCTCTTGCATGAGATTTTCAACCCGCTTATAGTTGAATCAGGTTATTCGCTGTTCTTGAGGTCGGGAGAATAATCAAAAGAATTGAAACTCAAAGGATTAACCGGCATGGAGATCAGGCATTGCAGGTTTCGGTAAATTTCGTCAACACCACAGCCTTGACAGTCCCCAAAGAGGCAGGCAGGCAACAGAGACAACTGCGTTCAGCTGACTGCTATCGGCAGAATGCCTCTGCAGCCCAGGTCATTGATGCCGAATTTATCGAGACAACAAAGCCTGCAGCAAAAAACGGCATTCTGTCCGCACCCCAACCGGTCATGATCTTTGATCCGCCTTCCGCCGTGACCTCGACAACGGCATCAAGCGTGAATCCGGCCGACAGATTCCGGCGTCAAGCAGCCGACGTTCCAGCGCCCGGCACCTACCTCAACATCTACGCCTGAGTTTTCAGCGACCGCTCAGGCGGCTGAGAACCTGCTTCATATCTTCCCACACATCTCTTTTTCCGGATGGGTTTCTCAACAGATAGGCCGGGTGAAAGGTCGGCATCAGGGGAATGCCCTGATATTCATGCCAGCTCCCGCGCAACCGACTGATGGGGGTTTTCGTCTGCAATAGCGTCTGAGCCGCAAAGCGTCCCAGTGCCACAATGACCCGCGGCTTGATCAGCTTAAGTTGCTGCTGCAGAAAAGGCTCACAGGCATTTATTTCTTCAGGCTGGGGGTCGCGATTGCTTGGGGGACGGCACTTGATCACGTTGCAGATATACACCTCATCCCGGGTCATTTTCATGGCATAGAGAATTTTATCCAGCAACTGGCCGGCCTCGCCGACGAAAGGGAAGCCCTGTTGATCCTCTTCGCGACCCGGCGCCTCACCGACAAATACCAGCGCTGCATGGTGATCTCCGGCACCGAAAACAATATTTTTCCGTTGCGCGCTCAGGGGGCAGAGGGTACAGCCGGCGATCCGCGCCTCCAGTTGCGCAAGGTCAACTACAGCTGAGGGATCTGCGACTGCCTTAACCGCCTCATTGTTCGTGACATTTGTGGACTGTGGAAGGGTATGAAATCCCCAGGATTGCAAATCAGTTAAAAGCATCTTTGCCTGGGAGATTATTTCATGGCATTCATGATATAATTTATCAGTCATTGACTAACCTTGGCCGCCATGCGGCCCGTTGCAAGTTTTTCAGGTTCGACGAATGCGATTGTTCGGTTTGATACTTATTTTGTTGCTGATCCCCAACGATGCCTTCGCCTGGGGTGCAGGCGTTCATCTGGGCCTCGGCCTGAGGCTGCTGGCCGCACCGGAAGCCCTGCCTCTGGCACTGCAAACCCTGCTGGGCACGCACCAGATGGATTTTCTCTACGGCTGTATCGCAGCAGACATTACCCTGGGCAAGAAATACACCCACCATCTCGAACATTGTCATAACTGGCGCATCGGCCGCAAGATTCTTGAACAGAGCCGTCGCCAGGGTCCGGCCGCTGAAGCCTGCGCCTACGGTTACCTGGCGCATCTGGCCGCAGACACCATAGCACATAATTATTTTGTCCCCTACAAACTGGCGATGACCTACAATACCGTGATCCTGAATCACGCTTACTGGGAAATCCGCGCTGATATCGGCGTGCGCAAAGAAACCTGGTCGATGGCGCAACAGCTAGCCAAACGAGACAACCGTCAGCTCGATCAGATGCTCAGTGAAATCATCTCCGATACGATCTTTTCTTTTCGCACCAACAAGCAGATTTTTAATTCGATGATGCTGGTCACCCGCCTGCGACGCTGGCACAAGCTGATCAACTCCATGGCTAAACGCTCAAAATGGCCTTTCGACCGGGATGAACACCGCGAATACATGACCATGGGCCTCGAGGCGATCAACGGCATCCTCGGTGACGAAAACAGTCAATACTGGAACGCTGACCCCACCGGCGACCGAGCCCTCACAGCAGCCAACCTCATCCGCAAAAACCTTAATCACCTGTGGCTTGAGGGTAAACTGCGCCAGGAAGACGCCGATTTAATTCTCGTCGAGCTGCGCAACCGATTTAAACTCGGCATCACCAACCCCGACGAGATCCTGCCCCTGTTTACCGTGGTCTAGCTTTCCAAAGCAGAGACACACGATTCAGCAACTGCTGTGCGACCATCGCTTTGCTCATTTTATCCAGCTCTTCAACCCGGCCATCAACATGGAGGAAACGAACAACATTCGTATCGACGTCAAATCCGGCATCGGGATGAGATACGTCGTTGGCGACAATCATATCGAGGTTTTTCTTCTGCAGCTTTTCAGCGGCATGGGCCAGCAGACGCTCAGTCTCGGCGGCAAAGCCGATCAGAACCTGTTTATTCTTGGTGCGCCCCAACTCGGCAAGGATATCTGGATTTTTTTCCAGTTCAAGGGTCAGATGATCGGTTTTTTTCTTCATTTTCTGATCCGACCGGCGCGCACAGCGATAGTCCGCCACCGCCGCAGCCTTGATGACGACGTCCATGTTCGGGTAGTGTTCCAGAACCGCCCGACGCATCTCATCGGCCGTGCAGACCGGAACACAGTGCACCCCGGCCGGAACGCTCAAATTTGTCGGCCCTGCGACCAGAATCACCTGAGCACCGCGCTGTTGGGCCACCGCGGCGATAGCGAAGCCCATCTTTCCGGAGGAATAATTCGAGATATAACGCACCGGGTCGATTTCTTCACGCGTCGGACCGGCGGTGACCAGAATACTGCAGCCCAACAGGTCCTTGGGTGACAACATCGAC
>JAFGEL010000090.1 GCA_016931615.1 Desulfuromonadales bacterium
ATCACCCGCAGCGAAGGCAAGGCCAAGCGCGTCATCGATAACCGTCAGAAGAACCCTGAATAGAGGAGGTCACCATGAAAGTTGAACAGATTTCAATTTTTATAGAAAACAAGTCGGGTCGTCTGGCAGAGGTTTGCGGCATTCTGGGTGAGGCCGGGGTTAACATTCGGGCTCTGTCGCTGGCCGATACCTCGGATTTCGGCATATTAAGGCTGATCGTTAAGGATAGTGAGAAAGCCCTGAAGGTCCTTCGTGAACATCATTTTACCGTGAGCAAGACCGATGTTATCGGCGTTGAAGTTCCGGACAGCCCGGGGGGGCTGTCAACAATCCTGCAGATTCTTGACCAGAACAATATTAACGTTGAGTACATGTATGCCTTTGTTGAACGATCGGGGGACAATGCTGTGATTATCTTCCGCTTTGATCAGGTTGATGATGCCATTAAGGCACTGACGAAAAATGGCATAACGATTCTGAAAAGCGAAAAAATAACCTCTATTTAACAGTGAGTTAAATATTAATCTTGAAAGCTTTGATTTAAGCATGGAAACGCCGATTAAAATATGGAACAGGGCAGATGAGTGTCAGCCCCGGGAGAGCATAGAAAAACTCCAGCTTTCGCGGATAAAACATACCCTTGAACAGGTTTCGACCAGAGTTCCCTGTTATCAGAAAAAATTTCAGCAATGTGATTTCAATCCGAAGGATTTTACCGGCTTAAAAGATCTGCGGCATCTGCCTTTTACCACCAAGGAAGATCTGCGCCTGAATTATCCCTATGGGATGTTCGCGGTTCCCATGCGCGACGTTGTCCGGATTCATTCATCATCAGGAACGACCGGTAAGCCGACGGTTGTCGGTTATACCAGGGACGATATTGCCACCTGGACCGAACTGGTCGCCCGATTCATGACAGCCGCCGGCGTGACCAATGAGGATATCGTCCATATCGCTTTCGGTTATGGCCTGTTCACTGGAGCTTTCGGTTTGCACTACGGCTCCGAGGCGATCGGTGCCTCGGTTATCCCGATATCCGGGGGAAACAGTGACAAACAGATCATGATTATGCAGGATTACCGCTCATCGGCTCTGGTTTGTACGCCATCCTATGGCTTGACCCTGGCCGACCGCATGGAAAAGCAGGGGATTGACCCGAAATCTCTGGCTTTACGTGTCGGATTGTTCGGGGCCGAGCCCTGGAGTGAACAGATGCGCGTGGAACTGGAGCAGCGCCTGGGGATTATCGCCACGGATAATTACGGTTTGTCTGAAATTATGGGGCCGGGTGTTGCTGGTGAGTGCATTCATAAATGCGGCATGCACCTGGCTGAAGATCACTTCTATGCGGAAATTATTGATCCTGAAACGGAAGAAGTTTTACCCCAGGGTTCGGTGGGTGAACTGGTTCTGACCAGCCTGACAAAACAGGCTTTTCCGATGATCAGATACCGTACGCGTGATATTACCCGGATTCATTATGAACCCTGCGTATGTGGACGGACCCTGGCAAGGATGGAAAAAACGCGTGGACGAACAGATGATATGTTGATTATCAAGGGCGTCAACGTCTTCCCGACCCAGATCGAAGAAGTTCTGTTTCAGATTGAAGGCTGCGAACCCCACTATCAGCTGATCGTCGACAGGGTCAATAACCTGGATTCGCTGGAGGTGCAGGTTGAGGTCAATGAGCGCATCTTCTTTGATGAGATGAAGCAGCAGCGGCAGTTTGTGGTAGAAGCGGAAAAGCGCCTGGCTACGGTTCTGGGTGTCAGTGCCAAGATCAAGCTGGTTGAACCGTCGAGCATAAAAAGACATGAGGGCAAAGCGGTTCGGGTTATAGATAAGCGACAGGGCTAGGGCATTTTTCTTGACAAGCCGCGGTGAATGCAAGATAATTCGCGGCGCTGTGAATAACGGGATGTGGCGCAGTCTGGTAGCGCACTTGACTGGGGGTCAAGGGGCCGGAGGTTCAAATCCTCTCATCCCGACCAATAAAAAAGGACTTGGAGTTGATCTCCAAGTCCTTTTTTTGTCAGCGCTGAAAGGGCTCGGGGCTTACATGGGCCTCTGAAAATGGAATTTCAAACGCATTTTCAGTGAAATAAACAGACAATCAGAATATTTAATAATTAAAGGTTTCCAGCCGGACTTTCGGTAACAGACTGTTGGCCCCGGTCAGGTATTCATCGACACAGCGGGCTACTTCTCGTCCTTCGGCGATGGCCCAGACCACCAGGCTCTGACCGCGGCGGCAGTCCCCTGCGGCAAAGACACCGGCGACTGAACTCATACGGGTTTTGGGATCGGTCTTGATATTGGAACGGGGATCAAGCTCGCAACCGCATTGTTCAAGCAGTGCCGGGCGGGGGCCAAGGAATCCCATAGCCAGCAGGACCATGTCGCACCGCCAGATCCGCTCGCTGCCGGGAACTTTTTCCGGGCGTCCGTTTGACCAGTCGACCTTAACAGTTTCAAGTCCGCTCACCGATCGGTTTGAACCGATAAACCGAGTCGTCATGATCTCATAATGCACATCTCCGCCCATCACCTGCATCTCCTCTACAGAAGAGCTGATGCGCAGAATTCGCGACCACTGCGGCCAGGGATTGGACGGTTCACGCTCCTGCGGTGGCTGGGCAAGCAGTTCGAAATTGACCACCCGGTTAGCGCCTTGACGCATCGCGGTCCCGATGCAGTCCGATCCGGTATCACCGCCACCAATGACGATCACTCTTTTCCCTTTGGCGTTGATGGTCTGTTTCTTCGGATGTAGAAGGGCAATGTCGGAATCGCCCCAGTTGGCGCGATTCTGTTGAGGGAGAAAATCCATGGCGAAGTGAATACCGTTCAAATCCCGTCCCTCGACGGGAAGGTCACGCGGTTCCTCAGCCCCGGTCGCTATAACTACGGCATCGTGATCGGCCTTGATTTCAGCAAATTCGACATCTTTGCCGACCTCGCAACTGAAGCGGAATTCAATTCCTTCCGCTTCAAGCAGATCAATCCGACGCTGGACCTTTTCCTTGCGCAGTTTGTAATGCGGGATGCCGTACATCAGCAAACCCCCGCCCCGGTCCGTCTTTTCAAAAACGGTCACGCGATGCCCGGCCCGATTGAGCTGCTGAGCGCAAGCGAGGCCGGCCGGCCCGCTGCCGATGACGGCAACTGTTTTACCGCTGCGGTTGGCTGGTGGGCGGGGAAGGATCCAACCTTCATCAAAACCTTTGTCGACGATCGAGACCTCGTGCAGCTTGATGGTCACGGCCGGCTCGATGATGCCAAGTACACAAGCGGTTTCGCAGGGGGCAGGGCAAACTCGACCGGTGAACTCGGGAAAATTATTGGTGGCATGCAGAGCACGCAGAGCCTGCTTCCACTCACCACGATAGACCAGATCGTTCCATTCCGGGATCAGGTTGCCCAGTGGACAGCCGGACATGCAGAACGGTACACCGCAGTCCATGCAGCGCGAAGCCTGGGTTTTGACCTTTTCCTCGCTGGGATAATAGTAGTGCTCTTCGTAATGCTGCAGTCGTTCATAGACCGGCTGCAGGGTCATGCCGCGACGGCCATGTTTGATAAATCCACGCGGATCACCCATGGACGGCCTCCTTTCCTTGCTCTTCTTTGTTCGCCTGTTCCCTGAGGGCTCGGCGGTATTCGTGTGGGAAAACCCGGACAAAACGTTCCAGCTGGTTATTCCAATCGGCAAGCAACTCAGCAGCACGATGGGAGCCGGTCTGCTCGTAATGCTTGTGGATAATCTGTTTCAACCACTCGGCGTCCTCGTCTTCGTGTGACATCTGCTCCAGATCGACCATTGCCGTGTTGCAGCGGCGCCGGAAGCGATTGTCCTCATCAAGAACGTAGGCGAATCCGCCGGACATGCCGGCGGCAAAATTGCGGCCGGTGAGTCCCAGGCAAACCATGCGGCCGGCAGTCATATACTCGCAGCCGTGATCGCCGGTCCCCTCGACAACCGCGGTAACTCCGGAGTTGCGGACGCAGAACCGTTCACCGGCCTTGCCGGCAAAAAAAGCTTCCCCCCCGGTGGCTCCGTACAGCACGGTGTTACCGACGATAGAGTTTTCATGCCAGGTAAACCCGGCGTTGACATCCGGACGGATGCTGATCCGACCACCGGCCATGCCCTTGCCGACATAATCGTTGGCTTCACCTTCCAGGTAGAGGTCTATTCCCGGGGCAAGGAAGGCACCAAAGCTCTGCCCGGCAATACCGGTCAGGCGGACTTTGATGGTTCCCTCCGGCAGCCCGTCAAGTCCGTACAATTTGGCAACCTTTCCGGACAGCATGGTGCCGAAAGTCCGGTTGCTGTTCCTGATCGGCAGTTCGATCGTGACCTGCTCTTTACGCTCCAGTGCCGCTGCCGCCAGCTCGATCAGCTGATGGTCGAGCTGCCTGTCAAGGCCATGATCCTGTTCCTGAATACGTCGAATGGCGACCTCGGGAGCAACATCCGGCTTGACCAGCATCTTCGAGTAGTCGAGGCCTTTGCTCTTCCAGTGTTTGATCGCGTCATCCATCTGCAGGTACTGGGTCTGGCCGATCAGCTCTTCCAAAGACCGGACGCCCAGTTCTGCCAGCAACTCACGGATCTCTTCCGCCAGATAGGTGAAATAGTTGACCACATGCTCCGGTTTGCCGGCGAACTTGCCGCGCAACGCGGCATCCTGGGTGGCGACTCCGACCGGACAGGTATTCAAGTGGCACTTGCGCATCATGATGCAGCCGACGGTGACCAGGGCGACAGTTGCAAAGGCATACTCTTCGGCGCCCAGCATGGCCGCAATGACGACATCACGAGCGGTTCGCAGCTGACCATCGGTCTGGACGATGATCCGGCCGCGCAGATCGTTCAGGACCAGGGTCTGCTGAGTTTCCGCCAGACCGATCTCCCAGGGCATGCCGGCGTGTTTGATCGAGGAAATCGGTGATGCTCCGGTGCCGCCGTCGTAACCGGAGATGATGACCCGTTCGGCGTGTCCCTTGCTGACCCCGGCGGCAACGGTCCCGACACCGACCTCACTGACCAGCTTGACGGTAATGTCAGCGTCCGGGTTGCAATTTTTCAGGTCAAAGATCA
>JAFGEL010000091.1 GCA_016931615.1 Desulfuromonadales bacterium
GGCGGGTCCGAGGCGCAGAGTTACAGCTCCAGGCCGGGCGGGCGCAGATGCGCGACCTGCTCGAAGCCCAGGAAGCACTTCTGAGCGCTCAAAACGCCCTCACTGCCGTCATGGTCGACTACCGCAGTGCTGAATTGGCCACGCAACGTGATCTCGGCACCCTGCAGGTTGACGCCAATGGAATCTGGCATGAGTATCCCTCTGGAGACACCCAGCTATGACAATCGACAGTCACCAATCCGCTGAGATAAAAAAACCGCACATCTTCTGGTGGGTGGGAGCCGGTCTGCTGTTGGCGGCGGCACTCGTGTTGGTCTTTTTACGTGGTCCTGACAGTGCTGAAAAAGCGGCCGAACAGCCGACCTTCAGCGTTGCCAGAGGACCGTTGACGATCAGCGTAAGTGAAGCCGGAACGATCAGGCCACGTGAACAGATCATCCTTAAAAGTGAAGTCGAAGGCCAGACGGTTATCCTCTTTCTGATCGATGAAGGGACTGAAGTCAGCAAAGGCGACCTGCTGGTTGAACTTGATGCCAGCCAGCTGCTCGATCAGCGGGTCAATCAGCAGATTCAGATGATCAATGCTGAAGCGGCTTTTATCAATGCCCGCGAAAACCTTTCGGTGGTCAAGAGCCAGACCCAGGCGGATATCGATCAGGCCGCCCTGGATCTGGACTTTTCCCGTCAGGACCTCGACCAGTACCAGGCCGGCGAATATCCGAAGCTGGTCAAGGAAGCCGAGGCGACCATCACCCTTGCCGAAGAAACCCTGACCAATGCACGCAATACCTACGAGTGGTCACAAAAGCTCTTTGCCGAAAAATACCTGTCCGAATCGGAGCTGAAAAGGGACGAACTCAGCTGGCAGAAGGCTAAAATCGATCTTGAGCTGGCCAGGGACGAATTGAACCTGCTGCAGAACTTCACCTATAAGCGACGCATGGCCGAGTTGGACAGTGCCTTCAGTCAGGCCGAAATGGCCCTTGAAAGGGCTAAACGCAAGGCCACGGCCGACATTGTCCAGGCCGAGGCCAAGCTGAGAGCCAGCGAAGCGGAGTTTCAACAACAGCAGGACAAATTTGCCAAAATCGAAGAGCAGATCAAAAAAACCAAGATCTACGCACCCATGGATGGCACCGTGATTTACGCCACCAGCACTAAAATGAGCTGGCGCAGCAGCTCCGAGCCACTGGATGAAGGTCAGGCGGTTCGCGAACGGCAGGAACTGATCTACCTGCCAACCACGGTATCCTACAATGCCGAAATCAAAATTCATGAATCCAGTCTGCAGAAAATCCGTCCAGGGCTCCCGGTACGGATTTCTATCGACGCATTACCGGGGCAGCAGTTGTCCGGTCGGGTGGCATCGATCGCGCCCCTGCCCGACGCCACCAGCATGTTCATGAATCCGGATCTGAAGGTCTACAACTCGATCATCGCCATTGACGGCAATGGTTCTTCCCTGCGCAACGGTATGAGCTGCCAGGCCGAAATCATTGTTGCCCAGTTTGAAGATACTCTTTTTGTACCTGTTCAGGCCGTGGTTCGTATCGGTACGCAACCGACCGTTTACGTGGCTGATGGGCGCCAGTTCAAGCCCCGCCCGGTGACACCGGGACTGGATAACAACCGAATGATCCAGATTCTCGATGGCATTGAGGATGGCGATCTGGTCCTGCTGACGCCACCGCTGGGCGCAGCGGAAAAGCCCGCCCAAGGCGCTGTACCGGAGCAACAGCCGACCCTTCCCAAAATGAATCAACGGCCAAAAGCATCACAACCGCTGGAACAACCGCAAATACCACCGAAAAGATCCGACAACCCTTCTAGCCGGAGTAAAAAAACCGGAGAGGATAAGCGGGAGCTCACTGCCGAACATAAACATGTCAAAACCCTGACCCCAAAAAACAACCACCAACAGGTTAATTGATGCAAGTAGCTCTTGAAGAAAACAGTCCTTTTGAAGCCGTCTTTGAAGAGATTTCCAAAATCTACACCATGGGTGAAACCAGGGTCTGCGCCCTGGACCGGGTATCGATCAGTTTCGCACGCGGCTCCTTCTGGGCGATCCGCGGCGCCAGCGGATCGGGCAAGAGCACCATGCTCAACCTGCTGGGCTGTCTCGACCGCCCCAGTTCAGGACGCTATCTGCTCAGAGGCGAAGATGTCAGCCGTCTTGACGACGACCACCTGAGTGAAATTCGCCTCAAATCAATCGGCTTCATTTTCCAGAGCTTCAATCTGCTGCCCCAGTCAACCGTCGAAGAAAACATCGCCCTGCCGCTCTATTATCAGGGCTGGGAGCCGGCTCAAAGTTTTTCCCGGGCGCGAATGCTGGCGGCCCAGGTCGGTTTGAGTGAACGTCTCGGCCATCGCCCGACCGAACTTTCGGGAGGCCAGCAGCAGCGCGTGGCCATCGCCAGGGCCCTGGCCAACGACCCGGCCATCCTGTTGGCGGATGAACCGACCGGTAACCTCGACTCCGACACCGGGCTGGAAATCATGAAGCTGCTGACTGATTTAAAAAACGCCGGCAAAACCATTATTATGGTCACCCATGAAGCGGAGATCGCCGCCTTTGCCGACCATCAGCTGGTGATGAAAGATGGTCGCATCGATGCCATCAGCCACTGACGGCGGCTGAAGCCCGTACGAACGACAGCCGAACAGAGACTTTATGCTGCTAAATATCAGACATCTTCGGGAGATCAAATCAGGAGTCAAAAATCTCCTGCAGCACAAGCTGCGCTCTTCCCTGACCATGCTGGGGATGGTTTTCGGCGTCGGCAGCGTCATTGCCATGCTCGCCGTCGGCGAAGGTGCCAGCCTGGAAGCCCTGAACCAGATCAAACGCCTGGGCAGCAACAACATCATTATTTCTTCGCAGAAACCGCTTGAGGAGGAAACTCAGCAGACCACCCGCTCTTTCATGAGCATTTACGGTTTGCTTTATGATGATGAAGTACGCCTGGCATCAGGCTTTCGCCATATTCTGCGCACCGTGCCGGTCAAAATCGTCCGGCAGTCGGGCCGACTGGGTGAACGTGCCATCGATCTTCGGGTTGTCGGAACGGTTCCGGACTGGTTTCGCCTGGTCCAAAGGCCGCTGATTGCCGGGCGGACCCTTTCCGAGCGGGACATGCTGCAGGCGACGAACGCTGTCGTGTTGACCGAATACGGCGCCAGGCGACTGCTGGCCACCAGAAATTCCCTTGGCCAGCACGTCAAAATCGGCGGTGAATATTTCGAAGTGGTCGGGATCGTCCAGAGTGAAAGCGGCCAGGGAACGGGACTGCAGGCACCGGATCAACAGATCGACGCCTACATTCCGCTGAAGGTGGCCAGGGAACGTTTCGGTGATGTGACGACCCGCATCACTTCCGGATCGCGTACCCGCGAACTGGTCGAACTCCATCAGATTATCGTTGAAGTAGACGCAACAGCTTTTGTCGAATCAACGGCGGCGGGAATCGAAGCCATGCTGGTACATTTTCACAAAAAAAATGATTACCAGATCGCCGTTCCCCTGGCTTTACTGCGCCAGGCCGAGGCGACCAAGCGGACCTTCAATATTGTGCTCGGCTCTATTGCCGGGATCAGCCTGCTGGTCGGCGGTATCGGCATCATGAACATCATGCTCGCCTCGGTCACCGAACGCACCCGGGAGATCGGCATCCGCCGGGCCATCGGCGCTAAACGTCGCCAGATCATCCTGCAGTTTCTGATCGAAACCATGGTTCTCTCAACCACCGGTGGAATTTTCGGCATCCTGATCGGCCTCTTTATCCCCTGGCTGATCACCCTGGTTGTCGGGATGCCGACGGTCGTCACCAGCCTCAGCCTGATTCTGTCCCTCGGCATCAGTATGATGATCGGGATTATTTTCGGTCTCTACCCGGCCGTTCGTGCAGCCGGCCTCGACCCGATCGTTGCACTGAGACATGAGTGACGGCAGCCGATCCTGAAGACCTTCACGGGAATCTCTTGTGTGACCGTTGCTGAACCGTTCAAGCCTTACTGGCGCGCCAGTCGCAGGTTGGCGATCCGGGTTTCAAAGTTGGAGCGGAAGGGGTTGATATCCAGCCCGCCACGCCTGGTATAACGTGCGTAAACGGTCAGTTGTTCGGGGTGGCAATAGCGCATCAGATCGACGAAAATCCTCTCGACGCACTGCTCATGAAATTCGTTGTGCTGGCGAAACGAGATCAGATAGCGCAGCAGCGCTTCATGATTGATCTGATCACCGGAATAACGGATCAGCACACTCCCCCAGTCGGGTTGGCTGGTCACCAGGCAGTTACTTTTCAACAGGTGACTGTGCAGTTCTTCACTCACCTTTTCACCCGGCTCGGCGGCATTTTCCAGTAACCCAGGGTCCAGGGAATATTCATCAATGGCAACATCGAGAGCGTCGATGCAGATTCCCGGCAGGCTCTGAACCTGTTCGGTGACAAACTGGTCGCTGTCGAGCAGGCGGACCCGCACCTGCGCTCTGGCTGCGCTGGACAAATCTTCAACCATACGCTGTTCAACTTGATCAAAAGCGTCGAAGCGAGTCTGGTTGAACGAATTGAGATAAAGCTTGAACGATTTCGATTCGATCAACTGAGGAGATTCACAGGGAATATGAAATTCTCCCATGGCGACGACCGGTTTACCCTTGGAATTGAGCCAGGACAACTCATAGGCGTTCCAGATGTCGTAACCGCCAAAAGGCAGTTCAGCGGTCACACCGATCACATCGCGTTTGATCTGGCGCGGAAACGGGCACAACAGGCTGGGGTCATATTCCGTTGTATAAACGGTCACTTTCCCCAACGGCAACAACGATTCATGATCAGTCATATGAGATCCGCAAAAATATCTGTTTGGCGCTAAAAAATATTACCACTTTGACTGGATTGCTGGTATGATCCCCGGCGAAATCTGGTCAGACCAATTTTGTAACCAGTGAAAGCATAAGTACTTTTTATTCACCCGTCAACATGGAGAATGGTATGAAAGTCGGATTAGTCGGTTGGCGTGGCATGGTCGGTTCCGTACTGATGCAACGCATGGCGGAAGAGCACGATCTTGCCGGAGTAGATCCCGTTTTTTTCTCAACTTCGCAGGCCGGACAGGCGGCACCCGATTACGGCCAGGGACAGAGCACCCTGGAAGATGCCGGCGACCTGACCAAACTGGCTGAGCAGGATATCATCATCACCTGTCAGGGGGGTGATTACACCAAGGAGATTCATCCCAAGCTGCGCGCAGCAGGCTGGGACGGCTACTGGATCGATGCCGCCTCTTCCCTGCGGATGGAAAAGAACGCCGTCATCATCCTCGACCCGGTCAACCGCGACGTCGTCGACAAGGCCCTGGCTGACGGCTGCAAGGATTTCATCGGCGGCAACTGTACCGTCAGCCTGATGCTCATGGCCATCGGCGGCCTGTTTAATGCCGGTCTGGTGGAGTGGGTCAGTTCGATGACCTACCAGGCGGCTTCCGGCGCCGGCGCCCCCAACATGCGTGAGCTGCTCAACCAGATGGGCGTCCTCAACAATGTGGTCGCCGAAGAACTGAAAACCCCCGGTTCGGCGATTCTCGAAATCGACCGGAAAGTGACCGAAACGCTGCGCAGTGACAACCTGCCGACGGCCGAATTCGGCTATCCGCTGGCAGGCAGCGTTCTGCCCTGGATCGACCGTGAAGTCGAACTTGGCCAGAGCCGTGAAGAGTGGAAAGGGATTGCCGAAACCAACAAGATTCTCGGCAACGAAACCCCGATTCCGGTCGATGGTATCTGTGTCCGCGTCGGCTCCATGCGCTGTCACAGCCAGGCCATCACCATCAAGCTTAAGAAAGACGTAGCGATCGAGGAAATCGAAGCCATCATCGCCGGCAGCAACGAGTGGGTGCGTGTCATTCCAAACAGAAAAGCGGACAGTCTGAAAGAACTGACCCCGGCCGCCGTTTCCGGCAAGCTGGACATTCCGGTCGGCCGCCTGCGCAAAATGCATATGGGGCCTGAGTACCTCTCCGCCTTTACCTGCGGCGACCAGTTGCTCTGGGGCGCAGCCGAACCCCTCAGACGGATGTTGAGAATTCTCACCGCACAAGCGTGATACACATCCGGAGTCCTCGGATTTTTTCGAGGACTCCGGAACCCACCAAGCGAATTTGTTAAATCTTCAGCAGAGGGAGGCCGATAAACAGTCAGGAAGGGTCTAATGACGAAGGATATTATCAAACTGCTGATTCTGATCGCACTCGTCGCCGCAATTATTCTGGGGATTTATGTTGTCGGCAAGTCGGTCGACAACCAGAGCAAGTACAAACACCCGATCACCCAGCCCGGCGCCCGCTGGTGATCGATTGCCGCAGCACAGCTCAGCCGATTCTTCTGTCGGCCCCCGTGTAATCGGTATTCTCAGCGCTGCGGACCGGGTCGACCCCGATTTTTGCCCACCCCTCCTCGCGTTCAAATCGGTCGATCTGGCGTGAGTCGATCAGCGTACTGAGCAGTGCGGGACTGATACGATCCTTGACGCCATTTTTGTAAACGACATTGATTTTCGTGCTTTGCCGGAAAAAACCCATTTTCACACCCCCTTTCCAACACTTTTCTTTCTTATCAGCTTATCCGATTAAGCCTATTCCGCAACTGTTGAAAAAGAGATTTCCCGCTGTTTCTCAATCATTTAGCCGACTGATCCGAAACTTCCACTGACATATCAAGACCTTGCGCGATGGCGTCCATGACGCGTTCAACGATGAGAAACTGGGTCCCCTTGGTGTCTTCCAACTGATAAAGATCTGAAAACTCAAGCGGTGGACCGAAGCTGATCCGACCCTGTTGACCACATTTCATCAGTTTCCAGTGGTTGATGCCGCTGAGTGTTGTCGGGATCACCACGGGACGATGTTCATAAATCAACTTACCGACCCCGCGGTTACCCTTGCCGAGTTGGCCATCCTTGTGGCGCGTTCCTTCAGGAAACAGCATCACCTTTTCGGTCTGCAGTAACTGCCCGAGCTTTTTCCCGGCCCGGACATCTCTGCCACGCTTGACCGGAAAGGCTCCCCAGGAGCGAAAGATCGCCCCCAGAACCGGATGCCTGAAAAGTTCCTCCTTAGCCGGCGCCCAGATCATCTGCCACGGCTGATATTTCTGTACGGCGGCAGGCAGCAGCACCGTGTCGTAAGCCGAGATATGATTTGACAGCAACAGAACCCCTCCGTTACGAGGGATGTGTGCAGCCCCTGTGACCTGGAGACGGTTCAGCCGAGAAGCATAAAACATCACCCCCCACGAGCAGAACATCACCCAGAAACGGCGCAGAAAAGACACCTTCATGATCAAACTCCTGAAGACATGAACTTTTGAAGTCGCACCGTGCAGGATAAAACACTTGCGACCGCAGAAAACATCAATCATTATGTCTGTTTTGCACTAAACTGTCATGAAAAATTAATCTTTCTCTCAAGGACGATCAATTATGGGTTGGTTATCAGGTATCATCGGCGGCGGTCTCGGGGCCATGATTGCGGGACCGTTCGGTGCCGTCATCGGCGCCGCGCTCGGAGCCGGAATGGGCAATGCGCAGACCCTTCCCCAGGGCCGTTCAGGCAGCATCAACCAGGCCCAGCAGCGCCAGGCGATTTTTTTCACGGCGGCTTTTTCCATGGTCGGCAAGCTGGCCAAGGCTGATGGCCGAGTCTGTCCTGATGAAATTGCCGCAATCGAAAAAATTTCCAAAGAAGCCCTCGGGCTGGATGGTCAGACCCGGGCCTATGCCATCAACGTGTTCAGCCAGGCCAAGGACAGCCGCGAATCGTTCGGCGACTACGCCCGGCAGTTCGGTGACCTGTTCTGGCAGGACCAGCAGCTGTGCAGTTTCATGATGAGCTTTCTCTTTCAGGTCGCCATGGCCGACGGGGATCTGCATCCTCAGGAGGAACATATGCTGCTTGAAGCCAAGACCGCGTTCCGGCTGCAGGAGAGTCTTTACCAGTCATTACGCAGCCGCTATGTCGGAGCTCATTCTTCAACGGTGAGCCTGAGCAAACATTATGATAACCTGGGTGTCAGTCCGCAGGCATCGGCGGCCGAGATCAAGAAAGCCTACCGGCAGAAAGCCAACGAATTTCATCCCGACAAAATCGAGGGAAAAGGCTTGCCGCCGGAGTTCATCAAGTTCGCCAACGACCGGCTGGCTGAAATCAATGAATCGTATGATGCCATCATGGCGGCAAAGAAATAGTGCGTACGGTCACGTCATAACCCTGATGAATGAGGATAAGATGTCTGATCTGACAAATCTTCCGGCCTGGAAAGCCTTACACCGGCATTTTCAATCGCTCAAAGATGTACACATGCGCGAACTGTTTGCCGAAGATGCGCAGCGTTTTGACGATTTTTCCCTGCAGTTCAACGCCATTCTTTTCGATTACTCCAAACACCGGATCACCGGCGAAACCCGCCGCCTGCTGATACAGCTGGCCGAAGAAGCCGGTCTGCAGGACAAAATTTCACGCATGTTCGCCGGCGAAAAAATCAACACCACCGAACAGCGCGCGGTCCTGCATACGGCCCTGCGCAATCGCAGCCGGCGCCCGGTTTTTGTTGACGGTCAGGATGTGATGCCGGCCATCAACCGGGTTCTGGAGAAAATGCGGGAGTTTTCTCAGAAGGTAAGGCGTGGCGACTGGCTGGGGTTCACCGGCAAACCGATCAGCGATATCGTCAATATCGGCATCGGAGGTTCCGACCTCGGCCCGCTGATGGTGACTGAAGCGCTCAAACCCTACAGCAGCGACCAACTGAAGGTTCACTTTGTCTCCAACGTCGACGCCAGCCATCTGGCCGAAACCCTCAAATGTGTCAAAGCGGAAACCACCCTGTTCCTGATCGCGTCAAAAACCTTCACCACCCAGGAAACCATGACCAACGCCCACTCCGCCAGGCAGTGGTTGATCGCCGCCCTCGGTCATCAGGAGGCGGTCGCCAACCATTTTGTCGCCATCTCGACCAACCGCGAGCAGGTCGTTCAGTTCGGGATCGATCCGGACAACATGTTCGAATTCTGGGACTGGGTCGGGGGACGTTATTCGCTCTGGTCCGCCATCGGCCTGGCGATTGCCCTGGCGATCGGCATGGATAACTTTGAGGAATTACTGTCCGGGGCCCATGAGGTTGATGAACATTTTCGTACCGCGCCCCTCGACCGGAACATCCCCGTCATCATGGGGTTGCTGGGCCTCTGGTACAACAATTTCTTTGCCGCCGAGTCGCATGTCGTTCTTCCCTACGACCAGTACCTGCATCGCTTTCCGGCCTATCTTCAGCAGGGAGACATGGAAAGCAACGGCAAAAGCACCACCCTGGACGGAAAAACCGTCGATTATTCAACCGGGCCGATCATCTGGGGCGAACCCGGAACCAACGGACAGCATGCTTTCTACCAGCTACTGCACCAGGGGACCAAGTTGATTCCTGCCGACTTCATTGCGCCCCTGGAAAGCCATAACCCGATCGGCGATCATCATCAGATCCTGTTATCCAACCTGTTTGCCCAGCCCGAAGCGCTGATGAAAGGGAAAACACCTGAGGAAGCACAACTGGAAATGCAGCGCGAAGGGCTCAGTCCTGAGCAGATCGAAGCCCTGCTGCCGCATAAAATATTTCCGGGTAACCGTCCCAGCTCCACCATCCTGATCAAGAAAATCACTCCAAGAACCCTCGGCTCCCTCATCGCCCTGTATGAACATAAAATTTTCACTCAAGGGGCGCTATGGAATCTTAATTCCTTCGATCAATGGGGAGTCGAACTGGGTAAGCAGCTGGCCAAAAACATTCTTCCGGAGCTGACGAAAACGGTCCCGGTCAACTCGCATGACAGTTCGACCAACGGGCTTATCAACCACTATCGCGAAAACCTATCGAAAAAATAAATATATTTTTCTGACCATATTGATTTTCACCATTCCTGCAGATAGAATGTAAGAATAATTCTTATTTGCAGTGGAAAGGAGAAGCTATGGACGAGGAAAATGCAGCGGGGTGCGTAAGACCAACAGCATCCGCCGCTGTCAGTGAAACACCTCAAGTTGAAGAAACTGAACAATCATCTGTTGTCAAAAAGGAGCGGAAAATGGTTCATGTTGGAGAAAAAGCCCCTGACTTTGTCGCCCCGGGCTATCAGAAAGGTGCATTTCTTGATGGCGTGAAGTTGTCGGATTATGCCGGTAAGTGGGTTTTACTGTGCTTCTATCCCGGCGACTTCACCTTTGTCTGAGCGACCGAACTCTCGGCGGTCGCCGCGAAATATCCCAAATTCCAGGAACTCGGCGTTGACATCATTTCCGTCAGTGTCGACAGCATGTTTACTCACAAAATGTGGAATGACGACGAACTCTCCAAAATGGTTGAGGGCGGCGTCCCCTTCCCGATGCTCTCCGATGTCGGCGGCGATATCGGCCGCCTCTACGGCGTGTTCAACGAAAGTGCCAAAGTTGAAAACCGCGGCCGTTTTATCATCGATCCGGATGGCGTGATTCAAGGCTACGAAGTGCTGACCCCGCCGGTCGGCCGTAACGTTAACGAAACCATTCGCCAGGTCCAGGCTTTCCAACTGGTCCGCAACACCAAGGGCGCCGAAGCCACGCCGTCCGGCTGGAGACCCGGCAAGAAAACCTTGAAA
This sequence comes from Desulfuromonadales bacterium, assembly GCA_016931615.1. Taxonomy (GTDB): domain Bacteria; phylum Desulfobacterota; class Desulfuromonadia; order Desulfuromonadales; family Geopsychrobacteraceae; genus JAFGEL01. Next base: position 10,686 of record JAFGEL010000091.1, read on the forward strand.
CCGGGTATCAACCTGGTCGGCAAGGTCTGGGAAGAGTGGAAAGTCAGCGAAGCCGACGAGTAAATCCATTCAACAGATAAAACTGAAAAGCCCGGTTCTCCATGAACCGGGCTTTTTTATGGTGTGAGTAATAAAACCTTCGAAGAAGGGATTTATCCGTTTTCGGACAGCTTACCGACCAAAACCTACTTCTCATAGAGATGCGGCTGAAAACCGACAAAGGTTTCCCTGATCAGCTGTGCTCCACCCAACTGTTCCGCGGCATCATAGGCATTGCCGTATTTCAGTTCCAACAAACCCGGCAATTTTGACAGATCCAGTTCTCCAACCCCTTCTTTGACATACTCTCCAAGCACATACTCCAGAAATTCATGTTGCCGGTCTTCATAACGGGGCAGGATCTCCCCCTTGTGCGTGTCGACTCTTTCTTCTCTGCTGATTATGGGTAGCGCAAAAGCGACGTAGGCCAGCACATCAAAAACATCGCTCTGCTCGGCGTTGATCATGATACGGGCTTCGGCGAGTTGGGCTTCTCCGAAACCTTTTTCCGCCAGACCGTCGAGTAATTTTTTTCGCGTGACCGGATCGCCCCAGATTTTGCGCAGCTCGTCTTCATTTTTGAACAGGGCCGGCAGTTCGCCGAAAAGCTGTTCAATGAACTGGGCCGCCGACATCGGTTTGCCGTCGGGACTCCAGAAGGTTGTGGCCATCATGTGCTGAATGACGCGTTCCTTGCCGTCGGCCAGTTTGACTTTGACCTTCTTCTTTTTGCCGCCCTCGCAAACGCATGGCTTCTGCCCACATTCCGGACAAGGACAGATACAGGGTTTCACTCCGCACTTCTCGCAAACGCAGATGCATGGCCACTCCCCACAGCGGGCACAAACCGGCTTCTCACAGGTACAGGGAGCATTACCACACTTGCTGCATGGATCTGGATCTTCCGGTTCGCCGTCCCATTCCGAATCACTGAAGTGTTTGTACGCCTGCACGAAGTCGTAGATGGTGAAGTAGTCCTTGCCGTCGAACAGGCGCGTGCCCCGGCCGACGATCTGCTTGAACTCGATCATCGAGTTGACCGGGCGCATCAGCACGATGTTGCGCACATTGCGGGCATCGACACCGGTCGATAATTTCTGCGAGGTGGTCAGGATGGTGGGGATGGTCTTTTCGTTGTCCTGGAAGGTGCGCAGCCAGCGTTCCCCTTCTGCGCCGTCTCGGGCCGTGACGCGTACGCAGTAGTTCGGATCGGTGCTGGCCTTCATCTGGTTGATCAGGTCGCGCACCGCAGCGGCATGATCCTGGGTGGCGCAGAACACCAGCGTCTTTTGCTTCTGGTCGATCTTCTCCATGAAGAGACTGACTCGATAGGCTTCACGCTCTTTGATATAAATGATTTTGTTAAATTCATCCTCGCCGTAGAGCTTACCCTCTTCGATCTCCCCTTCGATAACTGTATCGTCCGAAGTGTAAATGTAATCATCCAGCGTGGTGGCAATCTGCTGCACCTTGAACGGGGTCAGGAAACCGTCGTTGATCCCTTCCTTGAGCGAGTAGATATAGACCGGCTCGCCGAAGTAATTGTAGGTGTCGGCGTTGGTCTTGCGCTTGGGGGTGGCGGTTAGACCCAGCTGCACCGCAGGCGAGAAATACTCCATGATGCCGCGCCAGTTGCTTTCGTCGTTGGCTCCGCCACGGTGACACTCATCGATGATAATAAAGTCGAAGAAGTCGGGCGGATAATCGCCAAAGGCGGGAGCGGGATTGCCGTCGGCATCGCGGCCGGTCATGAAGGTCTGGAAGATGGTGAAAAAGACGCTGCCGTTTTTCGGAACCCGTCCCTTCTTGCGGATGATTTCCGGATCGATGCGCACCAGGGCGTCTTCGGGAAACGCGGAGAAGGCGTTGTAAGCCTGATCGGCAAGGATGTTGCGATCCGCCAGAAAGAGGATACGCGGGCGGCGGTTGCCATCTCTACTTAATGTCCAACGGCTGTGGAACAGCTTCCAGGCGATCTGGAAGGCGATGGCAGTTTTACCTGTGCCGGTCGCCAGGGTCAGCAGGATACGATCCTTACCGGCGACAATCGCTTCCAGCGCTTTGTTGATGGCGTTGTGCTGGTAGTAGCGGGGTTGCCACTGGCCGCTCTTGTCCTCGAACGGCACAGCGGCAAAACGGTCGCGCCATTCGCTCTCTTCGGCATAGGTCATGGCCCAGAGTTCGTCCGGGCTGGGGTACTGGTTGACATGCCCTTCCTTGCCGGTCTCCATGTCGATCTGGTAGATGCCGACGCCGTTGGTCGCATAGGTGAAGCGGGTTTGCAGCATCCCGGCATAGCGTTTAGCCTGATCGACTCCTTCGCTATCGGGCAAGTCTCTCCGTTTGGCTTCGATCACTGCCAGCTTCTGGCCGCGATAAATCAGCACATAATCGGCAATGTCCTGCTTCGATCGTTTACCCGCACCCTGCAACCGGCCCAGCGTGATCACTTCACGACGGATGCGGCTGCCGGGGGCGACTCCCCAGCCGGCAGCTTTCAGGGCGGGGTCGATCAATTCGGCGCGGGTATCGGCTTCGTTCATTCAATGACCTCCCAGTGACCGCCTTTGGCCGGGCCGATGCGACGAATGCGCCCCCTGGTCTGAAGAGACTGAAGGTTGCGCTCGATAGAGCGCTCTGTCACTCCAATAAGCTGCGACAGTTCAGGAATGGTGATTGAGGGGGTTGCCTGTATAGCATCGA
>JAFGEL010000092.1 GCA_016931615.1 Desulfuromonadales bacterium
GAAAAGGATCGAAAATATGGACCGATCAGATGGTTTCGTAGCAGATTCATGTAAAGTCCGACAGGCTCCTAGACTAACAGAAAAGCTCTGCTAGTCTAGAAACACGACAGTAAACCACGCTTCTTTTCACAACGAACCGAGGGGCACACCTGGTGAACCGCATATGGATAACTGTCAAGAGCATCTTAGACCTCCCTTCCAGAAATTGCCAAAAATGATCACCTTCACCTGGCAATTTTTTATTCATCCTGCGTTTTTAGGCGGAGAAATATCTTGATGCCAAAAAGTCCAGTTCTCAGTCAAAGTTCTATCTATTCTCCACATTCGTGTACTCTCGTGCATATTGAAAACTTAACCCCTCAGGAAAAACTCTTCAGATTTCGGCTTGAAGGCTCTGATCCCCTGGGTCATATGCCGGGACAGTTCGTCCAGATATCGATCCCCGGTTTGACCGAAGCCCCCATATCGCTGGCCAGCTCACCGACCCGCGGACCTGAATTTGAACTGGGGGTCCGACGCACCGGAAGCCTGACCAGTGCCATGCACGATCTCAAACTTGGGGCAAAACTCGGCATTCGCGGTCCCTTCGGTCGGCCCTTTGAACTGAACGCCCTACGCAACAAAGACCTGGTACTGATCGCAGGGGGCTGTGGTCTGGCGCCCCTACGCTCTTTGATCCAGTACTGCCAGGACCAGCCGAATGAATTTACTTCTGTACAGATCCTTTACGGAGCACGCTCACCCCAGGACCTGATGTTTCAAGACGACCTGGAGAACTGGCGGCAAAGTCCCGATTTAAGCTGCCGGTACACCGTCGATAATACCCCGGCTGAATCCTGTTACGATGGCCGAACCGGCCTGATTACCGAACTGCTCGCCAGCCTGGCCCTCCCGACCGACAATTGCTGTGCCGTGATTGTTGGTCCGCCGCCGATGTACCGCCCGGTCATCGATCAACTGCGGCGCATGGGCCTGGCAGGAAAGCGCCGGATCATGTTGTCACTTGAACGCCAGATGCGCTGCGGCATTGGAAAATGCGGCCATTGCACGATCGAACATCTCTACTGCTGCACGGACGGCCCGATCTTCTGGCTCGAAGAGATCGAACACCTGCGGGGGGCGCTATGAGAGCCACCCTGACAACCTGCCCCTACTGCGGGACCGGATGCAATTTTTACCTGCTCAGTGACGACAAGGGGCGACTGACGGGTATCGAGCCGGCCGGAAAACATTCGACCAGTCGTGGTCAACTGTGCCTCAAAGGCTGGAACGCTCACGCCTTTGTCCACCACCCCGAGCGCTTGACCACACCGCAGATCAGGATCGACGGGCGCCTGCAATCCTGCTCCTGGGAACAGGCTCTGGCAGAAACTCATATGCAGCTGAAGCGGATCGCAGAGAATCATGGTCCCGACAGTTTGATGTTTCTTTCATCGGCCAAGGTCAGCAATGAAGAAAATTTTCTGATGATGAAACTGGCCCGAGCCGGATTCGGAACCAACAATATCGATCACTGCGCCCGCCTGTGTCATTCCTCAACCGTGACCGGGCTGGTTGAAACCCTCGGCTCCGGGGCCATGACCAACAGCCTCAGCTGCTTTAACCAGACCGATCTGGTCTTTGTCATCGGCTCGAACACCACGGAACAACACCCCCTCATCGGCAGTCGCATTCTGCAGGCGCAACAGCGCGGCGCCGGACTGATCGTTGCCGACAGCCGTAAAATTCAACTCGCCGAACACGCCAACCTCCACCTGCGCCATCACAACGGCACGGATGTGGCGCTGATCAACGGCATGATGCGCCAGATTCTTCTCGACGGACTGGAGGACAGAAACTTCATCGACAAGCGCACGGAAAACTTTGCCGCCCTGCGCGATTCTCTGGAAGCATTCACTCCACAATATGTTGCCGGAATCACCGGGCTCAAAGAGCATGAGATTACTGCCGCAGCCCGCCTCTACGCCCAGGCGGAAAAAGTGATGATTGTTTTCGCCATGGGGATCACTCAGCATACTCATGGAGTCGATAATGTCCGCGCCCTGTCGAACCTGGCGCTGATGACCGGCAACCTGGGCCGACCCGGCACCGGCATCAACCCGTTACGCGGGCAGAACAACGTTCAAGGCGCCTGCGATATGGGAGCATTGCCGGATGTTTACAGCGGTTATCAGCGCGTTGCCGACGCCCGTACCAGATTGAAATTTTCTGCCGCCTGGAAAAAATCCCTGCCCGAAAAACCTGGGCTGATGGCGACTCATGCCATCGAGGCCGCAGCCGCCGGCCAGATTCGGGGGATGCTGATCATGGGGGAAAATCCGATGCTCTCCGAGCCGAATCAGAAGCATGTGCGCATGGCTTTGAAAAACCTTGAATTTCTCGCAGTGATTGACATTTTTCCGACGGAAACAGCCCAACTCGCCGACCTGGTCCTTCCCGCAGCCTGCTACGCCGAGCGGGACGGCACCTATACCTCGACGGAACGCCGTATTCAGCGCGGCCGTAAAGCTGTTGCCCCTCCGGGGGCAGCTCGGGCCGACTGGCAGATTCTTGGTGACCTGCTGCGACGCTGCGGGGTACCGGCGGATTATTCGTCCCCGGCGGAGATCATGGAAGAAATCGCTCGACTGACCCCCAGTTACGGAGGGGCAACCTACGCGCGCCTGGAACAGGGAGAAAGCCTGCAATGGCCCTGCCCTGAGCCTGAGCATCCGGGAACAGCCATTCTGCATCGCGACCAGTGTACCAGGGGCAAAGGCCGCTTCAGCCCGACCCGCTATCGGCCGCCGCAGGAATTACCGGACGAACACTACCCGTTCCTGCTCAATACCGGGCGAACGGCCGTTCACTGGCATACCGGCAGCATGACTCGACGCAGTCATCTGCTTGAACGTGAAGAACCGCAAGCCTACACGGAGATTCATCCCCAGGATGCGCAAAAACTCAACATCAGTGAGCGCCAGATGCTCAGAATCAGCAGCCGTCGTGGTACCATCGAAGTATCTGCCCGGCTGACCGAGCGGGTTCCTCCCGGACAGATTTTTATTCCTTTTCATTATGCCGAAGGAGCCGCCAATGTGCTGACCAATAATGCCCTTGACCCGGAATCGGGCATTCCGGAATTCAAGGTGTGTGCTGTCAGGGTGGAGTTATGCTGAAAACGTTGACTGCACAGGATCTTTTTCGGCTTTTAGACCGGGTTTCAAGAGACTACAACCTGCTGGTTCCACGGAACCTGGATGATGGAACCCGTGGGCTCGTCAAGTGGGATGGTCAACAGCTCGACTTTTGCGGTGACCCGCTCCAACGCAAACCGACCAGCCATTTTTTTCCCCAGACTGATCTGCTGGTTCAACTGCTCAAAGACGGAACCGCCAGCGTCCCCCGAAAGACTCCCGAGCCGTTGGCACTGTTGGGCCTGTGTCGGGAAGATCTTCAGGGCATCGCTTTCTGCGATCGCTTTTTTTCCGTACCACCGGCAGATGATATTTACCTGGATAAACGTCGCGGAGCCCTGCTCATCGGCCTGACCGGTCAGGCCGGACCTGAAGGGGAGTTTCTACCGCTGGCCGGGCAGGATTGTGATATTGAACTGATTGCCGAAAAACCAACCTGGACAGCCGTCGCCTACAGCGAACCCGGCGCTCACCTGCTTGAGGAATTTCCCGACGCCGACCCACAAGGTTTTGAGCGACTGTGGGAAAGATCGGCTGAAATCACCGTTGCCCGGCAGGAAAAACTTGCACAGGCCGCACAGTTACTGCAGCGCGAGCTGGTCACTGACGATTTCTGGGAGGAGATCGCCGCTCGCTGCATCCGCTGTGGAGGGTGCAACTTTGTCTGTCCAACCTGCACCTGTTTCTGTGTTCAGGACCGCCAGGGAAGCCATGGAACCGAACGCAGCCGCATCTGGGATTCCTGCCAATTGGATGCCTTCATGCGCGAAGCCGGCGGCCACAACCCGTTGGGTACCGCCCTGCTGCGCACGCGCAGAAGAATTCATCACAAGCTGGTCGATGATCCGCAGCGCTGGGGCGAACCTGGGTGTGTGCTGTGCGGGCGCTGCGACCGTGCCTGTCCGACGGGAATCGGCATGTATTCCGTCTGTGACGCAATTGTCAGCCGCTTCGGCGAAAGACTTTAAGCCTTGCCCGGAATACGCTGGACAAACCAAGCGCGTTAGGCCGTTTGAACCTTGGCCGATTCGCACAGAGACACATAATCTTCAGGGGTGTTGATATTCAAGAAGCTTCGCTCCCACAAAGCGCAAGGCATTCCTGCCTCCGCTCCAATCTGAACCACCTGAACCCGACTGAACAGAGCCCCTACACGACGTTGACCGGCATCCAGCAACTCTTCGATGACCGGAAGGCAGCTTTTCGAATATATGGCATGCAGGGGTTCGTGTCCGCCACGGGTATAAGGCAGGATCACCTCCCCGCGGGAATTTAGAGCACAGATCCTGCTGATGACCGCCTCTGAAATGAACGGCATATCGCAAGCCGCAACAAAGACTTTCTCCTGCCCGGCATGAACCAATGCCGAGTGAATACCTGCCAGGACTCCTCCTTCGGGGACGATATCGACAACTTTCCGGCAGTCCAGATCCGCAATCTCCCGGCCCCGATCGGTGACCAGCAGAACCTCGGCAAACAAGCCCTTGAGCGTGCGATAAACATGGTCGATCAGGCGCAACCCCGCAAACGGCAACAGGGCTTTATCGCTTCCCATCCGCCGGCTGCTCCCCCCGGCCAGAATCACCGCGGTGATATTCGACAGCTGATCGGCTGAGGGCATGAGAAAATCAAGGTCCCGACTCGGGGCACTCATGACACCCTCATTTCTTCAAAAAGATCGTCATAGCGGAGCACCAGCGATTCCCAGTCATAACGAGCCATGCCATGCCGCAGGCTGAGGCTGGACCGCTCTTTGGGTTGGCGGCACAAGCGCCCCAGACGCACAACCAGGTCATTAAAATCAGTGTAGAAATAATCATGATTGTCACAGCCGACATGTTCCGGATAAGCGAGGCGCTGCGGCAGCAGCGGATAGCATTGACAGTACAGGGCCTGAACCACACTGACCCCGAAAAAGTCATGAAGAGAAGTCACCGGCAGGATATCGGCCCGCCACAGCCATTCGGCGTAGCGGGAAAAATCGTCAACATAGCCCCAGTGGACGATCTTATTCTTCAGCCGCTCCTGAGCGATCGTGAAGATCTCAGGCTGATTGCGGTAAGCTTCCCCCAGCACGGCGACCTCAAACTGACACCCCTGATCTTGGAGTTGAAACAGGGCCTGGAAAAATTCTTCGGGATTTTTATCGTACTCCCAACGGTGATTCCACAAAATGAGCGGAGAATGATCCTCTGCGAATGGCCCTGAAGGCTGGTAAGCATCAAACCTTTTCAGATCAAGCCCCAAAGGCAACGTTTGACTTTTTTCTTTCAACTGCTTCACCGTTGTCATTTCATGAGCATCCGGGAATGATTTCAGAAAGTGCGGCAGTTCGGCAAAAAACGCCCGGCGATGATAATCGGAGTTGAACAGCACCTGGTCGGCAGCCAGCGCCGAAGCATAGTTGATAAAGGCGTAGTGGGCATCACGCTGTTGTGGCAGATCTGAATCATCAGGGGACCAGGGGTAGGTCAACTGGTTCTCATGGAAATAAATGGCCGTGGGAATTCCGCAGGTTACAGTTCGCGTCAGCGCCAGGAAGGTCGTCAGATCAAGCATATCCGTGGCCAGCAGCAGCTCCGGGCGAAAACCCGCGGCAAGAAACTCGCGCGCCAGGGTTACCGCACCGCCATGCATGCGCCATTTCCAGTGACGCCCTTCCAGAGCGAAGATCCTCACCTCGTGACGGCTGCGCTCGGCGTATTCCTCGGCCCAGGAGGCATGAGACCCGGCCATAAAGGGTTCAATCAGGGCAATTTTCATAGATCGACTGTTACTGCTGCTGCTGACGGCTTTCAACCATTTTCCAGGCTTCTGCAACCAGCCGGTCCGCCAGGTCCGCCTGGGGGACATTGCAGATCACCTCGCCGCGCCGGAACAGGATCCCCTGATCTTTGCCGCCGGCAATTCCCAGGTCGGCTTCACGGGCTTCGCCGGGCCCGTTGACGACACAGCCCATCACGGCAATCGTCAGCGACAAGGGAAGATCACTCAAACGCTCTTCAACTTCCTCCGCAATAGGAATCAGATCAATCCGGCAGCGGCCACAGGTCGGACAGCTGACGAAAATCGGACCTTTTTCACGCAATCTCAGACTTTTGAGGATTTCCCAACCGACCCGCACCTCTTCGACCGGGTCACCGGTCAAAGAGACTCTCAGCGTGTCGCCGATCCCGTCATAGAGCAGGGTTCCCAGACCGATAGTGCTTTTGATCGTGCCGCTCCAGGTGGTCCCTGCCTCGGTGATGCCGATATGCAGGGGATAATCGACCTGATTGGCCAGTAAACGGTAAGCCTCGACGGTGCGGGCGATATCTGACGCCTTCAGGCTGACCTTGATTTCACGGTAATTCAGCTCTTCCAGTATATGAATATGTCCCAGGGCGCTTTCGACCATCGCTTCAGCCGTCGGATGGCCGTATTTCTGCAGCAACTCACGCTCAAGAGAACCGGCATTGACCCCGATGCGAATCGGCACCCCGCGCTCACTGCAGGCCCTGACCACCTCCTCAACCTTCCAGCGCTCGCCGATATTCCCCGGATTGAGGCGCAATCCGTCGACCCCCTGGTCGATCGCCGTCAAGGCCAGTTGATAGTCAAAGTGAATGTCGGCAATCAAAGGGATGTCACAACCCCGCCTGATTCTGCCGAGAGTTTGTGCTGCCTGTTGATCCGGTACGGCGCAACGGACAACTTCACAGCGGGCATCCTGCAAACCCCTGATCTGGGACAATGTCGCAGCTGCATCCCTGGTATCTGTGTTGCACATCGATTGGACGCTGACCGGCGCATCACCACCGATCAGCAACGAGCCGAGTTTGATCTGTCGGGTTTTATGCCGCATCGTTTCCCCTGATTCTGTAAACGCTTAACATAATGAAGTTTGGAATCCACAGGCCATGGGCTCAATGCCCTCAAAAAAAAGTATCCGCCACCAAGTCGCCAAGAAAGGCACCTTAACGCACAGAAAAATCAGAGTGTTTTTAGGGTAACGTCAAAACTTTTCTATGGTCAAAGCCACTACTGTCTCACAAATAGTTCAATAAAAAAGATGGCTTAGAACTTACCTGTGTTATAATGATTTCGCCAAAAACACATTAAAAA
>JAFGEL010000093.1 GCA_016931615.1 Desulfuromonadales bacterium
AAAACGCGCATCGTAAATGTCGTAGGCCTTAGCCTACAACATTTACAGCTATTAGACTGTCAACAGGGGCTTCGCGGAACGCTTACTGTGTACCTGGCGCATGGAGATCTTCAGTTTACGCGCCCAGCGGCGGTACAGCTCGCAAAAATGGCTGTAGCGGTAGCCTTGCGGATGCTCGGCAATATATTCCTCCCAGAGCAGCATCAGGGTGACCCCTTTGCGTTTCAGCTCATTGTGGAGGTAGGCGCAGTCCGGTAGTGGGCGCTCGGAGACAACCGCAGCAGCGGGAGGAAACAGCAGGTTGAAGAGCTGCTGATCAGTCAACGAATCGGGCAGCGGCCAGCTCAGCCCGGCCATGTTTGCCCGGTGAAGATAATCGCCGACCGTGGTGCGGGATATGTTCAAACAGCGGGCGATCGGGCGTTGCCCGAGACCGCTGTCATGATGAAGACGGAGTGTTTCTCTAATCTTGCGCATGGATAACCTCTTGTTTGCCAACGGTGCACCTCCTGGAAAATTAAATTTCCAAGGTTGTACACCAGGTTATCCAGCGTCGCGTTTCGATTCCGGAGGAAACTGGTCCACCGATTCCGCTGATCAGGAAAAAGTGGCCCAGTTTGGAGCGGAACCAGTGGACCACTTTACAGCGGAATGCCTGGCCCAGTTTGGTCCGGAACGGGTGGCCCAGTTTGCAGCGGAATCGGTGGCCGGATGGCTCCGGAATCCGCAAAAATGCGGAGCGAATGGCATCATGCAGCCAGTAAAATCTCCATATATTTAAAACAACATCAAGATTTACCCGTTGCTCCTGTCAACACAGGAAAATCCCTGCCCAACTTGAGAAAGCCCAAAAAGACGACCCAGAATTCAAGGCGGCCTAAAACCATGCCTAGAATCTGGACCCAGAGCTGGCTATTTGATGCGTGTATTGAGGTGACGCCAACCGACAAACCGACGGTGCCAATCGTACTGGCGTATTCGAAAAAGCTTTGTGCAAAGGAGTGACCATACAGTGTCAATGCGTAGCTTCCCAAAAGCCAGATCGTAATATAGAGAAATACATGAAGCCCGATGTGGCGGAAGTGTTCATCGGTCAGCACTTTGCGATTTTCGCCGACCCAAATTACGGGCTGATTGATCGACCCGGCGGGGAGGAAAAAACGCTTGATGTTCCAGCTTATTCCCTTGATCAGAACACATATTCGAAATTGTTTTATCCCTCCGGCCGTGGAACCGACCCCGCCCCCGATCAGCATCAGGAAAATGATGACCAACCAACTCGAATCATCCCAGTTCCGCAGATCTGACGTGGTATAACCGGTTGTCGATAAGGCCGAAATGCTCTGAAACAACGCGGCCCTGAACTGCTGGGAAAGCCCTGCATAAAGTTGCGTCGTCGTTGACCAGAACAAAGCTGCGACTGACAAAAGTGCGACAATGCCCAAAAGGTGGGTCTCAGCGTTACGCAGTGCCAGACGAAATTTCCCCTTCCATAAAGCATAGCTGACGAGAAAATTGGTTGTTCCCAGCAGCATGAGAACCATCATTACCAGTTCGACATGAAAGGCGTTCCAGTTGCCGATCGATTCCGGCTGCGTTGAAAAACCTCCCGTTGAAAGCGCACAAAATGAGTGATTGATTGCATCGAACCATGACATTCCGGCCAGCTTAAGAGCGAGAATGCCGACCAGGACATAGCTGAAATACAACGAAACGACTAAACGCGTAGACTGACGAACATTGGGGACCAACTGATCCTGCCGTCCTTCAGCAGTGGTCAGACTGACTCCTGCAGGGCCGGTCAGGGCGCTGAGCATAAGAATGGCAAGTCCTGCGCCACCAGCGAGTTGCATCAAGCTGCGGAAGAACAGGATGAGCGGAGAAACGCTGGCGACATCAACAACGGAAAGTCCGGTTGTGGTCCAGCCGCTGGTTGTCTCAAAAACAGCCTGAGTCCAATTGAGACCAGAGGCGACAAAGGGTACGCTCCCCGCGATAATCGCAACTGTCCAGGACAACACAACGATGACAGCTCCCTCATCGAATCCCAGAGCATTGTCGAGGTCAGGTTTGAACATCAGGCGAATAAGGAGCGATCCGAAAAAAACACTCGTCCCAGTTAACAGAAATACCCGGCCGAGGCCCCATTCGTCCGGGAAAAACAGAAGCAACAGGACGGGGAGTGCGATCAATAGCCCTATGAGACTGCAGATCAAGGCGGTGTAGCAAAGAATATTGCGGTAACGTGAGCACAGAAATGAACGGTATTGAGCATGTCTGTTCAACGAGCTTCTCCACCGCATATTTTGACGGCAATTTCATGGCTCTCTGCTGTTGCAATCAGCAACAAGCGATCACCAGCCTCCAGTTTAGTCTTCCCCCAAGGTACGATCACACCAGCTTTACGGATAACGCCGCCGATCAGTGCGCCTTCCGGAAGTTTAAGTTCTTCGATCGTGGCATTCGCGGCTGGAGTATCTTCCTTCAGTAATATTTCCGAGATGGAAACCTTCCCCTCGACCAGGGACATCATTTCGATTAACTGCTCAAAACCGACCTCTTCCTGGAGGATCGTCGACAGGATACGGGTTGCTGAAATAGCAACGGAAACGTGCAGTTTGTGAAAGACATCTTCATTGTCCGGATCATTCACTAAGGCAATCGTGCGGGGAATCTTGAAGGATCTGGCCATCTGGCAGATGGCCAGGTTGTCTTCATCCTCTGGAGTCAAAGCGAGAATAGCGTCCGCCTGTCGTATACCAGCATTTTCAAGCACCTGCCGGTCAGTCCCACTGCCAACCAGAATCGTGGTTTCGATCCGTTGCGACAGATTCTGAGCCTCCTCGGCATTCTCCACGACCAGCGTGCACTGGTTCTTTCTCCTGGCTAGCTGTTTGGCTAAATTGTAAATGAGCCTCCCTTGTCCAACGATGATGATCCGCATAAACAACCCCTCTATATATCTATATATTCTTGAATTTTTTGCAAGAATGCCTGGGAAGAGAGCTTGGTCGGACTGATAGTTTCGATCTGATAGGATGAAAAAAGGTCCTCATACTGAGGATCATAGACCCGGGCAATCACATGAGGGACAGAAAAAATGACCCGGGCGACAAGAGCAACCATAAGGTTGAGCGTATCTTTTTGCGTCATGGCCATCAGGCAATCGGCGTTTTCAAGGTTTGCCGATTGCATCACCAACTGCTCAGTCGCGTCGCCGGTGATGCAGAAGCCACTGAATTTCGACGGCAGTAATTTGAAAGCTTTTTCATGCTGATCGACAATGACGACATTGTATCCGTCAGCACTTAACTGTCCTGCTAATTGGGACCCCAGCCGTCCGCACCCGACGATCACAACAGAAATATATTTAACTGGTTCCGCCATCATCCGTTTTTCCTGCTGCTGAGGGCCCGGAGTTACGTCCAGAATAGCTCTTTTTAAGGACGAACTTCAGATTTTGTCACCTGAAATTCTATCATATTCGTTGGATGTTACAGTTTTTATGCACTGTATCGTCCTGAGCTTCAGGACAGTCGTTGGACCGGCCAAGTTCTAGGTTCCGGCAATTAAATGAGTCTTCAATACGATAATCTTTATGAAATCTTTATGGGCCGCATATGGATTTTTACACTCCATTAACAGACATATCTGCTAGCGTGCAAATGGTAGAAAACCGGTCTGTAAACACAAAGTCAGGGACGAAATCTCAAGGTGAACACCAGGGGTCTCCAAAATTCCAAATCGCCGCATGAGCGAATTATGGTTTGCATGGGCGCAAATCCGCGATCGATTCGTCTGATCCATGTTGCACAGCAATTGGCTGCTGATTTGAGGGCCGAATGGTTGGCCGTTACCGTTGAGGCTCCAGTATCAGTTCGTCCATCCGAGCATGATTTATTTCAATTGGCAGAACATATTCAACTCGCCGAAAGCCTCGGGGCGGAAACCATCACTCTAACAGGCCACAGCGTCAGCCAAGAACTACTTGCCTACGCTCGCTCGCGCAATGTCACGCGCATCATCATCGGCAAACCGACTCATCCTCGCTGGAAGGACCGGTTGTTCGGGTCGGTCCTCGATGAGGTGGTGCGTGGAAGCGGCGAAATCGACGTCTATGTCATCACCGGAGAAACCGGCGAGATCGAACC
>JAFGEL010000094.1 GCA_016931615.1 Desulfuromonadales bacterium
GCTATTTGTCGAAAAGGATCGAAAATATGGACCGATCAGATGGTTTCGTAGCAGATTCATGTAAAGTCCGGCAGGCTCCTAAAGCATCCCCCGATCGGCGAGACTGACATAGTCTCCATTGCCGATAATGATATGATCCAGTACGCGGACCCCCATGAGGTCACCGACCTCTTTGAGGCGCCTGGTAATGGCGATATCTTCCTGGCTGGGAGTTGGATCACCGGAAGGGTGGTTGTGAATAAACAGGACAGCCGCGGCGGATTCCTTAAGCACTGGCGCAAATACTTCGCGAGGATGGACAATGCTGGCGTTGAGGCTGCCTTCGGAGATCCGGACTTCACGAATCAGACGGTTCTTACTGTCCAGCAGCAGAGCAAGGAAAACTTCTTTGCGGTAATCACAGAGGCGTTCGTGAAAATGCAGATAAATATCCTCCGCAGAGCGATAGGAAGCCCCCGGGTGTAAACGTTTTTCTGAAAATTTGCGGGCAATCTGAAACAGCGCTTGGATCTCAGCGGCTTTGGCGGGACCGATTCCCGGCTGTTGACAGAGTTCAGCGATGCTCGCCGCAGCCAGCTGGCGCAGGGAACCAAAACGGCTGAGCAGTGCCCGCGCCAGGTCAACGGCGCTGCTCTTGGTGACGGAATCGCCGGTACGTATAATCAGCGCCAGCAATTCGGCATCGGTAAGTTTATCGGCTCCGAACGCCAGCAGTTTTTCCCGCGGGCGTTCGTCTGCGGGCCAGTCTTTGATCCTGCTCATCCCCCCTCCCTCGATTCATCTGCTTAACACACAGAATGCTGAAAATTTCTCGCAGAGCGTCATTCCCTGACAAAGGTATCGATATCGGTTTCATGCGGCATGCGCATAAAGCGAGCGTATTCAGATTCGATAATCGCATAATGATTGCGGCTCTCCCGCGCCATCTGCTCAAAAACCGTCCGCACCCCCGGATCAACAATCTGCCTGGCCTTGCTGATCAGCAGCTTTTCAAACTGCTCCTCTTTATTCATGGCGATTTCTCGCGCCCGCCGTTCCTTAACCTGATCGTCAATTGTCGCCCGTAATTCTTTAAGAACTTCGGTTTCCGCCGGGCAGGGGGTGGAGATAAACTCGTCATAACTGCCGAATTCGCCCCCGCGATAATAGTGAAAAAATTTACCGACGTGGTTTTTTTTCTCCTCCGCCAAACGGCCGAATACCTTTTTACCCCCTTCGTCTGAAACCATTTCTGCCGCTTTCTGGTAGAAACACATCAATTGTTTTTCACTTTCGATTGCAACCTTTATGGCTTCCTGATGAATGTATTCCTGGGGCATAGGCACCTCCTCATGGCCGGGTTGAGGATTCGTCATGTCGGGCTGAATGCGTGACCAGACATACTAAAAAGATACCCTAAAGCCTTCCCTTGTCAATTGGCCTCCGGCTTATAAGGCCCCGTTTTCATACAGCAGATCAGCGACCGCTTCCGCCAGTTTCCGATACCCCTGGGCGTTCAGATGAACAGCATCGCTTTTATACTGCGGGTTGCGAAGCAATTCTCCAAGGCTCTTTTCGAGCAGAAGAAAATTCAGCTCGTCTGCCAGTTCTCGATAGAGGGGAGCATCGTTCATGAGCAGGTCCGGCTGCGGAACAGCGATCATGACCACGGCGATTTTTCGCTGGTTGGCGGCCTCGAACATATTGCGCAAATTCGCTCGCAAGGTTTGGCGATCGAGCTTTCTCAGCAGATCATTGCCGCCGTGACAGATAATCACGACTTCAGGTTCATATTGATCAAGCAGGGCCGGCAGTCGCCTAGCGCCATCAGCGCTGGTTTCACCTGAAACCCCGGCATTCACGACCTGTCGCGCAGTCAGACGATAGAGCTGTTCAGGATACCCCAATCCCGGCTCGGTCCCCACCCCCAGGGTAAGACTGTCGCCGAACGCCAGGATGACGTCATTCGGTCTGAGTGTCGAAATCTTCTGGGGATCACTGTCACAGGCAACCAGGGCAAAAAGCACGAGACTGCAACACAATGTCGTAAAAATCTTCATATTCAACCTTTCTTTTCAGGAGAGGGATCTGCAAAAAAATCACTGATGGCGGTAAAAATTTCATCACTTTCCCCGCGGACAACCCGTGCCGGAGGCAACGAACGGAGGAACATGCGCCCATAACCTTTTTTGACCACCCGGGTGTCAAGAATCAGCACCACACCACGATCATTACGATGGCGAATCAGGCGTCCGAATCCTTGCTTAAAACGAATGACCGCCTGGGGAACGGTATATTCCATAAAGGAATCGCCGCCACGACTTTCAATCCTCTGGGCACGGGCCTCAAGAACCGGCTCTGTGGGTACCTTGAACGGCAGGCGGACAATGATGACCTGTTCGAGGGAGCGACCCGGAACATCAACTCCCTCCCAGAACGAATCGGTGCCGAAGAGAATACTGGTTTCGTCCTCGGAGAAACGTTTGAGCAAGCGGTGACGATTTTCCTGCCCCTGTCTCAGGCAGCGGAATTTCTGGGCTTCGAGCACGGGCGCCAATTCTTCATGAACCTGGCGTAACAGCAGGTATGAGGTAAACAGCACGAAACTGCGCCCCTGGCTGCACAAAACCGCTTTTTCTACCGCATCCCGAACCGCAGCGGAAAATCCCGGCTTGCCCGGCTCGGGGAGATCGGTTGGCAGGGCCACCAAAGCCTGGTGCTGATAGTCGAAAGGAGAATCGAGGGCCAGTTCCACCAGCCGGCCCGGTTCAACCCGATCAAGGCCGAGACGTGCATGAAAGTAACCAAAGGCCCCGGCAACGGTGAGCGTCGCGCTGGTCATTATCAGGGTGCGAAAACGTTGATACAGAGCTTTGTTGAGGCTTTCCGCAACCTCAAGCGGGGCCTGGTTGAGAGTCGTCACCAATCCCTTTCCGCGCCCGATCCGCGCTTCACGCACTTCAATCCAGACACAACTTGATGAAGGCACGGCCTGGAATACTGCCAGATCTGCCGCCACTCCAGCGAGCCGTCCGGCGATGCCGCGCAGGTCAACCAGGGTCGAATGAACCTTTTCGCTCACATTCTCCGGTAAAGAGTCCGCGTCCCGCAGCAGGGATTCAATTCCTGAGGACAGCTCCAGGCTTCCCAGACGCACTTCTTCAACCCGGTCGCGGAGCCTTTGCCATTCAGGGGTCTGGACAAATTCAGGAAGAACCCGATGTTTCAACTCAAACTGGGCACTGACCTGCTTGCCGAGGAACGAACACAAGTCCTCGCCGATGCTTTGCAGTGCCTCCAGCGCCTGGTCCAACAACCGCTGCCGCCCGGACACCAGGGACTCGATGTCGTCATGCAACCTGCGGTACAGCTCATCCAGGGCATCGGGCAATTCCTGCGCCAGCTGATCGAGCAGACGGGGAAGCAAGCCCTGGTTCGGCTTACGCGGATGCCGCAGACGATTCAGGACCCGCGAGAAGGTAAAGCGGGAAATCTGTGCAGCAAAATAATTTGTCGCAACATCCTCCAGATGGTGGGCCTCATCCAGGATTACCCGTTCAAACGGCGGCAACACCGCCGCGGCCGAGTAATTATCGGTCTGCTGTCTCAACGCCAGATCCGACAACAACAGGGCGTGATTCACCACCAGGATATCCGCCCGGGCCGCCTGACGGCGAGCACGGTGAAAAAAACAGCGGCCGTAGTGGGCGCAGCGCACCCGGGCACATTGATCGGCCTCACAGCAGACTTCATCCCAGGCCTGGTAACTGGGAATGAAGGACAAATCCTCTTTTGAGCCGTCCCGGGTCGTTTCCGCCCAGGCCATGATCTGGCGCAGCTCATCAACCTGGGCCTGATCAAACAACCCCAGTTCTTGGCCCGCCGTTTCACCACGGCGCAAACAGAAATAGTTGCCCCGCCCCTTGACCAGAACCGCGTGGAATTCGAGATCGGTAGCGCGCTGAAGAAAGGGCAGATCTTTACGGATCAACTGTTCCTGAAGATTGATAGTGCGCGTCGAAACCACCACCCGCTCATGATTCGTCCGCGCCCAGATCAAGGCCGGAACCAGATAAGCCAGGCTCTTGCCGGTTCCGGTGCCGGCTTCCACAACCGCGAGTTGCCCTTTGTTGAAGGCGTCACCAACGGTCAGGGCCATCCTCAACTGTTCGGGACGATCTTCGTAGTCGACAAGCTTTTCAGCGATCACACCATTTTTGTCGAGCAGGGCGGCAATCTGTTCGGGTGGAATCTTTTCTTCCCGCTTGTCGGCAAAAGCTTCCACAACCCTGTACAGGTTATCCACAGAGTTGTTCACAATGTAAAAACCGACCCCCAAGGCACCAAATTTCGAGGCTATTTCTATATCCGGGGCGGAAGGGCGCAAATCTCCCGAAGGGTGGTTGTGGATAACGACATCGCCGTATCCACAAGTCTGAAGAATCGCCGGAACCGAGGACTCACCGCCCCGGGCCAGAATTTCAACCTGAACGATCCGGCGCGCGGCATCGGTCTGACCGAGAACAAAAACTTCATTGCCGGCGGCGTCATGAATGGCGTAACGCAGTTGATCGATACTGTCTGGAGAAAAATAATCGAGCATGGGGGGCGATTATAGAGGAGATGACAGAATAATGGGACCTTAAAAGCCTAATCAGCCTGGATGAAAACTCAACCATCCGTCATCTCGAAGAACACTCTATGGATTCACCCCATTTTTACTGACATCCAAAGTGTGCTATTCTCGGCAAACCTGTGGAGGTCAGCGTGTCACAATTCATAACGATTTACCGGCAATTATTCGATCATTACGGTCCCCGGGACTGGTGGCCGGCGGAAACCCCTTTTGAAGTCGTCATCGGGGCGATTCTCACCCAGAATACCAACTGGAATAATGTCGAGAAAGCAATCTCCAACCTGAAAGCTGCCGATTCCCTGACCAGCGGAGTGATCTCGACTCTGCCCCGCGAAGAACTTGAGGAGCTGATCCGCCCCTCCGGGTTTTTTCGCCAGAAGGCCGAACGGCTCCAACTCTTCAGCAATTATTTAGCCGACAGGTATCAAAATGACCTGGACAGGATGCTGCAGCGCCCCCTTGAGGAACTGCGCCAGGAATTGCTGTCCATGAAGGGTATCGGCCCGGAAACAGCCGACTCGATCCTGCTCTATGCCGGCCGCAGACCTTCTTTCGTCGTCGACGCCTACACGCTGCGCCTATTCTCACGCCTGGGGCTGTTGACCGGCCGAGAAAACTATGACCAGATCAGGCAGCTGTTCATGTCCCAATTAGAACAGGATGTGGCTTTATACAACGAGTATCATGCCCTGATCGTCATCCACTGCAAGGATTTCTGCCGTAAAAAACCCCTCTGCCCAGATTGTCCGATTCGGGATATCTGCCTGTACATAAAAGAGAATTCTTGAACTATTAAACCAGCTGCGCTACTGTTTGCCCATTCAATTCATTAGAATGGAACAGTCTTCATGGATCACACCCTTTTCCTGGTCAAAAAATTCCTCGGCAATCTGCTGATGCCGGTTCCGATGATCATCATCCTGCTGTTCTGGGCGTTTCTGCTGTTATTAAGGCGTAAAACCCGCTGGGCGGGACTGATTGTCCTGCTGCTGTCAACCGTAGCTCTGTTTGTCGGCAGTTATGCACCCTTGAGCCAGCGCTATATCTCCAGGATGGAAGACCCCATTCCCAGTTACCAGGCCGACCCTTCTCAAGCGGTTGACTATATCTCCGTCCTCGGCAGCTGGCACCAGTCGAACCCGGAACAACCGCTGACCAGTGAAATCGCACCTTCAGGGATTGTCCGACTGACCGAGGGCATCCGCATCTACCGGCTGAATCCCAGCAGCAAGCTGATTTTTACCGGTTTCAAGGGGCTGCGGGAAGACCCGCTCTCCTATCCGGAAAAACTGCGTGAACTGGCCGTGGCCCTGGGCGTTCCCGACAGCGATATTCTCACCTTTGACGGTCCCCGTGACACGGCTGAAGAGGCACAGCTGATCGCTCGCGAGTTCCCCACTGCGTCTCTCGTACTGGTGACCTCCGCCTTGCATATGCCCCGCGCCCTCGGCCTTTTCCACGGGGCCGGGCTCGACCCGGTTCCCGCCCCGACAGAGCACCGGAGCAAACCCACCACAAGCTGGTGGCTGTTCCCCACCGCAAAGAACCTTGCAGCGAGCGAAGACTGGGCCCATGAGGGGCTGGGTTATCTCTGGGCCCGGCTGATGGGTCAGATTAAAGACCGACCGGTCAAAGACGCACCGATAAAAGCGCACCAGCCGTTGCCGGAAAACTAAATAAACACCTGAAAAAACGCCCTTTCTACTTGAACTCCATGCCGGCATTTGCTAGCTTGCTTGTTTAGTTTTTCACCCGTAAAGAAAGGCATGGCTAAACCCACCCTGCCACAGATATGGTGATCCCGAGGCATCTCCTTCTGGGCGTTTGCAGCCGGCCGGCGTTGCTATAATTTTCATCCGACGGAGACAGAACCGGTATGGACTATAAAGACACTTTAAACCTCCCTGAAACCGACTTCCCCATGCGTGCCAACCTGCCGAATCGGGAACCGGAAATCCTTGATCACTGGCAACAGATCGAACTGAACGATAAAGTCGAAGCGGCCAATGCAGGGCAACAGAGTTTCATCCTCCACGATGGCCCTCCCTACGCCAACGGCCACATTCACATGGGGCACGCGCTGAATAAAATTCTCAAGGACATCATCGTTAAAAGTAAACGCATGCAGGGGTTTTACACCCCCTATGTCCCCGGCTGGGATTGTCACGGGCTGCCGATCGAGCTGATGGTTGATAAAAAACTGGGCAAGAAAAAGCGCGAAATGAGCAAAGCCGATTTTCGTCGCGAGTGCCGTGAATATGCGAAAGTCTGGATCCAGACCCAGAGTGAGGAATTTCAGCGTCTGGGAATTTTTGGCAACTGGAAAGATCCCTACCTGACGATGAGTACCCACTACGAAGCGACCACCGCCCGGGAGCTGGCTCGACTCGCCGAAAAGGGCTCGCTCTTCAAAGGCAAGAAGCCGATCCACTGGTGTTCATCCTGCGTCACCGCCCTGGCGGAAGCAGAGGTCGAATACGACGATCATAGCTCGCCTTCGATCTACGTTAAATTTTCCTATGCCGATGAACTGCCGCAATCCCTGTCGTCATTGGGCGATAAACCGCTCAGTTTCGTCATCTGGACGACTACCCCCTGGACGATTCCGGCAAACCTGGGGATCTGCCTCAATCCGGAGCTGTCCTATGTGGCCGTCGATACCGGCAAAGAACGTCTGGTCCTGGCCGAAGGGCTGCATGAACAGGTGATGAAAACCCTCGGCATTGAAGAGTTCAGTGTTTCGGATCCTTTTGACGCCTCGCTGTTTGACCGGAAAAATTGCCGCCATCCCTTTTATGAGCGTAATTCACTGCTGATGCTGGGTGATCACGTCACCCTTGAAGCGGGAACCGGCTGCGTCCATACGGCTCCCGGGCATGGTCAGGACGATTACCTGGTCGGCCTGAAATATGGACTCGAAATCTACAACCCGGTCGATGACTACGGGCGCTACCGTGAGGAGCTTGAATTGTTCGGCTGCATGAAGCTGAGCGATGCCAACACAGCCGTCAACGAAAAACTCACCGAGGTGGGGGCCCTGCTTTTTCAAAGCTCGGTCGATCACAGCTATCCACATTGCTGGCGGTGTAAAAAACCGGTGATTTTCAGGGCCACGGAGCAATGGTTTATCAGCATGGACAATAACGGCCTGCGCAAAAAAGCCCTGGAAGAGATCGAAAAGGTCGAGTGGATTCCCGCCTGGGGTCGTGACCGTATCTATAATATGGTCGAAGGCCGTCCCGATTGGTGCATCAGTCGCCAACGCAGTTGGGGAGTCCCGATTATCGTCGCCTACTGTGAAAAGTGTGGTGAAGCTCTTGATGACGGTAAAATCATGCATCATATCGCCGACCAGTTTGAAGCCACCGGTAGCGACATCTGGTTTGAAAAAGCAGCAGCCGATCTACTGCCCGAAGGCACCCGCTGCCCCGCCTGCGGACATGACAAATTTACTAAGGAGACCGATATCCTTGATGTCTGGTTCGACTCCGGAGTTTCCCACGCCGCGGTCTGTGAGCACCGCGACTATCTCAGCAGTCCGACCGATATGTATCTGGAGGGTTCGGACCAACACCGCGGCTGGTTCCATTCCAGCCTGCTCGAATCGGTCGGTACCCGCGAACGGGCGCCGTACAAGTCGGTACTGACCCACGGTTTCGTCCTCGATAAAGACGGGCGGCCGATGTCAAAATCTTTGGGCAACGTCATCGCCCCGGAAGAGATCATCAAGAAATATGGTGCGGAAATCCTGCGCCTGTGGGTGGCGGCAACCGACTACCGTGACGACATCCGCCTCGGCCAGGAAACCCTGCAGCGGCTCTCGGATGCCTACAGGCGCATTCGCAACACGGCGCGCTATCTGCTCGGCAACCTCAACGATTTCGATCCGCAAACCGACATGGTGTCCGATGATCAACTGCTGGAACTCGATCGCTGGGCTCTCTCACGACTGTCGCGGCTGATCGGGAAAGTTTCCGGGGCCTACGACAAGTACGAATTTCATACCATTTATCACGCGGTCCATAATTTCTGCAGCATCGATCTGAGTGCCTTCTACCTCGACATCCTTAAGGACCGGCTTTACACCAGTCCTCGTTCGAGCAGTGCTTACCGCAGCGCACGCACCACCATGTACCGCATCATCGATGCGCTGACCCGTATGATCGCTCCGGTTCTCAGCTTCACCGCCGATGAAATCTGGCAACGGCTGCCGGGTGAGCGGGAAGCCAGCGTGCATCTGGCAACATTTCCCGAAGATTTCTCCGGGTACCGCGACAACACGCTGGAAGCGCGTTACGAAAAGCTGCAGAAAGTTCGATCCGAAGTCTCCAAGCAACTGGAAAAAGCCCGTACTGAAAAACGTCTCGGCCAGTCCCTGGAAGCGAAAGTTCTGCTGTCGGTTCCCGAGGAATACGCCGCGCTGCTGTCGGAGTACCTTGACCTGCTGCCGACCTACTTCATTGTTTCTCAGGTGGAACTGACCGGGGAACTGCCCCAGGCTCAGCAGGCAGAGCATATTCCCGGCATGAAACTTCAGATTCTGGCCGCGGACGGGGATAAATGCGAGCGCTGCTGGAACTACGCGACCAGCGTCGGTGAAGACCTTCAGCACCCGACCATCTGTCATCGCTGTGCAGCAGCACTGGCCGCGGAATGACATGAACAAATACCGGACTTTTGTCCTGACCATGATCGTCGGTCTGACTGTCGATCAACTGAGCAAAATCTACATCGATCATAATTTCGAGTTATCCGAATCGAAACGGGTGATCAGCAATTTTTTTCACATTACCTACGTACGCAACCCAGGGGCGGCGTTTGGCATTCTCTCCGACAATGCCATTCGCCTGCCCTTCTTTATCAGTATTTCCATCGTCGCCATCGTCGGGATTACCTGGTATCTCCGCAAACTCTCTGCCGACAAGACCTGGCAGCACCTGGCCCTCGGGCTGATTCTCAGTGGTGCCCTGGGCAACCTGATCGATCGCCTGCGCCTGGGAGAAGTGATCGATTTTCTCGATGTTCACTGGTACAACTACCACTGGCCGGCGTTCAATGTCGCCGACAGTGCCATCTGTGTCGGGGTGGCCATCATGCTGTTCTGCGGATGGCGTGAAGAACGGGTCAAAAAGAGTATGACAACAACCCGTTAAGGCGAAATTACTGCCCGTCATGATAACAACCGGATATTCCATTCCTGCTGAAGGTTGTCGCCACGAAATAGACGTCAGCCGCAGTCGCTTTATCGCCACACTTGCAATGGCCGACAGCATTGAGTCTACGCAACAATTCATCTCGAGCGTAAAACATGAATTTGCCGATGCTGACCACAACTGCTGGGCCTACTTGATCGGCCCTCCCGGGAGCAGGGACCAGCAGGGGCTCAGTGATGATGGGGAACCGCACGGCGTCGCCGGGAAGCCACTTTTAACCACCCTTCAGCACAGCCAAATCGGTGACATTGCCGTAGTTGTGACGCGCTATTTCGGAGGAATCAAACTTGGCAAAGGCGGGTTGGTCAAGGCTTACACTCAAGCGGCTCAATCAGCCCTGGAGCAACTCGAAACAACAGAGAAAATCAACTGGGTAAGGATTTCAGTAGAACTTTCATACCCCCTGCTGGAAAAAATTGAACCCCTTCTTGCGGAGTATAAAGTCCAGGTTCTCAAGCGGACTTTTTCCGAACAAGTTACGTTGGAACTGGAATTGCCTGACAAGCAGCTGCCCCACTGTCACAAACGGCTGATTGATTTCAGCT
This sequence comes from Desulfuromonadales bacterium, assembly GCA_016931615.1. Classification (GTDB taxonomy): domain Bacteria; phylum Desulfobacterota; class Desulfuromonadia; order Desulfuromonadales; family Geopsychrobacteraceae; genus JAFGEL01. Next base: position 10,374 of record JAFGEL010000094.1, read on the forward strand.
CCGGCCAGATCAGGATAACCGCTGGAGATGACCGCAGCTGAAGAAAGCATCGACTTCACAGGGTTGCACTGTTAATATGATCCGCTAATATGTGATTCATCAAGGAGGCGCGCCATGATACGAAAACTGCTGATTCTGCTCCTGATCTCTTTGCTTTTTATCTCCGGCTGCGAATGTATCAGCGGCTTTGGCCGTGATCTTCAGAAAGCCGGAAGCTGGCTCGAAAGAAATACCAGCTGATCTCACTGACAGGCCAGGTGCTCCTTATCAACAAAAACAGACGCACCTGGCTCATTTTCATCAGCCGGGACATGCGTCGCTCATTCATCAGTCCTCAGTAACAAACGAATTTTCAGCCGGTCTTTCTTACCGACCCCAGATAGATTGCTGACAAGATCAGAACAATACCCAGGTATTCGATTCCGCTGGTGGCTCTTTTAAAAAAGACCACATCCCAGATAAAAGCCAGCGTCGGCTGAAGCAGTAAAACAAGTCCGGCAACAGTTGCTGGAACCTGTTTGATTGCCGAAGAAATCAATGACCAGCCCAGAGCGGTACAGATCAGACCCACTGCAGCAAGAGCATAAAATGAACGGCTGTCAGTGAGCAGAAAAGAAGTGCCCTTGAAAAGGTTGAAAAATCCCAGAAACAGAGTGCTGCTGACCGAAACAATCAGCATCGCCGTCATTCCGCTCATCTGACTTCCCGTCAGTGCCGCTTTGACTAGAAGAATGTAACCGGAATAAAAAAAAGCCGTCAGCAGACCAAAAACAATCCCCAGTTTAACTGCGACGGATAACGCAGGCAGATCAATTCCCGTAATCATCAATAATCCACACCCGGCAACCAAGACTGCCAGAATAAAGAGAAGCGTAATCCGTTCTTTGAGAAATAACCAGGAGAATACAGCAGTGAAAAAAACCTGAAAATTCCCCAGCAGTGTCGATAGTCCAGGACCTATCAGATCAATTCCGCGGTGCCAGAACATAAAATCAATCCCCAGGAAAATGCCACTTCCCGTCAACAAAAGAAGCGGCTTCCTGTCCATATCAACTTTGTTCTTCCGGAAAATAAAGAGAGGCAATAGTCCGATCCCCGCAAAAAGCATCCGGTAAAAACCCGCCAGGTCAGGATCGACAGCGGCGACTTTAATGAACACCGGCGAAAAACTGAGAAAGATTGCTCCAACCAGCAAGCGAAATATCGGCAAAGATCGCAAATCAGGGGTCAAGAACAAAGCTCCGGAAAGCCAACTTTCCGGAAATTTGACCTTCCGGATCAGAGAGTTCTGTTTAAATCATTCAGCTGATTATTCACGGCATAACAATTTTTCTATACGAATATTACAACAGCTTTCTATCCGTAAACACAGCAAAATTTCTTGCTTTTCCCTATGAACGGTGCTAAAAATGTCCGCCGTACTTGAAGACAACCGGTTGTCGGGGCGTAGCGCAGTCTGGTAGCGCACCTCGTTCGGGACGAGGGGGTCGGAGGTTCAAATCCTCTCGCCCCGACCATCATTCAGAAGCACTCGGAATCATCGTTCCGGGTGCTTTTTTACTTGTTTCAAAATTGCGCTCGGAGTTGCTTTTTGTGGATCTGACCCTGTGGCATTACATCGCGGTCTTTTTTCTCATCGGTTTTGCCGGATTTATCGATTCGATTGCCGGGGGTGGTGGATTGATCTCGGTTCCGACTTATCTGGCCATGGGCATGCCGGCGGAACTGATCCTGGGAACCAACAAATGCGTCAGCTCATCGGGTACGACCTTTGCGGTTTTCCGTTACATCCGCAACCGGACGATCCTGTGGAAAACCACTGGTTACGCTATTCTCACCGCCCTGGTCGGTTCAGCCATCGGCGCTTCACTGGCCAAGTACCTGTCGCGCAATGTCATCTTTACCCTGCTGTTGATTGTCATCCCCGTCCTGTTTTACCTGCAGTCCCAACACATGAAAACCAGGGCCGACAAAGCTCCGCTGACAAACAAGCAGGTGGTTTTTCGCGCCATGCTGGCGGGTTTCTTCATCGGTGGCTATGACGGCATTTTCGGTCCCGGGACAGGAACCTTTCTCCTCCTGGCGTTTATGCTTTTTCTCCACATGTCGACGCGTGAAGCCAGTGCCAACGCCCGTATCGTCAACTACGCCTCAAACGTCTCGGCCTTTGTCTATTTTCTTGTTCAGGGAAGGATTTACTGGCCGATTGCCCTGATCGCCATCACCGCTTCGATCTGCGGCAACTGGTTGGGGAGTGGATTGGTGATCAATAACGCCGATCGGGTGGTGGTCCCGGTTTTCCGTCTGGTCCTCAGCCTGTTGATGCTGAAATGTGCTTTCGACCTGTTTCTTGCCTGAATTCTGCTAATCTTTGCAATAGCTTATTTTTCTTTGACAGACAAGGATCGAACGGAGGAGCCATGGAGCGTATCGAAGTTTTCCAAGGGGATATCACTCAACTGGCAGTCGATGCTATCGTCAATGCCGCCAACAGCAGATTGGCGGGTGGCGGCGGAGTAGACGGCGCGATTCATCGCGCCGCGGGACCGGAGCTGTTAAAGGAATGTCTGACGCTGAATGGCTGCCCCACCGGATCAGCTAAGATCACCAAAGGCTATCGCCTGCCCGCCCGGTACGTGATTCATACCGTGGGGCCGATCTGGCACGGGGGAGATCAGGGCGAAGCAGAGCTGCTGGCTTCCTGCTATCGCCACAGCCTGCAACTGGCTGCAGACAACAATATCCGTTCCATCGCCTTTCCAGCAATCAGCTGTGGCGTCTATCGCTTTCCCATCGAGCAGGCCACCCGAATCGCCGTGCGCGAGACCTGTGCCTTTCTTGCTGAGAACGGATCTATCGACAGGGTGATATTTGCCTGTTTTGACGCTACAGTTCGAGAGGCGGTAAAAATGGCGCTTCGGGAACAGAACTTTAATCACTCTTCAGATTAAACAACCCGTGCCGCTTCCGCTCAGGGAGATAATCGAACAGCGCATAAAAAGTTCCGTTATGCATCCCGCCGCAGCCGATGTCCGAAGTTGACACGCTGAACATGAAAGTCGAGTTCTGTGCAGCGACAACGGCGGCGATCTCTGCTGCTTTGCCGGCTTTCACAGTGGCCTGAAAATCGGCAAGAGAGCCGAAATACCCCTTGGCCAGCGCCTCCTGGTAGAGATGTTCCAGCTTGGCGGCAAACAGCGCCTCAAAACCTTGCTTCGTCCACGCCCATTCCCCGCTTTCGCTTTCAGCCCAGAACAACAGATGGATGCAGCCCTCATGCTTTGTTCCGGCTACAAAAATCACCGCCCCACACACGGGACAGTGCAGATCAACCGGTTCGCTGGAAAACTCCAGTTCGATTTTGCGGCAGTCCATAGCGGCCCCCATCAATCATCCACAGGAGAGCGGAATCGTTCCTGAATGTCGTCATTCTGTACTTCTTTCAGCATGAAGTCGCGAAAAACCTTCTCCGTCAGGGTCGGGACTTTATCCTGAAGCTGAACCAGGGAAATCATATTGATCATGGTATCCCGAGCTGTCGTAATCGCAACCACATCTCCACGCTTGATTTCCTCCCAGATCAGGTGCCCTGTGGCAATTCCCAGGCCCATACCCAGTTTGACCCCCGATAACAGCGCTTCATGGCTGTCCAGGGTCATGACAATGTTAAAACTCTCGGGAATTTTGTCAAAATGATGCTTGAACCACAAGGTCAGAATCGAAGGGTCATCCTCGTCAGTGATAAAATCCTGGTTACGCAGGTTTCTCAGCGTATGATCGCCGGCAATATGCTCGCTGTAATAGTCCCGGGAACAGACCAGCAGCATCCGTTCCGTCAACAGTGGATCGATACTGAAAATATTGCCGAAACCGAATATCTCCCCCTGATTGTAATAGACATCAGCCAGGGCATAGTCCAGTTCGCCATCCCTGATCATCGTCAGCAGCGGCATCGCTTCCTTGAATTTCAACTGAAAGCTGACCTCGGGATACCGGCGTCGAAACGTCCGGCAGAAGCGCGGTAAATATTCCTTGCCGAACTCGCGTGGGGCGCCGATTCTCAACAACCCGGCAGGACGTTCGTAGGGTTGTCGCAGATAAGGCACCTCATTCTGCAGACGATTGATAAAAGGTTCGACAATTTGAAAAAGGCGCTCAGCTGATGCTGTCGGCACCAGTTTTTTATGCAGTCGGGTGAATAATTGAACTTTGAGTTCAGCCTCAAGTTTCTGCAGCTGCTGACTTACGGCCGGTTGGGTTAAATGGAGTTGATGAGCGGCAGCAACGACACTGCGCATACGGTGAACATGATAAAAAACTTTCAGACGATTGAGGTCAGGCAGCATAATTTAAACTTATCCTCAAGCTTATTAAGAGTAATTTTACTTATATATCTTCTGCAGATAAAATTCAACTCATCTTTCAATAACTGTCACCTTGCACGGAAAGGAGGGGAGCATGATCGGTTTCTTCTTCGTCGGTTTTATCATCATCGCCCTGGTTATTTCTCTCGGCTGGTTCAATCAGAACCATGGTGAAAACAACAGCCGCATTCTTAATGCCGCCTGGCTGGATTCTCAGGACAAATTTCATCTGATCTCCCGCTGGGGCGCACAATACTGATCGGGCCATCGCACCATTAAGATTCTTAGAAGCAGCCATCCCGGCTGCTTTTTCTTTTTCACACCGCCAGAAAATCAATTTATATTTGCCCTCAAGCTCGGGGCGGCGTTAAACTGCCGAAGTTCATCTCAAAAACAGCTCACAGCAAAAGGTGAAAACCCGTGTACACTGAAAAAGTCATGGATCATTTTAACAATCCACGCAACGTTGGAATCATCAAGGAACCCACGGTTCTGGTTCAGGTTGGAGACCCGCACTGTGGTGATTCTCTGCTGCTCTCCCTGAAAATTGAGGATGACCACATCGCCGACATCAAATACAAGATCTACGGCTGCGGCGCAGCTGTCGCAACGTCGTCCATCGCCAGCGAACTTGCCATGGGGAAATCCCTGGATGAGGCTCTCAAGATCGATGAGCAGACCATCGCTGATGCCCTGGATGGCTTACCGGCTGAGAAACTCCACTGTTCTAACCTCGCCGCCGGAGCAATCCGCGGAGCCATCAACGAATATCGCAAAGCTTTTCCTCCTGCGACGACGGATGCGGAAACTTAGTCTAGTGTTCCGTCATAGTTCGATTGGAGCCACATCATGATGCTTTTGCTGCAGGTCTGCGCCGCTTACCTGATCGGTGCCATTCCCACCGGCGTTATCCTCACGAAGATGACCGGGGCCGAAGATATCCGTCAGTCAGGCAGTGGTAATATCGGGGCAACGAACGTTTACCGGGTCGCCGGGCGCACACTGGGCGTCATCACCCTGATCGGGGATTGTCTTAAAGGGGTGATCCCGGTCCTTATCGCTCAGCGGTTTCTGCATCTGGGCACCGGCAGTGTAGCTCTGATCGCCATAGCGACCTTTCTCGGCCATTGCTATCCTGTATACCTGGGTTTCAAAGGAGGAAAAGGCGTTGCAACAGCCTTGGGGATTTTCCTCGTGCTATCACCAGCGACAATTCTTTGCGACCTGATCATCTTCATACTGGTGCTCTGGAAGTGGCGCTTTATTTCTCTCGCCTCTGTCTCAGCCGCCGCCTTCACACCATTTTTTGTCTATTTTTTTCTGCAGTCGATCACGCTCTTTGTCGCCACCCTGATCATTGCGGCGCTGGTGATCTGGCGCCATAAAGCCAACATTGAGCGCCTGCTCAACGGCAATGAAAACAGGTTCAATTTATAGTCCATGCGGCGTTTTTTCTTCTGGTTTTCAGTTTCCCTTATCAGTGTTCTGATTATTTCCGGATTGACCGGCTACAGGATCTTATTTGCTCCCCATACCCCGGTCGCCCCGGTCAGCGTTGAAGTACAATCCGGAAGCAGTCTCTTACGAGTCGCCAACGATCTGGAAGATTCCGGGGTCGTAGGCTCAGCCCTGTCAATCAGGTTTATTGCCCGCTGGTCCGGTCAAGGGACTAAAGTTCAGGCCGGCAAGTATTTTTTTGAACATAGCGCCTCACCCGGTGAAGTTTTTCAACGGCTGGTTACCGGGGATGTCGAAAAAGTCAGTTTGACGATACCTGAAGGCTTCACATTGGAGCAGATCATCGAACGTGTTGATTCTGAGGGCTATGGACGCAGAGCCAGATTGGACGAGCTTGCCCACAGCAGGGAATTTCTTACTGCACTGGACATTTCCGCTGAAAACCTTGAAGGCTATCTGTTCCCCGAAACCTATCTTTTTGCTCCGGGCATCGGTGAAGTGGAGTTGTTGACCATGATGGTCCGGCAGTTCCGCCGGCACATGACCGAAGAGTTACTTGAGGATGCAAAAAAGTCGGGTCTGAAGAACCTGCATCAACTGGTCACCCTGGCTTCAATCATTGAAAAAGAAACGGCTGTGCGTGCGGAGATGCCCCTGATCTCTTCGGTGTTTCACAACCGCCTGAAACGCCGAATTCCTCTCCAGACCGATCCGACGGTGATCTACGGTATCAACGATTTTGACGGCAACATCACCAGGAAACACCTGGAAACGCCGACCCCCTACAACACCTATCTGATCAGAGGGCTACCCCCGGGACCCATCGCCAGCCCCGGTCTCGACGCCCTGCAAGCCGCTGCCCGACCGGCAGCATCCCCCTACCTTTACTTTGTTGCCCGCGGAGACGGAACCCATCAGTTCTCACGGACCCTGTCAGAGCATAATGCCGCGGTACGAAAATACCAGCTGCGCCACAAACGGAATTAATCCCTGAGCACAGTCCAATTCTCAGCGCTGCATAAAAAACGCCCCGGAAGGCATTCCGGGGCGCATCAGATTAAAACTTGGATTTAATGATTTTAAATCATCAGGCTTTGACAACCTGAACTGACGTACGGTTATTGCCGTCAGCCACCAGTTGCTGAATCCCCAGCGCCGTGAAGTTATGGGGGGCAAAGAGCAGCCCTTCGGGAAGTTTGCTGGTGATTTTGACTTTCCCGGTCGTCGAACCGTAAGAACTGGTGAGTTTGACTTTATCACCATCATTGACACCCACCTGCTGAGAATCGGCAGGGCTGATCTGTATCAGACCTTCTGGTTCAACCTCGAGAGGCGCGGGCGCCCAGGTCGATGTGGTGCCGAAATGCCCGACCGAAGTGCCGGTCAACAGCTGCAAACCTTCACTCTCATCCGCCACCGTGATCAACTGATAAGTCAAACCTTTATCAGCAACCGCATAAGGCTGCTTGAGACAGGTCCGTCGATCGTCATCAAGGAAACAGACATCCTCGTAGAGCGAAGTCAATGCCGAGACTTCTTTCAACAGGCCTGAGCGGCTGAAACTGACCTGGGATCTGGTCAAACGGCCATAGAGCTCAGCAAATATCGTCCAGTCTTCGCGACTCTGACCCACAGGACGAATCGCCTGATTGAAGCTGCGCACGGTCTGGTCAAGTGAAGTAAAGCTTCCGGTTTTCTCCGCATATGAACTGCCGGGCAGAACCACGGTCGCCATCTTCGTCACATCCGTCGGAAAGATATCCTGGACGACCAGAACTTCGACCTTCTCCAAAGCCTTCATCCAGCGACTGCTATTGGGAAACGCCTGAGGATTAGTTGCCGCAAGGTAAAGGAAGCGGATCTTTCCAGCTTCAATCCCCTGCAGAATTCCCTCGGCATCAAGACCACCTTCAGGCAGGGTGCACTTCCAGGCACTTTCAAATTTGGCTTTGTGTGCCGAGTAAGGCAGGTAGCCGGGGAGGTTTTCGGGACAGATTCCCATATCCAGAACCCCTTGAGTATTGCCTTTTTCATCGAGCGGGAAAAGCCCTCCCGCAGGACGCAACGCACCACTCATGATCGCCAGGTTGACAATCGCCGCCGATTTCTCCGTTCCCTGTGAAGATCTGGTGATATCAGAACCGAAAACGATGACAACATTATCTGCCCGGCCGATGATATCCGCAGCCTGCTCAAGAGCCGAGAGACTGAGTCCCGTAGCCTGAACCACCTGGTCGAGATCAACTGCAGCCAGATCATCTTTCAACTCATCCAGGTTGGCAACGCTGCGGTTCAGATCATCTTCATCAATCAGATTCCGGTTAACCAGCAGACGGCCAAGTCCCTTGGCCAGGGCAACTTCACTGCCCGGACGATAAGTCAATTCACAGTTGGCGAATTGCGACAGATGAGTCCGCCGCATATTGGCCATAACCAGCTTTCCATCACCGCGACGCACGGCATTCTGGATCTGCCAGTCAACGGCTGGAGCTTCTGCGCTCGGATCGGCACCAAAGACCAGTACCGCGTCGGCTTTGCCGATCGTTTCCAGCTTGTTACTCGCCCCGCGCAATCCGAGACCCTGATCGAGAGCCTGCAAAGCCCGCATAGCGCCGAAGCGGGCTTCGGTATCGATATTGTTACTGCCGATGGCAGCCCGGAACAGTTTCTGAAACAGGTAATTTTCTTCGTTGGTCAAACGTGGAGAAGCGAAACCGGCGATGGCCGCAGGTCCGCTTTCTGCCTTGATGCGCTCAATCTCAGTGACAACCCGTTCCAGGGCTTTATCCCAGGAGGTGGAAATGTTTTCAACTTTCGGTTCTTGAAGGCGCTCCTTGCTGTTGATATAGCCGTAACCGAAAAAACCGCCGATGCACAAGTTACCATTGTTGGTCGTTCCGGCATCGTTGGAGGTGACGCGATAAACTTCATTGTTCTGAACATTGATATCAATCTGGCACTGGCTCGGACAATAGCCGCACACTGACGGAACTTTCCTCAACGCCCAGGGGCGAGCCTTGAATTTGAACGGCTTGGAGATCATTGTTCCGGTCGGACAGACTGAAACGCAGTTGCCGCAATATAGACAGTTCTCGACGTTTTTGTCGATGAAGGCCCGATCGCCTTTATCGTTGACAAACAGAGCATCAGCACCGATCAGTTCATGACAGACCTTGACGCATTTCTCGCACAGGATACAACGGGACGGTACCTGTTGAATCAACGGCCAATGATCGATCGTTGCCGCGTTGACATCTTCAGCCTTGAATTCCTGGCGGGTCACATCCAGATCGTAACAGGTATTCTGCAGTTCGCACTCGCCGCCGGCATCACACACCGGGCAATCGAGGGGGTGATTGACCAGAATCAATTCCATGATCTGCTTGCGAATTCTGGTGAGCTTTTCCGACTGAGTCGTAACAACAATACCTTCCTTGACGGGGGTATTGCAGGCCGTCATCGGACGGTCAACGCCCTCAATCTCAACGGCACAGATGCGACAGGCCCCGGTCGTGGACACCTTCTCCAGCCAGCAGAGAGTTGGAATATGAATATCCACCTGTCGAGCGGCTTCAAGAATAGTTGCGCCCTTGGGAACGCTTACCGACTTACCGTCTATTGTCAGATTGACCATGTTATCTTCACCTCGAATACCAGTTGAATGAAATGTCCGCTAGCAGCTGATGCTGTTCAGCATTCAACCTTGTGATGCAAACTTTCGCTTTTAAACCGCAATCATTGAAACCCGGTAACAACGCAGGCAGCGCTCAGCTTCGATGATAGCGTCACTGTCACTGAAACCCAGTTCGACTTCGTTGTAATTGCCCTTGCTGGCGCGCTCCTTGCCGTGGATTTCCTTCTGGTTGAAACGCTGTACGGCATCCAACCAGGGAACCTGCTCATTTTTATCGTAGACGCCCAGATGGCTGAGGATATCCTCGTGGAAGTCTTCATCCGTCAGGTAGGCCTCACCCTCTTCAAACCAGCGCTGAATGACCTTGGCCGAACGATGAGCGTTACCGACGCAGGCGACAACCGTCAGAGGTCCGATTTCGGCATCACCGGAAGCAAAAACCCCTTCCATGTCAGTCATCAGGATCCGCGAAAGCGGGTTACCCATACTGTCGTTCAGATCGCGTCCGGCGGCATTTTTCAACGGCACAAATTTAGTCACCACAGTATTCCAGCGGGTGATCTCAATGCCGGTATCCTCAGTGATGAATGACAGCTCTGGATCCTGACCGATCGCCGGGATCAGGGTATCGCACTCAACAACAAATTCGCTCCCCTCAACCGGTTGCGGCCGGCGGCGGCCTGAATCATCAGGCTCACCCAGTTCCATGCGCACGCATTCAACGCCCGTCACCTGACGATTGTCATCGACAAGAATCTTCTTCGGCAGAACGAGGAACTCAAATTTGACACCCTCCTCATCAGCCCCATCAATCTCCCATGAATCAGCCGGCATTTCGTTCCGAGTACGACGATAGAGCAGGATCGACTCTTCCGCCCCTTCTCGCAGAGCCACGCGAACACAGTCAATCGCCGTATTACCGCCACCAACAACGCAGACCTTCTTACCCATTCCGGTCGGCTTGCCCATGTAGGCCTCGCGCAGGAACTCGATTCCGCCGGCGAGGAAACCTTTGTAGCCCTCGTCTTCGCCTTCAACACCCATCGGTTTCGACTTATGTGCACCCGGGGCGAGGAGAACGGCATCGTACTTTTCTTTGAGTTCCATCAGGCTGATATCAGCACCGACCCTGGTGTTGTAAATAATTTCAACTCCCATGGAGCAGATGATGTCGATATCCCGCTGGAGAATATGGCGCGGCATACGATAGGCCGGGATTCCGACCGCGATCATGCCGCCACCGAAACCTTCCGGCAGTGCTTCATAAATCGTGCAGGGATAACCCTCCAGGGCCAGGTAATAGGCTGCGGCCAGACCCGCCGGACCGGCACCGACAATCGCCACCGTTTTGTCCTTCTTCGGTTTCGGTTGCATCGGCGGCTGATGATTGTGCTGCCATTCATAATCGGATGCAGTTCGCTTCAGCACCATGATATTGATCGGCTCATCAACATTGGCACGCCGACAGGCCGTTTCACAGGGATGCGGACAGACCCGACCACAGACCGCCGGGAGCGGCATGCTTTCGCGAATAACACTCAAGGATTCGTCAAAGCGTCGATCCTTGATCGCTTCAATATACGCGGGGATATCAATGTGCGCCGGACATTTGTCCTGACAGGGGGCGGTCATTTTGACCTTGTAATCAACGGCCTTTTTCTCTGCGTTGACGCCCTTGATATAAGCCAGGTAATCCTCGCGGAAGTGCTTGACCGTATCAACGATGGGAATCGCCGACGTCATGCACAGAGTGCACTTGCAGTTCTGCAGCAGTTCGGCAACGTTCTCAATCGTTTCCAGATCGCTTTCTTCACCCTCACCGGCAACGATACGCGCCAGGGTGTCCTGCATGACCCTGGTGCCTTTCTTACCCGGGGAACATTTCGCGCAGCAGTAGTCTTCCTGGACTCGCTTGGCGTATTCTGCCGCCATCGCCACAACATCAATGTTGGGATCGTTCAGGATCAGACCATCCCACCCCATAAAGGCAGCAATCTGCTTTTCACCATCAAAGGTAACCGGCAGTTTCTTTTTGGCGACTTCAACTTCGGCGTCGCCACCTTTCCGATTATCGATAACTTGTCTTCCCCAACTGGAAAAAGCAACCTGTGACAAACCGGCCTCCTATGACCTGCTTCGACCTTCCGAAAAAGAAGGCCGAGAATCCCGCAAACGGGGAGAATCACCAGATGTTCTGGCGGTTTTCAGTGCTCAAGATCGTATACAGTATGCAGGTAGATACCATAAACAACTGTTTTAAATCAAGGCTATTTTTTCCCCGAAAAGGGGTCATTAAAAAGGTATAAAGGTAAGAAAAAACAGATCGTTAGATTGATGGATTCCCGACCGCTTTACTCGTTCCAGGGCAGCGCGGGAGGAGCGTTTTCTATCAGCCAGACGCCCGGCTTTGTCATCTTTTGCTGAACCAGGCGCCAGCGTTGCGACCACTGCCACTTTTGCACCCGGCTCGAGGGCAACCGATAATATTCCATGACATATTCAGCCTCTGCCCAGCCTTCATTGTCGTGAAGATCAACCTTCAAGATTCGACTGTCGACAATATGCAGATCGTCGTCTTGCTTGAATTGGTCAAGAAAAACATCGCGAAGTTCGGGCTGCAGATAGAGGGCCGCATTCTGAAAGTCGCGCCAGCGCATCGCTTCACTGAATCCCTGGCTGGTTTTCGGCAGCCCGGGTCCGGCATCAATCGGCCCGAGACAGGCTGTCAACACCAGCAACAACAGTATCAATCCCGGACAGCGCATCAGCCTACCTCCGTATGTCCGACGGCGGCGTTTTCTTTCAATTGTGCGATTGTCGTCCGGTAATCCGGGGATCCGAAAACAGCGCTTCCGGCGACAAAAACATCGGCTCCAGCTGCCGCGATCCGCTCGATGTTGTCGATTTTGACGCCGCCATCAACTTCCAGTTCAATCGGTCGGCCGAGATGATCAATGCGTTGCCGCAACTCGGCAATTTTTTCCAGACTGCCGCCAATAAAGGATTGTCCGCCAAAGCCCGGGTTCACGGTCATGAGCAGAACCAGGTCGAGATCGGGAAGAATGATATCGAGGGCTGCCAGCGAAGTAGCCGGGTTCAAAGAAACACCGGCTTTTTTGCCCAGGGATTTAATCAGCTGAATCGTCCGGTGAAGATGACGAACCGCCTCGGCATGGACGACGATAATATCCGCACCGGCCTGGGCAAAAGCGGCAATATAGCTGTCCGGATGTTCAATCATCAGGTGCACATCCAGCGGCAGGGAGGTGACCGGTCGAATGGCCTCCACAACCAGGGGCCCGATGGTAATATTGGGAACAAAATGACCGTCCATGACATCAACGTGGACATAATCGGCCCCCGCGGCTTCGATAGCACGAACTTCATCGCCTAAACGGGCGAAGTCGGCGGAAAGGATTGATGGAGCGATTTTGATCATAAATGCCTCTTTTGAAGAACTGTTACGAGAACAATGACAGCCTAGCCGAGACGGCTGAAACGTGCGGCATAAAAAGCGTCCATCCCGCCATGCCGATGGGGATAACTGCGAAACGTTCCCCGGTCGGTGATCAGGTCACACCATTCGGACGGCACCACCTGAGCGAGATCTTCAAGAACAAAATTCTCATGCTCTTCGAGAAACCGGGCCACACAGCTGTCGGTCTCACTATGGCTGAAAGTGCAGACGGAATAAAGCAGTTTCCCCCCCGGGCGAACAAATCCGGCAACATTGTTCAGGATCACCCGCTGCAGTTCAGCCAAATCTTTCAGGCCGGCAGGGCCTTTGTTCCAACGCGCTTCAGGGTTGCGCCTGATCACCCCAAGCCCACTGCACGGGGCATCCACCAGCACCCGGTCGAAACTCTGCGGATCCAGAAAGTCAGGAGCCCTAACAAGATCCCACTGGCGGGGAACAATGCTGGTACAGCCCAGGCGTTCAGCACCCTGGCGAATCAACTCGAGCCGCTGCGGATACTTCTCCAGCGCCACGATTTCAGCCTGATTATCCGTCAGGGCGGCAATCTGAGTGGTTTTTCCGCCCGGAGCGGCGCAGGCATCAAGAACCTTCTGACCGGGCATAACATTGAGTAAATGAGGAATCAATGCGCTCGCTTCATCCTGAACCTGATACCAGCCTTCAGTATTTCCCGGCAGCGGCCCTTCCCCGCGCTGTTCAACAATCACCACTTCCGGGGCATAATCCCCGCAACGCGCTTCATGCCCACCCGCTCCAAGTTTTTCGAGATACTCTTCCCGACGGATCTTCAAGGTGTTGACCCGCAGGCTCAAGGGCGCAGGCCTTTTCAGGCTCTCACCCAGCAGCCGCGCCTCCCGATTCGGCATTAGGCGCATGATTTCTTTGCTCAGCCAGGGTGGCAGGCTGCATTCGTGCTGCAGGTATGCTTTGATCTGGCTGGGATCGGGCCAGGGGATCTGACTCTGTTCTCTGACCAGAGAACGAAGGATCCCGTTGATGAATCCGGCCGCCTGATCCTGATTTAATTCCCGGGCCAGTTCAATCGTCGAATTAACCGCGGCATGATCCGGGACGCGATCGAGTTCCAGGAGCTGGTAACACCCCAGGCGCAACAATCTCAAGACTTCGGGTTGCAGCCGTGCCAGGGGACGCGTACAGAACTGCGCCAGGGCAAAATCGATCCGTCCGCGCAGGCGTAACACTCCGTAAACAAGTTCCGTGACCAGTCGCTTGTCACGCTGATCAAGGTTGCAACGCTGAAGGGCTGAATCAAGGGCCAAATCTGAGTAAGCCCCCTCTTCAACCCTCAGCAGCACATCATAGGCAATCCGGCGGGGGTGTCCCGTAATCACGGACACCGTTTAGACACGCATCTCTTCGAGGCGCCGGATCCGCTCGTCCATGGGCGGATGGGTTGAAAACAGTGCACGCAGCCCCCCGCCCTTTAAAGGATTGACGATAAACATGTGGGCGGTCGCTTCATTGACCTGTTGCATCGGCACACGCTGGTTGGAAGACTCCAGCTTGCGCAGCGCGCTGGCCAGGGAGTGGGGATTACCACAGAGTTGCGCCCCTTTGGCATCGGCTCCGTATTCACGCGAGCGTGAAATGGCCATCTGCACCAACATGGCCGCAATCGGGGCCAGAATCATCATGGCGATCATGGCAACCGGGTTATTGTCTTCGTCGTCCCGCCCACCGAAGATCATGGCCCACTGAGCCATGTGGGCCAGATAACTGATCGCCCCGGCAATGGTTGCGGCGATCGATCCGATCAGGATGTCGCGATTCTGCACGTGAGCCAGTTCATGGGCCATGACCCCTTTCAATTCTTCCCGGCTGAGAATCTGCATAATTCCCTGGGTTGCTGCGACCACTGCATGTTGCGGGTTGCGTCCCGTGGCAAAAGCGTTGGGGGTTGATTGGGGCAGCAGATAGACTTTGGGCATAGTCAGGTTATTCTGTTGGCAGAGCTCACTGACCACCTCGTAAAGAGGGCCGCTCTGGGTTTCCTGACCACGGTACATCTTGACCACGATCTTATCTGAAAACCAGTAACTGCCGAGGTTCATCACCCCGGCCATAATCAGCGCAAACAGAGCACCACTCTGTCCACCTAAAGCCCCCCCGGCGCCAACCAGCACCAGGGTCAGGAGGGTCATTAACATAACGGTACGCATTGTGTTCATTTGCAATCCTTTATCTTATAAAAATCATTGTTGTTGTTAGATAAGCATGGCGTGAGGGTTCAGCTCGATTTACGCCAGCTGTGTCCCGGGAAAGAGGGGATGACCACTGAGAAAATTCATCGCTGCGAGGCGCTTTTTACCAGGCAGTTGTAATTCGCCAACCACCAGAACCCCGCCGCCACAGGCGATTCTGACACCGGTTTTATCCGCCGAGACAATGGTTCCCGGCTGTCCCGAAGATGGTTCTTCGACACCGGTTGCCGCTATTTTCAGCACTTCACCATCCAGATAGGTGTAGGCTCCCGGCCAAGGATCCAGACCCCGAACCTGGTTATGGATCTGCAATGCCGACTTCTGCCAGTCAATGCGGCCATCCTCTTTCTTCATCATCGGCGCATAAGTACTCATGGCATCATCCTGAGGTTCAGGCTTCAAAGTTCCGTCACAAAGCTGTCGCAGCGTTTCCTCCATGGCTTTGCGCCCGAGCAGGGCCAGACGATCATGAAGCTGGCCGGCTGTTTCGTCAGGACCGATCGGCAAACTCAACTTGACCAGCATATCTCCGGTGTCAAGGCCCACATCCATGAGCATAGTCGTCACCCCGGTTTCGTTTTCACCAGCGATGATTGCCTGGTTGATCGGGGCCGCACCACGGTATTTCGGCAGCAGCGAAGCATGGACATTGATACAGTTGTAAGTCGGAATATCAAGAACCGTCTTCGGCAGAATCTGCCCGTAAGCTACCACCACGATCAGATCCGGCTGCAACCCCTGCAAGGTTTCAACAGCGCCGGGTTCACGTAACTTCTGGGGTTGAAAAACGGGGATATTCTCTTCCATCGCCAGATGCTTGACCGGTGAAGCCGCAAGCTTCTTTCCCCGCCCTTTAGGCCGGTCCGGCTGGGTGTAAACCCCGACCAAATTGACCCCGTCGGCGATCAGCCCCTTCAGCGTCGGCAAGGCGAATTCCGGGGTCCCCATAAAGACGGTACGCAGATTTTCAGGCCTCATGAACAGCTTCCCGCTCCTGGAGCATTTTCATGTATTTCTTCTTGAACATCGAGCGCTTCAACGGCGACAGGCGATCCACAAACAGGACACCTTCAAGGTGATCAATCTCATGTTGCATACCGACAGCAAGCAAGCCTTCTGCCTCACGTTCATGAGTATTACCCTCGACATCCTGATAACGCATCTTCGCCTTGCCGTAACGCTTGACACAGGCCCAGTAACCGGGCACCGAAAGACAACCTTCTTCTTCGACCGACTCACCCTCACCAGAAACGATTTCGGGATTAACCGCAACAATCAGATCATCCGGTTCATCTTTAGCTGAACAGTCAAGCACAATGAGGCGCTTCAGCTCACCAACCTGCGGCGCCGCAAGACCGACCCCCGGAGCGTCATACATGGTCTCGACCATATCATCAGCCAACTGTTTCAGTTCATCGTTGAACTCGGTCACCGGAAGGGATTTTTCTTTCAACACAGGGTCCGGGTAGTGCAGAATACGTCTTAAAGCCATTTTTTCTTCTCCAACAGCTCAGTGCTGTTCTTCAGTTCTAAATAGAAAACGCCCTCACTAAGAAGGCATTCTTATTCTACCCCTTTACCAGTTGCACAGTCAACAATCGGACAATGAGGATTATGGGAAAAACAGCAGCTTCAGGGCAAAGACCAGAACCGTCAGGCTGACGACTTTTTTGATCCAGTCATGGCCTTTATCAACCGCCAGCTTGGGACCGATCATCCCGCCGACGGAATTCCCCCCCGCCAGAGCAAAGCCGAGCAGGTAATTAATCTGACCGTGATACATGAACACACCGAGGGCGATAAAGGTATAAGCGAATATCACAAAGACCTTGATGGCATTGATACGTACCAGGTCCAGCCCATGGATCAGCAGTGCGGTAATTACGATAAAGCCCACCCCCGCCTGAACAAACCCGCCGTAGATGCCGACGCCGAAAAATGAAATGACTATCAGGGCCTTGCGCCAGGTGCCGAATTTGACATCCTCCTGACGAAAACGCTTCATCGGATCGATGGCGGTGAAAATCAGGACACCAATCATAATCAGCGCCAGAACCCGCTTGAAAACCTGGTCATCCAGACTCACCGCCAAAGTTGCACCATACCAGCTCCCGAGCAATGCCGGTGGAGTACAGAGGAGTGCCAGCTGCATCGGCATCACGCCACGCTTGCGGAAACCGCGAATAGCGAAAACGTTCTGGCAGAAGATGGCAATCCGATTCGTGCCGTTGGCCACGGCGCTGGGCAAGCCCATGAAAATCAACAGAGGCAAAGTCAGCAGCGAACCGCCGCCAGCCAGGACATTGAGAATGCCGGCCACAAGACCGACGGCAAACAGCAGTGGCAGCTGCCAGAAATAAGCGTCCATTAAATTCTGTCTCCAATCAATTCCTGGACAACCACGCCGGCCATCATTAATCCGAACAGCGGCGGGAGATATGATGAACTGCCGAGAAGCGGTTTCCTCCGGGCAGCATCAGGCCCTGTCAAAGGCCTGAATTCTTCAGTCGAGTAGACAACTTTGATCCCCTGGTCAATGCCGCGCCTGCGCAGCTCTTTGCGTATGGTGCGCGCCAGACGGCATTTGTTTGTGGCCGAAATGTCTGCCACCTGGATTTGCCGCGGATCAAGCTTATTGGCCGCCCCCATAGACGAGATAACCGGCAGTTCAAGCTCGAAACAGCGCTGCATCAAATGCAGCTTGGCAGTAATATCGTCAATACAGTCAAGGACATAATCATATCCCGCCCCCAGCAGCTCTGCGCTTGTATCAGCGCCATAGGCCTCGTGGCGAGCAACGATCTTGAGCTGTGGGTTAATGGACAGGCAGCGCCGGGCCATCACCTCAACCTTGACTTGACCGACAGTTTCTTCCAGAGCGAGGATCTGACGATTGATATTGGTGATACACACCCTGTCCGGATCAACCAGAGCCAGGCTTCCGACCCCGGCACGCGCCAGGGCTTCGACGGCATATCCACCGACACCGCCGACACCGAAAACCGCAACCGAAGCTTTTCGCAACCGCTCCATTGCCGGTGAGCCCACCAGCAGCTCGATACGCTGAAATCTATCGTCTGACATAATCCCCAGTGCAGCAGATTGTGAAAAACAGGTGCTAGCAGCTCAATTTCATGGCGAACAGAGGACAAGCGTTCTCGCCGGTAATCCGAGCGGTTTCTTCCAAACTCCAGCCCTTCAGTTCCGCCAGTTTTTGGGCAACCCGAAGCAATCCAGACGGACAGTCGATCATGTCCGGCGCGTCGCTTTCCAGCACCAGCGCTGTGGCGGGTAATGCTTTAACCACCTGCGGCAACTTGCGGGCCGACTCACGCAAGAGAATCGGCCCGACACCAATTTTAAACCCCAGTTCAACCAGTTCATGAGCCACCTGGACACTTCCGGAAAAGCCGTGCCAGATGCCGCCAACAGTCTGCCCCACAGCCAGCTCGCGCAGAATAGCAATGACACGGCCGGTGGTTTTGCGACTGTGCAGTAAAACCGGAAGACCCGCATTGAGGGCGATAGCTAACTGCTCGCGAAAGACCCGCTCTTGAACAACCGGTGCAGGACCGGCCACCCTGTCAAGACCGATTTCACCAATCGCGACAACCCGCTCATTTGTGCTCAGTTCTTTGAGTTGTTCGGCGATCCCCTCATTCCACTGATCGGCATATGCCGGGTGCAGCCCCGGTGCAAAATACACCCCCGCAAGCTGCCCTGCAAGCGCTAACAGATCCTGCCAGTCGCTGGCCCGCACCCCCGGCATCAACATGCTGCTAATTCCCGCACTTTGAGCTTGTGAATACAACTCTTGCGGAGACCTTGACCATTCAGGTGCAGAAAGATGAATATGGGTGTCGATCCAGTCCATGGGCGCATCCTATAACCATTGGCACAAAACAACAATGCTTGCGGTACTCACTCCACAGACATTGGTTCACCCCGCAGCAACTCCTGCATGAGGCTGAAATATTCTTGTTGAACACGCGGGTTGAAAATGCCTGAGAGGATAGAAGCCTGTGAAGACGGTCAGAGTTTTTGAATCCATTCGGGAACAGGCCTTTTCGTCCATTTGGCAAAAGCCATTTTTTCGCCAAGGTAAAACTGCCGATAGGCTCGAACTGCATGTCCCGGGACTTTGTACTCCTCCGGCATTGCCTGGGCAAAGTCCGTTAAGCCACGACCGGGGTAAGAATACTCGTCAATCTGATCAAGAACCTGAATGGATTTATGGTCGATCTCTTTTTCAAACCGGTAGCGATACTCGGCGTTCAAAGCCAGGGCCAGCTCTTTCAGCCATATAAAATTGTCAAAGGAATCTTCAACCCACAGAACGCAGGGATGCTTCATGTGTGTCGACTTGTAAGGGGTCGTAAATCCCTTCTTGTTCAATGCTGTGCACAGCATCTGCACACTCTCAAGAATCATCTTCACGACATGTTGATCGCAATGATACTGAGCACATTTTTCAATATCGCTATCAAGCACAAAAATATTCATCAGAAATGTCGCATGTCGGGGTGAATGCTGCCAAGCCCGGAATCGCACTGTTCCGGGCCCTCCTTTTGAATGAGTATTATGCCCTCATCTTCCTTGCGAAGAACAGAACAAATCAAATCGGACAGCTCAAACGCGTCACCTGTGTCCCTGATGAAACCAGCATTCTGTGGCTTGCCATCTATCGCGGAGAGAGGCACTATGCAAACAATTATTACGCGTTAAAGGCTCGAACCATGAAACATCGGCATGCCATCTTCATCCTGTTGATCCCTTTTCTGTTCGTTTTTTTGTGGAGCACCGGGTTTATCGCGGCCAAATACGCTCTGCCGTTCATCAAGCCGTTCTTCTTCCTCTTGATCCGCATGGTCTTGACGATTGCGGCGTTCCTTATTCTCTGCCTGATTTTCCGTCCCGGACGACTCTCGCCACAACAGATCGGTCATCAGATGGTCACAGGATTATTGGTTCACGGAACCTACCTTGGGGGTGTATTCACGGCCATTAAATGGGGTATGCCCGCCGGAATGACAGCCCTCATCGTCGGCACCCAACCGATCCTCACAGCCGTTATCGGAAAATTGTGGCTGAACGAACAGCTCCGCACGAAGCAGTGGTTGGGGCTGGCCCTGGGTTTCGTCGGCGTGACGACCGTTCTTCTGAGTGTCAATCAGCAGATGAGCTTCAGCTTCCCCTGGCTGTCTTTAGTCGCAGCAATTGCAGCTCTAGCGGGCATCTCAGTGGGGACCCTGTACCAGAAACGTTTCGGTCAAAACGTCAACCTTCTGGGCGGATCACTGTGCCAGTATATCAGCACGGCGCTGTTGATGGCGGTCCTGGCGTTGACTTTCGAAGAGTGCACGGCAACCTGGAACCTCCAGCTCATTCTCGCCCTCGCCTGGCTGATCGGAGGGATTTCGGTCACAGCTATTCTGCTGCTGATGTACATGATCCGCGAAGGAGAAACCTCGCGCGTCGCCAGCCATTTTTATCTCGTTCCCCCGGTTGCAAGTCTGGAGGCGTGGCTTCTGTTTGATGAAAGGCTGTCTCTGCTGTCGATTTGTGCGATTGCGGTGACCGTATTGGGGGTGTTTCTGGTGACCAAGAGACAGTAACTGGTGCACGGGGGACAGCCCCCGGTCTTAAACACCCTTTTGAGTCCATATGTCTCATCACAACTGTCGGTTTACGGACCGACAACTGCCGCGCGAGTGACTTTTCTGGCCGATCCAGAAAAGCAACCCAAAGAAGTCGTCCGCTGTCGACACTGTCATGAGGGGTTGAATTTTACACGAACGCAGAATTAGACAGGCAGAGCATAAAAACATTGCACCGATATCAGTTACTTCACCCGTGTGAGCGAAGCGAGGTCGGGGCCTTTCGGTTTTTTTCGAAAAATGGCAGCGATTGGTTTATCAGTGAATATCGTTCAACAGAGTCTACGAACCCACGCAACAGAAATAGAAGCCGATTTTTGCATCCTTTTTGGCGGCTTGAAAAAAGGATGGCGCCGAGCGGGGGCGCAACCCCGCGGTCCTGATTTATGAGAATTCTTCTGTATTTCTGAGAATAGAGAACCTATTTGGGGTCGTCGATTTAAATGAGAATTATGTTTGAATGCATAAGTGAGGAGAGCGAATAAAGCGGAAGCCTCCGAGTGGCGGACGGCTCATAATGAGCGAGCGGGGTCGAATAAA
>JAFGEL010000011.1 GCA_016931615.1 Desulfuromonadales bacterium
ACTTGATTTCCTTGATCCGGCAAAAAACTTCATCTTTCCAAATCAGAAACGTATCAGTTGGCCTCCAGAGTTTCCGGATGCCAACTAGATATGTGATTGAGGAAAGAATCCGCGTAACGATAACAGAGGGGCTGCCAATCGACAAGAGACAGATTTGTCCTCATTTCAGGATCGTGTAGAATTAACAGTAAGGAATTCAAATGCCGTGTTGCAAACAACCAGGGTGTGTCGATGGTGCAGAAAAACGCTCTCACTGAATTGCAGAATAAGATCAGCGCACGTATTGTTGCCGCCGTTGAACCTCAGGATCCGGTTTCGTCCTTGCTGGCTGAATTACGGAGCATTCATTTGGACGCGGACTCTCTGTTGCGGCTGAATTCTGAAAATTCACATCTCATCGCCTGTCGAGCCGGTTGCGCCCATTGTTGTGTCGTGAATGTTTCGATCTCGCTGCTTGAGGGACTGGCGATCACGGAATTTATTCGACAACTTGATGAGGACGAACGCGAGCGGCTTTTTTTCTCGCTTGATCGCTTGTGGATCAGGATCCGAGGCCTGGATGATGATGAGCGCCTGGCGCTGAAACAGCCCTGTGCTTTTCTCGACGACCAGGGGCACTGTACAATTTACCCGGTCCGTCCGCTTTTCTGCCGCGGCGTGACCTCGACTGATCCCGAAGTTTGTCGCTCTGCAGTGGTCAGTAAGCTTTACGGGGAATTCCAGCCGATTCTCATGCATCATTACCAGCGGCAGTTATACGCAACGCTTTACCTGGGAATTGGCGAGGGCCTGGGTCGCGCGGGCCTGGACGATCGCAGCTTTCAATTGAGCGGGTTGGTGCGTTTTCTGCTGAAGCAAAAGCCTGTCTCGAAAACATTGTTGCGCCAAAAGGCTTTGAGCTGGGATCAGCTTTATGCCTGAAAAGGGCGGGCCGGTGAGTTGGAAAGGTTACAGGAAGAAAAATTTCAGATAATAGCCTAACGCGACGAGCGAGATAATCAGGCTGAGAACCAGGGTGGCGTGCACATGATCCCCCTTGCGACGCAGACGTTTGCTGTTGACGATCAGGCCGATGATGCTGGTGACACAACTCAAGCCGAGCATCAGGCCGATATAGCCGATCAGGTCCTGGTTCCAGGTTTGTCTCAATTGCAGGTTGTAGTAGCGGTCAAAAAAGGTTTCCAACTCCGGCTTGGCGACGGCGGCAATCACCAACGCGGCAGCCAGGGAGACGACCGCGGCGGCATTCAGCCAGGCCAGCAGCTGAAGGAGGAGGTCCGGACGTTTACGACGATTGTTGAGTCTCTGGCTCATAAGATGAATTGCCTGGGCTACCCGCTGTTTGGTGTTTATGCTACTATATTAAACGTTGATTCAGGAACCACTAAAATACAGAGGCCTATGGAAAACCACGACACAAATACCGGCAATAAAAGCAAAATCGAGATCAAAACCAGTGAAAAAGTGACCACTCCGTCGCTTTTCAAGGTGTTGATGCACAATGATGATTATACCACGATGGAGTTTGTCGTTGAGGTTCTGCGTGATATCTTTCGCAAATCTCCGACTGAGGCAGAAAAAATCATGTTGACGATCCACTTTCAAGGGGTTGGCCACTGTGGCACATTCCCTTACGCGATCGCAGAAACCAAAGCTGATCAGGCCCGCTTGAAAGCGCGCAAAGCAGGCTTCCCCCTGCGTTGCTCCCTTGAGGAGGCCTGAGAGACGGTGGCAGATATGTTTAATCAAGATGTCCAGATCGCTTTTACCCTGGCAGTGCGTGAAGCCCAGCGCCGCAGACATGAGTACCTGACGACTGAGCATGTTCTCTATGCGCTGTTGTTTGAAGGGATCGGGCAACAGATCCTGACCGCTTGCGGCGGAGATATCGAAAGCTTGAAGAGTCAGCTGGAAAGCTTCTTTGACATGCACCTTGAGCACCTCCCGGAAGAGGTCAAGGATGAAGATGTCCCCCGCCAGACTCTCGCTTTACAGCGGATGCTGCAGCGGACGGTTTTACACATGCAGTCTGCGCAACAGGCCGAAGTCGGAGTCGGCGATCTGCTCGCCGCGATTCTGGAGGAAGAAAATTCTCATGCCTGTTATTTTCTTCAGAGTCAGGGAATCGAGCGGGTCGATCTGCTCGACTACATATCACACGTTCAGCCTGCCAGTAATGCGGCTGAAAAACCCACAGATCAACCTGCTGAACGTTCGCCGAAAGAAGGCGGAAAACCGAAACAGAAGCCCACAGACCCGCTGAAAGCCTTTACCATCGATCTGATTGCGCGGGCCAGGGAGGGGAAAATTGATCCGCTGATTGGTCGTGACCAGGAACTTGAAAGAACTATTCTGATCCTGTGCCGCCGGCGTAAAAACAACCCGATCTTTGTCGGTGAGCCGGGGGTTGGTAAAACCGCCATGGCTGAAGGGCTGGCACTGCGTGTCGCCGAAGGCAATATTCCGCAATTGCTTGAAGGGAGTGAACTCTTCACTCTCGATATGGGGGCGCTGCTCGCCGGGACCAAGTTTCGTGGGGATTTTGAAGAACGGCTCAAGGCTGTTGTCGCAGCATTGCAGAAGCGTGACAAGGCGATTCTGTTTATTGATGAGATCCATACGATTGTGGGCGCCGGAGCAACCAGTGGTGGCTCACTGGATGCCTCGAATATTCTCAAACCGGCTCTCGGGTCGGGTGAATTGCGCTGCATCGGGTCGACGACTTACGAAGAGTACCGGAATCTTTTTGATAAGGACCGGGCTTTGTCACGGAGGTTTCAGAAAATCGACCTTCATGAGCCGAGCAGCGAAGAGACTTTGGAGATTCTCAAAGGGCTGTGCCCGCGTTACGCTGAGCACCACCAGGTCGTTTTTCGGGACGATGCCCTTGAAGCGGCCGTACAACTGGCCGTGAAGCATCTGCCGCAGCGTCATCTTCCGGATAAAGCCATTGATATTATTGACGAGGCGGGCGCCCAGCATCGGCTGGACGGGCAACCGAAAAGGCCGATCGGCATTGCTGAAATTGAGCGTGTTGTGGCGCGCATGGCCCGGGTGCCGATCCGCACCGTGTCAGGCAGCGACCGCCAACGATTACGTTATCTCGAGCGTGATCTCAAGCAGGTGGTATTCGGTCAGGATCCGGCGATTACCAGCCTGGTGAAGTCCATTCACCGTTCACGGGCTGGCCTGGGGCATCCTGATAAGCCGGTCGGGTCACTGCTGTTTACCGGCCCGACGGGTGTTGGCAAGACCGAAGTCGCTAAACAGTTGGCCCAGCAGCTGGGAGTCAAGTTTCTGCGCTTCGACATGAGTGAATACATGGAGAAACATTCCGTTGCCCGGCTGATCGGCGCACCACCCGGGTACGTCGGTTTTGACCAGGGAGGGCTGTTGACCGAGGAGGTGGGTAAGAATCCCTGGGCGGTTCTGCTGCTGGATGAGATCGAAAAAGCCCATCCCGACCTGTTCAATATTCTGCTGCAGGTAATGGATCACGGGACTCTGACCGATAACAACGGCAAGGAAACGGATTTCAGAAATATCATCCTGATCATGACCAGTAATATCGGCGGGCGCGACATGAATATTGTGCCGATCGGGTTCGGTGAGCGGGCCGCGGCAGCCCCGAAAAACGCCCTGGAAAAAGCCTTTTCACCGGAATTCCGCAACCGTCTGGATGCGGTGATTGATTTTGCCCCACTCGATGAAAAGATCATGCTGCAGGTGGTTGATAAGTTCCTCAGGGAGCTTGCGGTGCAACTGGCTGATCGCGACGTGACCCTGCACGTTTCTGCCGCGGCCCGTAAAGATCTGGCCAGGCGGGGCTACGATCCGCTGTTCGGGGCGCGCCCACTGGGCCGACTCATTCAAGCGGAATTGAGTGATCCGTTGGCGGAAAAAATTCTTTTCGGGGAATTGCGCCAGGGAGGAGATGTCCGTATCGGTTGCTCGGCCGGCCGGTTGACCTTTCGCTATCTCTAGGCCATGCCCTGTTATCGCCTGACGGATGACCTCTGGTTCCCTCCTGTCGAAGAAGCCGAAGACTGCGGGCTTTTAGCTGTCGGTGGCGATCTTTCTCCCGAGCGCTTGTTGCTGGCCTACAGTCTCGGCATTTTTCCCTGGTACAATCAGGGGGAACCGATTCTCTGGTGGTCGCCTGATCCGCGCTGTGTTCTCTTCCCTGCCGAACTGCATGTTTCCCGTTCGCTTCGCCGGGCTCTGCGTCGGCACTCTTACCGTCTCAGTTTCAACGAAAATTTTGCCGGAGTGATTTACTGGTGCCGAGGATTGCGCGCCGGCCTTGACGGCAGTGGTACCTGGATTACTCCTGAGATGCGCAGTGCCTATCTGCGTCTTCACGAACTTGGTTTCGCCCATTCGGTAGAATGTTGGGACGCTGATCAGCTGATTGGCGGGCTCTACGGAGTGTCGATCGGCGGCTGTTTTTTTGGGGAATCAATGTTCAGTCGCCGCGCGAATGCCTCCAAAATTGTTCTGGTTGAGTTGATGCGATATCTCCGGGAAAAAGGTTTTGTTCTCCTCGACTGTCAACAAACCACCAGCCACCTGTTGAGCATGGGAGCCCGGGAGATCAGCCGAGGGGATTTTCTGCGCTGTCTGAAAGAGGCGAAGACCCCGCCTTACGGCCCTCTGGTCAGTCAATTTTAGAAACGCCGCCAGTCCCTGTCTTGTTTCTTTTAACCAAATTATTGTATGGTTCAAGGAAAGTTGAGGGGCTCTTGCATACACAGGATTGGTGATGAAAAAAGCAATTCACTCATTGAATCAGGTTGAACCGCGTCGAGGAGGCAAGCTGTTGCTCGAACTGCTCGAAAGTGAGGGCGTGGAGTACGTTTTCGGCAACCCGGGAACAACGGAGCTGCCCTTTATCGATGCTTTAATTGACAGCCCGGTCATAAAATATATCTGGGGATTACAAGAGGCCAGTGTCGTCGCCATGGCTGATGGCTATGCCCAGGCGGCAAAGCGGCCAGGATTCGTCAACCTGCATACCGCCGGGGGCCTGGGTCATGGCCTGGGAAATATTCTGAATGCCAGCGTTTCGGGGACACCGATGGTGGTGACGGCAGGTCAGCAGGACTCCCGCCATTCGATCACCGATCCGTTATTGTTCGGGGATCTGGTGCAGATTGCCACACCCGCGGTGAAATGGGCCCAGGAGGTTCATTCTCCGGAACACCTGCCGATTTTGATTCGGCGGGCCTTTCAGGATTGTGCCGGTGTTCATCCCGGGCCGGTGTTTCTGTCGCTGCCGATGGACGTGATGGAAGAGATGACCACCATTCCTGTTCCGGCCCGCTCAAACGTTGACCGCCGGCCGATCGCCGGGGCGCTTGATCAGCTGGCGGATGAGCTGGCTGTGTTTAAGCCGGGGAAGGTGCTGATCGTGGCCGGGGATGAAATTTCCTACCATGATGCCGCGGCAGAGGCTGTTCAATTGGCAGAAATTCTCGGGGCACCGGTTTACGGTTCTTCGTGGCCGGCGCATATCCCTTATCCGACCAGTCATCCCCTGTGGTGCGGAAATTTGCCGACCAAGGCGTCGGAAATTTCTGAGCTCGTCAAAGATTTTGACTGCGTTCTGGCCCTGGGGGGGAAATCTTTTATCACCATTCTCTACACTGAAGGTTCGGCATTGCCGGAACATTGTGAACTGTTTCAGCTGTCGATTGACGGGCGGGATCTTGGGCGCAGTTATCCTACCAAGTTGTCCCTGATCGGTGATATTCAGAAATCTCTGCAGGTGCTTAACCCGCTTTTGGCTGAACGCTTGAAGGGCCGTGCAGATGAGCATGCGGCCCTGGTTAAAAGGGCTCAGCAGAAGCGCGAGCAGCAACGCGAAGAGCTGGACCGCAATGCCGAGCGATTGCTGTCACTCGACCATATTCATCCCCTGGTTGCGGCTCAGCAGTTGGCAAAAGGGATCGGCACGGAGACCCCGATCGTCGACGAAGCGGTGGTTACCTCTTTTCATCTGCGGGACTTTCTCAACAGCCATTCAACCTGCCAGTATCATTTTTTGCGCGGCGGGGCTCTGGGTTGGGGAATGCCGGCTGCTGTGGGTTATGCTCTTGGGTCGGGACGGGAACCGGTCGTCAGCCTGGTCGGTGACGGGGCGGCACTTTATTCTCCTCAGGCTTTGTGGACCGCTGCCTATGAAAAATTGCCGGTCACTTTCGTGGTGATGAATAATCGGGAATACAACATCCTCAAGAATTTCATGCGTTCGCAGGAGCATTTCACCTCGGCTCAACAGAATCGTTTTATCGCGATGGATATTAACGATCCGCCGATCGATTTCCTGTCGATGGCTGAGTCAATGGGAGTTCCTGCCACGCGGGTCGAGTCTGTCGGTGATATCGCCGATGCGATTCAAGCGGGTATTCAGTCCGGAAGGCCAAACCTGATCGAAATTCCCATTACCGCAGACTGACTTCAGCTCTATTCAATGCTGCCGTGCCCGGCCGAAAAAAGGCCGGGCTTTGCTTTCGTTTTGAGCTTTGCGAAAAGTCTTATGTTCAGAATGTAATGACCTGGTAGCCTTCTTTGATAAAGTTTGAGATGTAATCTCCGACGTAGACGATATTGGCACCTTGCTCTTTCAGCTCTTCAGTGATCCCCATATCATCAGCGACAAATTTGCAGTAGGCGGTATTGTTGTCCTGAAGCAGCTTGAAAGTTTCGGGATGTTTCAGCATCAGCCGTTCACTCTCTCCAAAAACGACAAACTGAACATCGTCCACCCAACCGAATTTTCTGGCGTTGGTTCCATAAAGAATGCCGGGATGAAGTTTTTCCAGATCTCCCGAGGCCAGCCAGATGAGAACTTTTGCCATATGATCTCCTTTTGCAGTGCGGGTTTATGGATCCGCGTGAACGAGGGAATTATCTGAATATCCTGTTATCTTGCCTGATTTGCACGGTCTTGGCAATGTGGCGAACCTGAGCTGGATTTCAATCATGGCCGTAACGATGAGTTTTTAATTCTTGACAAGAAAAAGGTCACTCCTTAATGTCGACATTCGACAAGGAGAGTCATGAAGCTATGTCCATCATAAAAAAAACCTACAAGGATCAAGTTGTTGATTATGTTTATCAGCTTTTGTTGAGTGGAGATCTGAGCCCCGGGGACCAGTTGAAAGAAAGCCTGCTGGCTGAACAGATGGGCATCAGTCGCGCCCCGATCCGTGAAGCGATGAAAGAACTGATCATGAATGGCCTGGTCGACTATCGTCCCCAGGTGGGTAATTTTATTCCGGTGTTGTCTCCCAAGCAGATCATCGACAGCTATACCACTCGGGGCGTTCTTGAGGGCTTCGCAGTGATGGAAACCTGCCGTCAGTTTTCCGGGGAGGACTTTGAAAAATTGGACAACCTGGTTGACGAGATGGCGCGTTTTGCCCATATGAGTAATCACAAAATGGTTGTTCAGGTGGGGGGAGAATTTCATGATCTGCTGATCAGCAAGAGCAATAATGGGCAACTTCTTGAATATACCGATCGTCTCAGTCTGAAGTTGCATATTCTCTTTTATAAACACTGGGGCCGTCTTTACAGCCCTGAAGAGATCGGTGCGCGTCACAATAAAATTGTCGAGAGCATAAAATCTCAAGACCTTGATCGCATCGAGAAAACCGTACGCGAGCATTATATCGAAACCGGGACAAAAATCGCCACACTGTAAAAAACTCGACGGTCGAAAGTGTTGAAGATAAAAAACAAAGAAACAGTGCATTGGGATCTCTTCTGAATGTACACCGACATTTATCTTTCAGTGCGGACTGAGGACGTCCTTTCCTTCCACCATCATTCCTTGACAGAAGATAGCTCATCCCTTAATTTGACCCGCAGACCAGAACGATGTTCATGCCTCTGTTGATGGATTAAAACCGCGTAAGAAGGAGATAGTTTTATGGCGATGCAGTTTCTTGAAATGCCGGATAAAGACGGCTTTTTTGGTGAATATGGGGGGCAGATCATTCCACCCCAGCTCAAAGCGATTATGGATGATATCAACATGGCCTATGATCAGGTCAGTCAGACCAAAGCCTTTAAAGATGAACTTCAGGCTCTTTATAGTGATTATGTCGGTCGGCCGAGCCCGATTTATTTTGCTCGACGACTGACCGAACAGCAGGGCGGGGCGCGGATTTTTCTCAAACGCGAGGATCTCAACCACACCGGGGCTCACAAAATCAATCATTGTCTGGGTGAAGCTCTGCTGGCTAAACATATGGGTAAAACCAAGGTGCTTGCTGAAACCGGAGCCGGTCAGCATGGTGTCGCCCTGGCGACCGCCTGCGCCCTGGTCGGAATTGATTGTGAGATTCACATGGGTGAAATCGACATCGCCAAAGAGCATCCCAATGTGACCAAAATGAAAATTCTCGGCTGTAAACTGATTCCCGTCACCCGTGGCACCAGAACCCTGAAGGATGCTGTCGACAGTGCGTTTGACGAGTACCTGAAGGATCCGGTGAACTTTTTCTACGCCATCGGATCAGTCGTCGGCCCGCACCCTTTTCCGAAAATGGTTCGCGATTTCCAGAGTATCGTGGGGATTGAGGCGCGGGAGCAATTTCTCGCTAAAGAAGGAAAACTGCCGGACTATGTCATTGCCTGTGTCGGTGGTGGTTCGAACGCAATCGGATTATTTACCGCGTTCCTCAGCGATGATGACGTCAAAATGGTCGGTGTCGAACCGGCCGGGCTCGGCCTGGATACGGCCGATCATGCCGCGACCCTGACTCTGGGCGAGAAAGGTGCGATCCACGGCTTCAAGTGTTACAACCTGCAGGATAAGGAGGGTAACCCGCTGCCGGTTTACTCCATTGCTTCCGGGTTGGATTATCCTGGCGTCGGCCCCCAGCATTGCTACCTGAAGGATATTGAACGGGTCAGTTATGAGGTAATTGATGATCAGGAGTGCCTGAATGCTTTCATGACCCTGTCACGGCTTGAAGGGATTATTCCGGCGCTGGAAAGTGCGCATGCCGTAGCTTACGCGATGAAACTGGCGAAAACCTTACCTGCTGACCAGACGATTCTGATCAACCTGTCGGGACGCGGTGATAAGGATGCCGATTTCGTTGCCGAAAAACTTTCTCTTTAAGTCTTCTTCGCCAGGCCCTTTCTTCTTTGTAAGATAAGGGCCTTTTGTTTGGATCGCCATCGTCGGGAGCTTTTATGAAAGCGGCTTTTATCATCTTTGATCAAATGACGGCACTCGATTTCATCGGCTTTTATGATCCCCTTACGCGGCTGAAATCGATGGATTTCATGCCCGATTTCACGTGGCATATCTGTTCCTTCTGTGATGATGTTTTTGATCCGCAGGGGTTGCGTTTCCTGCACGATCAACTGAAACAGCCCTTGAATGATTTCGATCTGCTCGTTGTGCCCGGTGGTTACGGCAGTCGTTCCCTGCAACACAATGAAGAGTTTATCGCCTGGCTGCAGACGGCTGAATCTGTGCCGCTCAAGGCTTCAGTCTGCAGCGGTTCCTTGCTGCTTGGCGCCGCCGGATTTTTACACGGGAAAAAGGCCACCACGCACCCGAAAGCCTACACTGAACTGACTCGTTACTGCGCCGAAGTCGTTGATCAACGGATCGTTGATGAGGGGGATGTCATCACTGCGCGTGGTGTCACCGCTTCAATTGATCTGGGCCTCTATCTTGTCGAGCGGCTTGTCGGCCGGGAGGCGCGCAGAGGCATTGCCCGGCAGATGGATTATCCCTATTATCCTGAAAGCACAAGCTAATTTAGTGGTTTGATAACGAGTGTGCCGTGAGCGGTGAATAAATTTAATCAGATTCAGGTTGTTACCGCCGATCAATATGCTTTGACGGCAAGGCTTTTTTGTCCTGACGATACCCCTTCAGCCAGTGTCCTGATCGTTCCTGCTATGGGTGTGCAACAGCAGTATTACGCTTCTTTTGCGTATTGGTTGAGCCGGCAGGGGTTTCTGGTTGCGACATTTGATTATCGCGGCATCGGGCTCTCTCAAAATGGTGCATTGAGGGGCTTCAAAAGCGACATTCTGACCTGGTCGTCATTTGATTGCCAGGCCATGCTCGAATTGCTTTCTTCTGGGTCGGATGAGACAGAGCTCTACTGGATCGGTCATAGTCTGGGGGGGCAGATCTTTCCCTTTGTGCCGAATCGCTCAGTGGTCAGCAAAATGATCACCATCGCTTCTGGAACCGGCTACTGGAGAGACGCTCCGCTTCAGCTCAAACGGGTGTCCTGGTTTCTCTGGTATGTTGTCGTTCCGGTTTCGCTGACGTTGTTCGGTTATTTTCCTGGAAAGCGTCTGCGCATGGTGGGGGATCTGCCGCATGATGTGATGGCTCAGTGGCGTCGTTGGTGCCTTCATCCTGATTACGCCGTTGGGGTTGAAGGTGCCCGTGAGCTTTATACTCAGGTCGACATTCCGCTCACATCCCTGTCTTTTAGCGATGACGAATTCATGTCGGCACGCAATATCGACGACCTTCATGCCTTTTATCGCTCTGCACCGAAACAGATGAAACGGATATCCCCGGCAGATGTCGCTGCACAACGCATCGGGCACTTCGGTTTTTTTCGTCGACAGTTTCGAGATACGCTGTGGAAAAATTATCTTCTTCCAGAATTGAATTGATGATTTTTCAGCAGATGATGTCTATAGAAGCTCAGCAGACTCTGTCAGTCTTTAACGCATAATATTCTGTTTCGTGCCAGATAAAGAACTTTGTCATCGTGCAGGAAAAGAAGAAAGCGTTTGTCCTGGTTCAGAAAATCTTTGACCCGGGTTTTTCCGCCGGGGAGATTGACGAAAATCCGCAGATGTAGCGTTTCCCCAACCGCCGGTTCGACCTGAATCCGGTGTTCTTCCCCCAGCTTTAGCAGCGGATCAAATTCTTCTTCAGCAGCAGTTACGACTGAAATGACTTGCTTTAAATTGATCAATTCTATGCCGTGCTTACTACGCAAGGGGAGAAAGTCCTCATCGCCATTAATGGCTTCACCGATTCTTTGAGGACCGGCCAGATGGGCTCCGTGCAGCTGTAAAAATGCTTCGCCGCTGACCTGTTTGCCATTGCTCATAAGGACTTCGATGTATCGGGTTTCTACTGAAATGCGTTGGTCATCCATGCTTTTCCCCAAGACTCAGTTTTTTGGAGCAAACTGGTTTTTGTTGACGGCGAAACGATAAGCTTCATCAACACTGATGCGTTTGTTATTCAACAACTCCTCCAGCGCCTGATCCATAAGCTGCATGCCTTCTTTGCGCCCGGTTTGGATGATTGATGGGATCTGGAACGTTTTCCCTTCCCGGATCAGATTGGCTGCCGCCGCATTAACTTTCAATATTTCCAATGCCGCGCAGCGTTTGCCGTCGACTGTGCGTAATAACTGCTGGGCAACAACACCACGGAGGGACTCGGCCAGCATGGTTCTGATCTGCTCCTGCTGTGTGGTCGGAAAGACATTGACCAGCCGATCAACGGTTTTGGCGGCGCTGCTTGTATGGAGTGTGCCGAAAACCAGATGACCGGTCTCTGCCGCAGTAATAGCGAGTTCAATTGTTTCGAGGTCACGCATCTCGCCGACCAGGATAATATCGGGATCCTCGCGCAGGGCTGCCTTGAGTGCCGACGCAAAACTCCGTGTATGAATTCCTACTTCGCGCTGGTTGATCAGGCTTTTACGCCCCGGATGAACGAACTCTATCGGATCTTCGACCGTCAGGATATGTTCACTTCGGTTCCGATTGATGTGGTCGATCATTGCAGCAAGGGTTGTCGACTTTCCGCTTCCCGTTGGCCCGGTTACAAGAATCAGACCCTTTTTGTATTCTGTGAAATCAAGCACCGCTTGCGGCAAGCCGAGCTGTTCAACACTGAGAATCTCCGCCGGTATAATCCTGAAAACGGCGCTGATGCCTAAACGACCCATAAAGATATTGGCCCGGAAACGGGCCTTCAGTGCGCCCACCTCGTAAGCAAAATCAAGATCATTGGTCTGTTCAAAAATCGTGCGCTGATTTTCATCCATGATTTCATAAAGCAGAGCGCGATATTGTTCGTGACTCAATACCTGGTCAATTGCCGGGCGCAACTGCCCCGAAGTGCGTATCAGGGGAGGGTTGTTTGGCGACAGGTGAAGATCTGATCCCCCCTGGCTCTGGAGAATTTGAAACAGCTTGTCAATTTTTGCCATAAGATTACTACCTGATCAGAAGTTAATGATTCAGGGATCATATCAGGGAACAAATAAAAATGCACAAATTCTAATGTTTATGTTTTAACAGATTGCTTGAAAGTAGGGTGCTGTCCTGAAGGGTTATGGAAGAGGATCTTGCGACCTGACGTTACATGCAAACACTGTCAGGCCGGCAAGATCGTATCTCCATATTGGACAGGCAAAAATAAGATTGTTCTCTCTAAAAACTGTATACGACACTTAGCCCGGTCAAATAAATATCAGCCTGATATTCACCATTTGCCATTCCCAAAATGTCTACATCGTTATTGCTCTTATGTCGGTCATCGTGGCGTTCATAACCAAATGCGGCAGAGACGGTCCAGGCTTTGTTTGTCCAGTCGACACCGAAAGTGAAAAGATGAGCGTCCGAATCGGGGACAAGCGGCTCAAATGTTGAGTCCGGTACGGCATTTTCACCATACAGATAGCCGGCGTTCACGGCGAAAGACTCATTGACTTCATAGTGCCCACCGATGTTGTAGCTCCAGGTTGCTTTCCAGTCGCGGGGGATGCTGTCCATTGTTTGGCCCAAGACCGGGGAGTCAAGCTCGATTTTCAGCTCTTCAGTTGAAGACCAGTCTTCCCAACGGATGCCTGTTTCAACAACCAGTTTCGGTATGATTTTAAAAGCAACTCCTGCCGTTGCCTGGGCAGGTAGTCTTATATCCGCGTCTCCATTAGTATCTGAGATGAATGTGGCCAGTGCAGGGTCGATATCTCTGAAAGTCGCCCGTCCTTGAACGTTAATATCGATGTGACTACGGTAGGTGGCGCCAATGCTGATCCGCTCGTTTGCTTTGTAAAGTATGCCCAAATTGAACCCATTGCCCCAGCCTTCACCATCAAACTTCTGGTTGATATCATCTGTTACGGTCTGGGGTGGCAAAGGAGTTCCGTACAATGCAATCATTTGTTGATTGACAAGATTGTATGCGCCCGTTTGATAGATTTTTTTCTCCAATGAAGCATCAAGGTATACCAGACTGAAACCGGCAGCGACAGAAAGCTTGTCATTTACGCGATAAGCGATGACCGGGTTGATGTTCAGGGTGGTGATCTCGCCTTTTGTCCCGAGATATTTTCCTGCATAGTCTTCATCCCATTCGCTCGACAGCCCGAAGGGAAAAAACAGCCCGAAGCCGGTACTTAATTTTTCATTGACCTGGTGGGTGTAATAAGCGTTGGAAGGAAAGTTCCAGTTGTTTTTAGAGTCTTCAGTGCCACCTGTATCAAGCTGGATAGATCGGTCGGCATAAACACCGGTGGTGCCGATTTCAATCTGTCGGCCACTGATATCGTTCAATAGTGCCGGATTGAAATAGAGGGAAGACGGTCCAACCGGATGGGCGACAACGGCATTGGCCTGTCCAAGGCCGGATGCCCCCTGGGTAAAGACCCCGAATCCCGATGCAAAAGCGGAACCGGAAAAAAGAGAAAAGACAATGATGAATAAAATGGTTTTTTGCATACAACTCCTCAGCTGTCTCCCCCCTTAATATCTTTATTTTGGTTTGATCCCCCTGGCAATAATTAGCGGCGTATAGGTAAAGCGCTTTGAGCTTCTAATGAACTCTTCGGCTTCGTCACGGAAAAGTTTAAAGTTTCCTCCATAAGCAGAAAAACTGCAGCCGGATTTCTGCGCGGCGACTTCAACTTTACGTAACCAGTTATAAATATCTTTCTCATCAGCTGAGCCATAGATCAGATGATGCATTTCGACGGAACAGTAAATTTCAGTAAAACCTAAATCATATAGATATCCATACAGGCGACGGCCTGCATAGGGATCAAAATCAAAGTCTTTTTCCAGAAGCGTCATGACTTCGGTCAGCGTTTGTTGCAAGCGTTCGCTGTAACCGTAGTGACCCAGACCGTTGTTGTCGAGGTCTGCCAGACAGGCTATGCCGCCGGGTTTCAATGGCGCCAAAATGTTGCTGACGATCTGAAACTGGTCCTTCCTGAAGTACTCAATGAAAAAACGTGACCAGACTGCATCGTAGGGTGTTTCTGCTATAAAAGGTTGGTTGATGTCATGGCGGACAAAATCAATATTATCTGATGTGTAATTACTCCTGGCAGTCGACAGGCGGTCAATGGAAAAATCAAGACCTGTGACATGCCCGTCCGAGCCGACGAGTTCAGCCAATGCTTCAGTTGTCAGACCTATTCCACATCCGACGTCAAGAACCCGCATTCCAGGTCCGATGCCGGCCCAGGCCGCCTGACGTTTGACTGCTTCTTTGTCGGTTTTTAATTCCAGACGTTTCCCTTCTTCTGCATCCTCCATCAGGTACGGTTTCTTTGAATGACTATTCACTATGATTAATAACTTTCTTTTCCTCAGTCGAGACAGTTTTAAGCGGAACAATTTGGCGGCGTACAAACTGACTGATCAAAAATTGTACTTGTGGGGGAATATTGCGGAAGCGGACGGCAAAGCCGATCGGGTGATTGATATTTCTGGGGTTGCTTTCCTTATTGCACCAGCAGACTTCAGCCGATGTCTGAATATATTCTTCTGTGCCCGGTAAGGCAAAGGTTAAAATTAGAGTTTCCTTTTCTTTAGCCTGGTCAGTTGATGCTATAAAAGCTCCTTTAGCCCCTATATTGATAATATCTCCGGACATAATGCGTTGACCCTGACGCACAGAAACCTGCGTGCGGTATTCCACCCGTGGGGATCTTCGTCGCGATCCATTTTGGGCAGAATAGCGCCTATCCTGTGCGCTTGGTCTAACGAGAGCGTAATCGCGAAATTCAAGATATTCGATAAACGCACTCACGACTTCAGGGTCAAAATGGCTCCCGGAAGATTCATGCAAAAGGTCTATAGCCTGTTTAAGTGGCATGGGGTTGCGGTAGTGACGTTTGGAAGTGATGGCCTCAAAAAAATCAGCAACGGCTAAAATACGTGCTCCCAAAGGGATTTCATTGGCTTTAAGACCCAACGGATAGCCATCCCCATCCCAGCGTTCGTGATGGGCACCGGCAATCACGGGAATTTGTTTATGAACTCCCTTGAAGGGGACCTGATTGAGAATCTGCTGGGTTTTTGCCGGATGAGTATTGATGATTTCTCGCTCTTCGGGAGTCAGACGGCCATTTTTTTTGAGGATTGAATCGGGTACGGCGATCTTGCCGTAATCATGAAGCAATCCTGCGATGCGGATCATCTGAATATACTCATCCGTTTGTCCCAGAACTTCAGCGATTCCTGCGGCATACTCAGTGACGACTTCACTGTGACCGGCGGTAAGATAATCACGGGCATCAATCGAATCGGCAAGGACTTTAAGGGTTTTTTCGAAAGAAAGTTGCTGTTCCTCTATTAACGCTGCGTTCTGGAGAGCAACTCCAATGGCCGGAGCTATGCCTTGAAGTAAAGTAATGTCGGTTCGAATTAATGGCCGCTTGGATGTCTGGTTGGTGACGGCAACCACCCCGAGAGACTCGTTCTCGATGACAATCGGACAACACAAGAAAGAGTGGACACCAAGTTCTCGAATAAATTTTCGAGATTTCTCTGAGAGTTTTTCTTCAATTTCCTGGGTGTTGTTGATGATAAAATTCTTCTGTTGATGAAATGCCTGTACAAAGGGGCCCTGGCTGTTGGGGTTATCCAAACTGAATACGGTTGACATCATGCTGCCGATTTCCAGGTGGGAATAACCGAATGAGCAGCGGATTTCCAGACGTGTTCTTTCTTTGTTGGCAAGCAGAATGGCACCGCAGTCGAAATCAAGACCCCTTTCCATGATTTCTGAAACGGTAAAAAGAACATCTTCAACCGATTTTTTACTGGCCAGCGCCTGACCAATCTGATGAACCAGTTCGATGTTACGTGTGCTGGATTCGATCAGTTGGGTCAAGCGATCAGAGTTTTCCAGTAAGTTGTCCATTGATCGGGACATCTCTTTACGACGTAAAATTTCAGTAACCAGGGAGATCCCCATTATGCTTAATAAGCAACAGCCGAGTGAGTAATAAAAGAGAGCAGTCGGGAGAAGTACAAATGCTGGGAAAATAGCCCCCGCAAAGACAGCCATGAGGATGTTTCTGAAACTGGTAAACCGACTGGATAAGGTTCTTTTCCAGGTGACGAGATACCTGCAGCAACTTCCTCCCTGAAATAAGCATTCCGGATGTTCGATTTTTGGCAAGCCCAGCTGGAAGCCATCGATCACCGCCTCAAAAAATCCCATGCGGTTTTCGCACTGAAAGAGCTTTTCTTTGATCCCTTTATGCGGAGTAACTGTGATTTCGACCTGGTTGGTCTTCTTTTGCTTCGAAACATAAGTACTTGAGCGAACAAATCTTTTGCTGGCACGATGCAAGCTTTGGAATGCTACGGATGGCCCCAGGAGACCTAGTACGTATTGCCTCATGATGCCGATGGCCCCCGGTGAAGCAGCCAGACGGCCGGCTTCCCGAGCGATATTTTTATTCCCGGTTAAATGGACGGTTTTTTCATAGAAAAGATCGACCTGGTTCTGGGTAAACCAGCAACCTTCATCGTTGATTTCATAGGGCTCGATACCTGCGTAAGCAAGTATCTCACTGATGCTGACCTCAGGATATTTCTCTCTGAGAAGTTTCAGGTAGGTTGACAGTACACGTGAATTATAGAGTGCTGGATCCTGTTTCATCGGCAAAATCGATTCATCCACGCCATATAAGATTCACTGCCTAGAGTAATATCTAACGCCCAGAGTAGATATTCTTTATCAGCTTTAAAACCACAGTCAATCAAATAGTTATGCGGGTAAAACATAACAGGATCAGACATTTTTTCATATTTCAGGGCAATGCGACGGATCGCACAACTGACGATATCGAAGAAATCAGAGGAAGGCTCGATCAGATAAACAGTAATCGCGTTGGTAATTTCAGACAGGTTGAGACCAAAATCGGATGTCTGTACATCAATTAACGCTTTCGGCATGTCACGGAAGCGCAACGCATATATGTTTCTTTTTCTCATCAGATTGTTGTTGGTGTATGTTTCTGTGAGTGTTTGATCGTTAAATGATTCCGGCTCCATATCCAGGGCTTGCGGTAAAAGCCCGCCGGAAATTTTGTGATAATAGCCGCGAAATTCTACCAGGTCTGACTTTCGCGCATTTTCCAGCGTCCAACCTTCCTTCAGATGTGTCAGTGCATGAGCAAATTTTCTGGCATCATTAATATAGGACAAACAGTCAAGTGACGTGATGTCTGTACTGCCGGTGTTGTTGACATACTCACCGAAATACTTTTGTGGGAATTTGTTTTCTGCCCGGTAATACCCAATGATGTACTGAATATTTGCTGGATTCAGTTTGTAACTGTCATTCAGATATTCGGAAATTGCTCGTACGACCTGTAGCCCTGCTTTGCGACTTCTCAATGCGGCATGATGTTGATTCATCCAGGTTTTTCGATAAACCCGTAAACTGGAAAAATGTCCCAGAATTTTCCCGGTGTCCTGGTAGACAAAATGCCGACTGATGTTGGCTCCCTTCTCGTAAAGAGCGGCATAGGAGTTAATGATTTCATTCTTCTTTTTGGCGAGCTCTACATACTTGTTGGGATAGATAAAGCCGGTTTCAAAAAAGAAATCAAAGAGGTCTGAGTGATCGATCTGATTACTGATGTAGGCTCGAGAATCTTGCGCCTGCTGTACTAGACTGATTAATTTCAGATGATCGTTAATGTCGATATTGAGTATTGTCAAGCCCACTTTCACAATATCGGGGTGGTCATCTTGCGGTTTTACGTAGATTACCTGGGCCATGCACTGAATATTGACATTCCCGGCAATGGAGATGGTAGCCGATCTGAGCAACAACCCTGGAAGCAGGCATGCTGAAGAGGCATTTTCTTCGACGGAGAATCCCAGACTACTCAGATCGAATATTTTTAACCTTATCTTTTTGCCGACGATCGGGTGATCAAACACCAGATCGGGTGAGGGGATCAATTGCTGACGTCTGGAGCGAAATTTGCGTGGGACATGCCGGGGCGCCGCTTCCTGGTCCGGGAAAAGAAGGTATCGGCCCAATGCTCTTGGTGTCAGAAAGACCTCAGCGGTATACACAGGTTCTTCATTTGATAAAATGTTTAAAATGACCGGTCGTTTCTCATTGAGCCAGGAAAATGAAAAATTCTCCTTTTTATCCAACTGTACGAGAATTCCATTGACTGAGTAATCCAACAATGTCCCTGAAAAAACAATCGCGTTCTGGGTTAAGGCTATGCGTACATTTTTTTCGGCACAATGATATCGGAGCTGCTTCCTGAAATCGATTTCAAGGCCACATTCTGGAA
The DNA here is from genome assembly GCA_016931615.1 of Desulfuromonadales bacterium. GTDB lineage: Bacteria > Desulfobacterota > Desulfuromonadia > Desulfuromonadales > Geopsychrobacteraceae > JAFGEL01. Next base: position 18,582 of record JAFGEL010000011.1, read on the forward strand.
TCGTAAAACGAACGCCCCATTTTTCAAGATGAAAAGAATCCGGTGTGAATTCATAAGAACTATAACTGTTGGAGAGAGTAATCTTTTGCAGCTGATACGAATTGAAATTATCAGGGAAGTTATCTTCAACAATCCAATGTGCCGAGGCCTGCTCACTTGAAACCGGTTCCGGCTGAGCTTTTAAGTGGAGAGAGAAGTCGTGATTTTTATGTTTTAGCGTTACCCTCAGGGGAGAACCGTGATAATGGAGCGCATTTATGCGGTTGAACAGATGCTGGCGTCGAATATGACTAAATTGGGCAATATTTTTTTTCTGTATTTCGCTCATTATAAGTGCCTCACCACGCAGTTGTGGCGCCAAGCTTTGTCCGTTTTACCGCATTTGAAGGCTGTCAACTGCCGCTTTGTGAAAGACGGTGTGTTTCATAAAGAAATCGAAATGAGAAGAAATGCATAAGGCCTTTTAAACTAACATCTTTTTGTTAAAAGTGCATTAAAAATAATCTTTAAGGAATGTCAAGATGACAGCGATGAAGCTCTATGTAGAACGGCTTCGGCTGAAGCTCAGGTGGGGGATTTGCTTGAAAAAGCCGAACTTTATTTTGATTTAATGATCATCAAGGTGACATCATCGTCTTGTGGTCGTTCACTCCTGAACTCGTTGACCGCGGTAACGATTCGGTCGAGAATATTTTCGGCGGTTTCGTGGGCGTGGTTTTTCAGCAGTTCGACCAGCCTCTCGGTGCCGAACATCTCGCCTTCAGAATTGACAGCCTCCCAAATACCGTCAGTGCCGATCAACAGGATATCGCCGGGGGCAAAGTCCATGACCGCCGTATTGTCATAGGCGGCTGTTTCAATGATGCCCAGAGGAATGCCGGAACTGCTGAGTTCTTCGACTTCTCCCCGGCGGAAATGGAACATAGGGGCTTGCCCAGCTGAAATCCAATGGAGTTTCCGTTCTTCGACAAACAGTACGCCGTAAAACAGGGTCATGAAGTAGGCATCCCCGGTATCGCGGCTCAGATGGCGGTTGATGTTTTCTAGCAGCGTTTTGAGTTCTCTGGGATGCTGTTCCGCCAACGAACGCAGAATGCTACGGGCTGCCGCCATCACCAGGGCGGCTCCGATGCCATGACCTGATACATCGCCGACAGCCAATCCCAGCAGTGGTTGACCGTCATGTTGCATTTCAATGAAATCGTAATAATCACCACCGGTTTCATCACAGTAGAGACTTCTTCCCGCCAACTCAAAAGTGGCGAAAACCGGAGCACGGTCCGGAAGTAACTGCTGCTGGATTTCTTTGGCCAGGGCCAGAGATTGCAACATCGATTCACGTTCTTTCAGCCGCGGGCCGAGGGTGTTGAAAATGCGGCCCAGATTTGCCATTTCATCTTTGAAGCGGATTTCCACTCTGGCATCAAAGTTTCCTTCAGAAAGTTGGCGTGCTGCGCCGGCCAGGTCGAGAATCGGATCTGTGACTCGTCTGGAGCGGATTATGGTTACGATGATGACGGCGACAACGACGAAAACGGTTAATGCCGCGCTGATTTTGAGGCCGAGGGAGATCTGTTGGTTGACAAAGTTTTCGGCGGTCACGGCCTGGGCGAGCACTTGTTTATAAGGAACAATTACCAGCGGGAAAGGGGCATCCAGCTCACGTGAACCGTAGGCCCACAATTCATCTTTTCCACGAAAACTGACTTTTTTGACACCTGAACGGCCTTGAAGAATATCGCTTTGGATTTCGCTCAGTTCGGGCACGGTGAGATCAATATATTCGTGTTCGACCGGAAGTTGCCAGTCGGAGGATTTCATCTCACGCCGGTTGCGTAAAAGTATTTCAAGATGGTGTTCAGGGAGTTGGCCCTGCTCATTGAAAATCAGGACCATGCTTTCTGTGAAGTCGGCCCACTGCGGTGGGATTTTCCAGTCATCAAAGAATTGACGGTAATCTATATCCAGGGCCGTTACACCGAGGAGTTCGCCCGACCCTCTATATACGGGTTTTGCCAGGGTGAGGATCAGAGTGCCGGTTGACAGGTCGGTGAGCAGCTGTTGAATGGTGTCTCCCTTTGCGACGGCTTCGCGATACCATTGCCGCTGACGTGGATCATAGCTGTCAGGGTAGCCACCTTTGCCTGGATAACTTGAATGAAGGCCGCTTTCCAGCGCTGTATATTGCCACAGGAAAAGCTCCGGTTGAATATCGTGCAGGGCTTTGTATACCTCGGGCATGCTGCTCATGCGCACCAGATCTTCAGTCACATCAGCCGGTCGAGTTCCGCTGGTCAAAAAGATGACCTGTTCTGAATAGGATACCGGGATTGAGCTTTTTTCTCCATCGGCGGTGACTTTCTGGTGCTTGGTGCTTGTACTCATGTCTGCGGGTTGGAGCTCAGGCGAGGTGAAGTCGGTAGAATAATAGATTTTCGGGGGATGCTGAGGCAGGGTTGAGGTGAAGCGTTGTTCGACGGCCTGGGCTTGAATCTGCAGGGTCAACAGAGCCATGGTTTTGTCCCGCTCGAGGATCCGCCCATAGCCGTCGATCAGGGTATGCAGCAGGGTCACGGCATTGTCGTTCAGAAGGGTGCGGGTATTTTCAGCGAGCTTGTTACCAAAATGCAGAATCGAAGAACGCTGTGAAAGAAAGCTCAAAGCCAGCGGAATCAGCGTGGTTGTGAGTACCAGAATGAGCAAACGCGTGCGAAATTTCATCCATTCCTCAGGACAAAGAAATTATGTTTATCTGCAAGCATACCAGTTCGTTGGCAAAATAAAAATCGGCTTGTCGAGAGTTTTCACTCTTCAAGCCAGGCTGTGATTGAACTGTTGATGGTAGCCCAGTCTTCACTCAGCCTCAGTTCTAGAAAGCCCTTCAGCAGGCTGTTGAACATTTGTTCACCTTCTTCAATAGCAGCAAGTTTGGTATAAAATGCCGCTTCCAGTTCAGCTTGCGGATCATCGCTCGGATCCGAATCCGGTCGAATCATCGGGGTACGGTAGCTGCCGAATTGAAAACGATCTCCTTTGAGCGTCAGTTTCCATCCTTCATCCTCGTCGTTGAGCTGAAAGTGAAGCGTCGCTTCTTCGATGTGCTTGCCCTGTTTTAATGCGGCTTTGACCTCGAGATAATGATCCTGCGGCCCGGCGACTACGATCTTTTGCATGCCCTCATGACCGCCACCGACCAGGACTACCCGGTTATCCAGAAAGGCTACGAAGGGTTGGTTTTCCAGTAAGGGCCCGGGAGCTGAGACCTGGTAACGAGAATCCGAATTCAGCGTCCGGTAAAGCAGCCATTGGAGAAAATCACAGCCAAGCCAGCGATTGGCTTCAATCTTCTCGAGAAGACTGTCACCCTGCGCCTGGTCCGCCTGCAAAAGTCGGGGTTTCAGTTGTTCCGGAAGTATTTGAGCGGCCCTGGCCAGGGGGTGAAGCAGTTGGAGGCGCAGCCCCGGAAAGGTTTGATGAAATAACCCCTGAAAACTGTCAATGGCATTTTGGCCGAGCGAACAGAACCTGAGTAACTGCTGTTGAGTGTCCCAGACCACATCGTAAAAAGCTGGAGTCGGCAGGGTGCGGGCTAATAACTGGTTGCGGGCGCGATCGCGGATTTGCTCTTTCTCGGCCTTCGGGACAAAGTTCAGAGTGGGTTTTTCAGCCAGAAACTGTTCACTTAAAAGCATCACCTGCCTTTTCAGTAAGGCTCCCGGTATACGGCGCCGGTCCTGACGCAGGGTAAAGGTCAGATGCTGATCACGCCGGCAGCTGTCCGGGGTGACAAAATCGCCGCTGTCATAATTGCCGCTTTCTACCCACCCGGTTGAAAGTTCTTCCGCCGACTGTTCGATGGAACGAAATCCCTCTTCAGCCAGCAGTGAGGGGAGTTGAGCCTGTTTGTGGGCATCCAATGTTCCTGTGATCGTGAAGTAGCAGATACTTGATGATGGCGATAAAAAACCCATGAGATCTCCTGGAATATTTTTGAATTTGTTCGTCAGAATGCGTTGCTTTGAAAGACACGGCTGACGCCGCTCTTAACGATGAAAATAGTAATAATGTTGGCTGAATCCGTTACGGTAGGTGCGATTGTGTTCGGCCAGGCGTTTCAGGAGTTCGTCTCGCTGATGTGCGTCAATGAATCCCTGGGCAATAAAATAATCGCCGATTTGCTTTTGTTTTGAGCGTTGATGGAAAAGCAGTGTGCGCACCTGAAGAGAGCTGAGCAGGCCCAGCTGTTCCGCCCGTTCACCAAATTTGAAAACGCCTGTTCTACTGGTGATCACCTGACGGATATCCTGGTCACTTAACCATCCCCAGCGTCGGGCAATGTCGCCAACTGTCGGGCGCTGTTGCCGCTGCCAACTCAGTGCCGTGATGAGAGCCTGAAAAGGGACGATGCCCAGGTAGTAGAGGAATGTTCCGAACTGTAGGGGGCGCTGTGGAAGCCAAAAGCGTGGTCCCTGTGATTGGCGAGGCGCGTCCTGGCGCTGTCTCGAGCTTTGAGAGTAGGCAGAACGTTTTGGCTGATAAGATGAGCCCTGGATCTGATGTTTTTGTTTGAGATAGCTCTGAACGGTCTGGTGGGCCTGATTCAGATCCTGAAAAAGCCGCTTTTGCCGGCTCTTGGTTGTCGTGCAGGAGACAGCAAAACAATCCGGGTGAATGACTTTGGCTTTTTTCCTGTAGGCTGAGCGAACTCCGGAGGGTTGCAGGTATGTCAGAAACTCCCGGGTAAGCTGAAGTTCCGGGCCGAAGAGCGTTCGACAGGCACGATAAACTTCAGCTTCAGTGACTTGCAGCATTGACAGTATCCTGCGCGTATCAGGGTTGAGCGGAGCGGAAACGACCAGACGATTTTATAGCTCAGAATGGGGAGGGGAAACAAGCGTGAAGAGCTACTTGTTTGATTTGTTTCTATCGATGAAAGTGTCAATGCGCTTCTGATCGTCTCCCAAAATATTGATAAAACGCATTCCTGCGGTCACGGCGTCTTCGTCTTTAACACACATCCAGACAACTTCGGCTATGGCGCAGATCGGCGGCTTACCGTCTTCGAGATTGATCAGTGTCAGGCACAGTTCCCCCTGGTTGACCGGCGGTTTGATGGAGAGACGAATGCCCCCGGAGCTGATGTTGACACGAGTGGATTTGAATCCTTCAAAAATCAGGGGAGCTTCGGGACTGTAGAGGACGTCCAGATTCCTTTCCCAGATATGACGCATGGTTTGTAACGTTTTCGCCGCGCGACTGAAACGGATGCCGAGCATGCAGTCAAAACGCTGGCTGATGCGGCGCTGAAACATCTGAAGTTCGGAATGCAGAGTAATGGCAAATTGGCTGCTGTTGATTTTTCGCTCAAAACGTCCCTTGGTCCTGACTCCCATTCCCATCGTCTCGGTGGTAATTTCAAACGGCATCTCTTCCCGAAAAGGATACTGGTCAACGGCGTCCGCGTCATAAGGAAGAGAAACCACAAGCCTGTCCTCCTCGCAGGAGACGACATTGATGGTCATTAACTCCGTGCGAGCATTCTGACTGAGATCGTTTTCTACCTGTAACAGTAGCTGTTGCTCCGGTTTGAAATAGCGCTGGTAATTCATTCAGGCTTCCATGTGTTGAAGTGTGGCCGTAAATCCGGACCTTTGAGCATATTATAATTTTTTTACAATAAGAACAAACCAATAATTAAATAAGATGAAATAATCCGGTCAAAGCGACTGAGCTTAAAAATATCTACGCATTTCTTTGTCTCATATCACAGCGATAAAGTCTGCTGAGATCCCATTGCAGGGGTGTCTGACGCTGAACGGAGATAGTCAAGACCTGTGAACGGGTGTGGAACCTTAAAAATGGAGAATCCGAACACCACCGGCATAAACAGATAACCCGATAAAAATATTAACAAATTGAACGATCTCTGCTATTTTCTCTGCAGAGGTTTTTATGCGCAATCAACCCGATGATTATTTTATCGTAACTGCTCCCGGCTTTGAAAAGATCTGTGCGCGGGAATTACATGACCTCGGCATTCAATCACAAAATCTTATCCGCGGAGGGGTTGAGTTTTCAGGGGGGCTGCGCGAACTTTATCTGGCTAATCTCTGGCTCCGCAGCGCATCACGCATCCTCGTGCGTGTCGGATCTGTGACCGCCCGCGATTTTCCGACCCTCTTTCAGCGTTTGGCACGTTTGCCGTGGGGGCGTTTTATCAAGCCCGGAATGGCCTGTGATGTCAAGGTTGCCGCCCACAAGTCACGTCTGCTTCACAGTGGTCGTATCGCTGAAACCTGTCTGGAGGCGATCAGTCACGCCCTCGGCGAGGTGAGTCCCGGTAGCGGTTCGGGGCAAAAGGTGCTTATTCGCCTGTCCAACAATCAATGTCAGGTATCGGTTGACAGCTCGGGTGAGCACCTGCACCGACGCGGTTATCGGTCCGCCAGTGTCAGGGCTCCATTGCGCGAAACTCTGGCCGCCGGTTGTCTGTTGGCCTGTGGCTATGACGGATCACAGGCGTTTTTCGATCTGATGACCGGTTCCGGGACTTTTGCCATTGAAGCGGCACTCATCGCGCTGCGTCGGGCTCCAGGGCACAGCCGCGAATTTGCTTTTATGGACTGGCCGAAATACCGTCCCGGATTGTGGCAGCAACTTAGAGTTGAAGCGCAGAAAGAGGAATTATCTACACTTCCCAACCTGATCAACGCGGTCGACAGCAACCCCAAGGCCGTCGAAGCTGCGCAGAGAAATCTGGCAGGCCTGGGTCTGGAGGGAGCGGTTCAGCTCTTCTGCGGCGAAATGCAACAATTGACCCCGCCCGCGGTTAGCGGATTGCTGATATGTAATCCGCCTTACGGAGAGCGCCTGGGGAAAAATGCCACTCTGGCGGCGCTGTATCATGATCTGGGACACCTATACAATAACCGTTTTCCCGGCTGGGAGGGGGCCATCCTCTGTCCGGAGACCGGGCTGCTTGATGCCCTTGGGACGAACTTTATACCGCTGCTGCGGTTTTCCAACGGAGGGGTGAAGGTGGCTCTGTTCAAGAAGGTACCCCGGACAGCATTCCCATAAAACCCTTGACTTCGGTTTTTCCCGGCGGTATAAATCCGGCTCTTGTGGTTAACAACAACCGCAAAGAATAGAAAAGAAAGCGGGGTGATTGTTCTTGGAAATCACTGTTATTGACGGTAACGTCGAAAAAGCGATTAAAGTTCTCAAGCGTAAACTGCAACAGGAAGGGCTTTTTCGTGAAATGAAGCAGCGCAAATTTTACGAAAAACCGAGCATTAAGCGTAAGCGCAAGGAGAAGGAAGCCCAGCGTCGTCTGCGCAAAAAAATGCGTGCAATGAAGCGCTTCAGTTAACATGTAAAAGCGAAGCAAAAAACCGTCCCGAATGTCGAGACGGTTTTTTTTTGCGTAAATCCAAGAGTTGTTTTTCTGCGCGTCATATTGCAGATCCGGGTGGAAGGTCTTCACTCTTTGAATAAAGGAACGCGGTATGAAACTGATTCGTTTTGGTGATGTCGGACAGGAAAAGCCGGGGGTCATCCTGGCTGATGGTTCGCGACGTGATCTGTCGGCGTATTTTTCTGATTGGAATCGGGATTTTTTCAATCATGACGGCTTGTCCCGGCTTGAGGAAGTTCTCGGAAAAACCAGTAACCTGCCGCAAGTTTCTGCGGAAGTAAGGTTGGGATCCTGTGTGGCGCGTCCCGGAAAAGTGATCGGGATCGGGTTGAATTACGCTGACCACGCCGCCGAGGCGGGGTTGCCCTTGCCGCAGGAACCGATCGTTTTTCTGAAGGGAGCTAATGCCGTTGTCGGACCTTATGATCCGATCATTATTCCCCGTAACAGCACCAAGACTGACTGGGAAGTCGAACTGGGCGTGATTATCGGTCGCGATGCCAGGTATCTAGCGAACATTGAGGCTGTCGATGATTATATTGCCGGCTATTGCATTTCGCATGATGTCTCCGAACGGGAGTTTCAGATGGAGCGTGGCGGGCAGTGGACCAAGGGGAAATCGTGCGACAATTTCAATCCTCTGGGTCCCTTCCTGGTGACTCGGGATGAACTCAGCGAGGTCGACAACCTGGCAATGAGTCTCAGGGTCAACCAGGTTGAACGGCAGTCGGGATCGACAGCAAAAATGATTTTCAATGTCAGGACGCTGGTGCATTACCTGTCCCAGTTCATGACCCTGGAGGCCGGAGACTTGATTACCACGGGAACCCCTCCCGGAGTCGGTATGGGGATGAAACCTCCCTGTTATCTTCAGGCCGGCGATGTTGTCGAACTGGAAATCGAAGGACTTGGGTATCAGCGTTCATTGTGTGTTGCCGGTTAAAAAGCCCGTTATCGTTGCAGCTTCCTGTCTGCTTTTAATGACCCGGGACAGGCAGATCAGGCATTGAAAAACCGAGTTGCTCAAGGTCATAGACAATTTTATTCACCTGATCCTGGTCAAGTTCGGTCAGCGGCGGGCGAACCGTCATCCACTCTGAATCTTCGGCGTAGTGTGCGACGACACTCTTCAGCGCGGCGATCATCATGGCCTGCCCGACGGTCTGGCGAACAGAGTTCAAATTCTGCTGCTGGGTTGTGGCATCGGAGTGCTGCCATTCGCGATAGAGCCGGTCGATGGCTGCCGGGTTGACATTGGCCGTTGCTGAAATACAGCCGGCTCCGCCGTTCTGCATGTTGGCCAGCAGGAATGTTTCATTCCCGGTGAATACATCGAAGCCTTGTTCGGCAAAATTGTCCAGCATCATTTTGGTGTTCGACCAGTCCCCTGAGCTGTCTTTCATGCCGGCAATGGCAGAAGGATAGTTTTTCAGCAAACGCTCGACAAGCCCGGCCGTGATCCCGACAACGGCCACCGGCGGTATGTGATAAAGGTAAATCTTCAGTCGCGCGTCACCCACACGTTCAACAACTTCAGCAAAGTAGCGATAGAGACCGTCCTCTGAAACATTTTTGTAGTAGAATGGGGGCAACATCAGAACACCGGCGCATCCTGAGGTTACGGCGTGTCGGGTCAATTCCACGCTGTCACTCAGAGAGCAGCTTCCTGTGCCCGGCATCATGCGTGAGGGGTCGATTCCCGCTGCGGTCAGGCGGTCGAGAAGAACTTTTTTTTCATTGACCGAGAGTGAATTTGCCTCACTGTTTGTCCCGAAGACTGCCAGCCCGCAATTTTGACTGAGAAGCCATTTGCAGTGTGTGATCAGGCGTTCGGGGTCGGGGCTCAGGTCTGCTTTAAACGGAGTGATGACAGGTGCAAGTATGCCGCGGATACGCTGTTCGCTGGCCATGGAATATCTCCCGCTATAATTTTGAGGGCTGTTCTAAGACTGATTTTTTTCGCCTCCGGTTAAAATCCGTAGAGTTTTTCCGGGTTGTCGACAAGGATTCGCCGGCGCAATCGTGTATCGGGAACCCATTCCTCCAGCAGATTGACCAGATCTCCATCGTTGGGCATTTTCTTGGAGATTTTGACGTGTGGCCAGTCGCTGCCCCAGAGAATTCTATTCGGAGCTGTGTCGATCAGTTCCCTGGCGATAGGAGTGACATCGGGATAAGGCATTTCGCCGGCAGAAATACGCATGGGCCCGGTCAATTTTACCCAGCAGCGCCCCTTTCTCAGCAGGCGTAATAAAGCTTGAAAGCCCGGATTTTCAACTGAAAGCGGCGGTTTCAGGTAGCCCATGTGAGCCAGCACAATATCGACAGGAAAATCATCGAAGAGGCTGTCCAGCTCGGGATATTCGTCGGCATGGAGGAGAAATTCACAGTGCCAGTCCAGCGCCCTGATGCGCTCCGCCAAAGTCCGAACCATGGAAAGATCGAGTCTTCCTGAAGGGTCTCGCACATCGACGAGGTTAAAACGTATGCCTCTGATGCCGCTCCGATGGTGTTCCTGCAGCTCTCCGTCGGAAACAGCCTGATCAATGACCGCAACCCCCCGACAGGGAATAACACATTCGTCCAGTGCCCGCAGCAGTACGGTGTTATCACACCCGTAAACACTGGGTTGCACAAGTACGGTACGTTCAATCCCGATTATGTCGAGCATCCTCAGGTAGTCCGCCAACAGGGCGTCCGGAGGAGTATAGATGCGTTCTTGGGCATAGGTAAATCTGTCTGCCGGGCCGCAGATGTGAGCATGACAGTCGCAGCTCAGGGAGGGAAGCTGTAATGATGGAGTTCTGGTGTTCGGGTCGTAAGCGCTACAGAAGGGCGCTTCCGGGTGGCCGGAATGAGGTTTCGGTTGTGGTTGCTGCGGCATGGCTTCCGAGCC
>JAFGEL010000095.1 GCA_016931615.1 Desulfuromonadales bacterium
ACAGTCACCGTTCCTATCGACCGCACCTTGAGATGAGGTGCGATCTCGTTATGGGAGATAATCGCCAGTCCGGGCAGGTAGCGTTCAGTCAACCTTTTGACATGGAGTCGGATTGTTGGCGTGCACAACAATACCGGTGTGGCTCCGGCAATGTTCTGCAAAACCTTGTTCAGGCTGTTGATCAGCGCCTGGGCGAAGCCGGGTTCAAGGGCCAGGTAAGCCCCATGTTCCGTGCTGTGCAGCGCTTCCTGAAGCTTTGTCTCTACGTCTCGGTCAAAAGTCATCACTTCCAGTACCTGTCCATCCTCGCTGTAGCTGTTGCTGATCGAACGAGCCAGAATGCTGCGCACATGTTCGGTCAGTTGATCAGGGTCTTGCACAACCGGTGCCCAATCGGCCAAAGTTTCTAAAATAGTTCTAAGATCCCTGATCGACACCCCTTCACGCAGCAGATTCTGCAGCACGCGCATCACCACACCCAGGCTGAGCAGATTGGGCACCAGTTCTTCGACCAGTTTGGGATATTCGTGGGCCAGGTTATCGAGCAGATTCTGGGTTTCCTGACGGCCGAGCAGTTCGTGACCGTGGGTTTTGATCAGTTCACTCAAGTGCGTCGCCACAACCGTGGTGTTGTCGACCACCGTGTAGCCGGAAATCTGGGCACGCTCTTTCTTGTCCTCGGAAATCCACACCGCCGGCAGGTTAAAGGCCGGCTCAACGGTCTCAACACCTTTGATCGTTTCGGTCGCGGTGCCGGGATTCATCGCCAGGTAGTGACCCGGAAGCAGCTCACCGCCGCCGATTTTGACCCCTTTGAGAACAATGGCGTATTCATTCGGTTTGAGCTGCAGGTTATCCTTGATATGCACCGGTGGGACAATAAAGCCCATGTCGAGGGTAAACTGGCGCCGAATCGATTTAATCCGCGGCAACAGTTCACCGTTCTGGGCCGTATCCACCAGCGGAATCAAACCGTAACCGACTTCCATCTCGAGCAGATCGACGGCCAGCATCTGCTCGTAATTCTCTTCTTCGAGCAATTTAGGCGCCGGGGCTTCAGCGATGTCCAACTGTCTCCGCTCCTGCTCATGAGCTTTTTGAACCGTCCAGGCAATCCCTCCCAGAATCAACGATAAAAGAAAGAACGGGATTTGCGGCAGACCCGGAATCAGGGCAAAAGCAAACAGTATGGCTGAAACGACCCAGAGTGCCCGGGGATGAACGCTGAACTGACGTTTCATCTCGGTTCCAAAGTCATCATCTCCAGCCGTTCGCGTAACCATGATCCCCGCCCCGGTAGAAATGATCAGCGCCGGAATCTGACCGACCAGACCGTCACCAACGGTCAGGATGGTGTAGTTGGCTGCCGCTTCAGCCATCGGCATGCCTTTCTGCATCACACCGATGACAAATCCGGCACCGATGTTGATCAGGGTGATGATAATCCCGGCAATCGCGTCCCCTTTGACAAACTTGCTGGCCCCATCCATGGCCCCGTAAAAATCGGATTCCGCAGCGATCTCCTGACGGCGGCTCCGTGCTTCATCCTCACTGACCAGACCGGCATTGAGATCGGCATCGATTGCCATCTGTTTGCCCGGCATGGCATCCAGAGTAAAACGCGCGGCAACTTCGGCAACCCGCCCGGCACCTTTGGTGATGACCATGAAATTGATGATCACCAGAATGGTAAAAATAACGATACCGACGACATAATTGCCACCGACAACAAACTGACCGAAGGACTGGATTACGCTACCCGCTGCCGAAGGTCCTTCATCTCCACGCAGGAGAATCAGGCGCGTTGACGCCACATTGAGGGACAGCCGAAACAGGGTGGTAATCAGCAGAACACTGGGGAAAATGGCAAAATCGAGCGCTCGGGAGGTGTAGAGAGCGATGATCAGAATCAGCAGACCGACGGTAATATTCAGTGACAGAAACACATCCAGCAGCATCGGCGGCACCGGAAGGATCATCAACATCAGAATCAACACCAGTCCGAATGCCACCAGCACATCGCTGCGCAGCAGCGTTTCCCGCCAACGATTGTCAATCATGCTATTCAGGGTTGCCATATCTTCTCCATGACTGAATTCCGACAGTCCGTGTCAAGCTTTTGGCTTGCGGAATATTCAGCCTCTAAATTATTTTTTATCTTTTGTTTTCAGTAAGTTATCTTTTCTTCAAGCTATAGACATAGGCCAAAATTTCGGCTACGGCCGTGAACATCTCTTCGGGAATTTGCTCCCCAACCTCATGCTTGTACAAAGCCCGTGCCACCGGCTTGTTTTCAACCATCGGAACCTGGTGTTCTTTGGCGATTTCACGTATTCTGAAGGCCATATGATCCGCCCCCTTGGCAACGATTTTCGGTGCGTCCATCTCCGCCCGCCGGTAAGAAATCGCCACCGACAGATGAGTCGGGTTGGTGATGATGACATCGGCCTTGGGAACCTCAGCCATCATCCGTTTACGGGCCATCTGCTGCTGCATTGAGCGCACCCGGGCTTTCAGTTGCGGATCCCCCTCCGTCTCCTTGAATTCCTCTTTGACCTCCTGCTTGGTCATCTTCATCTTCTGTTCCATCTCGTATTTACTGAATCCGAAATCAACGACGGCCAGCACAATAATGATGCCGCAGCTTTTTGCCAGCACCAGAAAGGCCACCTGGGCGAGGAAGATCAGGGTCTGGTTGAGATCCAGTAGCGACAGTGTCAGCGCCGTTTCAAATTCATTGGCTACAGTCTTGTAGGCGACGAAACCGATCAGCGAGACCTTGGCCAGAGATTTGACCAGTTCGACGGCCGAGCGCTTGGAGACAAACTTGGCCATCCCCTTGATCGGGTTAAACTTATTGAGATCAGGTTGAAACACCTTGGTTGAAAAGAGCGGGCCAACCTGAAAAAACGAGGCACAAAAGCCGATCACCAGGGTCAGCAGAAAAATCGGCCAAAGCAGCCTGGCCAATACCGCTCCCATCTCCCAGGCCAGGTTCATAACCCCGAGAGGCGTGGCCTGAAAGGTACTCATCAGCCGCAACAGGCTGTCATAAACTTTGAGCAGGTCACTCCAGAAGTAGCGGGCATAAAAACTCCAGAGCAGCAGTGACGCCGTCAGCAGCGCGGCCGTTGCCACCTCTTTACTCTGAGCGACCTGCCCCTTTTCACGGAAATCCTGACGCCGTTTTGACGTCGCCTGTTCGGTGCGTTCTTGGCCGGACTCTTCCGCCATCTTCTTCTCCCGACTGTCGATATGGTGATTGCAACTGTGTTACGCTCACTTTTCTCAGCTCGATGTAGCCTCCGGCTACGACTCGCTATTCAAAGATCGCAAGCCTTGTTTCAATCACCATCTCACCAGTTTTATTACATTCATTTTCAAATGGGCTTTCGGAGTTTTTTGCCATGGATGTCTGACGCCAGGACGGCGTCAGCAAGTCCCAAGGATGGGTTAAACGTTCCATGGCAAAAAATTTCGGAAGCCCAGACGTGCTGAATGTCATTTATTTGGCTGACGCGATTAAAAAACTTACATCAAACTGAAGAGATTCAAGAATCGTTCCGTCAGGGTGGAAAATTCGCCCTGAAGAATGCTGGCAAAGATTCCAAGGGTCAGGCCCATGACGATAAAGGAGATGCCGATATTGAGGGGAAAGGAGAGCAGGAAAACATTCAGTTGAGGGAAAACCCTGGCCATGACGCCCAGGGTCAGGTTGGACAGAATAAGCAGAGCCAGAATCGGCGCAACCAGACGCAGACTCAGAATCAGCGAATGGTTGGCCACTTCAACAATCAACGGAATCGCTCCGCCTGACAGGTTCATGCTGCCCGGTGGAAGCATTTCAAAAGAAGCCACGATCGCTTCAAGAAACAGGTGATGAATGTCGAGAGACAGGAACAGCAGAATGGCAAAGATGCCCTGAAATTGCGAAATCAACGCGACCTGCTGCTGTGTTGACGGGTCGAACACGTTGGCGGCCGCAAAACCCATCTGGTAACCGATCAACGACCCGGCAAATTCCGCGGCCATAAACACCAGCTGGGCAAGGAAACCGACCAGCAGGCCGAGAATGATCTCCGCGGCAACCATCAGACCCAGCTCAACCGGAGTGATGCTGCCGACCGGGATAAAGCCTTTAACCACCGGGTAAGTCAGCATCGCGAACATGACGGCGACACCGATGCGCATCTGAGGAGGAATCTGGGCACCGCTGAACACCGGAATGGCCGCAAACATGGCAGCGACCCGTGCCAGGCAG
>JAFGEL010000096.1 GCA_016931615.1 Desulfuromonadales bacterium
CAATCAGATAAGGATCGTCGCTTTCTTCCTCCGCCTTCTTTTCAATACTCTTGACCAGATTGATGACCTTGGTCCCATCACCGCCTTTTTTCTTTTTGATCAGCTCGATGGTCTCGGCGTTGATCTCGACGAACTCATCAACTCGGCCGATGCCGTAGGTGGCGACGTTTTCACGAACCAGCTCGTTGGTTTTCTTCTGAAATTCCCGATCAACCAGAACTCGTTTGGTGTACGCCTTGCGCACAACGTTATAAATTGCCGACAGGGTGCTGTAATCAGCAATAAACGGTCGCAAGAAGGCGTCAGGGGAAATGATCTCGTAAAGCATCTCGATTTCTTTGTACTCCTTAAAAAACTCTTTCCGCCGTTCCGGATCGCGGAAGTGCTCAATCAAAGAATCGACATCTTTATCGTTGAAGTTATGTTCAATAAGCCCAATGTATTCAGGAACTTTCTCTTCCATCTTGTTTTTGAAAAGGATTTTGAGCAGTTGAAGGTCTTTGACGATAGCGTTGACCTCATCGCTGTCGAAAGCCAGCGCCTTTTCCAGTTTATCGAAGATGCCGACGAAATCGAGCACAAAACCGTGCGGTTTGACCATCTCCGCTGTTTCGTTTTCGTATGGACGATTCACGCGAGCGATGGCTTGCAGCAATGTATGGTCACGCATCGGCTTGTCGAGGTACATCGCGTACAACACCGGAGCATCGAAACCGGTGAGCAGCTTTTCCGTGACGATAAGAATCTTCGGCTGCTGGTCCAACTTGGTGAAGCTTTTACGAATGGCCCGCTCTTTTTTCGGTTCGAGATGAAACTCTTTCAGCACTTCAGAGTCGCTGTTGTTCCCGGTATAAACAACTTCAGAATATTCGGGCGGTAGAAATTCATCCAAAGCCTTCTTGTAAAAGGCGCAGGCTTCCCGGTCGACACCGACCAGAAACGCCTTGTAACCCAACGGCTCGACATTCTCCAGGTAGTGCTTGGCAACGTATTCAGCCACCTTGCGGATGCGATTCTCAGCTTTCAGGAAATTCTTCAGGTTGACCGCACGTTCGAGAATCTTGTTCAGCTCTTCAATATCTGCGACGCCCTCGGCGTCAGCAAGAGCGAGAAACTCCTTATCGAGGATTTCAAGAGGCACCAGCATTTCGTTGGGCGCAAGGTTGTAATAGAGGGGGAGCGTTGTGCCATCCTCGATACTGTCGGCAATGGAATACTTATGCAGATACCCCTTGTCATCCTCGCAACCGAAGGTCTTGAATGTCCCCTTCCCATAGGCCGTCTTGTCGACCGGGGTGCCGGTAAAACCGATATAGGTCGCATTCGGCAAACCGGCCATCAGGAAGTTGCCGAGGTCGCCCCCGGTGGTTCGATGGGCCTCATCGATCAGCACATAGATATTGGAACGCAGGTTAATGTCGGCAGGCAGGTCGCGGAACTTGTGGATCATGGTCACAATGATGCCACGATAGTCATTCCGCAGGAGCTTGTTGAGGGTTGCAATGCTGGAGGCATGCTCCAGGTTCCCCAGCCCCAGCGAAGCCAGGTTTTTAAGCATCTGATCTTCCAGTTCGTTGCGGTCGATCATCAGCAGGATCGTTGGCTTGTCTGCAGCCGGTGATTTGAACAACATTTCGGCAGCCTTGATCATGGTAAAGGTCTTGCCGCTTCCCTGCGTATGCCAGACCAGGCCACGTTTTCTATCAGGTGTCAGCGCCCGCCCGACAACCGCCTCCACCGCACCTGTCTGATGCTGGCGCAGGATATACTTGTTCAGCTCCTCATCCTTCTCGGCAAAGATAATGTAATCCTTGATGAAAGCAAGAACTTGCGGGATGGAGCAGAAGCTTTTGACCTTCGACTCAAGCTTGCCGACAACGTCATCTTTCCAATTAAAGATGTTGCGGCGCACCGTGTTCCAGGTCACCCCGTAGGAGAAACCAATTGAGTCGGTTGCGGTGAAGATCTGTTCCGGCACGAACAGTTCCGGGTTTTCCCAGTGATAGCGACGAATCTGGTCCACACCCAGAGCAATCGCTTCATTCTTGTTGGCGTTCTTGCATTCGATGACCAAAACAGGGATGCCATTGATCAAAAAGACAACATCCTCGCGGGTGCCGTAATGGCCATTGTGGAAGGCAAATTCCTCTGTCACCTCGTAGCGGTTTCGCCACTTGTTTTGAGGAAGGGTCAAATCATCCCGATAATCTATGAGGATTAGATCGCGCTCCCGGCTTTCTTCGTGGTCAAAATACTTACCCCGATTTCTCAGGTGATCGACGAACTCTCGGTTACCGTAGATATCCGCATGTAGATGGCGGAACTTGCCAATCAACGCACCTTCGGCTTCTGTGTAGCGGGGATTAAATAAACGAACTTTTTCGTCAAGAAGTTCATCGAAGAAGAGAGACGTGCCTTTCGCCCGGTCCTTTGGCTGTACGGCAGGGTCGAATCCACGACGCTCTTCCGCTTCTTCGCGAGAGACAATCGTCCAGCCGATTTCTTCGGCATATTTCAGTATCCGGGCTTGGACTGTTTTGTGTTCGCCTGGTTTCATGGTTTTGACCTTTAAATTGACAATTTCAGACTTGCTGGTGGTCTAAATCCTCCAGCCGTAGATCAACGTCCCAGTCTTCACAGTCTGTCGCATTCTCCCGCGCCTGGAGCAGAAGCTGCCGGGCACGAGCATAATCAGGGCGCAGGTTAAAACGTTGTGCGTCCATGCTCAGCACGGCCGCCAGTACAACATAACCCTGGGCGTTCTTGGGGTGCTGTTCCATCAACTGCTCCAGCAGAGAAAGGGCCTCTTCAGCCTTTCCGAGCGCCAACAGCAGATAAGCGGTTATCTCTCTGAAATTATTGGCCATAAGACTGTTCATATCGGGGAAACGGGCGATGACCTCCCGACAGAAAATCAGGCCATTCTGCACGGCAACAGGAGACCACTCCAGGTTGTCCTCGAGAAGCAAGAGGTAATCGACCAGCCAATTGCTGAAAAAATCACAGCTGGTGAATAAACGGTTACACTCGTCAGCCCCGGGATCACCAATGTTCTCGGGAAGAATTTTATTCGCCTCCTGCCAGGCGTTCCACCAACAGGTCAAAGCTTTATAACGCCAGTCTTGCCCGAGGTAATAATACCCGGCCTCAATCCATTCATCAGCACGATTCAACGGTGCGGTGGTGTTCAGGGACTCCATTTCTTCTGAATCATATTTTTTATCGATACAGCACTTCTTGTACTTTTTGCCGCTCCCGCAGGGGCAGGGATCATTCCGCCCGATCTTGCCGCCTGCCGGCAGTTTTCGCGGCACCTGCCGACGAACCGCCCGTGGCTCACGGAGCAGATCATCTGTGTCTTCATCTGAAACATCATCATCTTCCGACCAGGTATGGGAAAAATAAGCTATTTCTCGTTCGGTTTTGAAGTTGTCTACCTTGTCCCGCCATTCTTTAATTTTTTCTTCCGTCAAAGGCTGGGACATCCCCCGCGAGACCTCTTCAAATGCCTGCGTCTCGGGGTTCGCCCAACCGCACTGATAAGCTTCTTCAATCAACGGCAGGGCCTCCGTCAGTCGCAGACGCTCCGAAATGGTAATCACTTCGTCCCAGATGTAAGACGATCGTTTCTGCAGCCGATGCGATAACAGATCCATACAGTAGCGGCCTAAATCCTCACACGGCATGACATCCGTAAGCACCAGCGCGTGCAGGGCATCGATCCCGGCTGAGCGGGCAAATTCATAGACGGCCTCATCCTCCACCAACTCTTTCAAAGTGTCGAACCGACCAGCACAAGTGCGCGCCAGCATTTCCGGCATATTTTGCGTCAGGATATCGCCGATCAGATTGTCCATCAGCAACGTCGGTAAACGACAGATCGCGACATACCGTGAAAACGCCTCCTCACTGCGCATTTCGGCGCACAGATAAAGCGTATAGAACAACAGGGCCGAATGGTCTTCATCCAGCGGCGAGGCGATACACCGATCCTCTGCCTTACAGCGCGGGACAATGAGCACGATGTCATCGCCGGGTTGAATTGCGGCGCGGATGATTACCTGAAAAAACCCTTTGCCTGGGATGAGCTTGAAGCACGCTGCAGAGCGCTGATACGGCGCTCCCTGACAGGGAAAGGGGCGAAACTTTATTACGCCGATCTCTGCCTTGATCCGGTCAAGCATCGGGTCTGGAGAGGATGCAGGGAGGTTAATCTGACCCACAAGGAGTATCGGCTGCTGGAAACCATGATGCGCCATCCCGAAACCGTCCTGCCCCGCAGAAGCATTGCGGAAGGAACCTGGGAAGCACAGAAAATAAGCTTTACCAACATCATTGATGTTTATGTCAATTACCTGAGAAAAAAAATCGACGCTGACCGATCTGAAAAATTGATCCATACCATTCGCGGTCAGGGCTATATGCTCCGCCGAATCAGCTTGCGGCAATAGTCACACAACAGTGCAGAGAATCAACCGACACCAAGTCGTCTCTCAAATTAACAGGAACGCAAGAACAGAAAAGTTCAAGATGATAGACACCTTCCAACCTTTACCCGCTGGAAGAGCCTCAAGATGAAATATTTCAGTTTAATGGTGCAATCCTACAGCCTGGTTAGCGGGCAGGACGTAAAATCCACCCTTAAGAGTTGGAGGGCCGCTGAGCTCGTGGACCCTGATGAATTAGTGGAGGTTATTCACGACCCAATCTTCGCTGATCTGATCGGCGACAGCAGAGGGGTTTGCAGATGGCTGCAGGATTGACTCTGTGCCCTCAAACGCACGCTTACAAATACACCACCCTGCATCGAACATGCAGCGGTTGACCGCAACTGAAGGCCCTTAAATATGTCGTCATTCCCGATCTCCCTCCGTCATTCCCGCGAAAGCGGGAATCCAGGGGTTGTGCCTAAAGGGTCGTGGATGCCCGATACAACCATTCGGGCATGACGGGTTGGGTGGTGCGCCCCCTTGTCGTCATTCCCGTGAAGATGGGAGTCCAGGTGTGTTCCAAAAGGCCGTGGATGCCCGATACAACCATTCGGGCATGACGGCTTTGGAGCTTTAACCCCTGCAAACGGGTTTCTTTGTGCTCTTTGTGGCTTC
>JAFGEL010000097.1 GCA_016931615.1 Desulfuromonadales bacterium
ATTGTCGAATGTTCTGATCGCGGAGATTCAGCAGACACTGGAACAAAAATCTCAGATCATGCTGTTGCTCAACCGGCGGGGATATGCGCCGTTTCTGCTCTGCGCGGACTGCGGGGAATCGTTCCATTGTCCTAACTGTTCGATCTCTTTGACCTTTCATCAGCACAGAAAGCAGCTACGTTGCCACTATTGCGATTACTTCGAAACCGTTCCAGAGCAATGTCATAAGTGTCAGAGTTTAAATATTGAAACTCAAGGGGCTGGAACGGAACGCCTGGAAGAGGAGCTGGCTGAGCTGTTTCCAACGGCCCGGATTGCCCGAATGGATCGTGATTCGACCGGGCGTAAAGGGGCCCACCAGCGGTTGTCGGACGCTATGCTGGAAAGAAAAATCGACATTCTGGTCGGAACCCAGATGGTGGCCAAAGGACATGACTTTCCGGGGGTTGCTCTCGTGGGCGTACTGAATGCCGATAGTGCGTTGAATATTCCTGATTTTCGCAGCGCTGAACGCAGTTTTGCCCTGTTGACCCAGGTTGCCGGCCGTGCCGGGCGGACCGGTGGCGGCAAGGTTTTTATCCAGACTTATAATCCCGAGCATTACGCCCTGATCTGTGCCGTCAGCCAGGATTACCAGGCTTTCTACCGGCAGGAATTTCCCTTTCGCAGGGAACTGGGTTACCCTCCCTGCGGGTTTCTGGCCAACCTGGTGCTGTCAGGTCATGATCTTGATCAGGTTCAGAATGCGGCGCAGCGCCTCAGCTTTTATTTGAGCGGGCTTGAAAACGCTGTTCAGGTTCTCGGCCCCAGCCCTTGTCCCTTGGCTCGTTTGCGTGGTAGAAATCGTTATCAGATCCTGTTGAAATCGTCGGATCGCCCGGCGCTGCGGCGTCTTCTGCTTCATCTTGATGAGGGCTGCCGGAAGATTCCGAAACAGGTGGCTGTTCAGGTTGATATCGATCCACTTGAAATGATGTAAAATCGAATTTTCAAGCCGGATTTCCGATAGATTGAGTCTTAATCTTAAAGGTTGCCATGGTGCGGTTATTTTTTATCGCGGGTATTGTTCTTGCGCTGGCCGGTTGCATGGCGAAGCCGGTTCCGCAACCTCCTGCACTCAAGGTCGAACCCCTTGAGGCTGTGTCGTGGAGTGAGCTTGACGGCTGGGCGCTTGATTATCCCTCTGCGGCCCTTGAAGCCTTTCTGAAAAGCTGTCAGGCGATCGGCACACGTGAGCAGTGGCAGTCGGTCTGCAACGCGGCGCAGTCTGTTTCGCTGAACGACGAGCAGGGCGTGCGGGAATTTTTTGAAGAGTTTTTCCAGCCTTACCGAATCAACAATGATGACGGCAGTCCTACTGGCCTGATCACCGGGTATTATGGTCCTGAATTGCCGGGGAGTCGGGAAAAAACCGCAACCTATCGCTACCCCCTCTATCGCCAGCCCGATGATCTGCTGATTGTTGACCTTGATGAGATTTATCCTGAGCTTGACCAGTATCGTCTGAGAGGTCGCGTGGTCGGCAATCGGGTTGTCCCGTACTTTGAACGGGGTGAAATTGATAACGGTGAAAATCCTCTTCAGGGCCAGGAACTGTTCTGGGTTGCTGATCCCGTGGAGCTGTTCTTTCTTCATATCCAGGGATCCGGGCGGATTCGCCTGGAAGACGGCAGCAAGGTGATGGTCAATTATGCCAATCAGAACGGTCACCCCTATCGGTCCATCGGTAAATTGTTGCTGGAACGCAAGGCGATGACCAGGGACCAGATGTCGATGCAGAATATCAGGCGCTGGGTTGAGAAGAATCCGCAATCCGGCGCGGAATTGCTGGCGGAAAACCCCAGTTACGTTTTTTTTCGTGAGCTTCCTGAGAGTTACCAGTCTCCTCCGGGGTCCCTCGGTGTGCCTTTGACGGCCCGGCGCAGTCTGGCAGTTGACCCACGCACCATCCCCCTGGGGGCTCCGGTTTTCCTGGCGACCACCTTTCCCGGGACCGATTTCCCTCTCAAACAGTTAATGGTTGCCCAGGATACCGGCGGGGCGATCAAAGGACGCGTGCGCGCCGATTTTTTCTGGGGTATGGGAAATGACGCGGGTGACATTGCCGGGCGAATGAAACAACAGGGACGCCTCTGGGTCCTCCTGCCCAAAAACGAGCGAGACGGGGATCTCGCCATCGATAACGAGGCCGTACCCACTACAGGCAACGGAGCAATTAATTGAGTGAACAACCGAAACATATTCTCGTGGTCAGCTGTCTGATTCGCAATGATGAGAATCAGGTTCTGCTGGTCAAGCATCGTCTGCGTGGTTGGGAGCTTCCCCAGGGCAGGGTCGAAGAAGGGGAGAATCTGATTTTTGCTCTGAGCCGCGAGACTCTGGAAGAGGCCGGGGTGACGATTTCTCATGCCAAACTGGAGATGATCTGGTCAAAAGTTTCACTTCCCAGTGCAGTGGTTTTCTGTTTTTCAGCGCGTTATGCCTCGGGAGAATTAACGCCGAGTGAAGAGACCCCCTCTGTGGGCTGGTACTCGGAAGAGGATATTGCGCAGCTCGTAACCCATCCAGTCAACCGTGATCGTATCCTGGCGATGCTGAAAAGTAATGGAAGCCTTGAATTTCACAGCTATACTACGGGCCCTTACCGGTTACTCAATTAGTTTTCATTCGGAAACGGCCCTTTTTCACGATTTCGGCGTCAATCTACGCATTTGTTTGTGCGACGTAAAGTACTACGCCTCCGCACAAATGCTTGATTTTCTTGATCTCGTAAAAAATGGCTTGTTTCCAATCTGAAAACTGCTTCGGTGTCCACCGGACTTTCCGGATGGCAACTAATTAAAATCCTGGCCCCATAGAAAGTCTATTTTATGTACGAATTCCTGTTTGGTCCTGTCCCCTCAAGACGCCTGGGAATGTCGCTGGGCGTTGATCTTGTCCCACGTAAAGTTTGCTCTCTTGACTGTGTTTATTGCGAAGTCGGGGCCACCACAAAGCTGACCCTGGAAAGACAGGAATATGTTCCTTACGCTAAGATCACGGCGGAATTGACGGATTATTTTGAAAACAGCCCAAAACCCGATTACATCACCTTCTCAGGTTATGGTGAGCCGACTTTGAACAGCCGCATAGGTGATGTCATTGAGTTTATTAAAAACATCGAGCCGAACATCCCAGTCGCTGTTCTGACCAACGGCACACTGCTTTTTGATCAGCAGGTCAGGGCGGAATTAAAAGCCGCAGACCTGGTTCTGCCCTCGTTGGATGCGGCCACCGCAGAGGTGTTTCAGAAACTCAACCGTCCCTCGGACGGGTTGACTGTGGAACGTTTTCTCGACGGCTTGATCCGTTTCAGCCGTGAGTTTTCCGGCACTATCTGGCTCGAGGTTTTCATCCTCCCCGGCTACAACGACAGCGTGGAAGAGATCAATGCGTTGCGAAATGTCATTCAAAAAGTTAAGCCTGATGCGGTCCAGATCAACACTCTTGACCGCCCCGGCACGATCAGGGACCTGCGCGGGGCAACCAAGGCTGAACTGCGCCGGGTCGAAGCATTACTCAATCTGGATAATGTCCAGATTATTTCCGCCGCCCCGCAGAGAAAGAATATCCAGTCTTACCGCACTGATGCTGAAACTGCCATTCTGGAAACGATCTCCCGCCGTCCCTGTACCCTGGTTGATTTGACCCAGATCCTCGGCCTGCACGGCAATGAAATCAATAAATATCTCGATGTTCTTGAGGCTGATAACAAGATCAAAGCCGTACATCAGGAACGTGGAATTTTCTACCAGCAGGTAGGGTGAAAATCCCCAAATTAAGGGGTCTGAAACCGAAAAGCAGTTTTGCCACCAAGGCACGATGACCACCAAGAAAAACCGAAGACCATTTTTAACGCGGAGTCGCAAAGGCGCGAATAACGCAGAGGAAGGTCTAAGGTCTTTTTTGGTTTAAAAAATCTAAAAACAGGCTCTGCTTTTTTCTCTCCAGCGCAGTGTCTCTGGGTTTAAAATCGATTTTAAAAGAGTCTCTTGGTGCTCTTGGCATTTTGGTGGCTATATAGCCTTTGTTGTGGTCATAGGCCCGAAAATTAACTGAAGTGTTAGATCGTGATGTTTGAGCCGTAGACTTTAAGCTTCCGCTACCGGCAGACCCATTGCTTTCCGGCCTTTGGGATCACGCAGGGAAAAGTCTTGACCCAAAAACTCGTCTCCTGCCTGGCCACAGAGATATTCAACCGCCCTGGCGACCCACTCCGGCGGAATATGGGTGTCCCAATCCAGCTGACTGACCCGGTTAATGCCGGAGGCGCGAATGCTTTTCTGCATGTCGGTGGCGACGGTCCCCGGGCTCAGCCCGATGACCCGAATGCCACGATCGCCATATTCCTGGGCGGTACAACGGGTCAGGGAAAGCACTGCAGCCTTGCCTGCGCAATAATGACTCCAACCATCGAGCACGCCGGTGGCAGCGCCTGAGCTGATATTGATGATCGTCCCGCCGCCCTTTTCAAGCATTGCCGGTATAGCCGTTCTGAGTCCGTGATAGACCCCTTTGACATTGACATCGATGGTATAGTCCCAGGCTTCCGGGTCGCTGTCGGCCAGGTAGGCGATCGGATCGATCAGCCCGGCGTTATTGACCAGGATATCCAGACCGCCATATTCCTTGAAGGCCAGACTGACGGCCTGCTGTACTTCATTGAAGCAACTGACATCACACTTGACGGCAAGTGCCGTGCCCCCCTGTGTCTGAATATCCGCCACAATTTTATCAAGAGCGGTTTTGTCGCGTGCCGCGAGAAGCACACTGGCCCCTTCAGTGGCACTGTATCTGGCGATGGCTTCACCGATGCCCTTGCTGGCGCCGGTGACGAGCACGGTTTTACCTTTCAGGATACTCATAGCTAATTGTCTCCTCCAAGGGTGGATATCTATAAATTTGTGTATTTTATCATAGTCAATTTGAGTGATTGACTCAAAGCGAGGGGATGGGTTTTAGAATTTTTTACGGCCCAAGCCTGTCAATATGAACCCCGCAGGGATCGTTCCCAGGGCGAAAATGACACACAGCTGATAGGTGAGCTCAAGGCCGATCGCATCCCCGACCAGACCCAAAACAAACACCACCAGTGAGCTGACTCCGAAGTTGATGAACATGTACATGCTGTTCATGAAGGTCGGAAGGGAGGACTGCGTATCCTGGAAAGTGGCCATCAGAATGGGCCCGGAAGCGAACAGAAACAGTCCGAGCAGGCTCAGAATGATAATATTCTGCGTCACAATGAAGAGCCCCATGAAGATCACCGAGCCGATGCTCGACACAACCAGGGTTTTGCGTCGGCCGACCCGGTCCGAAATATTTCCTGCCCAGAAGGTGCCGATGACACCGAAGAATTGCAGGACCGACAGAGAGATGCCGGCAAACCACAGGGATGCCCCCTGACCGGTCAGGTAGACCGGCAGGTAAAGAGTCAGAGCACTTTTCATCGCCGCCTGAAAGCAGATGAAAGCTCCAACAGCTGTGAAAAAAGGCCAGTAAAGACGCAGCAGTCTGTGAGTGTCGCCTTTTTCTTTCGGCTTCTTAAGCTGGCGGTTGCCATCCAGATTTTTGAGTTTGACGTAAAGAACCAGTGAAGCGATCAGGCCGAGGGGAATCAGCCGGTAGATTTCTTCAAGGCTCCAGAGCGATACGGCTGAAATGGCCAACAGGGGACCGACGGTTCTGGCCAGTTCCCCGCCGACCATGAAAAAACTCATTCCCGTGCCGACCCGGTTACCTGACGCCTCTTTGACGACGACCGGGGTGGGTACGTGGAATAGGGCCGCAGAAATACCGGCCACGAACAGCAGGATAAGCAGCATGGTGACCGAATTGGCCAGGCCGACCAGGCCCATGCTGATGGCTGTCACCGCCGGAGTCAGAATAACAAAATACTTGATACCGGTCTTTTCCGCCATGAGCCCAAGCAGGGGATTGAACAGGGCCGGAGCGCGCCGAATGATGTCAAGAAAGGCGCTCATCGATAACGACATGCCCAGTTTGTCGATCAGCAGTGGCAGCAGTGGGGCCAGAAAGGCTGAAAAAGTGTCGTGAGCCAGATGGGCAAAGGACAGGATGAGGACGTCGGGTTTTTTGAATTGAGTGTTATTATTCACGTCTGTGTCATTCCTGAATTGGTTGAATAGTCAACATGACGGCACTATTGATACTCCTTCCGGAGTAAATAAATCAATCAGATTCCCGCGCTTGAATTGCGCATGAAGCGGATGTTGATCAAAACTCCAGGGCTGTTATTTTGAGGTTTTTTTTGCCGCTGCCATGACGTGGTCAGAAGAATTGTGTATTATTTCAGTCATCTATTCCGTCTGCTTATTCAAGGAGCGAATTTTTCATGGAGCAAAACGACAAACTTAATCCAGCCGAACTGATCGAAATCGAAGATCATGAATGGCGTGAGTCACTCGACTATGTTCTGCAGGAGCAGGGCCCCGAGCGGGTCAGGCAGCTCCTGCGGCAATTACAGGTTCGGGCCCAGGAACAGGGGGTGAGTATTCCCTTTACGGCCAATACGCCTTATATCAACAGCATTCCGCATAATCAGCAGCCGGTTTTTCCCGGCAATCGTGAAATCGAACGGCGCATCAAGTCGATTATTCGCTGGAACGCCATGGCCATGGTGGTGCGGGCCAACCGCGAGTCTCCGGGAATCGGTGGCCACATCTCCACTTTCGCTTCGGCGGCGACGCTGTGGGAGGTGGGTTTCAATCACTTCTGGCGTGGCCGGACTGATGATTTTCTCGGCGATATGGTGTACTTCCAGGGACATGCCGCGCCGGGGATTTATGCCCGGGCTTTCCTTGAAGGGCGCCTGACCCCTCAGGACCTGGAGAACTTCCGCCGCGAGTTGGGCTCACAGGGGGGGCTATCTTCTTACCCGCATCCGTTCCTGATGAAGGATTTCTGGGAATTCCCGACGGTCTCGATGGGGCTGACGGCTTTGACCGCCATCTATCAGGCGCGTTTCAATCATTACCTGGTTGACAGAGGGTTGCGACCGGCGAGCGGGCGCAAAGTCTGGGCGATGCTCGGCGATGGAGAAATGGATGAGCCCGAATCGCTCGGTGCCATTACTCTGGCGTCACGTGAAAACCTCGACAACCTGATTTTCGTGGTCAACTGTAACCTCCAGCGCCTTGACGGTCCGGTGCGCGGCAACGGCAAGATTATCCAGGAGCTCGAGGGCA
>JAFGEL010000012.1 GCA_016931615.1 Desulfuromonadales bacterium
GCTCCGGTGACCCTCTTTGGGGGTCACCGGCAACGCCCCCTCTGGGGGCGCCTTTAAAGCCCCGTCCTCTGGGCGGGGTTTTTTACTAAATGGGGGGTCTTTGAGCAGATTATGCTGCGCGAAAACAATTGTTTCCCGTAATTTTCTGGAGATTTGAAAACCTTTGTCAGTGCTTATGAAATAACGTTCCATATATTCTTTGGGGATATCCGCGACGATCGATTTTGCATAGTGACCCATACTGGCAAAGGTAATCGCTTCCTTATCAACATCCGTGGCGAAGATCTTCAATTCTCTGTTTGAGCCGGCATTCTTCAGAGCTTCGGTCAGGGTGATCGCTACGCTGTAAGCTTCTTCGCCGGTTGAGCAGCCGGCGCACCAGACACGAAGTTCTTCTTCTGAGCCCTTCTGCTCAGCGAGCATCTGGGGAACAAAGGTTTGAGCCAGCTTTTTATAAGCCTCGGGATCTCTGAAAAAACTGGTAACACCGATCAGCAGTTCTTTGAACAGCAGGTTGATCTCTCCGGGATGACGATGAATATAGCGGATATATTCATCAATATTTTTGACCTGATTGATGGCAATACGCCGTTCGATACGGCGCAGAATGGTTGCTGGTTTGTACTGACTAAAGTCTACCCCTTCGCGGTCGCGCAGATGGACAAAAACCTGGGTCAGTGCATCTTCGCTTTTGAGAATCGCTGTAGTGTTTTTAAATTCAGTTTTGATTGGATGGTTCGCATAGGTCAGAAGTTTTTCCGGCATCTCTTCCGGGGCTAGAACGAGATCAGCAAGACCGGCGTCGATAGCACTGCGGGGCATGCCGTCGAATGCTGCGGACTCAATTGACTGGACCATCGTCAGTCCGGCCGCTTCCCTGATGTGTCTCAGCCCGCGGGTACCATCACTGCCGGTTCCCGAGAGAATGATGCCGATCGCATTGCGACCCTGATCTTCAGCAAGAGACTGAAGGAAGGTGTCGATGGGGTAATTGACCACCCGGTGTTCAGAGTTATATTCCGAAAGGGTGAGTTTGCCTTTGAAGATCCGCATGTCCATTTTCGGCGGGATCAGATATATTGTGTCACTTTCAACAATCATCCCCTCTTTGGCCTGATAAACGGATAGACTTGTTTTTTTGGTCAAAATTTCGGCCATCAGACTTTTGTAGTCGGGTGACAGATGCTGAATAATGACGTAAGCCATTCCGCTCCCGGCAGACAGGTTTTTCACGAAGCTTTCCAAGGCCTGTAGGCCGCCTGCTGAAGCTCCGAGGCCAACAACCAGGCAGGGTAGGTTGTTTTTTTTCATGCACAGTTCCTTGAATGAAAGATTTTAACGCGGAAAGAAGATCCCCTCTAAAATTGACTGGACTATATCAATTTTTTTAGTATCTCTGTACCCTGATTGCCGATATTTTTGTCATAAATTCCAAAAAACATGGAGTCGGTCAATGTCTTTATCGACAGTATCTTACCGGATTGATCGTGACAATCTGATCGTTGACGTCAGTGAAGAGTGGGATCGTTTTGCCATAGCCAACGGCGGAAGCTGTACAAGCCACAGCATCATTGGTCACTCGCTGTTCGATTTCATATCCGGAGATCCGACCCGGATGTTTGTCCGTGTTCTTCTTGATTACTGTCGCCACATGCGCCAACCTGTTTCCCGTCCCTATCGCTGTGACAGCCCTGACCTGAAGCGTTTCATGGAAATGAAGATAACCTGTCTGGGTGATGACCTGCTGTTGACGCATCGACTGCTGCGCACGGAACCGATCAGCCCCCCGGTCAATTTTCCTCTGGGGGACGAGGTTGTCGGTCAGGGGCTCAATCGTTGCAGTATCTGTAACCGGATTTTTACTTTTGGACACTGGCTTGACGTTGATCTGGCCCGGCGTCGGGGCCTTGTTGAGCCCTCGGTGGACAGGGTTGAATATGTTGTTTGTCCGGTATGTCAGGCGTCCCAGAAATAAATTTGGACGAAAGTTTCGTTTTGAGTTCCGCGCCTTGATCCTCAATGGGTCACCTTCAGGATTCGACCAGACTTATATCGAGAAATTGTGACATGTCTTTCGCTGGCAGGGGTTTTGCGACGTAGTATCCCTGAATGTAATCGCAGCCCATATTTTTGAGCAAGTTGATCTGCTCTTCCGTTTCCACGCCTTCGGCCACAGTTTTCATCCCCAAGGGCTTGGCCAGTGCAACGCAGGCATGGATGATCGACTGGTCATTGGGGCTGCTGGTAACCCCCCTGATAAACGACTGGTCGATCTTGATGACCTTTACCGGAAAGTTTTTGATGTGGCTCAGGGAAGAATATCCTGACCCAAAATCGTCCAGACTTATTGTCACCCCCATATCGGCAATTTGATCGAGTATGAATTTGATCTGTTCCCGGTCATGAAGCATGGCCGTTTCGGTGATTTCCAGTTCTAACGCCGCAGGAGGTAGGCGATGCAGGTCAAGTTGTCGGGCAATGAATTTTGGGAGTTGGTTGTCATGCAGCTGTTGTGCGGCCAGATTAACCGATACGCTGAGATGAGATGCCCCGTTCCGGTGCCAGAGTGCCAGCTGACGACAGGCTTCCGCCAGGGCCCATTCACCCAGCTGCCTGATGCGGCCTGACTCTTCGGCGAGGCCGATAAAGTGCTTTGGGAGCTGCAGCCCTTTTTGGGGGTGTTGCCAGCGAATCAGGGCTTCACAGCCCACCACCTGTTGATTGGTCAATGCCAACCGCGGCTGATAATGCAGGGCAAAGTCGTCATTAACGGCGGCACTGTTAAGTTCTTGCTTGAGCTCTTCTTTGGCCTGCTGGCGTTTGAGTAAATTACGGTTAAAAAAACGGTGACAGTCGCGACCTTTCTCTTTTGCCAGATACATGGCCATATCAGCATGTTTTAAAAGATCATCGGCTGAGTCACCATGTTCCGGTGATGTGGCGATGCCGATGCTGGTTGAAATCGAAAATATCTCGTTCCTGATCCTGAAGGGATGAGCGAGGATTTTTAACACCTTGTCGGCAACCAGCTGGGCCTCCTTCTCAGCGTCGCTACTGTTTTTCATGCCTTCAAGCAGCAGAACGAATTCATCGCCGCCCAAGCGCGCGACCGAATCACTGGCGCGCACTGAGTCGCTCAGTCTTTTGGCAACCTGGCACAGGAGTTCATCCCCGGCTTGGTGTCCCTGGCTGTCATTAACCTGTTTAAAATTGTCGAGATCAAGAAACAGCAGTGCAACCCTGGTATTGTTGCGCTTTGCCCCCGACAGGGCGTGATCCAGCCGGTCGTAAAAAAGCGCACGGTTGGGAAGACCGGTCAACGAATCAAAGTGGGCAAGTTGCAGGATACGTTCTTCGGTCAGTTTCTTTTCAGTAATGTCGTTAAAAATGCCGATATAGTTTTCGACGTCTTCGTGTTCGCTGAAGACGGCATAAATGCTCATCCACTGCACATATAACTGGCCGTTTTTTTTGCGGTTCCAGACTTCTCCATGCCAGGTGCCGGTTTTTTTCAGCTGATCCCACATTTTTTGGTAAAAGCTGTCTTCTTGTCGGTCTGATTTGAGTATAGCCGGAGTTTGGCCGATGACGTCTTTGTCACTGTAGCCAGTGAGTTCTGTAAAGCCCTGATTGACCATCGCGATCCGACATTTATGATCGGTGACGATGATCCCTTCTTGTATGTTGTGGAAAACTTTCTTTGCCAGGGTGAGCTGTTTCTCGTTCTGTCGTAATTTGGAAATATCCACAATCGCCAGCAGCAGCAGGCGGTCCTGATGTCCGTCCTCGGCCAGAGAATATTCTCTGGCTGTCATGGAGATATATTTTTGCCGGCCTTTAATTTTCAGGCTGATTTCTTTTTTAGCCGGGTGTTTGAAGAAGGCTTTGTAGCGTGCGGTCAGCTTTCCCTGATCTCTGACATCAATAAAATTGACCAGATAGGCATTGATGACATCGTGATAATTCTGACCGAACAGTTCGGCAAGGGTCTGATTGGCCCGGATAATCCGGCCTTCATGATCAAGGCAGGCATAACCGATAGGTGCATTGTCGTAGAGTGATTGAAAATGATCGCGGGATTTTTTGATGTTTTGGTAAGAGTCGATCAGCTCGGTATTCTGCATCTCCAGTTCAATTTGGCAGAGCTGTAATCCTTGGATCAAGGTTGAAAAGTGGTTTCGTTTGTCCGGCTCGATATAATGAGGTATATAGCTCATCACCTCATGAGCGTGAGCTTTGATCTTTTCCAGGTAATTTTTTCGTTGGGGCTCTGATGAAGTCATTTCATCGCTTTCTAGAAACCAACGTAAAATAAGTGGCAATTGTCTGATTCTAGCATGTCCTTAAGAAATGTAAAGATAAATTAATGTCTTTACCTGATTTGTCCCCTCTTAAGCTGCTCCAAAAAATTACTGAAATTTCGATGTTTAAATATCTGTATTTTGAGGAAAGATTTTCTGTAGCTTCTCGGAACGGTAGTCAAAAATATCGTTGAGCATCTTTTTGACCCAAAGTTCATGAACCGGCAGGCTTAGCGGTTCGAACGGTAGGCGATAATGAACCCGATCGATCATGCGGCTTTGGTTTGCGTCGAGGGCCTGAACTTCGTGGTAGTGATACCACAGGGCGTAAGGGCCGAGGCGTTGCTCATCGACAAAAGAGACCCCGTCGCGAATATGTTT
This sequence comes from Desulfuromonadales bacterium, assembly GCA_016931615.1. Lineage (GTDB taxonomy): Bacteria > Desulfobacterota > Desulfuromonadia > Desulfuromonadales > Geopsychrobacteraceae > JAFGEL01. The sequence goes on from JAFGEL010000012.1 coordinate 4,683, forward strand.
AATTTCGGTCAACCAGCGGCGCCGGCCAAACATCGGGATTTTAATTTCATAAAGAACCGTCAGGCCGTTATACATGCGTTCCGGCAGCTCTGATAAAATTCTGAAGTCGAGCTCGGGGGGTGTCAGCTGGTTGAGATTGACCGGGGTGGCGACAAAGTCCCACAGTTCCTGGGCGGCAACAGGGAGAATGATTTCACGCTCAAGTTGGTGCATTTCGAGAATCCTTTGGGCTTTAATTATTGTCTTAGACAAAAATATAATCTATTATAATAACAAAATCAATGATTGCTTTTTTCTTTGATCAAAGGGAGAGTTCCATGAAAAAAACCGCTCGAGGATTGATCACCGCGGCATCTCTGCTGCTTAGCTCCATTGCGGCTCAGGCCCTTGAAGTCGGAACGCAGGCTCCGCTGTTCAGTGCCCCATCGACCCGAGGGGAAATCGTTCTGGCCGATCTGCTTGAGCGGGGTCCGGTTGTCCTGGCTTTTTACTACGCTGACTTTACCCCGGTCTGAAAGGGCGAGCTTCAGGCTTTCCAGCGTGACATCCTGCGCTTTGAAAGTCTCAATGCCCAGGTTCTGGGCGTCAGTGGCGACAGTTTAGAGACCCATAAAAAATTTGCCGAGCAGCACGATATCACTTTCCCCCTGATCAGTGACCGGGACAAGCAGCTCAGGGGCCTGTTCGGCGGTGGTAGAACCACTTACCTTATCGATCAGCAGGGAATCGTCCGCTTTGTTTACAGAGGGGTTCCCGACAATGAGCAGTTGATCGCTGAACTCAGGAAGCTGCGGTAACCTATGCAGGTGAAATATACCGTCAATAGTTTACGCCTCACGCCGGTTAATCGGCAGTCCATTCGCACCGACGGGGATTATGTGCTGTACTGGATGACGGCGGCCCGGCGGCTGAATTTCAACTACGCCCTGCAGTATGCGGCAGAGCAGGCCCACAAGCTCGATGTCGGGCTGCTGGTCTGCGAACCACTGCCGTGCACCGATGACTATGCCAGTGAGCGTTTTCATCGCTTCGTGCTTGAGGGTATGTCAGATAATGCCGCCAGTGCGAAAGAGTTGGATCTGAACTATTATCCCTGGGTTGAAGAAGCTGCGGGGCAGGCGGCGCCCTTTTTTCAGGCGCTGTCTGAGCAGGCCTGTCTGGTCGTCACGGATGATTTCCCGGTGCGCAGCCACAGGGACCAGCTTGAACAACTTGCCGGACTGGTTGATGTCGCTGTCATGGCGGTTGACGGCAACGGGTTGCTGCCGTTGGCGCTGGTGGAAAAAGCTTACCCGACGGCCTATGCTTTCAGGCGCTTTCTGCATAGGGCTTTGCCCGCTTTTGTCGATGAGCGGCCGCGGGAAAATCCCCTGGAAGATCTGGTTTTGCCCGCAGTGGCTCTGCCGTCATCAGTTACTCAGAACTGGCCTGCTGCCGATCTGAACTCATATCTGAAGAGTGACGGCCTGAAGTCCCTGCCGATCGATCATCAGATTGAGCCTGCCACTCAGGTCGGCGGTAGTTGGAGCGCTACGGAGCAGCTGCGGGTTTTTCTTGAAGATGATCTGGCCAACTATGCTGAACGACGCAATGTTCCCGATCTTGATGCCACCAGTCGGCTGTCGGCTTATCTGCACTACGGGCATATCTCGGTTCATCAGATCTTGACTGAGTTAGCCTTACAGGAAAGCTGGAGCAGCACCCGGCTCAGTCTCAAGCCGACCGGTCAGCGCAGCGGCTGGTGGGGAATGACGGAGTCGGCGGAAGCCTTTCTTGATGAACTGATCACCTGGCGTGAACTGGGGTTCGGGTTTTGTGCCCGCCGGCCCGATTATGCCGAGTACACCAGCTTGCCGCAATGGGCCCAGGAGACGCTCAATCAGCATGCCGGAGACGAACGCCTTTACCGTTACAGCTATGAGGACTTTCGTACTGCGCAAACCCATGATCCCTTGTGGAATGCTGCGCAGCGCCAGCTCCTGCAGGAAGGCCGCATTCATGGTTATCTCAGGATGCTCTGGGGTAAGAAAATCCTTGAATGGAGTCCTTCGCCGCAACAGGCCATGGCGACCATGCTTGATCTCAATGACCGCTTCGCCCTCGATGGGCGGGATCCCAACGGCTACAGCGGCATCAGCTGGTGCCTGGGGCGCTTTGATCGGCCCTGGGGTCCGGAACGACCGATCTTCGGTAAAATCCGTTACATGACGTCACAGAATACGGCGCGCAAAGTGGCGGTGAAGAAATATCTGGAACGTTACTCGTCTGGTCAGCAACAACTGGAACTGTTGTAGCGGAAGATATGAAAAGCCCACCTGCCGGTTGGACGGCATGACGGGCTTGTTGCGAATTACATGTTGGGGTGTTTGAACGTCTACAGTCCTTTTTTCTCAAACCAGTAGAACATGCCCAGGCCGACGGCAATGAATACCGCTACAACCGGCCAGGGTGAGATGCCCAGAATCTGCGGCAGAGTAATCTTGCCGTAATTCCCCCAGGTCAGGACGGTTGTTTTCAGCGACGGGTACACCTCGGCAAAGATTGCCGCACCGACCAGCATGCCGAGAATTGCCCAGAATGCATGAATTCGTCCTTCAGCCAGGGCGCCGACCGAGGTTCCGGGACAGAAACCGGCAATGGCCCAGCCGATGCCGAAGAGCAGGCCACCAATGATGATAGCGCCGACATGTGTTGCCTTGATGCTCAGGCTGATGATCCCGGCTGAATGGAAAGCGTAGATGCCGACCATGCCGACCAGTACGGCTGAAAACATGAATTTTATGATGGTCATATCTTTCAGCAGCATGAAACCGACCTGTTTCTCAAAACGCAGGACTTCACCTTTCTGCAGCAAAAAACCGAACAGCAGACCTGTAATTAAACCAATAAACTGTTCCATTAGTGACCTCCTCGACCGTAGAGCAGTCGGGCCGTGACTATACCGCCGACCAGGAAAAAGACCAGGGCGATCAACCCGCTGACAGACAGCTGCATGTTCCCTGATAAACCATGGCCGCTGGGGCAGCCTCCCGCCAGTCGCGCTCCGAACATCAGGATAATACCACCGAAAAAGGCACCGACGGCCCTGAGCGTTGCACTGGAACCGAAGCGTTGTTCCCAGATGGGCGGAACTTTTTCAATTTTGACGGTTTTGCCCAGACGGGCTGAAACCAGTGCACCGATAAAAACGCCGCCGACGAAAAGCATCTGCCAGTCGACCTTGACTTTTTTCGATTGGAAATAATCGTTCTGGGCCACATGGTCAGCTGCCACGGTCTGTTCAAGCAAGCCTGCGGCACGGACAAAAGTCGTTGAGGCTCCAAGATACTTCGGTTTATCGAGGATGACCGTGGTCACCACAACTGAAAGAACCGCCAGGATGCCGACCAGCGCTCCGGCCAGATAGGGGCTCCAGCGTGAAGAAAATAATGAAAGATTCATAGCCGTCTCCTTACATTCAAGAATCAATATATAAAAATATAACTAAAAAGGTTACATTTTGCAACCTTTTTTATTATCCTTGTCTTTAAGTGCCAAGGGCGAACGCTTGTTAGGGTATTTTTCAGAAAAAATACCCTGTGAATATTTGGCAGCCTATCAATCAGATGATATCATCTGAGGGTTTAGTTTTTTCTATCATCAATATCAGGAGGACAATCATGCCGGAATTTGGACATCCCTTCAGTGTTTTAAAACAGGACCGTATGCTGACCCATGAAGAGCTGGTCAGGGCCATTCGTTTCATGGTTGCAGCAGAATACGAAGCGATTCAGCTTTATCAGCAGCTGGCCGAGTCAACCGATAACGTACTCGCCCAAAAAGTGCTTTATGACATCGCTGATGAAGAGAAGGTTCATGCCGGTGAGTTCCTGCGCCTGCTGAAGGAGCTTGATCCCGATGAGGAACGTTTTTATCAGGAAGGCGCCCAGGAAGTTGAAGAAGAGTTTCTCGGTATGGGCGGGGGTGAAGGTCCGGCAGCTGGTGCCGGCAGCCAGTCATCTCAGGGCCTGGGTATCGGGAGTCTGAAAAAATAATCGCTTTTAGAGGAGTTATAGTATGGATATTTTACGTAGAGCACTGGCCCCGATCAGTCCTTCAGGCTGGGCTGAAATTGATGCCATGGCCAAGGATACCCTGGTGGCCAATTTGTCGGGGCGCAAGTTTGTTGATGTCGATGGCCCCCATGGGATCGGTTATGCCTGCGTAACCCTGGGGCGTTTGAGCTTGCCGAAGAAGCAGGAAGGTGATGTGGGTTACGGTATCCATCAGGTCCAGCCGCTGGTGGAAGCGCGGGTCGATTTCAGCCTGCAGACCTGGGAGCTGGATAATATCGAGCGTGGAGCCAAGGATATTGAGCTGGATTCCCTGGTTGAGGCCTCTCGGAAGATTGCCGGATTTGAAGAGAACGCCGTGTTCAATGGTTTTAAGGCGGCGGATATCGTCGGGCTTCAGGCCCTGGTGAAGAATGCTCAGCTGCCGGTAACCCTGGATATGGATTCGATCGTCGATGCTGTCTCGGAAGGCCAGACGCGCATGCTCAAAGATGGTGTCGAAGGCCCGGCTCACCTGGTGGTTTCGCCCCCGCTGTGGAAATTTCTGGCACGCAGCAGCCCGGGCGGAACGTTGCGCACTCTGGTGGAAAAACAGATCGGCGGGCAGGTGATTTATTCTGAACTGGCCAAAGACGCTTTTCTGGTGGCTGCTCGCGGGGGTGACATGGAGCTGAGCATCGGCCAGGATCTGGCTATCGGCTATCACAGCCACAGCACTGAGGCAATCAACCTGTTTATTACGGAATCTTTCACGTTCCGGGTTGTGGCGCCGGAAGCGATCATCGGCTATAAGTTGAGCTGACAATCGGGGTGAATCTGGCCCGTAGGAAACCAAAAAGAGCTGTTGCCGAAGCAACAGCTCTTTTTGGTCTTGTGAAGAGATTTTCCTGAGCTTTCAGGGTTCTTGGCAATAGGAGATGAAATGATGAGTCCTCAGCTTCTCAGCCCGAACGAAAAAAATTTAGGGGCGTTTACCGTCAAAAGGTTTCTACCCTCTGCCCAACGGCAGATGGTTGGTCCCTGGATCTTTTTTGACCACTTTGGACCTGCCCAGCTTAAGCCCGGTACCGGGCTCGACGTCAGGCCACATCCGCACATCAATCTGGCGACGGTGACCTACTTGTTTGCTGGTGAAATTATTCACCGCGATTCTCTGGGCTGTGTGCAGTCCATTCGACCGGGTGAAATTAATTTGATGGTTGCCGGCCGGGGGATCGTTCATTCGGAGCGGGAAAACCTTGAGGTTCGCCAACATGAACGACAGTTGCATGGAGTGCAGCTCTGGTGTGCTTTGCCGGAACAGGATGAAGAATGTGACGCGGCTTTTTATCACTATTCCCAAGCGGAGATTCCCGAAATTGATTCAGCCGGTGTGAGGGTGAAGATTCTTATCGGATCGGCTTATGGAGTGACCTCCCCGGTTGAGAGCTTTTCGCCGACGGTTTTCGCTACAGCTTCTCTCAGCAAGGGACAGGTACTGATGTTGCCGAACTTTCCAGAAACGGGCCTGTATGTTGTTTCCGGGTGTGTTCAGTTTGAACAGCGTACCATCTCGCAACAGCGCATGATGGTTTTTTCGCAGGGGCAGCAGGTAGAGATTCTAGCCCTGGAGAATACGCAGGTTGTGATCATCGGTGGGAAACCCATTGGGCAACGCCATATTGACTGGAACTTTGTTTCGAGCCGTAAAGAGCGGATCGAACAGGCCAAGAGGGAGTGGCGAGCAGGGTCTTTTCCGCTGGTACCCGGGGATGAAAAGGACTATATCCCCCTTGCGGAATGATGATGAGTTTTATCGGTATAGACTTTGGTGCCAGAAAAGCCGGGACGACAGCAATCTGTTGTCTTCAGGGAGACTGTTTACAGGTTCTGCAGTCGGGCAAAGGGGAAGATGCTGATCGTTTTATCCGCGAACAGTTGAAGAGGATAGGGCCGCAACAGGTTTTTATCGATGCTCCTTTGTCTTTGCCGGGCGCTTATTTCATGCACGGCAGTGATTACATGTTTCGGCACTGTGATCGCGAGCTCAATGCCATGTCACCCATGTTCCTCGGCGGTTTGACGGCTCGGGCGATCCAGCTGAAGGCAGAGCATTCCGCGTGCGACTTTATTGAAGTCTATCCCAAGGCTTTAGCGGGAAAGCTGCAGGTTAAAAGCTACAAGCAACAGCCGATCGTCTGGCCTGAGCTTGAAGCACATCTTCCTTATTCCCTGGAAGCGCCCTCTTCATTACACGCTTATGATGCCGTTCTTGCCTGGTTGAGTGGTTATCGCTACCTGAACGGTGAGGCGCTGATCTATGGCCGCCCGGAGGAAGGGCAGATTATCGTTTGAAGCGAATCCCTGCCAGGCATAGATCGCTGATCATATCTTTACCGATGGCAACGAGACCGATACGTTTCAGCTGGTTGAGATCAAGTGGTCGAGTGGTGCGATAAGCTTCAAAGGCGGTGAACGGAACAAACAGCGTCTGCCAGGTGGCCGTGGTTTTGAAACCGGCGCGGTAGGATTGCCAGGGAAGCCACAGTTTGGTGGTACGCAGATGAAGATTATAGTTTTCGCCGTTGCCGGCAACGATCAGTTCCAGCCCTGTGTAGACTGAGGCATCAAAAGTTTTTTCCGTGCTCAGGTCGAGGGCCATCTGAATGAAACCGCCATTGTTTGCGGTTGAAACTTCACCCCGCAGACGCAGGCAGTTGCGACCTGCGTAGCGCTCCTGATGAAGGGTCCCCCGGGAAACTCCGCCCATGACCTGGTCGGTTACCAGGCGCCACTCCGTCCCCAGCCGGCTGAGAAGGTTTTCATGGTGGCGATCATCAATGATCAGGGTTTCTGAGCTCATCACAGGACTCATCAATTCTTCCGACAAAAGAGCGCATAAAGGGATGAACAGGAATTTTTCATCGTCCGCTTTCTGCTTTGTCATCGGATCTGATCACTGAAAGGGCTTCCTTGACCTTCATCGGCGGTTTGCCGGTGATCAGGCGGGCGCTTTTACTCAGCGAAAAGTAATTCCAGATCCAGTTGAAAATGACGGTCAGTTTACTGCGAAAACCGATCAGCGGAATAATGTGGACCAGTGACCAGACCAGCCAGGCAGGAAACCCACAAAAATTGAAACCGGCAATCGAGGCGACCGCACGGTTACGTCCGATGGTGGCCATTCCGCCTTTGTCGTGATAGCAGAACGTCTGGCCCGAGTCTTTTTTCCCGGCGGTTTCAGCTTTAATCTTACGCGCCACAAATTGACCCATCTGAATGGCGGCCGGGGCCACTCCGGGAACCGGTTGGCCTGTTTTGGGGTCAGTTACGCACGCCAGATCGCCGATGGCAAAAGCGTTTTTATGCCCAGGCAGAGACAGGTCAGCTCTGACTTTGATGCGTCCCTGCCTGTCCAGTTCAATACCCAAATGCTCGACATATCTCGCCCCCCTGACGCCGGCGGCCCAGATAACATTTTCAACCGGAAGGGTTTCGTCAGCAATTTTGATCGCCCCCGGTTGAATATCGGTGACCTGATTGTTGAGCCTGACCTCAACCCCCATTTGGGTTAAATCTTTCAGCGCCTGGTTACCGAGTTTTTCCGGCAGGGCTGCGAGCAGGCGTGGGCCTGCTTCGATAAGTATCACCCTGGCGGTTTTCGTATCGATGTTGCGGAAATCTTTGGGAATGGTCTTCAGGGCAATTTCACTCAGGGCGCCCGCCAGTTCGACACCTGTCGGGCCACCGCCGACCACGACAAAGGTCAATTTCGCCTGCCGGGCCTGTTGGTCGGCCTCCCATTCTGCTGCTTCGTAAGCGGTCAGCACCCGTCGACGAATATCGAGGGCGTCGTCAACGGTTTTCAGACCCGGGGCCAGGTGACGCCAGTCGTCATGACCGAAATAGGAGTGCGTGACTCCAGTGGCCAGTACAAGAAAATCGTAATCAATGACAGCATTGGGAAAATAGGCTCTGCGGACCTGCAGATCAATCTTTTCCAGTTTGGCCAGAACGACCCTGGTATTCGCCTGGTCTCTCAACATGCGCCGAATCGGGGCGGCGATATCCGCAGGTGACAGGACCGCCGTCGCGACCTGGTAGAGCAGCGGCTGAAAGAGGTGATAATTGTGGCGATCGACGAGGGTGATATCGACATCCGCAGTGGCCAGCTCTCTGGCGCACTGAATACCAGCGAAGCCACCACCGACAATGAGGACATGAGGTTTTTTCTGCCGTTCATGAGAGCTGGTCATCACTGCAATCCTGAATTTTATTGTTCGATAATGTGTAGAACTGAGCTGTCGTCAACTTGATAAATCTGCGAGAACACCTGGAGAATCAGTTCCTGAAGCTGGACCATGTTTTCCCGGCTCCAGGTGAGCAGGAAACTGGTCTGTGTCCCGCAGTGGCGGCCGGTGGATGGCGAGTAAATTGTGAAGGTTTCCGGTCCGGGATAACCGCACCTTTTGAACAGAGTGTCGGCCCGGTCGTATTCATCCAGGGTGAGAGACTGACAGGGCAGATCAAAAATGATCGGCTCGGCGATCGACCCGCTGACCTGCAGATATTTTCCGCTGTCCGGCGCTTCAATGATGATGTAGGAGCCGCGCGGCTTGCCCAATAAACGGGTCAGGGTTTGCCCCAGTCGCTGGTTATTGTGCCGCACTCTTGAGCGTGGCCGCGAAAGGGTCAGGCAGACAATGATCACCGTAATAAACATGATGCCGAAAAATGCCAGTGCGAGCATAAAACCTTCTGTGTTGTCGGAGGTGGTGATTTAATGGGACCCTGTCATTGTAACATGGAATGAAGTTTCTACGAGCGTTCAGGAGGACTCAATAGTTGGGCCAGCTTGGTCATCAGGGGAAATAGAATGGCCCAGACCAGTGCCAGGATCAGCAGCGACGCTGCCATGGGGAGTTGAAATGTCGCTGCCCCGAAACGGACTCCAGCCCAGTAGGCCAGAGGACCACCGATGGCGGCAAACAAGGCGGCGTAGCATGGATGCAGTTTGAACCAGCTTAAACTGTGGTGGATTGTCAGCGCCAGGGCAGCCCAGATCGTCATCAGCCAGTAAGGCAGGGGAAAGCGATCGGCTGAAAAGCTGAAAAATCCGAAGTATTTCAACAGGCCGTCAACGAAAATCCCGATTATGATCAGGCAGAGTGCAGTTTTCAGGTCTGTGATCCGGTCATGGGTGATAAGAAAATGACCGGCGATTAGAACCAGGGCGAGCCACCAGATATCATTATGACCGAGCACGGCAATAAACCAGATCGTCTGGTAGCCGGCCGCATTGACGAGAGTTTTCATCTGCGGCAGGCTAGTCTTGACAGCAATCTTTACCGGCGACCAGATGAATCACGTCGATTGTCCGTTCGCGGAACCCCCCTTCACAGTAGCAGAAATAGAATTCCCACAGACGCCTGAAGCGATCATCGTAACCAAAGGGTCTGATGCGCTCAAAGTTGCTGTTGAAACGCTCCCGCCAGTCTTTGAGAGTGCGGGCATAATCCAGCCCGAAATGCCGAATTTCATCGACCTGCAGATCAGTCTGATCGTTGATCAGGCTTTTCATGTGGCGCTCGGAAAGCAGGCAGCCGCCCGGGAAAATATGGCGTTGGATAAAATCGACAGAATTCAGATAGCTCTGATAGAGCTCATCCTTGAGCGTGATCGCCTGAATCAGCATCAGACCGTTTTCATTGAGAAGTTGCGAACATTTGGCCATGAAAACCGGCAGATGACGGTAACCGACCGCTTCGATCATCTCGATACTGACCAGTTTGTCGTAACGGCCCTTGAGATCTCGGTAGTCTTCTTGCAACAGGGTAATCCGGTCGCTCAGCCCCGACTCGGCAATGCGTTTTTGTGCTTCCCTGAATTGGGCATTGGAGATCGTGGTCGTGGTCACATGACAGCCGTAATTTTGTGCCGCATGAATGGCGAAACCGCCCCAGCCGCTGCCGATTTCGATGACCCGATCCTGTGGGTTCAGCTGGAGACGCCGGCAGATCTGGTCGAGCTTGTGAACAGAAGCTTCTTCCAGCGAGGCTTCGGGTTCGGGATAGATTGCCGAAGAGTACATCATGGTCGGGTCGAGGAAGCTTTTGTACATCTCGTTGCCGAGGTCATAATGAGCGAGAATGTTTTTCTTTGAGCCACGGCGGCTGTTGTTGTTGAACAGGTGCTTGAGGCGATTGAGCGGGGCTGACAGCCAGGCCAGTTTATTTTCCAGGGCGTTCAGAATGTCCTGGTTCGCCGCGATAAGACGAATGACGTCCGTCAGATCATCGGTATCCCAGAGCCCTTCCGTGTAACTTTCTCCGGCGGCGATGGAGCCCCCGGTCAGGACTCTGAGATAAAACCGAGGATCATGAATCTCGATGGCTGCGTGCAGACGGGTTCCATGTCCGAAGGTCATGCAGCGATTCCGCTCCCTGATGGTCAACTGGCCATGCTGCAGGTGGATCAGCAGGCGCAGAACCAGTCCGCGGGCCCAGGATTGCAGCGGCTGGATTTTTTCATCAGTCACGGGAATCTGACGTGCTGAGGTGATGGGGGAAGTCAGTGAATTCATGACACCTCCTTGTGGTATGGAATATAGGGAATTTTTTTGAGGTAAATTTTCAATGCCTGCCAGTAGATACCGAACAGAATAAAGGCGGTCATGGCCGGTTTTTTCAGGAGCTGATCACGAATCAGGGAACGTGATAATTCATGTCTCTGCAGTTTGATCGTTGCGTCAAAAACCTGTCCGCGCGAGTCGTGAACTGCAATGCTGATACGTGTTGAGTCCCCGGGGGGCTCGATGTGCCAGCGATAGGTCTGGTTCATCGGGTTAAAGGGTGAGACATGAAATTGTTTGGGATGATTCAGTGGACGCTCTTTTGTGGTCAGGTCCAACGCGTAGTAATGACGTTCATTCCAGGGGGTGTTGGAGACCTCTGCGAGCATGTGGCTGCATTGATCCGATTGATCGTAGACGAAATAAAAATTCACCGGACTGAAGTAGAGCCCCAAGGTACGCAAATTCAACAGACCGCATACAGTGCCGTTGATCGGTTGCCCGATCAACTCGCTGATTTTCTCTTTGACACAAAGATGCAGCGGCTGATCTGCCGGGCCGAGATAGTCCGAGCGTTGAAAACGGCTGAGGGCGAAGCGCCGTGCTGAGAACCAGGGAGTGATATCGGGAGTGTCCTCAATCTTGTCGAGGTTGAGAAACCACATGAAGAACGGATAATGAAACCTGTGCGTCCGCGGAAGATGCCGCTGGTGAAAGACGCGACCCAAATAAAAGCCCGATTTCATGGCGATACTCCCAGGGCATCGCACACCCTCAGGGCACTGCGTACGCCATCTTCGTGAAAACCGTTAAACCAGTAGGCGCCACAGAAATGCAGATGATCAACGCCGGAGATTTCATGCCAGCGGGCCTGGGCTTGAAGGGTCTCACAAGTGAATGCGGGATGAGAGTAGTTGAAGCGTTGAATCACTTTATCCTCGTCAATCTCCTCGTTCAGGGTCACCAGGTAGGGAGTTTGCTTGTTCAGGCACTGCAGTCTGTTCATATCGTAAGTCAGGGTCGGTTGCGACAGCCTGTCAGGGTTGACCTTGTAGTTCCAGCTGGCCCAGGCTCTGCGCTTATGCGGCATCAAGCCGCTGTCGGTATGCAGGGTCACCAGGTTGTCGGTGAAGGGGATCGCCTGCAGGACCTGCTCTTCATGTTGTGTCGGTTGAGTGATCAGGGCCAGGGCCTGATCAGCGTGGCAGGCCAGTATAATCTCATCGAAAACGCCCTCATCCCGATCTGTGCGGACCCTGACTCCTCCAGGCTCCCGACAAATGGCCCGGACGGGAGTCGACAGGGTGATGTTGTGTTTGAATTTCCGGGTTATTGCAGGGATGTAGGTGTGGGAGCCGCCAACGATGGAGAACCATTGCGGGCGCCCAGAAATATCCAGCAGGCCATGATTTTCAAAAAAACGGACAAAGAGTTCGAGCGGGAAATCCCGGCTTTCTTCCAACCCCATCGACCAGATCGCCGCGATCATCGGAAGCAGGTAGTTGTCTTTGAACAGCGAACCATAATCCCTGTTGTCGAGATAATCACCAATCGTCAGCGCAGTTGAAGCCTGGCGGCGGACATCCCGGTTAAACCTGGTGATATCCTTGAGCATGCGCCAGAAAACCGGCGAGAGCAGGTTTTTACGTTGGGCAAAAAGACTGTTCAGATTGTGGCCGTTGTATTCCAGTCCGATGCTGTCGTTGCGTACGGAGAAGCTCATTTCGGTTTTCTGATAAGCGACCCCAAGCTCGCTGAGTAAACGCATGAAGTTGGGGTAGGTGCGATCGTTGAAAACAATAAAACCCGTATCGATGGCGCTCTGCTCTCCCTGCCAGTCAACAGCGACGGTATGGGTATGGCCGCCGATGTAATCATTGGCTTCAAAAATCTGGACATCATAGCTGTCGGCCAGGTAGTAGGCAGCAGTCAACCCGGCGATGCCGGTGCCGACAATGGCAATCTTTTTCATGCGTTAATCATCCTCCGGGCAATTCTTCGCCACAGTGGTTCGGGCAGAAGGGCAAGGCTTTTCATGGCCATGGTAAAGATCTTGGGAAAGTGGATTTCGGCCCGGCCTTTGGCGATGCCTGTGCGGATGGCGCGGCTGGCCTCCTCGACGCTGACCAGAAACGGCATGGGAAAGTCGTTGCGGTCGGTCAGAGGGGTTTTGACGAAACCGGGACAGACCAGGCTGACAGCAACCCCTTCGGGTTCAAGGGTCACGCGCAGAGTGTTTATCAGGTAGGCGATCGCCGCTTTTGAGGCACCGTAGGCTTCGGCCCTGGGAAGCGGTAGATACGCAGCGGAAGAGCCGATGCCGACCAGCCTCGGTGCGGTTCCCTTTTTCAAAGCAGGGAGCAGCCCTTCAATGCTGTGCGCCATGGTTTCGACGTTAATGCGCATAACCCGGGCGAGCAGGGCACTGTCGAAGTCGGGTATGTCGATATACTCACAGGAGCCAGCCGAGAGAATCGCCAGATCGAGAGATTGAAGGAACGCAAGGCCGTCAACTGTGGCCTGGCGGTCAAGCAGGTCAAGGCAGAGCGTGCTGATGCCCTGCGCTTCTAATTGATCCAGTTCCACCTGTGAGCGTCCAACCGCCCAGACCTGGTGACCGTCTCGGCGATAATCTTGGGCCAACTGTCTGCCGATGCCAGAGGTTGCTCCGGTAATAAGTACTTTCATGTGCCCAGACCCCTTTTGATCTTTGTGATGATCCTGCCAAGCAGAGGCAGGTGTTCGTAGAGCATGGCGCCCATGTCAAAATAGTCCCGGTGAAAAATGACTTTCCCATCGTTGTTGAATTCAAGCCAACTGCACCCTTCAACACAGACAGGTCGGCCTTTGGCGATACGGGGGTGGCTGAATTTCATCGACCAGGTGAGGACAACGTGGTTCCCGGAGACAATCTCTGTCTCAAAGGTGAAGATGATGCTGTCCAGATTCTGGTAGAGAGAGGAAAAATAACTGCTGAGAGACTCGAAGCCTTTTATTCTGTGCGCCGGATCGATAAAGTGGATGTCCGGTGCATAGATGCTTTCCAGCTTGTCGAGACTGTCTCTGTTCAGTTCCTGGTAGACCGTTTTGAAATGCTCGAGGTGCTTCATGGCGAAGTCCTTTTCCTCAGAGCCTTTAACAGGTTGACCTGCAGCTTTTCGTCGATCGGTTCCCTGTCGTTGAGCCAGATGCCGGTATAGAGACTGGCGAAGTGGCGCGACGGGATTTTCGTCAGGGTCTGTTCGTTGAGAATCAGGCTCAAATTTTGTGTTTTCGCTTCGTAACAGAGGACATAGCGGTCCCCCTTGCGAACATCCCTGTAGCTGGCATGGAGCTGATCGATGTGCTCACGGATCTGTTCTAATTCGCCGGGGGGCCACTGTTTTTCAAGGATTCTGTTGGCGGCCAGAATGAACTTGTCGCGGGTCAGATCGACAGCGTAATCGAGAGCCAGGCAGTAGTCGGTTTCCGCAGCCTGGACAGCAGCCGCTGTGGAGGTCTTTGCGGCGTAGAGGGTTGCATCGTAAACCTTGATCATGCCGAGATAGCTGACCGAACCCGTGCCGACCGAATCAAAAATTTCGGGATTGATGGCCGAAGCGTTTGCGGCCGGAAAGAGCAGGCCGGCGATCAAGACTGTTTGAATAAGAATCCCGCGCATTTTGTGGCCTCATTGCTTTATAAAAGCGATGGTGATTTCACCGACACGAAAGCCGAACTTTTTCATGGTCGCACGGTTGATCAAGACATTGTCCGGTTGCAGGAACATCCAGTCATCGAAAGCGATCTTCCAGGTTCTCCCATCGACATCAAGGTTTAAAGTATAGCCCCAGTTCAAGGTATTTCCAGCTGCCTCTCCTCGGGCTTCACCGATGACATCATCAGCCCGGCCGCTGAAAGATTGTGTGTCGTCTCCGGAAATCGTCCAGATTCTCTGGGACAGTTCTCCATCGCTCCAGATAAAATCTTCGGTGAGCACAAGCTCGCCAGCAGCGTTCACCTGGCCATCGATATCGACAACAAACTGTCGCAGTAGCGTGCCGTTGCGCGATTGAACGATGCCCCAGCCCTTCACCTGACCCGAGAAAAACTCGTAGAGATCAAAGTGGGGCCGGTTCTCAGCGTATTGATGAACAGTGACGGAAGAGCAGCCAAAGAAGAACAGACTGAGCGGTATGAACAGGCAGAGGTGCAGAATTTTTTTCATTTTAGCCTCCAATATAATTAATCTATAACAGATACTTGACTATTTGTCTAGGACAAAATAAGATTGTTTTGCGTGTCTTTGCTAAACAATATCGCTCTTGGTCACGGGAAAGGATCAGAACAATGGCAATTCATACGCAAAAAAAGCCCTACCGCCCTCATGAGCGGCTATTTCTGGCCGGTTGTTTGGCCGCATTTGAACAGGCGGTGTTGGGCGCAGATAAGGTCAGCGCGATCCGTTTTCTCAAAAGAGCTGGTTTTGATGCCCAGGCGGCTGAAGAGATCATCACGGAGATTTTTGCTGAACCGAGGCGCTACGGATACTGCCCTGGAGGTTGTCTTAACCAGCAGGCGGATACAAAAAGTCGAATTTTATAAATTTGTCATAGATAATTATTCATTTATTTAATATCTATGGTTTGTCAAAAATTTTAGGAGGATTCCATGGACGATAGTGCTTTTGACAGCTCTGCCAATGATTATGATCAGTGGTTTCTCAGTAATAAAAATGTTTTGGCGTCAGAGGTGGCTTTGCTGGCGAGGTTTCTTCAATCACCCGGTCACGCTCTGTCGATCGGGTGTGGAACGGGTCTATTCGAAGCTCTGTTGGAAAAAAATTACGGTATTCGTATCGTCCACGGAATCGAACCTGCCGAGGGTATGGCGGAAATTGCCCGGCAGCGAGGACTTGATGTTCGTATCGGCACCGCTGAGCACAGTGATTATGGTGATGCCGAGTATGACACGGTGATTTTTAACGGTACCCCGAGTTATATTGCTCAGCTTGATGTTGCTTTCGACAAAGCTTATCAGGCACTCAAGCCGGGTGGCCGGATTGTCGTTCTTGATGTTCCGAAGGAGAGCAGCTATGCCCTGTTATACAATCTGGCCAAAGAGGTCGGTACATGGGATAATCACTACTTTGTCGGGGCTAAGCCGTTGAATGCTTATCCGATCAGTTTTGTCGAGGAGAGCCGCTGGCGGTCGACACCGGAAAAAATCGAGTTGCTCAAGCAGGCCGGTTTTCATCAATTTGAGTTTGCCCAAACCCTGACCCGCCACCCGGTTTATTCTGACGGGGTATTTGAAGAGCCGGTCGAAGGTTACGACCGTGGAGACTATGTTGCCATCAGTGCCGTCAAACCTGGATGACCGGAAGCTTGAATTATTAAGGCTCGTCGGTGTGTGGTACCGTGCTGACGAGACATTTTTACCCTGTAACAATCACTTATAAAGGATTCCCAAAAAGTGAAAAAACATTACCGTCGCGTTCTTACTATTGCCGGGTCGGATTCCGGCGGCGGTGCCGGAATCCAGGCGGACCTGAAAACTTTTTCAGCTCTCGGTTGTTATGGGATGTCAGCGATTACCGCGATCACAGCACAAAATACCTGTGGTGTTGAAGGAATTCATGCTGTTCCCGACGACATGGTTGCCCTGCAGATCCGTGCTGTGGTTGAAGATATCGGCGTTGATGCGGTCAAGATCGGAATGCTCAGCAGCCCCGGGATCATTGCCACCGTAGCTGCTGAAATTCGCACTTGCGGCACAGATAATATCGTTGTCGATCCCGTCATGGTTGCAACCAGCGGTGACAAGTTGCTGCAGGACAATGCGATTCAGACATTGAAAGAAATGCTGCTGCCGCAGGCTCTGATCATTACGCCGAACTTGCCTGAGGCTGAGGTCTTGTGCGGATTCAAGATTAGGGATCGGAACAGTCTGCTTGCTGCGGCCGAGGGTTTGCTTCAACTTGGTCCGCAGGCCGTGCTGGTGAAAGGTGGCCATTTGGTCGACGGAGATTCCAGTCCCGACTGCCTGGTTGTGAAAGGGGCTTCGCCCCTCTGGTTGGAAAGCGAACGGATCGAGACCAGGAACACTCATGGAACCGGATGTACCCTGTCCTCTGCTATCGCGGCCTGTTTAACTGCTGACAATGACCTGGTTTCAGCGGTGCGTCACGCCAAAGACTACATCAGTGAAGCTATTCGACAGGGGAAAGAGTATCAGATCGGTCGAGGTCATGGACCGGTGATGCATTTTTTCCGCTGGTGGCGCTGATGACGGAAAAGGCTTTTACCAGCTATTTGTGGACCGAAGGTGAAGTACTTCTCGAGCGTATGCACAACCATCCGTTTAACCGTGAACTGGCTTCCGGTCGTTTGTCCCAGGCAACCTTCAGCTATTATCTGCAGCAGGATGAGCACTACATCCGTGATTACACCTCGGGATTAATGGCGCTGGCCGAGAGAGTTGAGGACGGACCACTGAGACGAGATCTGGAACTTTTTGCCACCGACGGCCTGGCTCTTGAGCAGCAGATGCACCAGGTTTTCTTCGTTCGCTATCAGATCCAAGCGACACAGCAGCGTTCTCTGGCCTGCTCAACTTATGGAGAATTTCTCCTCACTCAAGCCAGACAGGCTCCTAAGGCTGTAGCTTTGGCCGCATTTCTACCCTGTTTCTGGTTTTATTGGCAGGTTGGCGAACAGATCCTTGCTGAAGCCGCTGAAAATAACCCTTATCAACCCTGGATCGACACCTACAGCGGTGATGACTTTCAACGGCAGGTTGAAACGCTGCTGGCTCATGTCGACAACCTGGCCTGTGATCAGGGGATAGCTGAACGTCAACTGATGCGTGATGCCTTTATCACTTCAAGTCTTCTGGAATTGGCCTTCTGGGACAGCGCCTACCTGATCGGCAAGCCGTTCTGAACCGCCTTTTTTCTCATCAGAGACCACCGATTGCATTTTCCAACATCAATGTAAACTATTGAAATCAGATGTTTTCGACCCGACATCCAGTGGTATTGGAGTCGATGTCGAATGAAACGGCCGTTTTAATCGGTTAGGGTTGGAATCATCACCAACAGGGCGCCAGCCCGTCCCCAAGCAGAAGGAGGATGAGATGAAAACAACCTTAACGATGATGATCGCGGCAGCTATGTTTTTAAACACACCCCTGATAGCTTCAGCTCACGAAAAGGGGCATGACAGAGGAGAGCGCAGTCATAAGACCTGGATGGCTGAACGTCACCAGCATGGTGGTGCCAATTCTGTCTATAAGCTACAGCGGGAGAAGCAACATTTACGCAGAGAGCTGAGAGAGACACGGCGTGATCTGCATCGGGTTGAACGCCGGGTCAGGTATGTCCGTAATCACAACCAACCCTATTATATAAATCCAGCCGTTGTTGTCGGTCTTCCTCACGTCGTTCTGCGTTTTGACTGGTAGGCCGAAATAAAATTCCAGTTCATCGGCGACTTGTCGGTGAGCTGTTTATACGGAGCCTGCCACTCGGGAGGCTCCGTTATTCATGATTCTGAAAAAATTAGAATCCTTGAAATATTGATCCAATCCCGTTAAAAAGACATTATGCTTAAGTGGGTTCTAATTTTCTTACTGGGTTCATTTGTCACCCTGATGGTTTCTTCTGCCTCCGGGGAATCCCTCACGGTGTCTTATTTCGAACGTCCGCCCTATTATTTTACCGCTGTGAATGGCAGCGCTCAGGGGTTTTTGATCGATCGGACCCGGGAAATTCTCAAAACAGCACAGATCGAAGCCCAGTTTTTGCCTCTTTCTCCCACCCAAATCCTTTACATCGTTCAGCACGCCAACACGCCCAACTGTTCTGTCGGCTGGTTTAAAAAACCGGAACGTGAGCTCTATGCACAATTCTCCCGACCCATCTATCAGAACCAGCCTCTCGTGCTGTTGATTCATCGGGATCAGCAGGAACGTTTTGAAAGATTTTCCGACCTCGCGACAATTTTTAAAACCGAAAAACTGGTTATGGCGAGAATGAGCTCTTTTTCCTACGGAACTTATGTTGACAGGCTGCTGGAGCGGTTTAATCCCACCAGTTTTTTTGCCAGCAAAGCGCAGCTTGATCTGCTGAAGGCAATTGCTGACGGAACGGCCGACTATCTGCTGATTGCCCCTGAGGAGGTTGATGAATTGATCCGCCGAAGCGGTTTCGATTCTGCTAACTTCAGGATCAAGAGGCTGGATGAACTTCCCGCCGGCAATCTTCGTTACCTGATGTGTAACCGGGCTGTCAAAAAAGCTGTTATGGATCGAATCAATCAGGCCATTGCCGGGTGGATTCAGATGGAGTAGCCTGGTTATCAAGTCAATAAAAAAGGCAACGTTCGCAAGTGAGCGTTGCCTTTTTTGTTGGTGCGCCCGGCAGGGCGAGTGGTGCGCAAGCACCATCCATTTGACTGTGGTGGTCAAATGGTGACTTGGAGGTGCAAGTCCTCTGCGGACCCTGATGACGGGAAC
>JAFGEL010000098.1 GCA_016931615.1 Desulfuromonadales bacterium
ATCGTCTTGATTTCACGGTTGAACCAGCCGCCCATCTGAACCCCGGTATTACCGGCAGGCATCGGCACCAGGTTGAACTTGCCGTAGAGCTCTTCCCACAGCTGCATGCCGCCGCCGCTGTACAGCCAGGCGTTCATCCCCTGAGCATTCAGGCCGAAAGGAACAGCTGCAAAGAACTGAGTTGCCGGCGACTTGCCTGCCCAGTAATAGGCAGCGCCATGGCCCATTTCAACCATTCCTTGGCTGACGGCGTCAAAAGCCTGCAACGGCGGAACCAGTTCACCACCGCCATAAACCTGAACATTAATCCGCCCACCCGACATGATATTAATCTGTTCGGCTAATTTGTCGGCTGCTTCGCCAAGCCCGGGAAAGTGTGGTGGCCAAGTTGTGACCATTTTCCAGTTAAAGGTCTTCTCAGCACGAACAATCGCCGGAGCGCCAATTGTTGTGGCTGTAGCCGCAACAGCAGTTGCCGCTGTTGCTTTTTTAATAAAATCACGCCGGTTGTTCTTTTCCATTCATGCCTCCCTTTGAGTTATCTGGTAGTGGGTTTTAAGTAAAAACAGTCTGATTAGAATATAATCCTGTTCTACGGATGTCAAACCCTTACAGTCAACTTTATGAATTTTACACCTGCCGGTCTATGGGGAAATCGACAACAAAGGTCGCACCGCCGCCGGGCGTCTTCTCAACCCGGGCTTCTCCCTTGTAGACCCGCGCAATCTTGGCTACCGTCGCCAGACCGATCCCGGTACCGGGAATGTCCCTGGTATTGCGGCCACGCCGAAATGGTTCAAAAACATCCTCCCATTCGGATTGATCAATCCCAGGACCATGATCGACGACCCGATAACGCACCCGATCGGCCAATTCCTGTCCTGAAATCTCAATAAGCGGATTGTGATCAGCAGCGTACTTCAGAGCATTCGCCAAAAGGTTTCTGAACAGGTCCGACAGCAGGGGTTCAGGCACTTTGACCTTCGGCAACGGGGAGATTTTCACCCAGGCCTGATGCTCAAGAATCCTGTCAGCCAGCTCAAGCTTGACATCCTCGGCTATTTGAGTGGCATCAAGAAAGTCGTCCGGCTCTTTTAACTGCCCGACGCGGGATAAAGACAGCAGATCTCCGAGAAGATCTTTCATCTTTTCCGCAGTTTTCTTGATTTCAAGAATACACTCACGACCGATTTCGTCCATCTGTTCACCATAACGTTCATCAAGAAGGTCGGCAAATCCGATCAACGGCGTAAGGGGAGAACGCAGGTCATGAGACACTGTCGACACAAAAGCATCCAGCTCACGATTGGTCTGCAGGAGCTGACGACGCACCTCAATCCTCTCGGTAATATCCCGGCAGACTCCCAGCTTATGGGTTGGATTTCGCGCCAGCGGATAGGGGGAATGAATGACTTCATAGGTTCGACCGGCACTGTCAAGATTTTTCTCTTCACGAACGATCCTGCCCTTGAGAACTTCGGGCAATGGACAGTCTTCACAGATATCATTCTTGCCATAAATCGCTTTGTAACAGAATTGACCTGTCACATCCCCAACAATCTCCTGCATGGCACGGTTAGCAAAAGTTATTCTGCAATCATCATCAGAAATGTAAGCAGGATCGATCATCCCATCAAGGACGGCCCTCAAACCGGCTTTTTCCAGTTCCAGTTCCCGGGTACGCTTTTCAACCTCTGAACGCAGACTGTCCTCGAGCGCTTTGAGTCGCGAGATATCGACAAACGCTTCAATACCACCGATAATCCGGCCTCCCTTGTCACGCAGCAGATCGACATTCTTGTTCAGCGTGACCTTATGCCCCTCTTTATGGCGAAATGAGCAGATCAGATCAATATCAGGCTTTGGTATCTTTTCCGAAAACAGCCCACACTCCCGATCACAGGGCTCACCGTGGAGAAAGGAACAATGCCGTCCCACAGCCTCGGCGGCACTGAAACCGGTAATCCGTTCAGCTTCAAGATTCCAGTAGACGATAATCTTGTCGGTGTCGACCAGAAACAAGCCGGTCGGGATGGTCTGAAGAAGGGTTTCAAGGGGGTAGTCAGCAAGCAGGCGGTAAAGGTTGGTTCTCATTGCATCTCCCAGGGGAAAACACCGTGAAGAATCGATACCTTTTTGACTATAGCATCCCGCCTGCTGGAGATGAAGGCTTTAATCTTCCATCATAGCGGGGAGCGGAAGCAAAATCCTCAGCACCTGCGTCACCATTTGGCTGCTCGGGCAATGACAGCGATCCGGACTTCAACGGCACCGCCCTGCAGAAGGACCTGACTGCAGGCTGAAACGGTTGCGCCGGTGGTCATAACATCATCAACCAGAAGTACTTTTTCACCCCTGACCGGCTGTTTAAGCGAAAAAGCCCCACATAGATTATGTTCACGCTCTCTGGCCGGCAGGTCGTGCTGCGCTTGAGTTTCCCTGGTTTTGAGCAACAGCTGCTGATCCACCGGCCGGCGACGCAGACGCCCGATTTCGCGGGCCAAAAGCAACGCCTGATTATAACTGCGCTGTTTTAAACGCTTCGCCGACAACGGCACTGGAACAATCAGGTCGAAATCCAGGAAAGGATCAATGGCCTGCTCGAGCAGCCGTCCCAAAGCCCGGTCCAGAACAACCTTATGGTTAAACTTGAAGCGATGAACAGCATCTCGCAATGAACTTTCATAAAGGCCATAAGCATAAACCTGAGTATAGGGGGGAGCTTCTTTCAAACACCTGCTGCAGAGATGCATACTCTGCTCTGCAGCACGAAAAGGCAGGGCACAACGGGTACAGCGCGCGGGGGGAAGAGGCTTGAAGCCGACCAGACAATCCGGGCAGAAAGCGCTTCTACAGTTCCTGGGGAGAGTCTTGAGACACAGGGCGCAGGCGGGAGGAAAAAAGGTCTGAAGCAGCAGAGAGAAAAATGATCCAGACCGTGAAAATCCCCCCATTTCTCCAGCCGCGCATCAGGAACTTAACAGCGAGTGCCCGGTCATGGCTGCGGGCTGTTCAAGATCAAGTAACTGTAAAATCGTCGGGGCCAGATCCGCCAGAATACCGTCATCAAGCGATCGATATTGACGTTTTGCATCGACATAAATCAATGGCACCGGGTTACTCGTATGTGCCGTATGCGGTCGCCCGCGGTCATCGACCATCTGTTCACAGTTGCCATGATCAGCAGTAATCAACAGCCGACCGCCCACACTCAAGACGGCGTCAACCACCCGTCCGAGACAGCTATCAACGGTTTCAACCGCCTCGATTGCAGCACTCAGGACGCCCGTATGGCCAACCATGTCGCAATTGGCAAAATTCAGCACGATCAGCTGGTAGTCCTGGCTCTCGACCCGTTTCACAACTTCGTCGGTCACCTCTACCGCGCTCATGGCAGGCTTGAGATCGTAGGTCGCGACATCCTGCGGAGAAGGGATCAGGACACGATCCTCTCCTGGCCAGGCTTTTTCCACACCGCCATTGAAGAAGAACGTGACATGAGCATATTTTTCCGTTTCGGCGATGCGCAGCTGTTTCAACCCGGCCCGCGAAACGACCTCTGAAAGAATATCCGGATAACTCTCCGAAGGGAAAGCGACCGGCAGATCAAAGGTTTCATCATATTCCGTAAGGCACACGTAATCGACCAGGGCGGGAAACTTTAGACGGGCAAACCCGTCAAAATCTTTGAGGGTCAACGCCCGGGTCATCTCACGCGCCCGGTCGGCGCGAAAATTGAAAAAGATGACGCCGTCATCATCATCAATCGTGCCGGGCTTGCCGATCACCCAGGGAGCCACGAACTCATCGGTCTGTCCTGCGGCATAGGCCTTTTCTATCGCTTCGGCTGCGGATTCCGCAATCTGCCCTGAACCCTCTGTCAGTGCCCGGTAAGCTTTCTCGATCCGTTCCCAGCGATTATCCCGATCCATCGCCCAGTAACGCCCGGTAACCGTCGCAATCCGCCCCAAGCCGATGTCGGCCAGTTCAGTTTCCAACTGTTGCAGATAATCACTTCCGCTCTGAGGAGGGGTGTCGCGACCATCAAGGAACGCATGGATACAGACATCTTTAACTCCGGCGTCACGGGCCAGACGAACCAGAGCGTAGAGATGGGTATTGTGCGAATGAACCCCGCCATCGGAGAGCAGGCCGAGCAGGTGCAACTTGCCGCCGGAAACAACAAGTCGTTCGCAGACCCTTTTCAGGGCCTGATTGTCAAAAAAGCTGCCGTCCTCTATCGCCAGGCTGATACGGCTCAGATCCTGATAGATAATGCGCCCCGCACCGATATTCAAATGCCCGACTTCCGAGTTTCCCATCTGCCCATCCGGCAAACCGACATTACGGCCCGAGGTCGCTAAACGGCTGACCGGCCAATTCTCACGCAGACCATCAAGAACCGGAGTGCGAGCCTGACAGGCGGCATTATTATTACAATCTTCGCTGATTCCCCAACCATCAAGGATAACCAGCGCAACCGGAGCGGATGTCATCTATTCCTCCCGGGCGCCATGGGGAATCATTTTAGGTTCTTCCAGCAGTTTGGCGTCCTGAATCTGTTTACGTTCCGGCAGCACCAGAGAATCCCAGGTTTTACATTCGGGACACCGACTGTGCCACTCTGAAAACTTCGCATTACAGCTTTCACACACAAAGCCGAGGCGTAGGTGATGATCGATACCCAAAGCTTTCTGGTATTCGCTCACAGCTTCTTCAATATGATTCCGGCGCCGCTGGGCTTCAGCCAGAAGCAGGTGCAGTTTGGTAAACTCGACATTGCTGGTTTCCAGATCGGTCAGATGCTGCATCGCCTCATCGACCATCTCCAGCCTCAGGCACAGGCGGCCGAGATAAAGTTTCAAAAGCAGATCCTCGGCGTCGGCCTGCATCTGACTGCGGTAAAAGGCCAGCAGGGCAGCCGGGTCTTCAGCGTGCAGATAATGGTCTTCAAGGCGAGCGAGGAAAACACTCTTCTTGAGCGCCTTATAGCCATCCTGATAAATCCTGACGGCCTCCTCGTTACGTCCGGCCTGACGGTAGGCGTCGCCGAGAGTGACCCGGGCCGGGGTAAAACCGGCATCTTTCTTGATGATATCGCGGCAGGTTTCAATGGCCAGGTCACGTTCACCATTTTCAAAGTTCTGCCGGGCAACCTCGTAACGCAAGTGAAGCAGAGTGGTCTTTTCAGTATCAGCCTTGGGTCCGGACGACACTTTGATAATTTTCTTCTGCAACTCCAGGGCCTCCTGCCAGGCGCCCAGATCCATCTGAATATCGCGCAGGGCCCTCATCGCCTTGCGATTATCGCCATCGCTCGACAGCAGTTCTTTATAGATTCCCATAGCCTCTTCAAGGCGTCCCGCTTCTTCAAATGTCGTGGCCAGTTTGAACAGTACCTCTAGCCCTTTCGGATCGAGATCGCGGGCTTTCTGGAGCAGATCGATACCTTCCTGAGTATTGCCTTCCTGCAAAGCGACACTGGCCAGAGCCAGATGGCTGTCGACCCGCTGGGGATCACGATCCACAGCTTTCTGTAGCAACGTCCGGGCTTTTTTCAGATCACCGGAGAGCAGGCGTCCTACACCACTGCGGTAGATGCTGCTGATTTCTTCAGCTTTTTTCTGGCGACGCCCCCCTTTCCAGTTACGAAAGGACAGCAGAAAAGCACTGAAGATATGCACTCCGTTACCGATCAGCAGGCCCAACAGCAGAACACAGATCAACATGATCGTGGTCGGCAGGGTATAGCTCAGGTCGCTGGTCAGGAAAACCGTCACTTCACCGGGATTAATCCCCCAGAAGTAGAGGAACCCCAAGGCAAAAACGATAAAAATAAACATGAACAGAGCAATGACAATCATGGCCATCTCCAGTCTGGTCTACCGGGGAGCAAACCGTGGTTATTTATTCGCCGAACTTTTCAACTTCCGTTTTACAGTCAATACAATAGCGGGAAAAGGGTCGGACTTCCAGGCGCCGCGGTGAAATTTCCTCCTCACAGCGCACACAGAGCCCGTAAACACCCTGATCAATCCTTTCCAGAGCCGCATCAATATCGCGCACCCGTGCACGTTGCGTTTCACTGAGGTTCATCAGGACTTCCTGATTATAACTGTTCGATGACATGTCGCCGATATCCGGGACTCCATCCTTGCCTAACGACTGTGATTCTGCGTAAACCCGCTCCGATTCCTTGAGTACTTCCTCACGCATCTCCAGAAGATGCGTTTTTATCTCTGCCAGTCTATCTTCGTCCATCGGTCTGTCCGCCTCCAAGACACAGGGATTCCCTAACGGTTATGATAGGGTTCATTTCTGTTAATGGTCATACTGCGATAGAGTTGTTCAAGCAAAAATACCCGGGCCATCTGATGGGTAAATGTCATTTTTGACAGCGACAGCGTCAGATCGGCGCGCTGTCGAACAGCCCCGTCCAGCCCGTAAGGACCACCGATCACCAGACACCACTCTCGCTCAGCGTGCAACATGGCATCCGCCAGACGCTCAGCCAGTTGCTCAGAGCTCATCTGGGTGCCGCGCTCATCAAGCAGAACGACCCAAGCATCGGCAGGAAGCTTATCAAGGATACGCTCCCCCTCACGCTTGAGCAGTCTGGTGACATCGCCTTTCCGCCCGCCTTTTTCTTCCTTAAGCTCAATGATGTCCAGTGAACAGTAGTGTTTCAGACGCCCGGCATAATCATCGGCAGACGCTTTCTGCCAGGCCTCGGTCAACTTTCCGACACAGACCAGCTTGAGCTTCACTAAGCTTCAGCCTGCTCAAAATCGATCGCGGGCGCTTCGGTCCAAAGTCCTTCCAGATCGTAGAACTCCCGCACCTGAGGTTGAAAAATATGAATCATCAGGTCACCGTAATCAAGCAGAATCCAGCGCCCCTGATCCACCCCTTCAACCGCCAGCGGCAGGAGGTTGTGCTGATGTTTGAACTCAGTCCGGATATTTTCAGCAATCGCCCTCACCTGACGGTCGGAACGGCCCGACACAATCAGCAGAAAGTCGGTTAAAGAAGACAGTTCACGGACATCAAATAGTTTAAGATCGAAACCCTTTTTATCCAGGGCAAATTCAACTGCTGCATCGACGATTTTGCTGGTTGACAAAGTTGGCCTTCTCTTTCAGTGGTAAAGCTGGTGGCGCTTGATATATTCAATGACCGTGCTCGGCACACGCCCCTCGACATTCTGTCGCAACGACAGCTGCAGACGGATATCCGTCGATGAAACGTCGCGACAGGTATGAGTCACTTGAATCAGGCTAAAACCGGTGTCGCACCGGAGCTTTTGGGAGTCGGAATCATAGCAGAAGCGATCTGCGATAGCAACCGGCAGGAACTCCCTCAGAGAACCTGAAAACCCGGGCCGGGCCGTCACCACGATGTGGGCAAATTCAAACAGCCGCGGGTAGTCTTTCCACAGCCCGATCTCCTGAAAGGAGTCAAGGCCCATGATGAAGAAGAATTCGTCCTCGGGATAAAGCTCATGGAGCTGTTCGAGAGTCTCTACGGAATAACTTGTGCCCCCGCGACGACCCTCGATGTCGCAGACCTTAAACTGAGGACAATCGGCGATGGCCGCTTTGACCATGGCCAGACGATGAGCGAAAGAGACCTCTCCGGCGAGCGTTTTGTGAGGAGGGTGACAGCTGGGAATAAACCAGACCTGCTCGAGCCGGCAGCCGGCCATAACTTCTTCAGCGATGTGCAGATGACCGAAATGAATCGGATTGAATGTGCCCCCCAGCAGACCGATACGCATCAAACCCCCGTTGAATTCCTTTCGGTGATGCCCATTCGAAAGCAAACATCGAATCTAGGCTCTGACCTGCCCCTCTCCCAGCACGACGAATTTTCGCGTGGTCAGATCTTCCAGCCCCATGGGACCAAAGGAATGCAGCTTTGTCGTCGATATCCCGATTTCGGCCCCTAAGCCGAGCTGGTTGCCGTCTGAGAAACGTGAAGATGCGTTGACCATGACAACGCTGGAGTTAATCTCACGCAGAAATTGCTGGGAACAGCGATAGTCATTGGTGACGATCACTTCGGTATGCAGCGACCCGTAGCGCTGAATGTGGTCTCTCGCCTGTTCGTAGGAATCGACCACCCTGACGGCCAGGATCAGGTCAAGATATTCAGCAAACCAGTCCTCTTCGCTTGCCGGAAGCATTTCCGGACACAAGGCCCGGGCCCGTTCACAGCCGCGCAGTTCCACCCCGGCGGCGATCATCAGCTGGGTTATTCGAGGCAGAAAGTCGGCGGCGATGTCCCGATGAACCAGCAGCGTCTCCATGGCGTTACATACGCCCGGACGTTGAACTTTGGCATTCATGCAGATCTGCTCGGCCATCGCCAGGTCAGCGCCTCTGTCGACATAGGTGTGACACACCCCTTTATAATGTTTAATCACCGGGATTCTGGAATTTTCAGCCACAAAGCGGATTAAACCTTCACCGCCGCGGGGAATGATCAGGTCAATCTGCTCCTCCAGCTTCAACAGCTCAGTCACGGCCTGGCGATCGCTGGTGGTGATCACCTGCAGGGCCTCACTGGGCAGATTCATATCTTCAAGACTCTGTTGCAGGATTTTCCCGATCGCCCGATTGGAATACAGCGCCTCGGATCCGCCCCTGAGAATCACTGCATTGCCGCTTTTCAAGCAGAGTCCGGCAGCGTCGGCCGTCACATTCGGCCGTGACTCATAAATAATACCGATCACCCCCAGGGGGATTCTCTGCCGTCCGACACGAATACCATTAGGCCGCAGCCACATTCCGGTCACTTCACCCACCGGGTCAGGGAGTGCGGCGACTTCACGCAGCCCGTCGGCCATGGCCGTAATCCGCTCCGGCGTCAGCCTCAAACGGTCGATCATCGCCTCAGTCAGACCATTTTCCTGCGCCCGCTGCAGATCTACGGCATTTTCCTGCTGCAATTCCCGCTGAGCGTTCGTCAAGCCTTCGGCCATCTTGACGAGCAGCTCATTTTTAATTTTTGACGACAGGGTCGCCATCACTCTTGAGGCCTGCTGCGCCGCTTTCGCACATCTGAGCATATCCTCTTGAACACTCATCAATCGCCGTCCTCCCCTTCATCTCCGGTCAGAACCAGGTCATCTCGGCCGATCACCTCATCACGGTATTTATAACCGAGAATTTTCGCAATCTCCGCGCTCTGCTTGCCCATGATCTGGAGTGTTTCAGCCAGAGAATAACTGATCACCCCGCGCGCGAATTCCTGACCACTCCGATCACACAGGCGCACCGCGTCGCCCCGCTCAAAACCTCCATCGACACCGCAGATCCCCGACGGCAGAAGGCTTTTCCCCCCTTGTACAACTGCCTGCTTACCGCCATCGTCAATAATCAGCTTGCCGCGTGGTTTTTTGGAAAAGGCGATCCAGTGTTTTTTCGCCGTCAACTTGGATTGTGCCGGCAGAAAATAGGTCCCGACCTCTTCCCCGGCAAAGATACGGGTCAGAATCTGCGGACTGCGCCCGTTCACAATCAGCGTTCCTACACCGCTGAGCGCTGCTTTTTTTGCCGCCTTCAGCTTGGTGAACATCCCTCCGGTTCCCAGGGTTCCGCTGGTCTTGCCACCCATGCCTTCAATCGCCGGCGTGACCCGCTCAACGACAGGAATCAGCCGGGCCTCGGCATGTTCGGCCGGATCCTGGTCATAGAAGCCATCGACATCCGAAAGAATGATGAGCATATCGGCCTCGACCAGGTTCGTCACCAGAGCGGAAAGATTGTCATTGTCACCGAAACGGATCTCCTCAACGACAACGGTATCATTTTCGTTAACGATCGGGGTAACGCCGTATTCAAGAAGCGTCATCACCGTGTTACGCGCATTAAGGTAACGCCGCCGGTTGGACAAATCATCACGGGTTAACAGGACCTGGGCGACGTTGTAATGACGAGCTCTGAAAGTCTCTTTATACTCGCGAATAATCCTGGTCTGGCCGATGGCCGCAGCCGCCTGCTTCTGAGGGATCGTCTGGGGCCGCCCGTGAATCCCCAGCTGACCTTTCCCGGCCGCGACCGCCCCCGAGGAAACCACTATCACTTCCAGGCCGCGATCAAGTAACTGACAGACCTGTTCGGATATAGCGGCGACCTGTTTTTCATCCAGACCTGCGGCATCAGAGATAACCCCGCTGCCGATCTTAACCACGACCCGCTTGACATGTGACAACAATGCTTTGCGCATAACCCCTCGACTTAGATTAATCCCGCCAAAACCTCAACTCCAACGCTGACAGTTTATTCGTTTTGGGCTTCGCGAAGCCTGTCCAGTTCTTCGCCCAGAACCCGAACCAGTTCATTCAAGCCCTCACCCGTCACCGCAGAAACGGCAAAGACCGGATAACCCAAAGCTTCAAAATGCTCTTTCAACGACTCGGCCTGTTCACGCACCTCAGTAACATCGATTTTGGTCAGAACCACCAGTTGAGGCTTATTGGCCAGGGAGTCATCATAGCGGCTGAGTTCGTTGTTGATCAGCTGAAAATTATCAAACGGATCGCCCTGCTGCATCGATGACACATCCACCAGGTGAAGAAACAGATCGGTCCGCTCGACATGTCTCAGAAAGCGCGTGCCCAGCCCCTGACCTTCACTTGCACCTGCGATCAAACCGGGAATATCAGCCATGACCAGGGTCTTGAATCCACCATAACGGACAACCCCGAGGTTGGGCACCAGGGTTGTAAAGGGGTAATCGGCGATCTTCGGCTTGGCCGCTGAGACGGCTGAAATCAGGGTTGACTTGCCGGCATTCGGCAAACCGACCAGGCCGACATCAGCCAGCAGCTTCAACTCCAGGCGCAACGATTTGGCCTCACCGGGAATACCCGGCTGGGCGTGCCTTGGCGCTCGATTGGTACTGGTGGCAAAGCGCGCATTGCCCCGCCCCCCCTGGCCACCTTTTAAAAACAACAGAGGCTGGCCCACCTCGGTCAGATCTGCCAGCAGTTCGCCCGTTTCATCATCATAAACCAGTGTCCCCGGAGGAACCCGCAATTCAAGCGATTCACCATTTTTCCCATGCTTGGTTTTCCCCAGTCCCGGAGCACCATTCTGGGCTTTGTAGTGATGCATGTAACGATAGTCAAGCAGGGTCGAAAGAGCTTCATCGACGACAAAATAGACGTGCCCACCCCGACCACCGTCACCACCATCAGGGCCACCTTTGGGAATAAATTTCTCCCGCAGAAACGACACACAACCACGTCCGCCATCGCCTGCTTTGACTTCAATCCTGACCTGATCAACAAACTTCATAGTCTTCTCTGTTCAGCATCAGCTTTAATAAAAACGATCAGCAAAGAATCCGCTGCGCGCTTGACAGCTATATTCAATATCGGACACAGCAGATTTTATTACAGTTTCCCCCAAAGAGAAAAACCCGGTCACTGAGCAATCAGCACCGGGTTTCTCAATCCGCAGTCAGGTTCGATCAGGCCGCGTAGACACTGATATGCTTACGTCCCTTGGCTTTGGTTTCGAACGTCACCACACCATCAATCAGTGCAAACAACGTGTAGTCCTTGCCGCAACCAACATTGTTGCCGGGATGAAACGTTGTTCCGCGCTGACGGACCAGAATTGAACCAGCGGTCACTTGCTGACCGCCAAAACGCTTGACTCCAAGCCGTTGACCGACACTGTCACGACCATTTCTGGAACTACCGGCAGCTTTCTTATGAGCCATGAGATCGCCTCCTTAAGCTTCGATTGCCGCGACTTTAAGTCGGGTAATGGGTTGACGGTGGCCGTATTTCTTACGATTACCTCCACGCCGCTTGGACTTAAAAACAAGTATTTTCTTGTCTTTTTCCTGAGCAACGATCTGTGCCTTGACTTTGGCACCTGGTACGAGAGGTGTTCCGAGTTTAACCTCTGCGCCACCGACCATGAGGACTTGATCGAGTTCAATGGTATCACCCACTGCGCCCTCGACCATTTCGACCTTGAAAAGGTCGCCTTCGGAAACTTTGTACTGTTTTCCTCCGGTCTTGATCACCGCATACATTGTTGACATTCTCCCTGAAAATAATAAACGGAAACTGCGCACGCAGCCGTTGCGCCGCAAACGCGAACTATAGCGATGCGAATCGGCACT
This sequence comes from Desulfuromonadales bacterium, assembly GCA_016931615.1. Lineage (GTDB taxonomy): Bacteria > Desulfobacterota > Desulfuromonadia > Desulfuromonadales > Geopsychrobacteraceae > JAFGEL01. Next base: position 12,145 of record JAFGEL010000098.1, read on the forward strand.
GTCAAGGGAAAATCCTCAAACACAGCGACCTACTCTTGCACAAAGACGTTTGAATAAGCACAGTCGGATATCAACTTATCCCGGCTTTTTCGAACTGTTCCAATGCCTCCAGGGCCTCACAGCCATAGACAACAGCCGGGCCACCACCCATCAGGATAGCAACACCGATGGCCTCAAGGATTTCCTCTCTGGTCACTCCGGATTTCAAGGCATCATGGACATGAAACGAGATACAACCGTCACAACGCACGGTGATGGCAATCGCCAAGGCGATCAACTCCTTGGTTTTCGTACTTAACGCACCACCTTCAATCGATGCCTTGTGCAACTGACCGAACCCGGACATGACCCCCGGCAGTTCCTGACCGACAAGACCCATTCTATTCTGCAGTTGCTCAAAATAGCCCGGATAGTCTTTTCCCATTCCCATGGCGTTCTCCTTTTGAACTTGAAAGTATTGTCCCTTCCACATGCTGCAGGCGGAATTCATATCAATATTTATGGTTAAAGAATATCCCAGAGATGAAGTTTAACAAGTTGTGCAGATAAATCTCTTTGAGGGGTTAGCTGTATGTAAAACAAATAGGAACAGCCCTCCGAGACTGCCCAACCCAAAGTGTACACACTCCTGCAAGGAGAGTGGCTTAAGTTTCAAAGCCGCATTCTCTACCCTGACTGGTTTCAATCCACGCGCCCGCATGGGGCGCGACAAGTCCGGCCTATCAATTGAGGTGCGACACATTTGTTTCAATCCACGCGCCCGCATGGGGCGCGACCTTTTTGGGTTGTTTCACCCAGGGCGCTGGCGGTGTTTCAATCCACGCGCCCGCATGGGGCGCGACGCCAGCAAGCAATTATCAGCACACTAGACGACCACGTTTCAATCCACGCGCCCGCATGGGGCGCGACTTGTCTGGTTGTAGTCGCCCATAAAAAAGGCCCAGTTGTTTCAATCCACGCGCCCGCATGGGGCGCGACGACAAGCTTCCGTCATCTAGAACAACGGTCTGACCGTTTCAATCCACGCGCCCGCATGGGGCGCGACGTAGACTTTAGTCTTTGCAGTCGACATATATACTTGTTTCAATCCACGCGCCCGCATGGGGCGCGACCACCGGGCATAGCAAAATTCACGACTTCTTCGCCTGGTTTCAATCCACGCGCCCGCA
>JAFGEL010000099.1 GCA_016931615.1 Desulfuromonadales bacterium
ACTGCATTGGAGACGATGTGGGAAAGTAGGTCGCCGCCGAAATTATTTCAAGCGCCCCCATCTCTTAAAAGGTGGGGGCGCTGTTTTTTTGAGCGGTAATAGCAGATCATTACTTTTTCGAAGAAAACATCCGATTATTGACCAGCTTCGATTTGGTAGTTTTTGATCTTTCGATGCAGATTTGAGCGTTCCAGTCCGATTTCTTCCGCTGTTTTAGATACATTCCAATTATTCTTTCGCAGTTTTTCAATCAGGAACTGTTTTTCAAAAATTTCTTTAGCTTCACGGTAGGAGTCAGGTAGGTCTGGGCTCTCCTGCTCTTGAGTTGGACTGCCCTGGGAAACTGATGAGTAGATTCCGTGAGGCAGGTCGCTGACCTGGATCTCCCGTCCTGGAATCATTATCACAAGCCGTTCAATAAGATTTTTCAGCTCTCTGACGTTGCCTGGCCAATTGTAATTCATCAACGCCTTGAGCGCCTCGTCGGTCATTGTTTTAATTTCACGGCTCTCCTTACTGCAAAAATACTTTAAAAAATGCCGACAGAGGCGGGGAATGTCATCTTTACGCTGGCGCAGTGGCGGCACGAAGAACGGCAGGACATTGAGGCGGAAGAAGAGGTCTTCACGGAAATTTCCGGCCTGAATTTCTTCTTGTAAGTCTTTGTTGGTCGCGGCAATAACCCTGACGTCGACTTCGATCGTCTTATTTCCACCCACCCTCTCAAATTTATGTTCCTGAAGAATTCGCAATATCTTTGCCTGAGTTTTCAGGCTCATATCACCAATTTCATCGAGAAACAATGTGCCGCTGTTGGCCTGGTCGAATTTGCCTTTACGCGCGGCTGTCGCTCCGGTAAAGGCGCCTTTCTCATGGCCAAATAATTCTGATTCGATCAATTCTTCGGGAATCGCCGCGCAATTGACTTCAACGAAGGGTTTATCGGTCCGTTTGGAATGCTGGTGAATGGCTCGGGCAACAAGTTCTTTTCCGGTTCCATTCTCTCCGGTGATCAAGACCCATCCGGAACTCGGTGCTGCCAGCTTGATCTGTTGTTTGAGTTGATCAATTGCTGGGCTTTCGCCCACCATCTGGTAATCGCGACCGATCTTTTCTTTAAGCGCTTTATTTTCCGCGACCAGTTGGCCGATTTTCATGGCGTTCTGAATGGATAACAGCACTTTTTCCAGCGATAACGGCTTTTCAATGAAATCAAAGGCCCCGAGACGTGTTGCCTTGACAGCTGTTTCGATAGTTCCGTGACCACTCATCATGATGATCAGCTGGTTAGGCCTGAGTTGTTTTATCCGTTTTAACGTCTCCAGGCCGTCAATTCCGGGCATCCAGATATCCAGTAAGATCAAGTCAGGGTTTTCCTCCTGAATGAGCTCGAGGCATTCTTCTCCGCTGGTGGCAATGGAGGTGTGAAAGCCTTCATCAGAGAGAATGCCGTCTAGGCTCTGACAAATAGTTTTTTCATCGTCGACGATGAGAATATTTTTCATATCAACAAGCTCCTTGAAGCTTAGGCTGCATTTGATGTCACTGGCAGTTCAATAATGAATAGTGATCCTTTAGGGGTGTTGTCACGAACGCGAATATAGCCGTTGTGATCAGCGATTATTGTCGAAACGATAGCCAGACCAAGTCCTGTTCCGGTCTTCTTGGTAGAAAAATAGGGTTCGAAAAGACGCGTTTTGTCTTCTGCTGGAATACCGCAACCATTGTCAGCTACCGACAAGGTGATAATTTTAAGTTCACTGTTGTAGCCTGTGCCGACTGTGATTTTCCCATCATCTGCTACCGCAGCGATGGCATTTTCGAGGAGATTGATGATCACTCTTTTGATCTGTTCGCGATCAAATTTTGTGTCAGGCAATGAGCTGTAGAGGTTTTTGCTAAAGGAGATATCTTTGTGGGCCTCGACATATAATGCCAGGCATTCATCAATCACGTTATTCAGGTTGTTCATGCTCGGCTTGGTTGCAGGCATACGGGCAAAGTTGGAAAATTCATTGACCAGATTTTTTAATTCGTCGACCTGATTGCTGATCATTTTCGTGCAATCATCAAAAACGTGATCATCATCCGCGAACTTGTCCAGATAGCGCCGTCGCAGCCGCTGTGCCGATAATTGGATTGGCGTCAGGGGATTCTTGATTTCGTGGGCTATCCGCCGTGCAACCTCTCTCCAGGCAGCCATTCTCTGTGCTTTGTACAGTTGCGTCAGGTCATCGAAAACGACCACCGTCCCGACGAAGTTATTGTTCTTGTCTCGCAGAGTGGTCAGATTGACCATGAGCGTGTATTTATCGTTGCCGATCGGTATAGTCAACTGTTGCCGGACGGTTCCTTTTTCAGCGTAAAACAGCTCTTTGAGCAGCTCCATAATCTTGGGCAGATACCTGTTGGGAATGACCTCACGAAAATCTTTACCGATTACTTCATCAGCTTTGAAAAGCAGCAGGTTTTCAGCCGATTTGTTGACGGTCGTGAGAAGCCCGTTGCGATCGATTGAAATAACCCCAGCAGTCACATTGGCGAGGACAATCTCCATGTATGTGCGCCGTCGGTCAAGTTCAAGGTTCGAATTCTGGAGCTCCTGATTGGCCAGATCAACTTCAATGCGTCCCTGACGCAAATCGGCCGTCATCTTGTTGAAGGCGTTGACCAGGGTTCCGATTTCGTCCGTGCTGCGGGTCTCCAACTGAATATCAAGGTCACCGGCTGCAACCCGGGTCGTTGCGGTCGCCAGTTCCTGAATCGGCACGGTGATCCCTCTGGCCAGATGAAAACCGAACCAGGTAGCAAGGAAAATAATAATCAGAGCAATGAGCAGTAGAACCACGACGTAACTCTGTTGGATCTGCCCTTTAATTGATTTCGTTGTCTTGTACTGATCAACGGAATTGGCAATCTCCTTCATTTTGTTGATCAGAGAATAGGGGACGTAGTAGTTGACAACCACAACCCCGACGATATCTTTCGGGTTCCAGTTCGACTGAATCGGTACGATGCCGCGAATCAGGTCGGCCTGACCAACAGGTGTGATTTGAGAAAAACGGATGCCCTGAAGCCCTTCTCGTACCGGATCTGAGGTTGCTGCAGTAATTTCAATGATCGGGAGCTTGGGGTTTGCTACCCTGACCAGTTCTTCGTGGGTAGCAGAAAAAACCTCAACAATTCCCAAGTTATATTCTTCCTGTTTGGTTTTGATCAACTGCCGCAGCTGCGGGAGATTCTCTTCATTCAGATATTTCCCCTCCTTGATGCGATGGCTCAGCTGATCAGCATAATAGAGCGCGTTGGCTTCTGAGTTACGATAATAGGTCTGGGCGACATCCAAAGATTCATCCAGAGCCAGTTCGACCTGATTGTTAAACCAGTTATCGATACTGCTGCTGATAAATCCGGCTGAGACAAAAAACAGCAGCATGGTCGGAACCAGAGAAAGGGCGATAAAAGCACCAACCAGCTTGCTCCTGAGTTTCGCTCCCGGAACCCCTTTACGGCGTTCAAGAATGAGTTTGAACAGGTTTCTGAAAATCAGGAAAAGAAAAAGCAGAACCAGCAGGATATTCAGGTTAATCACTGCCAGAGCGATAATGCTATTGCTGATCGGCAATTGTGACGTCAGTTCAACCAGCCGATTTTCCAGCTGAGGGATTAAAATCAGCAGTAAAATTGCAAAAATTATCAAAACCCATTCGCGACGTTTGCGCCGGGTTTTCTGAGATGATTCAGATTTTGGAGATTCTGTTGCCATGCTTATGCCTGCTGAAATATGGGGTCAAAGCAGGTAAAGATTCTATAGAATCCTTTAAGGCAACACAAGCACGACAGGGGAGAATTGGAAGTAAATATAAAAAAAAGCGGCCAACCGGCCGCTTTTTTAGTGAAGTATATTTGTTGTTTTAAGCCTTGTTCCAGGCGAGGTCTATTGCAAAAGCTTTTGAATTGAAACGTTTGGCTTCTTTGATCGCCTGCTCACTGAATTCCACGTAGGTCCAATGAGACGGGTTTTCCTCAATCAGGCGAACCATTTTGGCGTTAAGGTCGTGACCGGCCTTGAATGCCCGGATATGACCCAGGAGGGGTGCTCCCAGTAAGCTGAAATCACCAAAGGCATCAAGGATTTTATGCCGCACAAACTCATTGCTGAAGCGCAGTCCCTCCGGGTTCATGACTCCGTTATTGTCGATAACAACCGCGTTTTCCAGGGATCCACCACGGGCCAGTCCGTTCGCCTTGAGATATTCAACTTCGTGCAGGAAGCCGAATGTCCGTGCTTCTGCGATATCTTTACAGAACGTTTCGGTACTGAATTTCATACTGAAATTCTGAACCGAAATAGCCGGATGGTCGAAAGCAATGTCGAACGAAATACGAAAAAAACGTGAAGGAATAATGCTGATGCGCTTTTCTCCTTCAATAATTTCCAGCGGCTTACGAATGGCAATAAATTTACGACACCTGTCGAGGGTGCGAATCCCTGCCTGTTGGATTTCACGGATGAAAGGTGCTGCGCTGCCATCGAGTACGGGCACTTCCGGGCCGTCAATATCGACGTGCAGGTTGTCAATGCCGTAAGCTGCCAATGCCGCCATAAAATGTTCAATCGTCGATACAGTCAGGCCACGAGAGCCAAGAACAGTTGCCATGCGGGTATCAACAACGTTTTCCGAGCAGGCCTTGATATCGACGACCTGATCACCATCGGTACGATGAAACACTATTCCGGTATTTGCCGTGGCGGGTCTTAATGTCAGGTTGATACGGGCGCCACTATGAAGGCCAATGCCGGAAATTGAGACCGTTTTGTTGAGAGTGTGTTGAAGTATCATTTATATAAACCAATCTATTAGTTTGAAAGTCTTCAACATTTATGCAATATCCCGGCCAATTCTATTTGATAGATAAGTGGTTGAAACTATTAGAGTGCTATCTTGATAGGCCGGTTTGTTGTTAAATTATGTTGCAACTTGTCACGTTTTTCGATGCCTGCTGTGACCTATTGAACACACTTAACTGGTTTCTGTCCGGAAAGTACCCTTTTTCATCCGCCCGGTGTCAATCCACGCATTTGCTTGTGCGGCGTAAAGGACTACGCCTCCGCACAAATGCTTGATATCCTTGATCCAGAAAAAATAACATCTTTCCAAATCAGAAACGCACCGTTTGGCTTACAGAGTTTCCGGATGTTAACTAACTACATTCGTCCCGAGCGCAGGATGGCGATGGCCAGCCCAAACCCCAGAAAGCCGGCGACACAGTAACCCAGAAGTCCGAGCACCGGAAAACCGAAGATCATCGGTCCCTTGTCTGTCTGCATAATCAGCGACGATCCGATAATTAAAGAGGCGATAACCAAGCTGAATGAAATTCTGTTGGTGGATTTATCCAGATCATTGATCAGGCGTTCAAGCCCCTGATGCTCCAGATCTATTTTGAATTTATTACGATTTATCCGGTTGATAAATGCTTTGATGTCCTTGGGCAGGCTTTTCCCCAGGGCCTGATAGCCCTGAACTGTGCGGGTTGCCTCTTTGGCCATGTTGAGAGGTGAGTAACGTTCCTTGACAATCTGTTCAGCAAAGGGTTTCAACTGTTCAACCATGTTGAAATCCGGATCCAGTTGCCTGCCGATCCCCTCCATGGCAATCAGCGCCCTGGAAAGCAACATGAGGTTGGACGGGAATTTAATGCGGTACTCGGTTAGGATCTCTATGAAATCCAGCAGAAGCCTGCCGACTTTGAGATCCTGTAAAAGAATATCGTAGTAGTCATCGATAAATTCCGTCAGGTCACGTTTTAAGTTCTTCAGGTTTCCATCGTCGTGCAGATCACCGGAGTAGAGGAGTTGCGAAATAATATGATCCACATCTTTGCGCAGCACGGATAACAGCAGTTCTGTCAGTTGCAGCTTGATGTCGTCATCAAGACGCCCAATCATCCCGTAATCAAAGATACAGATGACATTATCCGGGAGTACATGAATGTTGCCCGGATGGGGATCAGCGTGGAACAGGCCGTGAACAAAGACCTGTTTTAAAAAATTGTCAGCGCCGTTACGGGCAATGGCTTGCAGGTCGTAGCCGGCATTTTTCAAATCTTCCAGCCGTGAGATCTTGATCCCTTGAATATATTCCAGGGTCAGAACCGAGCGATCGGTGTAATCCCAGTACACCCGCGGAATGCGCACGCTGTCGTCAGCGCTGAAGTTTTCCGCGAATCGATCGATCGTCCGGCCTTCACGCGAGAAATCCAGCTCCCGGTTGATTGTGCGACGGAACTCCTTCACCACGCCGATAGGGTCATAGAGGTTGCCACCGGGAAGATGTTTTTCAACCAGGTAGGCCAGGCCGATCATAATATCGACGTCGGTTTCTATGATTGCTTCGATGCCCGGGCGGCGGACTTTGCATACGATCTCTTCACCGGTTTTTAAAGTGCCGCGATGAACCTGGGCGATGCTGGCTGTTGCCAGTGGAGTTTGATCAAAATGCTGAAAAAGTTCTTCAACGGGATATCCCAGCTCCGCGTGAACCCGGGCCATAATCTCTTCCGGGGGGACTGCGGGAAGGTGATCCTGGAGTTTTTTCAGCTCTTCAATCACATCGGCAGGTACGATGTCCGGGCGGGTCGACAACAGCTGCCCGAGTTTGATGAATGTCGGCCCCAACTCTTCGAGGGCCAATCTGATGCGCGCTCCCTGGGTCAGGCGTTCCAGATCCCTGGAAACCGTACCCAGAGAGACGATGCGTTTTCCCAGCTCAATGTAATAATCAATATTGAGTTGTTCGACAATGTGCCCGAAGCCGTATGTGATGAGAACACCGAGAACCTGCCGGTAGCGTTTGAGCGAGCGGATATTGCGGTTAATGCGTGTGAATGGCAACATGCAGTCCAGAGAATATCAAGGCGCCTGGGTTTTAAATTGCTTTTCAAGTTGGGCCACTTTACGCTGAAGTTTCTCAAAGTCCTCAAGCGTAACAACGCCGATACGTTCGCAGGCCTTTTTGACTTCCTCCTGAGCCAGCTCTTCCAGCTTTACCTGATTGTCTTTAGCCGCACTGCGTAATTTTTCCAGAAGTTTTTTTCCTTCTTCTTCGCTGAGATTCATGCGTTCTTTGAGATCATCAATTAACTCTTCGGCTTTCTTCTGGGTGACGGCTAAAACTCCGATTCCTGTCAGCAACGTTTTTTCGACGATTTCCAGCATGAGAAACTCCTCTCCATCAGGGTGAATGGAATCAAAACTCCTTGAAATTATAGCAGCTTCAAGATCACCTTCAAACCTCCCCGCAAGGTTGGGCTTATCTCTTGCCTGTCCCGTCATGGATTTGTGCCAATCTGCTGGTATCCGCCAGTCCTGCGCTGACAAAAAATCCCCGCTTCTCTGGTGAATTGCAGATTCTCAGGCAAAGGAATAAACCATCTTCATCTGCCCCAGGGCGTTTGTCAATTCTTAAACCATTCGATTTCAGGGAGGAGAAGTTTTTTCCAGGCCATATTCAGAGTTTTATGGGCTTCTTTGGGGTTGGCAATCTCGCCAAAGCAGAGGTTTTTCATGTGCTCATAAAGAAGATTAAGGTCTTTGTGATAATACTGTAACAACAAGTTGATCTGCTCCCTGTCTGTCGGCAGCGTCACCTTGTGTTTGCCCGCCTGGGCGCAGAATATCAGCGCTTGTTCCAGTTCCTCGCCATACCCTTCGATAACGCGTCCGTCGTCGTTTTCAAGGGAAAACTGACCTAAGAAACGGCTTTTGAGCGTTAGCGGCGGGTCCAGATGATAGTCGCACATCTCGGGCTGATCGAGAAAATAGAGATACTGATCGGGGAAATTCGGAACTCCGTAAGCTCTGGCCTGTTGAACAAGGTAGTCGCGAAATCGTTTGTCAATTGTCGACTTTTTCGGGGTTTTTGGTCCTGTCGTCGTGACCTCATCCAACTCCAGCGTTGTAAGGTGTGGGCAATGAAGCATCTCGGCGAGGAGCTGGTCAACTGAAGGGGTCTCTGGTCTTTTTTCAATGGATTTCTCTACTCTGGCCAACTGCTTGAGGATGCGCGCTTCCGGTACGGGGATCAAGAAAGCGTCGCTATCTGCTTTTTCATGAGCTTCCGAAACGGATAACTCACCGGGGGCGACGATTCTCTGCATGAACTGGAAAAAGCGGGTTTTAGCATAGGCTGCCAGCTCTTTCTGCGCAAAATCATCCCAACTCCGGGGGGGCGGCCAGACAAGCTGGTCTTCGATGACTCGGTAGATATCTTCCGGAAGCGCTAGAGCCAGCAGCAACTGATTTCTGAATCGCAGTTGTTCAGTTGTGGGATCAACCTCGCGTATCCCTTCAGGATGACATACGGCTACAGGACTATCCGCCTGGTCCTGGCGGGAAAGGCTCACAAGCAGAACGGTTTCTTTCGGTGTGATTGTCTCAAGGCGGAAGAATTCGCTCAGCAGAGTCCAGACCGGGCCGGTTAATGCTGTGTGCAAGGCCGCCTGCGGAATTTCGATCCGCAGTTGTTGGCCGGGATGAGATACTCCGAGAAGATGGATGAACTCCCATAGCCATAGAGGTTGACCGGTTCTGATTTTAAAGCGCCGGTGTGGCCATGACTGTCGTAACTGGGTTGAAAATTCGCTACGCTCCTGGGCCGAGATGGGTCGGTTGTTTACTAGTCGGGCGCTGACAGTTCCATGGGGGAGCATGTGTTGATTGAGGATCAGGGCGTGGCCAAAGACAAATTCCGTTCGTGTCCGACCGGAACTGCACTGCAGAAGTGCCGATAAAGCTAATAAAGACGGTGAGTCAGAGAGAATAAATTCCCTTTCTTCCTCAAGCGATGGAGTGAGGGGATGGAGGTCGATTGAGCAGTCCGAGCCTGGTGAGGGCTGTTGAGGGAACCAGTTGCGGCTGAGGCCCATGAGGCTCGCGCTGACACGCTCAGGGTTCTTTGCCCAGGATAATTGACGCAGGCGCAAGATAAGGTGGTGGTAAGCGACTGCAGCCTCCAATGCCAAATCGGGCGGCGCAGTCAGTTTGTTGAGGGTAAGATTGTGTTGAAGAATCTTCGGGAGCTGGGACAGTGAAAGGGTAAGGGCCTGCTCCAGCTTTTCCGGCAGGATCGACGTGGGCATTAGATCGAACCGAAGTAGACTGATGATTTGCAACAGGGTGAGACGATTGGCTTCCTGCGCACAGAGATCAATATTGTCCGCCTGCGTGCTGTCGTCGTCCTCCCGCTGGCTGCGGTATGTTTCAATGGTTGACGGCAGGGCTTTTTGCAGGGTGGCCCGATAAAGGTTGACGAAATAACTGGCACATAGATCGGCCGGCGCTATGGGATCCATGACTATGGTCAATTTGAGGGATTCGAACAGGTCTTCGAGGATAAAACGGAACGTTTCCGGGTGCTCGGGGTTGTTGAGGGTTAAAACCTGATATTCGAATAGGTCCTGGGGACAGATTTTCCAGGTGCGCACCCGGTTTTTTTCCCAGGTAACAAAGTATTTAAGACCGAGAGCCAGTGCACAGTGCCTGCCCTGTTCAAGGGTTTCCTCAAGATTTTCGCGAGGGAGGAGGATAATCCCTCCGGTCATCATGCTCTGTCGATTAATCCAGAGAACCAGGGGAATTCGTACCGGTCCGATGGATGTGGTAACCTCCGGGTAAGTTTCGACCCGACGGAACGGGGTTCGCCCCTTTTCAATGATCTCTGTGCTCCAGGTAGCCAGCTGCTGAGCAAATTTGTTGAGCAACTGATTATTCTGCTTTGGTGTCGGCATCAAGCGAATAGTGGGCCGCTGTTACGGGATTGATCCAACGGACGCTGAAAGTGTTTGTAGCAGCTCTCAGTGGCAACTCTGCCTCGTGGGGTGCGATTCAGAAAGCCCTGCTGAATCAGGTAGGGCTCAATCACATCCTCAATCGTGTCGCGCTCTTCACCAATCGCCGCTGCCAGAGTATCGAGGCCCACGGGCCCCCCGGCAAACTTGTCAATAATGGAAACGAGCAACAGTCGATCCATATAATCAAGGCCCTGATGGTCAACTTCGAGCCGTTGGAGCGAACTGTCGGCCAGTTCGCGGGTTATTCTGCCATCACCTTCGATCTCAGCAAAATCGCGAACCCGGCGCAGCAGACGATTGACAATGCGTGGCGTCCCCCGACTGCGACGGGCGATTTCGCGCGCACCTTCGGCGTCGATATGAATGTTGAGAATGCCGGCGCTGCGTTTAACAATCGTGGTCAGTTCGTCATGCGAGTAAAATTCCAGGCGGCTGATAACGCCGAAACGGTCGCGTAGCGGCGATGAGAGCAATCCTGCTCTGGTGGTCGCACCGACCAGCGTGAACCTGGGGATATCCAGCTTGATTGTTCGCGCCGAAGGGCCCTGGCCGATCATGATGTCGAGTTGGTAGTCTTCCATCGCCGGGTAAAGGATCTCTTCTACGACAGGGGACAGGCGATGAATCTCATCAATAAAAAGGACATCACCCTCTTCAAGATTGGTCAAGACGGCTGCCAGATCACCGGTTTTTTCGATCACCGGCCCGGATGTACTTTTGATGCTGACCCCCATTTCCTGGGCGATGATGTTGGCCAGGGTGGTTTTTCCCAGTCCGGGTGGACCGAAGAAAAGAACATGGTCCAGGGCTTCCTGGCGATTGCGCGCAGCATCAATAAAAATCTGCAGATTTTTCTTGGCCTTCGTCTGGCCAACGTATTCACTGAGAGACCTGGGCCTCAGACCGATTTCCAGGTGGTTCTCTTCAGGTTGTTCCTCTGCACTGATCAGGCGGTCACTCATCAAAACTCCCGATTACTTCAGTAAAATCTGTAAAGCCGCTTTGAGAATCTCCTCAAGAGACGCCCCCGGAGCCGGAGCTAGATTTTTCAGGGCCCTTTTTGCCAGGGCCTCTTTATACCCCAGGTTCACCAGTGCCGACAGTGCGTCTTGGTGGTGATCCTCGGCTCCGACCACTTGACCGGCTGCTGTTCCGGGCGAAAGCGCCGCGGCAACAGCATATTGGGTCGCCTTGTCCTGAAGTTCCAGAACCAGGCGTTCAGCACTTTTTTTGCCGATTCCGGGAATTGTCGTCAGGCGGGGGATATCTCCCTGACTCAAGGCTTGAGCGAGTTCATCAACCGGCATGTGGGAAAGAATAGTGATGGCTAGCTTCGGGCCTACCCCGGAGACTGAGATCAACAGGGTGAAGAGATCCCGTTCTGCCGTACAGGAAAAACCGAAGAGCTGGATTGCATCCTCTTTGACGTGGGTGTAAACCTGTAGTTTGACCGGTCCGCTTTCCGGCAGGGTATAGAATGTTGACAGGGGGATCTGCAGGCGGTAGCCAACCCCTGAGACATCTACAACGATCTGCTCCGGACTGCGGTGGGCAATTTCACCTGTCAACATGGCGATCATGATAAGCCTTTACCCTTCAGTTGCGCAGCCTGTGTCCGAGCGTCCAGATGGTGGCTGTGGGCATGACAGATCGCGACGGCAAGAGCATCAGCCGCGTCTTCCTGGGCGATCTCGGGAAGGTTCAGTAATGTTTTGGTCATCTGCTGGACCTGGTTTTTTCCGGCCCGACCATAGCCGACAACGGCACTTTTGACCTGCAGGGCGGAATACTCGGCGACCGGCAGACCGGCGTTGATGCCGGCCAGCAATGCGACACCCCGCGCATGTCCCAGCTTCAGCGCAGAAGCCGGATTGCGTGCCAGGAAGACCTGTTCCACCGCTACCGCCTGTGGTTGGAAGCGCTCAATCAGCTCACAGAGTCCCAGATAAATGAGTTGCAAGCGTTCAGCCAGGGCATCCTGGCTGCGGGTAAAGATAGTCCCGTTATCGAGGTGAATCAGCCGGTTGCCCTGTTGGTCGATGAAGCCGTAACCCGTTGCCTTGCTTCCGGGGTCAATGCCGAGTATGCGCATGGCAGATGGCAGCCCTCAACCCATGATCTTTTCCATCTCTTCATCCGAGATGTCAAAGTTGGCATGAACATTCTGGACATCATCGTTGTCTTCAAGGACGTCGAGCATTTTCATCAACGATTCTGCCTGCTTGCCTTCAACCGGGTTCATGTTCTGGGGAATCATGGTGACTTCGGCTGATTGGTATTTTAATCCCTGCTGTTCAAGACTGTTTTTGACCGTCTCAAATTCAGCCGGGTCGGTAATGACTTCGATAACGCCATCTTCTTCCTTGACATCTTCAGCCCCGGCTTCAAGTGCGGCTTCAAAGATTGTGTCGAAATCATTATCGTCGGTGAAGATGAGCTGCCCTTTGCGGTCGAACATGAAAGCGACAGAGCCGCTGACTCCCAGACTGCCACCGTACTTGCTGAAAGCATGGCGGACTTCAGCGACGGTTCTGGTGCGATTGTCGGTCATGAACTCAACAATGACGGCGACCCCTCCAGGTCCGTAGCCTTCGAAGATACCTTCTTCATAAGTGACGCCGTCGAGATCGCCGGTCCCTTTCTTGATAGCCCGATCGATATTGTCTTTCGGCATGTTCGACTGTTTGGCTTTGTCGATCGCCAGTCTCAGGCGGGCATTGGCTTCAAGGTCGCCACCGCCGATTTTTGCCGCAATGGTGATTTCTTTGATGAGTTTGGTAAATATTTTACCCCGCTTGGCGTCCTGAGCTCCTTTGCGGTGTTTAATGTTGGCCCATTTGCTGTGTCCAGCCATGTAAAAAACTCCTTACTCTTGGGAATAGATTTCAATGATTAAGCAAAACGCCGGCATTGCCGGCGTTTTGCTGTTTTGTTATGTCAGCCGTCACTGTAAAGCTTAATAGTTGACGATTTTCAGCTGATCCTTGACGTCGATGACCCCTTCAACCTGTTGGGCATCATCAATCGCCGCTTGTCTTTCCGCTTCGCTGTAAACATGCCCGGAGAGGGTGACACGACAGTCGACAACCTCGATATTAAACCAGATGTCCTCGATACGTTCATCGGCCAGACGGGCAATCTGAATTTTTTTCTGAATAATCAGGTCCCTGATTTTTGCTTTACAGAGATGTTCCTTTTCAACCAGATACGGATCCTTAATAGCGGTTTCGATCAAGGTCACAGCGGTTTCATTGGAGACGCGCGAGGTGTTGATCACCAGATCGTACTCAATGGGGCTATCCCATTCGCGGTCGAAATAGTATTTGATAAAGCCGGCCCGTTGCTGGTCACTCTTGCGGACCAGCGACCTGGCCAGGTCGGGATCGATCCACTCACGTTCCGCCCAGCGTTCAACTCGTTCCTCAAAGGGGGCGATAACCCGGACACGAAAGACGCTGGTGATCTCGGGAAGCAGGTCCTGGCCACCGCGGCCGTAAATGACAACGTTTCCTTCAAGGGCTTTTTCCAGAACAATGAGCTGAATACGGTTCATGTTCAACTCAATCTGCCGATCAATATTTTCAACGAATGCCGGAGGTTTTTCGTCAATCTGCTGAAGGGCTTCGTCGGTTAAGTCATAATCGGAAGCAACTTCTTTAATGGCATCGCCATCGATCAGGCTGTAGCCGAGATCCTCTGCCACCTGCTGAACAATAGGGATGCCGCCGCTGCCCATTTGACGGGAAATAGTGATGATCGCCATAAAGCTTTTTCTCCAATAATATTTGAACGTTGAGATGCTCTTCAGCACAAATCCTTGCCAGCTGACAATAATGGCATGAATCCACCTTGAGTTCAAGAGTTGTGAGGCACGAGGGTCAAATTGAACTGACGGGAAGCGCGTTCATCACTCGCGCAGATGGGTTGTGGCCGATTGCGCCATTTGAGGGCTTTTTCTGTGAGTGACTATTTGCCGACCAAAAGGGTTGTCTTTACCTCAGGCAGTGGTTATAATCCCGCCCTCAACTCCACCGGGGATTATTATGCAAGAAAATCATAAGCCGGAACTGCTCAAAGAAATATCTCGCCAGATTGACGCGTCACAGGGCCTGTCTTTCGCGGAATTCATGAATCTGGCGCTTTATCACCCTCAACACGGTTATTATACTTCGGCGCGGACCAGGATTGGGAAGCAGGGTGATTTCTTCACCTCGTCCAGCGTTCATGCCTGCTTTGGTCAGTTGATCGCCCGGCAGTTGGAGCAAATGTGGCATCTGCTCGGTAAAGGGAGCTTTACCATCGCCGAACAGGGGGCCGGGGAGGGACATCTGTGTCTTGATATCCTGGATGCCATCGACAGCGAAGCGCCCGAATTTTACTCTCAGCTCAATTATCGTATCGTTGAAATCAGCGATGATAATTGCCGGCGCCAGGCAGAGCGGCTTCAGCGGCATGTCGACGAGGGGCGCGTTGAGTGGTGCCGGCTGCCCCAATTGAAAGGCATGCAGGGATGTTTTTTGTCCAACGAACTTGTCGATGCCTTTCCTGTCCATCTGGTTGAGAAGCATGGTGGTCAGCTTCAGGAGGTCTATGTCCTGAATGATGGGGAGGCTTTCAGGGAAGAATTGCGTCCCCTCTCCAGGCCTGAAATCCGGAATTATTTTGAACAGATCGGCATTGAACCGTTGGAAGGCAACCGTTGTGAGGTGAATCTGTTCGCGGGGCAGTGGATTCAGCAGGTTGCTGAAGTGATCAAAAAGGGTTTCGTCATCACGATTGACTACGGCTATCTGGCTGAAGATCTTTACGCGCCTCACCGCCACTCGGGGACATTCCTCTGCTATCACCGGCACCAGACCAATGAGGAGCCTTTTCAACGCGTCGGATGTCAGGACATGACCGCGCATGTCGACTTCTCGCGCCTGCAGATGGCCGGTCAGCAACGGGGACTCAAGACGCTTTATTTTGGTCAGCAATATCAGTTCCTGATGGCTCTCGGTTTTCTTGAGCTGCTGGTCGCCATGCAGAGTCGCGAGAGCGACCCGAAAAAAGCCCAGGCACTGCGCATGAATCTGAAGACTCTTGTTCTTCCTGAGGGAGGGATGGGAGAGAGTTTCAAAGTCCTGATTCAGGGGAAAAATGTTGGCACTCCTGAACTCAGGTGTCAGAAACGTATCCAGGATATTGATCCTGTTGCGGGGATAATTTAGGCCCGACTTGCGTTGAGTTGAAACTGAACGCTATAATTTACCTAATAACTCTTAATTACTGGAGGAAAGGCTGATGAAAGAACGTGTGGTTGAAATCCTTGATCTTATCCGTCCCGCATTGCAAGCGGACGGGGGTGATGTTGAGCTGGTTGATGTCTCTGACGAAGGAGTCGTCAGCGTCAAGCTGACCGGAGCTTGCGGATCCTGCCCAATGTCAACGATGACCCTGAAAATGGGCATCGAGCGCAATCTGATGGAGCAGATTCCGGAAGTTAAAGAGGTTGTTCAGGTCCGATAAGATTTGTGCTTCAGGTTCCGTTAAAAAGACCCGTGAACGAACACGGGTCTTTTTTTATGTTTTTAATCTACTGCCTGCCCAGCCGTGGTACGGCCTTTCTGGGTCTTTAAATTCGGGACTTCCGCCCTTTGCAGAAGACCAACAATCTCTTCGCGAGTGCCTGGCCTGAGGGCTTCGGTCGGAATGAAGAAAAAGGATGAAGGTTTGAGATAGAACATCAGGCCGGGTCGCAAGTCACGGTAACCGTGAAAATTTTTCCAGGTAAATTCAAAAGCCTTGTTCTGGGTTGTTCCGGAGATCTTGTCGGGATCAATCACATAATCAATCATGCCGGGGAATTCAGGGCTAGCCTTTATCTTTTTAATCGCCTTGTTGATGAGGAACTGTTTGGCAAAAACACAGTACAGGCCAAAGGCGATCATGCCGAAAGCAATCGGCTTGTTATTGAACAAGCCCACCAGGCCCAGTCCACCGATAACCCAGGTTGCCGTACCGTATATGAAGCGGAGTTTGAATCGAGTGTCGGCGGCATAGTAGGCACCGTAGAAGGTTCTCCAATCTTTTTCACTAAGCTGGTGATTGATCTGAATTGCATTGGTCATGATTGTCTCTCTGGGTTTGTTGAGTGTGGCGAAGATGCAATTAAGTACGTTTCAGCGGCCACCATGGATGAAACTGTTCAATTTAAGTAATATGCCTTGCCGGGTTATGAGCGCACCATGGGGACAGAGCTCCTGGCAGCAGAAGCAGCGGATGCACCGCTCATAATCGATGATTAAACAGCGGTGCGCGATCGTCATGGCGTCTGCAGGGCAGTGTTCAACACAGGCATTACAGAGTTTACAGCAAAGTCGATCCGGTTCCGGCCGTGCCGTCAAGGCGTTTTTGAGCAGCTTTTTCAAGCTGCCTTTCAGCCCGAAGTTGACATCAGTCATTTTTGCCGGGCGAAATCTCTCCGGTTTCAGCTCATCAAGGGGATCTCCGACCAGTTCAAGTTCCGCGAGGGTTGTGAATGATCTCCTTGTGTCAATGGCTTTCTGCTGTGTCCAGACCTGTTGAGGCTGCAGTCCGACCAGCGCTGTCGCCACGGTATCCACGGCCTGGGGATGAGTTCCGGCCAGGAGTGCTCCGACCTGGACAGGATCGCCACTGCCCGGTCCATCTCCGTCCATGGCGATGACGGCATCGACGATTGTCAGTGCCGGAGCCAGGTGCTCACAAAGGTCCAGAAGCAGCAGGGCAAAAAAGCCCTTGTCGGTTCCCGCCTGCAGGTGCAGTCTTGGTTTTCGCATTCCGACGACAGCCCCGAACATATTTTTTACTGCACAGGTCAGCCCCATCATCTGGTGGGTTTTCAGTTTCGGCAGGTTGATGATAACGTCTGTGTTGAGAATGTCTTCGGCAACCTCGAGATGCTGGAATGTGCTCTGTGGTGTATCAATATGCGCAGATGTTTCAAAACGGGCAAACTGCGCACCGCTGTCTTCGACAACTTCAAGAATCCCGCATTTGCGGGCAACCGCTTCAGAACTGCCGATTCCCGGTGAATCGCCGACGCTGACGATACCTCCGGCGTTCTGGGCCAGTTTAATCACCGCCCGAAGGATTTCCGGATGGGTTGTTACGGCCTTCTCAGGGGGCTTGCCGGCAAGCATGTTCGGCTTGATCAGTACTCTCTGGCCGGGTTTGACGTACGCCTGCATACCACCGAGGGGGGCTAGCAGATTGTCGAGGGCGGTTTCGATTTGTGTGGGCGCATAGCTTGTAAGCCGCTGCAGAGAAACCCTTCCGGCCAGCGAATGAGTTTTCTTCGACACGGCTAGCCTGCACTCACTTTCAGGTGAATTTTACGTGCGCGTGGCCCGTCGAATTCACAAAAATAGATTCCCTGCCAGGTTCCGAGAAGCAGCTCCCCCTGATGGATGATGACCTGTTCCGTAGCACCGATCAGGCTGCTTTTGATGTGGGCGGCACTGTTCCCTTCACGGTGAAGATACCGATCATCCAACGGCACCAGCTTGTTCAGGCCATTGATCATGTCCGTTGCGACATCGGGGTCGGCGTTTTCGTTAATCGTCACGGCTGCGGTTGTGTGCGGAACAAAGATCAGAAGTGTGCCCTCGCTGATGTTGTGCTGACGCAACAGCCGCTGCAGGTCGGGGGTAATCTCTTTGAATTGAATCTGACGCTCGGTCTGTATGTTGAGAGTCAGAATCACGGGGATACCGATCTCCGCAAGGCCTGCACCGTGGCGTCAATGGATGTGCTGCGGTAAATCAGCGAAGTGTGCCCCATGCCGTCCAGTTCGACAGTCTCTCCCCAGGGGAGGTAGATGTTGCTGTTGGGCAGCACCATATTATCTTTGCGGCTATAGATATTGGTCAGTTTGATTTCAGCCGGTTGCGGTGCGGAGTTGAGACGCTGCAGAAAATCCGAGCCGGGAATCAACAACTTGCCGAGGGGAGAAACGGAAAACGTGGCCAGTTTTGAGCCGAAGTGGGGGGAGCCAAGGCAGACCACTCGATCGACCTTGTCTGCACCGCCGCGTAATTGAATATAATTGCGGGCGATGATTCCGCCGAAGGAATGACCGACCAGATCGACTTTGTTGACGCCGAGGCGGTGACGCAGCTCATCGACCCGCTTAGCCAACAACTCGGTTAACACTTCCTCGCTGTGCCAGGACGACAGGTTCAGTGTTACGATGTTGTCAACCCCTTGACGGTTGAGCTGACGTTTGAACCAGAACCAGCTGGCCCGGTTGTCGAATAAGCCGTGAAGCAGAATTACAGGGGTGACTCCACGTTTCAAATCCTGGTTTTTTCCGCGGGTCATGCCGAAAGGACTGAGTACGACGGTGATGAAGTTGAAAAACAGTTCAGCTGAAATTAATGACAGGCAGAGCTTGAGACTCCGGCGATTGAACCTCTGATCATAGGCTGCCGGATAAGCGTTGGAATATTCGTACCAGTAGATGCTGTAACTTAAAAACACCACCAGAAAGTCAACAGCCAACAAGGCTCCATTGACGAATAAAAACAACAAAAACAGATAAATCATCAGCTATCAGTCTCGGTCATGGGGAAAGGGCCGTTGGTTCGACTCGACAGGGCGATTCAGTCACTTTATGATAGGCGAAAGTATGACATGCCATTTTTTCAGCGTCAATTGCTGAGCGGTCTTTACCGCTGGAATCGAGGGAAAGTGAAATCGGTGGAACAACAGATCGCCCAATTTAAGCAGCACCTGGTTGTGGAGCGCAACCTGTCTCCCCACACCGTCGTTGCGTATGACCGTGATCTTGAGCAGTTTTACCGCTTTCTTCAGCAGCAGAATGTTGTTGCCGATGGCAGTGCAGACTACAAAATAATTACTCCCGGGCTGATTCGGCAATATCTTGGCCAGTTGCACAAAACGTCCGGTCGGACAAGCATCGCGAGAAAATTGTCGGTCCTCAAGGTCTTTTTTCGTTATCTGGTTCGCCAGGGACTACTGAACGATTCTCCCGCTGAAGCCCTGTCAACCCCGCGCCGGGAACAATATCTGCCCAATGTTTTAAGCGCTGAACAGGCGGCATTCCTTCTCGATCATTCCCCTTCGGGACAGAGGCTGCTCATGCTGCGCGATCTGGCAATGTTTGAACTGCTTTACTCCTGCGGGTTGCGGGTGAGTGAATTGGCCGGGCTTGACGTCGATTCGTTGGATCTCGAGACCCGTCAGGTCCGAGTGCTCGGGAAAGGTAACAAAGAGCGCATTCTGCCGGTAGGACGCCAAGCCTGCGCGGCCCTCAAGCTTTATCTGTCGGAGCAGTCGCGCTCAGATGGCGAAGAGGCTCTTTTCCTGAATTATCGAGGTCAGCGTTTGACGCCCCGGAGTATCCAACGACGTTTAAAGGAGCGGCTGTTGGTCCTGGGCTTGCCGGGTGCTGTGACGCCCCATGCTTTACGCCATTCCTTTGCGACCCATCTGCTCGATGCCGGGGCCGACTTGCGGGCCATTCAGGAACTGCTCGGGCATGCTTCCCTGTCGACGACCCAACGTTATACCAAGGTCAGTTTCTCCCGTCTCGCTGAAGTCTATGATCGCAGCCATCCGCGCAGCCGCAAAAAATGACCTTTCAGGTAATTATTACTTGACTGGTTATGATTGTTGGGTAAACTACAGCTCTAATATCACCACATTTATTTGAACTGTTTAAAAAGGAGTGAATAACAATGAGTGTTCTGGTTGGAAAAAAAGCCCCTGATTTTACTTCCCCAGCCGTCATGGCTGATGGCTCGATCAATACAACATTTTCCCTGAGCGATTATCAGGGACAGTATGTCGTCCTGTTCTTTTATCCTCTTGATTTCACCTTTGTCTGCCCCACGGAATTGATTGCTTTCAGTCACCGGATTGCCGATTTTGAAAAGCGCGGTGTTCAGGTTATGGGGTGTTCCATTGATTCCCAATTTACCCATATCGCCTGGCGTAATACGCCGATTAATGAAGGCGGTATCGGTCCGGTCAAGTATCCTCTGATCGCCGACGTTAAACATGAAATCTGTCGGGCCTATGACGTTGAGCTTGATCCTGAGGGTGTCGCTCTGCGTGGGTCTTTCCTGATTGATAAAGAAGGTGTTGTGCGCCATCAGGTCGTCAACGACCTGCCTCTGGGTCGCAATATTGATGAAATGCTGCGCATGGTTGATGCCGTTCAGTTTCATGAGCAATACGGTGAAGTCTGCCCTGCCGGGTGGACCGAAGGAGATAAGGGGATGGTCGCTGACGGGCAGGGGGTTGCTTCCTATCTGGCTACAGAGGCCGATAGGCTTTAAGGTGGACGCTGTCAGGTCCGGGCAAATGTTCTGACCGGCTATGGTCTGAAAAATAAAAATTACATTTTCAGAGTGTTACAGAACTTTATTTAGAAAAAAAGGCAGCTTCAGCTGCCTTTTTTTGTTGATTATTGATCTATAATAAGGTTTAATTTGCGGCAATATTAGTAATTTCAAAATAAAAGTTGCTAAGGAGAGGCTGTCCTGAAGCGCTCACATAACAAACCAAAAAATAACCGCAATACTGAAGCTGTATATCTCGAGGTGGATAGTGTCAGTATCGCCGGCGTCAGCTACGATTCTGCCGGGAAGCCTGAACTGCGTTTTGTCGACCGGGAGACTTTCAGCTCAGACGATGATTGCCGAGTTGTCCTGGAGACCCTGGTGCGGCGGCATCAACTTCACAAAGGGCACTGCTCTCATGTCCTGTCGAGCAACATGTACCAGCTCGTTCAAACTGATATGGCCGATCTGCCTGCCGCCGAACGGCGCGAGGCAGCCCGTTGGCAGATTCGTGAACGGATCGACTATCCGCCCGAGGAAGCGGTTCTGGATCTGTTCGAGGTAGCCCCTTTCAGCGGCGACAAGAAGCCTCTCGTTTACGTGGTTTCGGCGCAGAAGACTATCCTTCAGGAGCGTGTCAACCTGCTCAAAGTCTGTGGCCTGAATGTGGATGTTATCGATATTCCGGAATTTTCCTTACGCAATATCTGTGACCTGTTCACTGAGGATGTCCGTGGCTGTGCCATTTTTTTACTTCTGGAAAACAGCGGTCTGCTGGTTGTTTCCCGGGGCGGGACTCTCTACCTGGTGCGGCTTTTCAGTGCCGGTATGAATGATCTGATCCCCTTTGCAGATGGAGATTACGAATCGTTGACCGACAGACTTGATGGTATTGTTCTGGAAATCCAGCGCTCTTTCGATTATTGCGAAAGCACTTTTCATTTGCCGATGGTGTCACGTTTGCTGGTCGCTCAGACGATACGGGAGATCCCGGCGGTCATCAGCTATCTTAACGAATATCTGGTCACGCAGGTTGAAACTTTCAGCTTTGACGGGGTGATGACGCTGCCCGAGGGTCTTGATCCTCTCCAGGTGAATCGGAATCTCCTGGCGATCGGCGCTGCCTTGAGGCAGGAGGGGCATTGATGCGGCAACAGATCAATCTTTATCAGGATGTCCTGATTGACAAGCCCGAGCCCTTTCAAAGTCGCTCGGCAGCATTGTTGTTGTTGCTCGCGGTGATCCTTCTGGCGCTCTTTGCGGGATTCAGTTATTGGCAGAATCAAGGTCTCGCGCAACAGCTTGATCGTATCAAAAAACAACATGAAGCTGATAGCCAGCGTATTGCCGAACTCGAACAACGCTATCCGGAACCGCGCAAAAATGTTCTGCTGGAAGAAAAAATTATCCGTCTTGAGCAGGAAATGAAAAGTCAGAACGAAGCGTTGAACTACTTTTCGACTCAGGATCCGCAAGGGAACGGCAAGATTCTGGCGGCTTTGAACGGGCTTGCCCGGCATCCCCTCAAGGGTGTCTGGTTAAATCAGGTTCGACTGGCAGAGGGTGGAGCCCAGGTCAGGCTTTCCGGTAGTGCATTAAATGCCGAAATCATCCCTGATTATCTGGGCCTGATCAGTGAAAATAACATCTTCGGTGGCCAGGTATTCTCGCGCCTGAGCCTGAACCGGGTGGAAAAGAAGCTCAATCAGATTGATTTTACGCTTGAAAGCCCTGAGGCGGACAACCGATGACACAACATAAAGTCTCACTGACCCAATGGTTTGACCGGCGTCCGTTGCGTGAACGGATCATGCTTGTCCTGTGCGTTTTCGTTGTGCTGGTCTTTGCGGTTAATTTTATGGTTCTGCAACCCTTGTCCCGGCAGGACAAGGCGTTTCGTCAGGAACTGACTCAGATCACTAACCAACAGACCGAACTTAAGGTCCGGGAAACAGCAGTTGCTGCACGAAAAGACAAAGATCCTGATCGGGAAAATCGTCTTCGGGTCGAAGCGCTCGAGCAAGCTTCAGCCCAACTTCAGCGTAAGTTGGAGGAGAGTATCGTCAACCTTGTTGCCCCGCGTGACGTGCCCACGTTACTCAAAGAACTGCTGACTCAGCAGCCAAATCTGCATCTGCTCCGCCTCGAAAATTTGCCACCTGAACGCCTGGCCCTGGGACCGGAGCAGGAAACTGGGGGGGCTGGCCCGAGGCTTTACCGCCATCCTTTGCGGATGGAATTTTCCGGGGATTATCTCACCCTGTTGAAGTATCTCCATCAGCTGGAAAATCTTCCACGTGCGCTGGTTTGGGATGAAGTGGCCATAGAAACTCAGGAATACCCTGCTGCAACGGTACGTATTCAGGTTCACACCCTGAGCCTCATGGAGGGCTGGATCGGTGGCTAGATTGGTTATGTTTTCAATCAGTGTCATGGTTTTTTTCACCACTGCAACGGTGTTCGCAAGTGAACAGGATCCGTTAGTCGATCCGCTGCGTCCATCGCGCTTTCAGGCCCCGGAAACAGTACCGAGCGCGCCGTCAGTGACGAAGAAGGCGGAAGAAGTCAGCTCCTGGCAGTTCACCACGGTGCTGATCTCAAATGAACGCTCCGTGGCCGTCATCAATGGTCAGGCGTTTCAGGTGGGAGATGTGCTCGAGGGGTACCGGCTGGTCGAGATTTCCACGGATAAAGTCGTCTTTAAAAACAGTCAAGGTAAAAGAGTTTTAAAGCGTGCCGGAACCGGTCTGAGGAAAACGATCCGTTAATTCGGTTAAGAAGAGACAGAGGAGTCAAAAGTGAAAGTGTTTAACTTTAACAAACAACCGGGATTTTTAGTTGCCAGTGTCCTGATCTCCCTGGTTGTTGCATGTGCTCCCCAGCCTCGCAACGGGGTATCGGTTGACGCCATCCAAAATGCGCTGGAGGCTCCCCCTGCCGTGGCTGCCGAGAAACTGGTGCCGCCTCCTCCTCCACAGGCGGTTCGTGCCGCCCTGGTTCCTGACAGCGGCTCATTATCCCCAGGAAAAGCTGCCGATGAACCCCGTTTTGATATTGCCGCCAGTCAGGTTGCCGCCCGGGAGTTTTTCATGGGGCTGGTCGAAGGCAGTTCAGTCAACATGGTGGTGCATCCCCAGGTAACCGGGGAGATCAGTGTCGATCTGAAGAATACAACGATTGAAGAGGTGCTCCAGGTCATTCATAACGTTTATGGTTACCCCTATTTCAAAACCGGAAATGTCTATCAGGTCATGCCTGTTGGGCTGCAGGCGAGAACGTTCCAGGTCAATTATCTCAATCTGGTACGCAAAGGCATGTCACAGACGCGGGTCAGCTCCGGACAGGTGACCCAGGTGGATGGTGACGAAGATAATGGCGACAGGAATTCCTCAGGTGAGGGGGCGGTTTCGGGAAGCCGGATCGATACCGAATCAACGGCGGATTTCTGGTCCGAATTGAAAAATGCCATTCAGGGGCTGGTCGGTGCTGAAGAGGGTCGAAAAGTCATTGTTCAGCCCCAGGCCAGTGTTGTCGTCGTCGTCGCATTGCCTGAAGAACTGCGCCTGGTGGAACATTACCTGCAGACCATACAGAGCAACCTGCAACGCCAGGTGGTGATTGAAGCAAAGATCATCGAGGTGAATCTGGCCGACGGATTTCAAACCGGGATCAACTGGGCGGCATTGGCCGAGTCGAAGAGCGGAAAAAGCGCCCTCTTTGGTCAGGCCGGGGGAAGTACCGCCTTTACACAAGGGGTCAGTGAAAGCGTCGGGAACAGCGGCAACCTGACACCCGGGCAGCTTCTCCCCAACGGACTTGATGCCGCAGCCTTTGGTGGGATTTTCAGCCTGGCATTGAATTTCAAGGATTTTCAGGCCTTTGTCGAAATGCTCGAAAGTCAGGGCGATGTCCAGGTCTTGTCCAGTCCGCGCATCTCGACGGTCAATAACCAGAAAGCCGTGATCAAGGTCGGGTCGGATGAGTTTTTTGTCACAGACATTTCCAGTGATACCAATACCGGCACGACAACCACCAGCTCGACGGATATAACTTTAACCCCGTTCTTTTCCGGCATTGCTCTCGATGTCACTCCGCAGATTGATCCAAACGGTCAGATTACCCTGCATATCCATCCGACGGTCAGCGAGGTTGTCGATCAGAACAAGCAGATCAATGTGTTTGGTGTCAACCAGAGCATCCCCGTTGCCTTCAGTACCGTGCGCGAGTCAGATAGCGTCGTCCATGCCAGTAGTGGCCAGCTGGTGGTGATCGGCGGGCTGATGCAGGAAAATACCACCAAGGAAGAAGCCGGGGTCCCGGTGTTGAGTAAGCTGCCGGGGGTTGGAGCGCTGTTCCGGCATACCCGCTCGAGTTCGCGCAAGAGTGAACTGGTGATTCTGCTGCGCCCTCAGGTGATCAGCACCCCGGCCGATTGGGAAACCAGCCTGAACGAGACGCGTCAGAGAATCGACCGCCTGGCGCCGCAGTTGCAGAAAAACTGGCGGCAATTCTAGGGGTTTTCAGTATGTATGAGCAGTTTTACGGGCTCAGAGAAAAACCCTTTTCGCTGACCCCGGATACCGAATACTTTTATCGTTACGGCGGACATCAGGAGGCCCTGAACGTTCTGCTGGTTGCGCTGAGGAACGGTGAAGGATTTGTTCGCGTGACGGGAGAGGTCGGGACGGGCAAGACCCTGCTCTGTCGCCAGATGCTCAAAATTCTGCAGGATGACTGTGAAACAGTCTATCTGCCGAATCCGTTGTTGACCCCTCTGGAGCTGTATCAGGCCATCGCTCATGAATTGCAATTGGAGATGCCTAAAGAGGCTTCGGTGCAACAGCTGCATCAGGGTATTTTTGCTGAGTTGGTACGCTTGAAAGGATTGAAAAGGCCGTTGGTGGTGCTGATTGATGAGGCCCAGGCAATGCCTTACCGCAGCCTTGAAGCCCTGCGCCTGTTGAGTAACCTGGAAACGGAAAAAGAGAAACTGCTGCATATCTATTTTTTTGCCCAGCCTGAGTTTGATCAACGGCTCGAAGAACATAACCTGCGGCAATTACGTCAGCGGATCACCTTTTCCTACCGGTTGACGACCCTTCAGCGTGAAGAACTTGCCGCTTATCTGAAACACCGCCTGGAGGTCGCCGGTTTGCGCGGGTCCGAGCTGTTTTCCCCTTCGGCCGTTGCCTTGTTATACCAAGGCAGTCAAGGGATTCCCCGGATTGTGAATCTTCTGGCTCATAAGGCTCTCCTGGTCGGTTACGGCAAGGGGCGTCGGCACATTGAGCGCAGTATGGTTCTGGCTGCCATCAGGGATACGACCGGGATAACGGTGCCGCGACGCTTTCGGCTTCCGCCCTTTGTCTTTGAATTCAGCATGGTCATGCTGGTTGCCGTGATGACCCTGATGATCTGGGGAGCGCTGCGATGAGTCTGATCAATAATATGCTGCGTGATCTTGAGGCCCGGCGTCGGCAGGAAGAAACAAAGTCCGTCGATTGCCCACCCCGGGCCGTCACTCAAGCGGCAGTGATCGGTTCAAAGAAGGTTTGGTATCTCCTGCCCGGATTGGTGGTGTTAGCGGCAATTGTCTGGTTCGGGATGAATGCCTTGCCTGTCAACGCACCGGAGGGGCAGAAACCCTTCGCCGAATCGGCCCGCTCCGCCGTTATCGCTGACCTGGGGGCACCTGAAAAAACCGCTCAAATTACGGTAAGTCAGGAGAGTCCTCAGATTCCTGTCATTGTGCCCGATATTCATCCTGTCCTGATCGAGACCAAACTGCAGGTTTCAGCTCAACAGACTGAGCCTCTGCTGAAGAGTATGGAAATCACTCAACAGGAAGGCCAGGCACAGCTTAGCCTGGACTTCGCACAGTTGCCTGAATACCGTTTGCTGCAGAATGGTCTGGGGGCAACACAGTTGGTCGTCAGTTTCAGTGGGACAAAACTGGGGCAGCATTTTGCGGTGCCGGCGTTCGCAGCGGATCTGATTCAGCGAGTCAGCCTGTTGCCGCAACAGAGCAATCTGCAGCTTATGGTTGATCTTGATGAACGTGCCCGGGTCGTGAGCTTTCAGCTGCTTGAAAAATCAGCAGATGATTATCAACTGGTCATCGAGATGGAGAAAAGCTCTCTCAAGGAGCAGACTGGGGCTGTGCCGACTGTTGTGGCACCCTCTCCAGTTTCTTCTACTGTGCCGCCCCCAAAACCGCAATCTGTGACCACTCCGGAAACCACCGCTGTGGCCAGAGTCAGTAAAAATGCCAACCCGGTCAGCCAGGACCAGCAAGCCTACCAGGCAGGGCTCGCAGAGCTGAAGGGTGGGGACGATGAAGCGGCCGAGACCAGTTTTCTTCGCGCGCTGACGCTCAACCCGCAGCATTTCGATGCTCGCTTGCGGCTGGTTGATACGCTGCTGGCCCGGGAAGACTTCAGCCAGGCTGAGAATCAACTGCGCCAGGGGCTTGTCATCAGACCTGACAGCCTCCCACTGCGCAAACTGTATGCGCGTTTGTTGCTGCAGCAGCAGCGTCAACCTGAAGCACTGGAGTTGCTGCGCCGGAGTCCTCTGCCCGCAATTGCTCAGGACCTCGAATATCATGCGCTGATGGCGGCGTTACTGCAGGAGACCGGCGAGTTTGCCGCTGCGGGGGAACTTTACGGCCGGCTGTTGCAGGTGCGGCCTGAAAATGCGGTCTGGTGGCTGGGCCTGGCAGTCTCTCTGGATCAGACCGGAGAGTTCCAGCAGGCACGTAACGCTTATGAGCGGGCTCTGGCTTTACCCGGGCTGCGGCGCGATCTGCACGATTACATTCACAACCGCCTGCAGGTTTTATAGCGGGTTCAGAACGTTGAGGAGCTGTTGATGGTCACGGAACAGAAACCCGGACCCCGGCAAAAAATTCGCATCGGCGAACTGCTTGTCAAAAACGGGATTATTACCGAAGATCAATTGATGGGCGCGTTGGTGACCCAGAAAAAAACCGGGAGCAAATTGGGGAATACCCTGATTGAACTCGGCTTGGTGACCTCTCATCAACTGCACCAGTTTCTTGCCGATCAGCTGAATCTGCCTTTTATTGATCTGAAACACTATAACTATAAGCCCGAGATCGTCAGGCTGTTGCCGGAAACGGCGGCGCGCAGATTCAGAGCGATCGTACTCAACCAGGACGAAAAACAGCTGCTTGTCGGGGTTTCGGATCCGACCGATATCTACGCTTACGATGAATTGAGCAAGATTCTGCAGCAGAATATTGCTCTGGCTGTGGTCTATGAAAACGAACTCCTCAAAGCGCTGGACACGGTTTATCGTCGAACCCAGGAAATCGTCACCATCGCCGAGGAACTGGGTGAAGAACTGTCGCAGGGGGATGCCAACCTCGAGCAGCTGCTGACGGAATCCGATGTTGAAGATGCCCCTGTTGTACGTCTGCTGAAATCGCTATTCGAGGATGCCGTTCAGGTGGGAGCCTCTGATATTCACATTGAGCCGGATGAAAAGGTGTTACGGATCCGTCAGCGGATAGATGGAATTCTCCATGAACAGGTGATGAAAGAAAAGCGCATTGCTCCGGCTCTGGTTTCGCGATTAAAGCTGGTTTGCGGTTTGGATATTTCGGAGCGCCGTTTGCCTCAGGACGGCCGTTTCAACGTGCGTGTCAAGGGGCGCAGCGTCGATATCCGTCTGTCCACCATGCCGCTTCAGTATGGCGAATCAGTGGTTATGCGTCTGCTTGATCAATCGAGTGGAATCCTGCAGCTTGAACAGGTCGGCATGTCATCGGCGCTGCTCAAGCGTTTTCGCCATCAGCTTCATCAGCCCCATGGGTTGGTTCTGGTCACCGGTCCGACGGGGAGTGGTAAAACGACCACGCTTTACGGTGCTTTGAATGAACTGAACAGTTTTGAAAAGAAAATTATTACAGTTGAAGATCCGGTTGAATACCGGCTACCCCGGATTAACCAGGTCCAGGTTCATCCTAAGATCGGGCTCGACTTTGCGCGGGTTCTGCGTGCCGGATTACGCCAGGATCCGGACATTGTCATGGTTGGTGAAATGCGTGATAAGGAGACCAGTGATATCGCTTTACGTGCAGCTATGACCGGTCACCTGGTGCTTTCGACACTGCATACCAATGACTCGATCAGCACGGCGTTGCGGCTTATAGAGATGGGAGCCGAAGGTTATGTTGTTGCCAGTTCCCTGAGAGCGGTTCTGGCACAGCGACTGGTGCGCAGGATATGTGAGAGTTGTCGGCAACCGGATCCTCTGGAACCGGGAACAAAAAGTTGGCTGAAGAGTTATCGCGGCCGTGTCGATTACCAGGAAAATGGGGCTGAATTCAAAAAGGGGCAAGGCTGCCCTGCCTGTAACAATACCGGGTACAGTGGACGGATCGGTATTTTTGAGCTGCTTGAAATCAACTTCGATCTGGCCGATGCGCTGCGTCGGAATGACAGCGCGGGCTTTGCAAAAATTGCTCAAAAGTCTCCCACTTTTGTCAGCCTGGCGGACAGTGCTCTGGTTCTTGCTCTTGAAGGAGTGACCAGTATGGAAGAAGTCTTGCGCGTTGCAGGAGAGGTCGATGAAAGCCTGCAACTGGCAACGAGTGCAGTGGGAAATCGTCCGGCTGAAGCTGTTAGGTAGTGGATTATCACGATGCCTTTTTTTCAATACAAAGTGCGGGACTCTGAAGGAAACCTTTTAGAAGGGCAGGTCGAAGCTTTTTCTGCCGAGGCTCTGGCCAGCCAGTTTCAAGCCAGTCACGCGATTCCGATCAGCATTACTGAGGTTATTGAGAAGAAAGGCCTCAAGCTCGGCAAGTTTTTCTCGGCCAGAAGAAAAACCAAGATCAAACTTGATGATCTGATCCTTTTCTGTCGTCAGATGTATACCCTGAATTCTTCGGGAGTCCCTCTGGTCCGGGCCATTCGTGGCCTGGTGGAAACATCACGTAACCCCACTTTGGGAGAAGCGCTGGCTAAGGTTGTTGAAGATCTTGAATCCGGAATGGAATTGTCCGGGGCCTTCAGCCGGCATGCTCATGTGTTTCCTGCATTGCTCTGTCGCATGGTTCAGGTGGGTGAGGTGACAGGCAAACTGGATGAAGTTTTCATGCGACTGGCTGTCTATTTTGAGCGGGAAAAAGACACCATCAATCGGGTCAAGTCGGCTTTACGTTATCCCAGTTTTGTCCTCGTCGCCATTGCTGTTGCCGTGCTGTTCATCAGTCTGTTTGTGATTCCGGCTTTTGAAAAGGTTTTCTCAGCGGCCGGGGCGCAACTGCCCCTGGCGACTCGAATACTGATGGCTGTTTCATCCTTCATGCAGCATTACTGGTACGTTCTTGGTGTTATTTTTGTGCTTTTGATCATCGCCGTGCGTCAGGCTCTGAAAACGGAAAAAGGCCGCTATACCTGGGATCGCTACAAGCTGAAAATCCCGCTGGTGGGGGACATCATCCTGCGTTCCACCCTGGTGCGGTTCTCCCGTGGTTTCAATATGAGTTACACGGCCGGAGTACCGTTGTCCCAAGCTCTAGGTTTTACTGCACGGGCTGTTAGTAATGCCTATGTTGGTGAAAAGATTGAAGCGATCCGCAATGGCATTGAACGTGGCGATACCCTGACGCGTAGCGCTACCCAGACCGGGATGTTCACCCCTCTGGTACTGCAGATGCTGGCCGTCGGTGAAGAATCGGGCTCGGTCGACACCATGCTTGAGGATGTTGCTGAATTCTACGAACGCGAGGTCGATTACGACCTGAAGAATCTCTCCAGCGCCATTGAGCCGATCATGATTGTGATTATCGGCGGTATGGTTTTGGTTCTGGCGTTAGGCGTATTCCTGCCGATGTGGAATCTGGCGAGTATCGCAAGGTAGTCGGTTTACCACTGAGATCACAGAGGACACGGAGAAAAGCTGTAGAGACTATGAGGATTGTATAAAAACAGGAGTGGGGGGTGATGGGTTTTGATGATTTGTCCGGTCAAGTGATTGGTTGTGCAATCGCGGTTCATAGAGAGCTCGGTCCCGGCTTGCTGGAATCAACATATGAGCAGTGTCTTGCTTATGAACTCAAAATTCAAGGTGTCAACTTTCAGGTTCAGGCGCCGTTGCCCGTACAATATAAAGATGTCCGGCTTGATTGTGGTTATCGCATCGACTTGCTCGTTGATAATCAGTTAATCGTTGAATTAAAAGCAATCGAAGCTATTCACAAAATTCATGAGGCACAGTTGTTGACTTACATGAAGCTCGCGAACGTAAGGCTTGGGCTGCTGATAAATTTCAATGTCGAACTTCTGAAAAATGGTATCAAGCGGTTTGTCTTGTGATTTTCATTCTCCTACAGAACTCTGGGGGAAATATATCAGGAGAGAATTATCAGATAGGGTATAGAGGAAGCTTTGATCTGGGTTAACCCCCCAAAAAAGATTCTAAAGGTTTGGGTTTTCTCAGTGTTCGCTGTGATCTCCGTGGTGAAAGAGATTTTTAAAAATAGAATTTTAAGCTTGATTAATGAAGAAAAATAAGGAATACTTTATAAGTGATCACTAATTGTGGTAAAGATGTCGTAAATAAAGGTCAACGCGGCTTTACCTTTTTAGAGCTGGTTGTTGTCATCACCATCATTAGTGTTCTCGGTGTTGTTGCCCTGAATCGTTATTACAAACTGCTGGTCGATGTCGAACGCACATCAATGGAACACGATCTCGGTGTTATGCGCAGCGCCATCAGCATGCAGTTCGCCGCTCACTACGTTAAAGGTGATCTGACCGGGTTAAAAAAGCTGGTTGGCAGTAACCCGATGGACCTACTGGCGGAAAAACCGAATAATTATCTGGGGGTGATTGCTCACTACCAGGTTGAAGATATCGAAAAGGGCAGCTGGTTTTTTGACAGTAAAGAAGAAACCCTGATTTACATGGTCAGAAATCAACTTTATTTTACAACCCAACTGGCCGAACCGATGCGGGCGCGATTTAAGATTCAGCCGGTTTATTCCGAAAGAGTTAAGGAGGGTGAGAAAGCGGATTATCTTTCCGGGTTAACCCTGCAGCCATTGGAGCCGTACCGCTGGCTTAGGCCATGGGGATAATAGATGAAGCCTGTTTTACCACGGAGATCACAGAGCGCACAGAGACTTTTTTAGTAGAAGCTTTTTCTTAGTGCTCTTCGCGTTCTCGGTGGTTAAAAAGTCTGAAGTTTCGAAACACAATCTATAAAAGGAGATTAAAAGAATGAGAAATCAAAATGGTTTCACCCTGATTGAACTGGTTGTCGTTATTGTAATTCTGGGGATTCTGGCGGCAGTTGCTGTGCCGAAGTTTGTGGATATGCAGGTTGATGCAAGAATTTCTGCTGTTGAAGGGTTGTATGGTGCTGTACAAAGTGCCTCTGCTCTGGCACATGCGAAAGCCTTGGTTGAAGGAGATGATATGTCATTGGCAACAGGCGAGACCGTTTCAATGGAGGGTGCGACTGTGAACCTCGTGTATGGATATCCTTCAGATGAGGAGGTTTCTGGCACCACTGGGGGGATTGAAGCTGCCGTCAACATGGATGGGTTCACTTATACCCTTTCAGGAACAACCGGAACTTTTACTTTGGACGGTGGACCGACAACCTGTACTGTTACCTATGTAGAAGCTGCGTTAGGTGGGGTCCCGACCATTACAAATAATGCTTCAACCACTAACTGCGATTAATCGGGGTTTGTGAGTTATGTAGGGTGGGTAATGCTCACCTTAAGACTGATCTGAAAGAAAAACAAACGGAGCCTATTTCTTAGGCTCCGTTTTGCCTATAGAAATAGATTTGAATGCGTGCTGAAGGGTTCACCCTCATAGAACTGGTCGTCATCATTCTCGTACTGGGAATTCTGGCGGCCGTGGCGGCGCCCAAATTCTTCAACCTGAGTGGCTATCAGGAACGTGCGGCCTATGATGAGGTCGCAGGGGCGGTGCGTTATGCGCAGAAACTGGCGGTAGCCAGTGGCTGCGAAGTGCAGGTAGAACTGTCCGGCAACAGCTACGCCCTTCAACAGCATGCAACAGACTGCACGACCGGCTCATTTGTTACCATCTCAGGTCATCCGATCACTGCCAACAACTTTTCAGGTGTCACGGTCTCAGCATCACCCTCCAGTTTTGTTTTTGACGCTATGGGACGGACTTCAAATCCAGTTGCGGTGACCGTTGGCGGATATTCGTTCAATGTGATCGCCGAAACCGGAAGTGTGGATGCACCATGATGAGAGTTTTCCTGAATAAAAAAGGGGTCACCCTGATTGAGTTGATCGTGGCTATGGTGGTGATATCAATCGCTCTGGCCGGGGTATTGATGGTGATTAACTACACGACCCTGCATTCCGCTGATCCGGTTTTACGTCATCAGGCAATAGCTATCGCCGAAGCCTACATGGAAGAGATCACCCTTAAGAACTTTACTGATCCGGATACCGACGGGGAAGTGAGCCGAGATCTCTATGATGACGTGGATGATTATAATGGTTTGTCAGACATTGGTGCCCGTGATCAGAATGATAATGCGATCACCGGGCTGGCAAATTATACTGTTGCCGTCAGTGTGCAGACACAGAATTATGGTCCTACGGGAGACGAGGTTTCCGGCTTTAAAATTGATGTCATGGTCACCGATCCGGCAGGGGAAAGTTTTGTTTTGACGGGATTCCGGGCGGATTATTGAGACTGAGTATGAATGTTTATCGACAGATAAAAACAACTCCCGGTTTCACTCTCATTGAGCTTATTGTCGTGATTGTCATTGTCGGGATTCTGGCGGCTCTGGGAGGGCAGTTTATTGTTGCTCCGGTGACCGGTTATGTCGATCTGTCGCGCCGGACAAGATTGGTCGATCAGGCGGAAATGGCACTACGGCGTATGCAGCGTGATATTCGCCATGCCTTGCCGAACAGTATCCCCAGTGTGATCGATTCACCAACCCTGAATCTGGAAATGACCATCGATGGTGGTCGTTACCGCAGGTATCCCGGACCCGGTTTCAACGATACTCTGAAATTCAATACCACGGATGATAGTTTTGAAATGCTCGGGGCACCGAATAGCGGGACTCTTGATAAATTGGCGGCGGGAATCGAGTTGGATATGGTGGTTTACAATACGTCACCAGCTGACATCGGAAATCGCCAGGGGATTGCTTCGATTTCATCGACTCCTCCACATATTGTAACGCTCGTTTCGCCGTGGCAGTTTCCTCACGCTTCGCCGCAGCAGCGTTTTTTCATTCTTGAGCGGAATGATTCGTCGGTGATTTACAACTGGGATGGCAGCAATCTGACTCGAAATGGTGATCTGGTGACCCGCAATGTCAGTGATTGTAAATTCAGTTACGACCCGGGTGCCAGCCAGCGGGCCGGTCTGGTGACTCTGAAACTGACATTGACTGAGGCTGATGAGGCGATCACGTTATTACATCAGGTTCATGTGGTGAATGCACCATAACAGCCGTTACTCGCGTAGGGGTAAGTTGAACAAATGAGCATCCTGCAACAGAATAATCAGCGCGGCTTTACCCTGGTCCAGGCAATCTTTGTCTTGGTGGTGCTCGGTCTGCTCGGGGTGGCGATGATGCGCCTGAGTGGCGTCCAGAGCTCTACCGGTGTCTTCGCCCTGCAGGGCGCGCGAGCTTACCAGGCAGCTCGCAGTGGTCTGGAATGGGGTGCGGCCCAGGCCGGTTCGGGAGTCTGCAACCCTTCTCCCGGGAATGATTTATCGGTCGACAATTTCAACGTCAATGTGAGCTGTACCAGCCAGTCTTTTGACGAAGGCAGCGGTTCTTACAATGTTTATCGGATCAGTGCTCTGGCGACCTTTGGCAGCTACGGCTCGCCCGATTATATTTCGCGCCGTATCGAGATGAAAGTTGGGTTCCAATGAAATCCATTTTCTTTCGCAGCTCTTTGCTGTTTTTTTGCATATTTTTTATGTTCCAGGGCCTGGTGTATGCCACCAGGACGATTACTGCCGCAACAGTCGATGGAGGATCCACTACTACGGTAGCGCCTGGCGGAACAGTGACAATTTCGATAACCGTTGAAACGACCGCACCGGATGATGAATGGAGGTCGACCAGTTGGCGTATATCAGCCTTTGATGGGACGCTGGATTGTGCAAACACGGCAAACAGCAATGCCGTCGGAACTTTTTCAGACAGTTTTACGGTAACCGTCCCAACAACAACTGGTACTTATAACCTGTACCTGTATGCATATAGTGATAATAATTGCGGAAGTGGCAGCAGCGGGACGTTCGTGCTGCCTGGTGCAGTTATTGTCTCTGCAGGAGATGCGGGTAGCACCTGCGATACGTTTCGGGATGAATTTACAACGCTGGGCTACAACCGTCAGGATGGAACAGTCAATTGGTCTGGAGACTGGAACGAAGTAGGGGATGATGACTCTGCCTCCAGTGGTGATATTCGCGTTTCAACCTATCTCCCTGTGCTGCAACTTGAAGGTGACGGCTCGGCTTCGACGACTTTGGGTGGTCCTTATATCGAGCGTGAGGCTGATCTGTCCTCTTATGCAACGGCAACCTTGAGTTTCGATTACTATGAAACCGGTAGTTGGGAAACTGACGATTCAATAGAAATTTATGTGTCTGACGATGGTGGCAACAATTGGACTTTGATTCATACATTTACCAACGATCAAGGGGAGACTTCCCAGCAATTTTCAAGCGATATCTCAGCCTTTATTTCTGCCAGCACCAGAATTGCTTTTGTCGAAAAGGCAGACAGTTCTTTCGAGGATTTTTACCTCGACAATATCCAGATTGAAGCTTGCGGGGGCGTCCCTCCTACGGTTAATAGCCTGACCACGACGGATACGACCCCCATTCTTACCGGAACCTTCAACAGCAGGGCAGCTATCGGGGGGTTCTCCGTCGCTGTAGATTCGATAATCTATACTCTTGGTGTCGATTCGGAACTGACGAATTCCGGCGATGACTGGACCCTTGATCTGAGTTCTGCAACACCCCTTTCTCTGGGAACCTATGATGTTGTTGCCACATCAGATGACGGTGCCGGAATGGTTCTTACGGACGAGACTATCGACGAATTGATAATCTTAGCTCCTGCAGCGGTACTCAGTAAGGTCGCTAGTACCTCAGCGGCGGCAGTTGGCGATGTGGTCACATTCACCATTACCGCCAGCAACCCTGACAGTGACCCTCTCAACGATATTGTGGTGACCGATATCCTGCCCGCCGGGATGACTTATGTATCCCACACAGCACCTTTGGGTAGTCTTAATGTTGCAGGGCAAACTTTGACCTGGACGTTAACTTCCCTAGCGGCGGCCAGCAGTGCCAGCCTGACTCTCGCTGTCTCCCTGACCCAGCAGGGTATTCTGACCAACACCGTGACCTCTCCCGGTAGTACAGATGCAAGTGCGACGGTTCTGGTCCTGGCAAGTGCGGTAACCAACTTCCGCATGGACGAGCCGGTTGGATCATGGGACGGGACGGCAGGTGAGGTGCTCGACAGTGGCGGAACCGCACTGCACGGGCGCTGGAATAGTACCAGCGGTGCCGCGTCACCTGTTGACCCGAGCCCAGCCATCCATGAGCAGTACCCCTCTGTTGTCGGGGAATTTTGTAACGCGGCCGAGTTTGATGGTAACTCGGTCATTGAAGTGGCAGATAGCTCCTTGTTTGATTACACGACAGAGCTTTCAGCAACAGCCTGGATTTATCCGACTGCCTATCCGTCTGAACTGTCTTCTATTCTTTCCAATGATGTCAACTATGAGTTTCATCTGAACAGTTCTGGCCATCTCTATTGGTGGTGGCAGGCGTCGACATTGACCTCGGCGGCGACTATCCCGCTGAATCAATGGACCCACGTGGCAATCACTCTTGACTCTTCCAGTGGGGTACGACGACAGCGTATTTATATCAACGGTGTCGCAGACGCCAATACCAACAATTGGCAGGGTACACTTGCTACTAATAATTGCCTTGTCCATATAGGTGGCGATGTCGGGACCGGGGATTGTGCGGTTATCTCGGCCCGGAATTTCCGAGGTTTGATTGATGAAGTTAAACTGTACGGGTTTGAAATGACCCAGGCTCAGGTGCAGGCAGATATGACCATGGGGAGACTCTGCTCGGGAACTTTTGACCATCTTCGTTTGGAACATGATGGGCTTGCCTCAATCTGTGCCCCGGAGACGGTAGTCGTCAAGGCCTGTATGGATTCAAATTGTTCTTCCCTTTATCCAGGAACCGTGACCGTGAGTCTGTCTCCAACGGGCTGGGTTGGCGGTGACACCTTTAGTTTCAGTGGCGGGATATCCTCGCGTCGGTTGAGTGTCGGAACTGCGGGAGACGTAACTATAGGAACGAACGCTGTCTCACCGACTGCGGCCAATTCAACACGCTGCTTTAATGGTGCAACAGAGACTTGTACTTTGAATTTTGCCTTTGCCTCTTGTGATTTCGATGCCGTAGAACCGGCGTCAGCTCCGCAGACATCGATCTATACCAAACTATCGGGAGTTCCTTTTGACATAGATGTGCTGGCATTACTTGATGCGACAACGATAAATACAGGTTACGCAGGGACTGTTTCCGTCGACTTGGTTGATGCAAGCAGCTCTGTTTGTCCAAGTGGTGTAGGCTTGAACTCCGCAACCTCCATCACTTTTACTCCTGCTGATGTCGGGCGAAATACGGTGACCTTCAATTATGCCGGTGCGGCTCGAAACGTCCGGGTACGTGCTACCGTGGGGGCTTCAGCTCCAGCTTGTTCATCCGATAACTTCGCCATCCGGCCGCAGACTTTTACTGTTACTTCTTCGGATGCAGGTAACACCAGCCTCACGGGTCTACCAGTGGTGGCTGCAGGGGATTTGTTTAGCCTTTCGGCCGCGGGAGTCTCCGGTTACGATGGAACTCCACAGATCGACACGAGTCTTGTCAGTGGGACACCGACCGCAGGAACTCTGACGGGAAGTTTCCCGGCAGCAAATGCTGTGACCGGTATAGCGACCGGCGTCGGGTTCAGCTACAGCGAGGTCGGTCATTTTGGCCTTGGACAACAGGCAATTTATGACGCGACCTTTACTCAAGTAGATACGGCGAAGAACGAGTGCACCAGCGACTTTTCCAACACTTTGACTGGAGGGATGTACGGCTGCTCATTTGGTAGTGCTGAAATACCAATTGCCATTGGTAGCAGTGGTTTTGGGCGGTTTGTCCCCGCTCGCTTCAACGTCAGTGCAAACAGCCCGATATTCACCGATGCCTGCAGCGGCTTCAGCTATCTCGGGCAGCCTTTCGGATACCTGGTCGATCCCCAGTTGACGCTAACAGCATTGAACCGCGCGGGGAATACGACTTTGAACTACGGCGGCAGTTACTGGAGAATGAATTCAAGTCTGGCAGGGCGAAGCTACGCCAATAATGTTGAGACGACTGCGGCTACACTTGCCACTGCAACCACTGGCAGTGTCTCCTGGAGCGGGACTGGAAACAGTGATGGTATCGGGTCCGTAGCTATCTCCGGGGAAGAGATTAGCTATAGCAAGCCAACAGCTCCCGAAGGACCCTTTGCTGCCGATGCTAATCTGGTTTTCAGTACGGTTGATTTAACCGATGCTGACGGAGCTTGTTACGATCCGGAGGATGATGGCGTGTGTAACGGTTACAGCGTCAGTTCCATTGGTGGAACTGAACTACGTTACGGTCGGATGCTGCTGC
The DNA here is from genome assembly GCA_016931615.1 of Desulfuromonadales bacterium. Classification (GTDB taxonomy): domain Bacteria; phylum Desulfobacterota; class Desulfuromonadia; order Desulfuromonadales; family Geopsychrobacteraceae; genus JAFGEL01. The sequence goes on from JAFGEL010000099.1 coordinate 37,943, forward strand.
AGAATACCTACGGTCCGGAAACGCAGCCGTTGACAATTCCACTGCAGACCGAATACTTCGATGGCAGCGCTTTTATTCCGAACAGTCTGGACAGCTGTACCCCGTACGATTTTTCCAATCTCCTGCTTGGGCCATACCAGGCTCCCCTAGCGAGTGGCGATACGACAGCATCCGGCAGCGGATCTCTCACCGCAGGCGTCGGTAGTCTGTTGCTGAGTGCTCCGGGAGTGGGCAATGATGGGAGTGTTGAGCTGCTGTATGATCTGGATGCCGCCGGTCTGGACTGGCTGAAGACAGGTGGGAACAATCCAACCGCTAAGGCAAACTTCGGGATATTCAGGGGAAATCAACGCTTGATTTATATGCGGGAATCAATCTGGTAGGTGGTGACGAGTGCCATCTGCACCATGTCTGCTGCGTTGTTTGATTTCCATCCTTGACGCAGTTTTTGCTACGCTTTCAAATTAAAAAAAGCCCCGCCGGATAACCCGGCGGGGCGATTTTATTGCAACTGTGAAAAAACTGGGACAGCCCCCGTATGGGGACCGTCCCGTTTTTTTTATTTTTCCCAGAAACGCATGGTGCCGTTCTTGGCCAGGTTGAGGTGCATGTTGTAGCACTCGTCAAGCAGCTGAGGCTCATGATGACCACCGGTGGCCTTGATACCGCGATCAAGGTAATCAGTGAGGTAGTCTTTGTAAGCCGGGTGGGCACACTTGTCGATGATCGCGCGGGCGCGATCGATCGGTGCCAGGCCACGCAGGTCGGCCAGGCCCTGCTCGGTGACCAGAACATCAATATCATGCTCGGTATGGTCAACGTGCGGAACCTTGGGGACGACACCCGAGATACCGAATTCATCAGTCTTGCTCGGACGGCAGGATGGGCAGTGCATCATCGAGATGTAAGCATTACGCTCGAAGTCACCGGAGCCACCGATACCGTTGAGCATGCGGGTGCCACCAGCGTGGGTGGAGTTGGCGTGAGCGAAGATATCGAACTCAAGCGGAGTGTTCATGCCGATGGCGCCTAAACGACGGATGATTTCCGGGTTATTGGAAATCTGCTGCGGACGCATCAGGACCATGTCTCTGTACTTGTCAAAGTTCTTCCACCAGATCTCAAAACCTTCGTTGGAAAGTGACAGTGAGGTACAGTTGATGTACTTGCACTTACCGGAATCCATGAAGTCAAGGAAGGTGTCCTGAAGAACTTCAGTGAAAACAATCAGGTTTTCGAACGGTGAGCTGGTCAGGCCGCCAACAACGGCGTTGGCAATGGAACCGACACCGGACTGCAGTGGCAGCAGGTTCTTCGGCAGACGGCCGGCTTTAACTTCGGCGGAGAAGAAATCAACGATGTTGTCAGCGATGGCTTGAGCAACATCGTCGGTTCCACGCAGGGCGCGACCGTTATCGGGCATTTTGGATTCGACGATAGCAACAATCTTGCTCTTGTCAGTCGGGACCCATGGAGTGCCGATGCGCTGCCTGGCGTCGGTGATCGGGATGATCTGACGATACGGAGGTACGTCAGTCATGAAGATATCGTGCATGCCTTCGAAAGAGGGCAGGCCGGTGTTGATTTCAACAATGATCTTGTCAGCGATATCGATAACTTCATTGGCGGCACCAACAGCGCCGGCGAGGATGATGTTGCCATCTTCAGTAATGGCGGAAGCTTCGATAACGCCGAGGTCGAGGCGGCCACCCTGATCTTTGGTGTAGAAACCGTATTTCAGATCCTGAGCAAACATTGACAGGTGCTTGTCGCCCATGCGGATAGCGCCGCGGTTGATCGCTTTGCCAAGCTCTTTACCGGTCTGGTAAGGCCAGCGGCGGTCGATCATGTCGAGTGAAGCCATGCGGTCTTCAACTTCGGCACCAACAGAAGCACCGATAAACAGGTTGAGCTTAAGCTTGCCTTGCAGATTGTTTTTTTCAACGTAATCACACAGAGCAACCGGAACAACTTTCGGATAGCCGACCGGGGTAAATCCGGACATGCCGACGTTCATGCCGTCCTTGAAATAGTCGATGCACTGCTCTGGAGTTTTAACCAGGTCAAGCAGCTCTTTACAACGAACGCGTTCTTGAAGTGTGGACATTTCTCTCTCCTCCTGTGAATGGTCCAGTGGTGCCATCGCACCTTCTCGAAATAGCTGTTAAAACAGCGCCTAGAAATGCTTTTTTAAAACAGGCTTGGTTTTAAAAGTTAATAAAATACAAAGAGTTATCCGCTCTTCTGCGACTTTCGAACAGCAACCGGATGAGTCATCAAATCGGCGTAATAAGAACAGCGTTTCTTATATAATGTTGCGCTCAATCAAGTCAAGCGAAAATATGGCCGTCAGGATGAAAATTATCATTTCTGGTATTGGTGGGGGATAAAAACAGCCGAATGCTCATTAAGTGAACATTCGGCTGTCGATGGACAGGTGTGGAAAAGGGCGGCTAGCTGTTGTCTTCCAGCAGTTCCTGAGCGTCTTCGACATAATCACTGCCGGGAAACTGATCAAAGAGTTGCTGGAATATGGTCTGAGCTTTATCGTTCTGGCCGCTTTTCAAATAAGCCTTGCCGAGGTAAAAGAAAGCTTCATCCCGGTAGTAGTAATCCGGAAACGTTGCCAGAACATCTTCAAGGCGCTTGATGGCGGGTTTGTAAAGCTTCTTTTTTACATAGTACGCTGCGATATACACCTCATGTTCGGCCAGGCGGGTCTTGCAACGCTGGATCAGGTAGCCGGCTTCCTGGGCGTTCGGGTCATTGGGGAAACGCTGGACCAGTTCCTGAAAGGTCCGCAGGGCATTTTCGGTGTGGGTCTGGTCACGGTCTGCGGAGAGAATCTGCTGGTAATAGCTGAGCCCCAGGCGGTAGAGAATCGTCGCGGCACGAAAATCGTTGGGATGCTGTTTGAGAAAATCGGCAAAGGCGGTGGCTGCTTCCGCGTAGCGTTCTGACACATAGTAGGTTTCAGCGATCTTCAGTTCGGCCAGCATACTCAGTTCGGGCGAATAAAAGGTATCGCGCACCTTCTCCCATGAAGCGATAGCATCCTCGTAAAGGTTGCTTTCAAAGAACCGTTCGCCCTCCTGAAAATATTTTGCGGCGGAATTCTCCGGTTTGGCTTTGCCTCCGCCACAAGCGGCAAGAAGCAGGCTGACGACAATCAGCACAACATATTTCTTGACCATCAGGATTCTTCCTTCATGAATTGATGATTGAATGGCTGCTTTTTCGCGGGGCAGCAAAGCTGAACCAAGAAGCTACGGAATCTGTCCGCTTTTGTCAATCGTCTTGGTGGGTCGCCAGGCAAATAAGACACCGATTGACAGTGAAGATCGGCTCATCAATAATAGGCCAGCTTGAAAAGGGCAACTCCACTGCGTTTGAGGATATCATGCAGGTTGTTTACATTGGAATATTCGGCGGGCTGGGATGTGTCGCCCGTTACCTGCTGTCGGGATTGACTTATCAGCTGGTCGGCCGCAGTCTTCCCTACGGCACTCTGCTGGTGAATGTGTTGGGGTCTTTTCTGCTCGGCCTGCTGATGACCCTGGGGCTGCGCAGCGCACTCTTCTCTCCGGAGCTGCGGTTGGGACTGACCGTCGGTTTCATGGGGGGCTTTACCACGTTTTCGACGTTTTCCTACGAAACCCTGCGCCTGCTCGAAGAGGGCAGTATGTGGCAGGCCGGCCTGAATATTATTCTCAATATTGTCCTGTGCCTGCTTTTTGCCCTGATGGGTGTCGTGGTGGCACGGTCAATGACCTGATAACCTTCTGCGGACATGGGAGTTGTCATGCAAAAACTGGAAGGCGAACAAACCTTGATGCGTATTTTTATCGGTGAGTCCGATCGCTATCAGAAACGCCCGCTGCATGAAGTGCTGGTTGAACTGTTCCGCAAGGAAGGTTTTGCCGGTGCGACGGTGTTGAAAGGGGTTGCCGGTTTTGGTGCCAACTCGGTGCTGCACACCGATCGTCTGCTGTGCATGTCCCAGGACTTGCCTGTGGTGATTGAGGTAGTTGATCATGAAGCAAAAATCGAAAAAATTATTCCACGCCTCGACGAGATGTTGAAAGGTGGCATGATCACCCTCGAGAAGGCCCGGGTGATCCGCTATAAAGTTTAAAGGTAGATAGCCATGATTAAACGCTTATTACAGGTTTTCTCCTCTTCTGAGGCACAGCATGATGGCTCCCCGGACGAGCGGATTCCTCTTGCTGCGGCGGTCTTACTGCTCGAAGTCGCGCACACGGATGGGGAGTTTCACCCCTCTGAGCAGGAGCTGCTCGGCCAACTGCTGCAGGAACATTTCTCTGTATCGGCGGATGCAGTTGAGGAATTGCTTGAGCTGGCTGATGAAAAACGCAAACAAAGTTACGATCTTCATCAGTTCACCCGCGATATTAATGCCGGTTTCAGTCAGTCGGAGAAGGAACGGATTATCGAGGCTGTCTGGCAGCTGGTTTACGCTGATGGACGCCTTGATCATTACGAAGAAGCTCTCATGCGCCAGTTGGGGACGCTGATTGGTCTTTCGCACCGTCAGTTGATCGAAGCAAAACTGAGAGTGTCACGAGCGTGAAACATGCCCTGACCCACATCGTCACCCGGGGGCACGAATTTCTGGCCGAGGTGGTGAGCCCGGGGGACCTGGTCGTTGATCTGACTGCCGGCAATGGTCTGGATACCCTGGCATTGTTCAGGCTGGTCGGTGAAGAGGGCCAGATCGTGGCTTTTGACATCCAGCATCAAGCCTTGGTTAAAACTCGGGCTTTGCTTGAATCCCATGGTGCCGGGGTCCGTCAGGTTGAAGATAAAACAGCTCCGCTTGCTCGCCGGGCGGGGATCGACCTGGTTGCGACCAGTCATGAAAATCTCAAACGGTACTTGAGGAACGCCCCGCAGGGGATCATCGCAAATTTGGGCTACCTTCCCGGCGGCGATCAGGCTATCATAACGCGCCTTGAATCGACCCTGTCGGCGTTGCGGCAGGCCGTGGAGCTGTTGGCTGTCAATGGTCGAATGGCGATTGTTGCTTACCCCGGACACGCCGGGGGTGACCATGAAGCTGCCGCCGTCGGCGATTTTTTTGCGCGCCTGCCGGAGCGTGAATTTCAGGTTCTGCAGTTGCGGATCAGTAATCGCCCGCAGGCACCTGTCTTGTTTGTTGCTGAAAAATGTTGATAAGGAGTGAGGGGAGACAATGTTGAAGAGAATGTTGATACTGCTGCTCGTGGCCGCGTTCCTGTGCCTGGGCATGCAGTTGTTTGCCGCGCAGCAGGGGCCGGGGGATCCGGTCATTGTTGCCAAAAGAACCGCAGATCTTTCGCCTGACGAGGCTTTTGATGCCGACTTTGGTGATGACCTGGGCGCTGCCGAAGTCCCCAAAAAACTGATCTCCGACCCTTTGGAACCCCTGAATCGGGGGGTTTTCTGGGTCAATGACAAGCTTTATTTCTATCTGTTCAAACCGATCGCCCGGGGTTATCGCCTGGTGGTACCCAGGCAGGCGCGGGTTTCGGTCGGCAATGTCTTTTCAAATATCGCTACCCCGATTCGTGCCGGAAATGCCCTGCTGCAACTCAAATTCAGAGATTTCGGTACGGAACTTTACCGTTTTGTCATCAATACGACCTTTGGTATCGGCGGCCTTTTTGACCTCGCCGAGTCGGTTGCCGGGGTCAAGCCGGTCATCGAAGATTTCGGCCAGACCCTCGGCTATTACGGATCCGGGCACGGGTTTTACCTGGTGTTGCCCGTGGTCGGTCCGTCCAGCCTGAGGGATGGAGCAGGCAGCTTTGTTGACTCTTTTGCCGATCCTTTCCGCTATGCCGACCTGGAAACTCTGGAATACTTCGGCATCAAATTCTGGGATGCGGAAAACCGTCTGTCGCTGGATCGTGATACCTACGAAGGCATCGTTCGGGATTCCATCGATCCCTACCTGTTTATCCGCGCCGCCTATGCGCAGCGACGCTTGGCACAAGTTGGTCAGAACACGTATAATATTAATCTGTTTCAGAACCCGTTGTTTGATACCGATCTCTTTGATCCTTTTGACTGGTTTGGATTTGAATGATGAAAAAAATATTTTTGGTTGGTTTGTTGGTATTGATTTCCGCTGTTTATTGTTACGCTGTGCCTGAACCTCAGGCACAGGTTGAGACCATGGTCAACTCGGTGCTCAGTGTCATGCAGAATCCCGAGTTGAGTGTCGAAGAAAAGAAAGAGCAGATCAGTGGCCGCGTGCAACAATTTCTGGATATTGCGTCGATGTCGCAGCGCACTCTCGGCACCTACTGGGATGGCGCCACCCCCGAACAGCGCCGGTATTTTTCCGAGTTGTTCGTCAAGGTTCTTGAAGGGACCTACCTGAATCGCATTGACGATTACTCAGACGGAGCGGTGAAATACCAGAAACAGCGTGTCAAGGACGATAAGGCGATTATCGACACGGTGATTGTTGCCAAAGAACTGGAAATTCCCGTGCAGTACAAGATGATTTTTGTCGACGGGCGCTGGCAGGTGTTTGACTTGGTGATTGAAGGAGTCAGCCTGATCAGGAATTATCGAGAAAGCTATGGTGAGATCATCCGACGTGAGGGCTATGAAGGACTGTTTGCCCTGATGGAAGAGAAGGTGGGTGCGGCTCCGCAGGAGCAGGTGGTTCAGTAGATTATCTTCCTCCATAGAATTATAAGTAGCAATCAGAAGGCGCCTTCCTCAAAATGGAAGGCGCCTTTTTTGATGGCACGGGAAAATAGTGTAATTAACATTCGCCTATGTTAATATTTGAAAAAGCTAACTATATTTTTCTCAGAAGATCTTTATGGCTGTCATTGCATGGAAAGAAGTCTATGAAACAGGCATTGTGGCTCTGGATAACGAACACAAGGCCTTGGTTGCGGAGGTGAATCATCTCTATGAGGCTATCCGTGAAAAGCGTGGTGAAGAGGTGCTGGGTGAGATTCTGACCATGCTCCAAAAATATACCGTCGATCATTTTCAGCATGAAGAAAAATTGATGGCCGAATACGGTTTTTCCGGTCTTGAAGAGCATAAAGAGGTCCATGCCGATTTGATTCAGTCTGTTGAAGATATTAAGCAGCGGCCCAGCTCCGGTACGGAAAAACTGGCCAGGGAGCTGATGCAGTTTTTGCGGGGTTGGGTGATGGCGCACATTGTTGAGATAGACAAGAAGTATGGACCCTTCCTTGAATCGAGAGCCGGCAGGTTCGTCGAATAATACAAATATTGGGGGGGTATGAGGTGGTAGATGGATCTGATTCATTGGGATGAATCCCTGGAAACCGGGCTGTCCGAGGTCGATAAACAGCATCATCATCTGGTTGATGTGACCAATCGGTTTGGAACTCTGTTGTCTCACGATGAGATCCGCCCGGCGGATATTGCGTCATTATTGGAGGAATTAATCTCCTATACGCAATATCACTTTGAAGAAGAAGAAAAAGTCATGCGTCAAGCCGGGATCGATCAACGCCATCTCGACCTGCATGAAAAGGAGCATCAGAGCTTTTTTCAGGATGTAACGGTTTTACAGCAGCAGTGGTTGTCGGATGAAAAGGTCTCCTATGGCAATCTCTTCGAATACCTGGTCAATTGGCTAGTGTTTCATATCCTTGGATCCGATAAAAACATGGCCCGACAGATCGATGCGATCAACACCGGCCGAACCCCCAATCAGGCTTTTGAAGAGCAGGAAAAGAATTTAGTTTGAAGTAGAAACCCCCGTCCTCTGGACGGGGTCAGAGTCCTTTGGCTTTGCCTAAAGGGCTCATGGCAGACCATATTCA
>JAFGEL010000100.1 GCA_016931615.1 Desulfuromonadales bacterium
CCCTGGAAAGATCCCAAAGGCTTTAACTTTCCGTTGACTGCGCAGTTCGGTGACGCGGCCAGGTTTGCCGAATATTTCAACACCCGTCTGCACAGCGGCTTTTTTCTCGCTCTGGCCTGCGCGTTACTGCTCTACCTGTTTATGGAACGCACCGTCTGGGGATATGAAATCAAGGTGATCGGCAGCAATCCCAAGGCCGCTCGCTACGCCGGTATGCAGACCGGACTGGCGATATTCTTTGTCCTCTTTCTCAGCGGTGCCATCGCCGGGATTGCCGGATTCAGCGAAGTGGCCGGATTGCAGCACCGCCTGCAACATGGTATCTCACCCGGCTACGGGTATACGGCCATCATCATTGCCTGGCTGGCCAAACGCAGTGCCATCGGGGTCGTTATCGTATCATTTCTGCTTGGCATTCTGCTGGTGGGAGGAGAAAGCCTGCAACTTCTGTGGCAGCTGCCCGTCGCCTTCGTTTATGCTTTCCAGGGACTGATCCTGTTCTTCCTGCTGGCATCCGACTTTTTCATCATTTACCGCCTGAAGCTGTTCAAGGACACCGTCCATGCTTGAGATATTACTCGACGCCACAGTACGGGCCGGCACCCCGATTCTGTTTGCCACCCTCGGGGCGATACTCAACGAACGTTCCGGGATCATCAACCTGGGAATTGAAGGGCTGATGCTGATCGGGGCCCTGGCGGGATTTTCCGGAACCTACCTGAGCGGATCGCTGCTGGTCGGTATTCTTTTCGCTTTTGCCGCAACCTTCGTTGCCGGCAGTATTCATGCCCTGATCACAGTCCAACTGCGTGGCAACCAGATTGTCAGCGGCCTGGCCCTGACGATGTTTGGTGTCGGCATCACCGCCCTGTTCGGCAAAGGCATGGTCGGCCTGACCATCGATGGTTTCACCCGTATTGCGATTCCCGGTCTGAGCAGCATTCCGGTGATCGGCAAAGCCCTTTTCAACCAGGACATCCTGATCTATTTCAGCTTTCTGCTGGTCTTTCTCATCTGGTTTTTTCTTTACCGCACGCGCTCAGGTATGGGCCTGCGCACAATCGGGGAGAACCCGGCAGCGGCCGATACCTGCGGTCTCTCAGTCAGCAAGTACCGGTTTTTTGCGGTCACCGTCGGGTCGGGATTTGTCGGCATCGGCGGAGCCTATCTGAGCCTGGCCATTACCCCGATGTGGATTGAAAACATGTCGGCCGGGCGTGGCTGGATCGCTGTCGCCCTGGTCATCTTTGCCGGCTGGTCAAGCCCCCGCGCCCTGCTGGGAGCCTACCTGTTTGGTGGTATTACCGCCATGCAGTTGCGCTTTCAGGCCATGGGAACAACCATCAGTGCGCACATCCTGCAGATGCTCCCCTACTTTTTCACTATTCTGGTGCTGGTCATTTCAACCCTGAGGTTACAGAAGGGAGCCAGCCAGCAGCCGGAAGCGTTGGGCCTGCCCTATGACCGCGAGGACCGCAAATGACTGCGGCGGAGATTCTGCTCGAGCGGATTCAACGTGAAGGCTCCATCGATGGTGAGGTTGTCAAAGTCGACAGGTTTCTCAACCATATGGTCGATCCGGAATTGCTTGACATTCTTGCCGACGACCTGGCCAAACGCTTTGTAAACTGTGGTATCAGCAAAATCATCACCGCTGAAACCAGCGGCATCATGCTCGCCCTGGCCGTTGCCGCAAAATTACATGTGCCGTTTATTTATGCCAAAAAAAAACGCCCTATCACTATGCCCGAATATTTTGCTGCAGCCAGCTATTCCTTCACCAAACAGGAATCGACGACCCTTTACGTCTCCAGAGAGGTACTGACAGCAGCCGACCGGGTGTTGTTCATTGATGATTTTTTTGCCCGGGGCTCCACGCTCAAGGCCATGGAAGAAATTATCTCACAATCAGGCGCCGAGCTGATCGGTGCTGCGGTCATCATCAATAAATCGGAACGCCCTGATATTCAATCCATCCTGACACGCGATGACCTGATCCCCGGTTAATCCGCCAGAACTCTCGAGTCTGAAAACCACCCCATAAGTACTCATAATTCACTTAATTAAGCAGTTTTTTACTTAAAATTTAATACTTATTATTAAAAACTAATTCTACTTTCATATTGCCTATTTTTTAATCTAACAATCTCAGACACTTAGAAGATCTGCTTGAATTTTACTCAAAAGGTTCATTTTTTGCATATATTCTTATCCGTTCTGCCAACATCAATACGTATTTTTGATTTTTATGCATAAATTTTATGCATTTACTCTGTCATTCCAGGAGGCAAACAATGACAACACCCATGGATGAAAAAATTGAACCGATCTACCAGGAAGTTTTGGCTCGCAATCCGGGCGAAGTTGAATTTCATCAAGCGGTACGCGAGGTACTCGAATCTCTCGGGCCGGTCCTGGTCAAGCATCCGGAGTTCGCCGAACACAAAATCATTGAGCGCATCTGCGAACCGGAACGCCAGATCATTTTCCGGGTTCCCTGGGTCGATACCAATGGCGTTGTACAGATCAACCGGGGTTTTCGGGTTGAATTCAACAGCGCTCTCGGCCCTTACAAAGGCGGTCTACGCTTCCACCCGTCCGTCTACCTGGGCATAATCAAATTTCTGGGCTTCGAACAGATCTTCAAGAACTCGCTGACCGGCTTGCCGATCGGCGGCGGCAAGGGGGGCTCCGACTTCGATCCCAAGGGGAAAACCGATGGTGAGATCATGCGCTTCTGCCAGAGCTTTATCACCGAACTTTATCGCCATATCGGTGAGCATACCGATGTGCCGGCGGGTGACATCGGGGTTGGTGGACGTGAAATCGGATTCATGTTCGGTCAGTACAAACGTATCACCAATCGCTGGGAAGCCGGCGTCCTGACCGGCAAAGGACTCAACTGGGGGGGATCCCTGGTAAGAACCGAGGCGACCGGCTATGGGGCGGTCTTCTTTGTCGATGAGATGCTTAAAGCCCGCAAAGACAGTTTTGACGGTAAAATCTGCTCGGTATCGGGCAGCGGCAATGTCTCGATCTACACGATCGAAAAAATCCAGCAACTGGGCGGCAAGGTTGTCACCTGTTCCGATTCGAACGGCTACATCTATGACGAAAAGGGAATTGATCTGGAACTGGTTCAGCAACTTAAAGAGATCGAGCGGCGCCGAATCAAGGATTATCTCAACTACCGTAAAGACGCCAAATACGTCAAAAACGGCAATATCTGGGAGGTCCCCTGCCAGGTGGCCATGCCTTCAGCGACGCAGAATGAAATCAACGGGAAAGACGCTCAGACCCTGGTGAAAAATGGTTGTATCGCCGTTGGTGAGGGAGCCAACATGCCGACCACACCCGAAGGGGTCAAAATCTTTCTTGAAGCCGGTATCGCTTACGGGCCGGGCAAAGCAGCCAATGCCGGTGGTGTTGCGACCAGCGCACTGGAAATGCAACAGAATGCCAGCCGCGATTCCTGGGATTTTGCCTACACCGAAGACCGCCTGCACAAAATCATGCAGAACATTCACAAGGACTGCTTTGAAACAGCTGAGGAATACGGTGCGCCGGGAAATTACGTGCTGGGTGCCAACATCGCCGGATTCGTCAAGGTGGCCCGTGCCATGCTGGCGATGGGTGTCGTCTGATTCCCGAGTCACAGCAACAGCAACCACAGAAAAGCCCGGTCAGGACAACCGGGCTTCATTTTTATCCGGAATGAAGCAGACGAGTTCCTGGGACACCACGTCAGCCATAAGTTTCAATCCCGGCTTCGACATCTGATAAACCTTCACCACGTTCTTGTAGCGGCCGCAGGATGGGATAAGGCCATCCAAGGAGTTCGGCTTGTTCAGCAACCAGGGCGTATTGAGAAAACAATCAGGATTATCCGGGAACAGAGCCAGGTAAAAAATATCTGCCTCGACCAGATCCTGAAAAAAATGCGAGCCGAAAGACAGCTCCGGCATCAGGTCACCGGACGTAAAAGCCACTTCAACGAGCGCGGTCAGATTGCTGATTTCGGAAAAGGAGATCGGCACTCCGAGTGACGGCGTCGTGGTTCCCCAGCGACCCGGCCCGATCAGCATGGTGCGGCCATCGACCTTGTCGGCAATCCGCCTGTTCAACCGCCCGATCAGCCTGGCAATTTCATATTTTTCCGGCAACGGCAAGTGAAGATACTCGGAGGGTTCAACCCAGATCACCCAGCTGATATCCTGAGAGATGTTACCGCCCATAAAATTTCCCACCGAACGGAAGAAAATACAGTCTTCAGGAATTCCCTGCGGCAGCTGAAGATGGGTTTCAGAGCCCTTGGTCTGCAAGGGACGGCATTGGACGACGTCTATTTTGGCAATACGGTCATCAGTAAAGTTGGCCGTAAACTCCACATCAACCGGGTAATCGTAGGCCTTTTCAATGGTTTTCAACAGCCGCTGCATGAGGCTGGTGAAGTCTGTTGTCTCAAAAAAATCATCAAAGGTCAGCAGCCAGACATTTTCGCCTTTTCGCCCGCGCTGCTCAAGCAGCTTGATCGTGTCATAATCCTTGACGGCGTAAAGCGGCCAGGGGATATCGACATCCTCCTTCCCCAGCTTGAGCAGGGAGACCGTCTCAAGGCTGTTGTCATTTACATTGAGCACATCAATGTCACGCTGAGAAAATTTGCGGATATCTTCGAACCCCTTATGCTGGCGTTTCTTCGGCGAATCGAGGGCGACAACCCGGGGATAGTCGATCTCGGCGCGATCGACAGCCCGGGTCCCCAGACCAACAACCAGGCGCAACATTCCGGCCTGGGGATCCATCTCCTTATCCCAGACAAAAGTATTGTACGACACGCCGACACCCGACAGCTCCGGCATATAGTAATGTTGACGGTAGGCCCCCGACACGCGCTGGATGAGCAGTGCCATCTGTTCATCCTTATTCTCAAGCCCGCGCTGCCGACGATAGGTCAGGGCGTCCTCACTCATGGCGCTGGCAAAAACCTTGCGAATAGCATCTTCCAGCTGTTCAAGCCGCTCCTCCGGACTCCCCTGATTGACACAGAAGAAACTGTCGTACTTGCCGGCAAAGGCATTACCGAAACCATCTTCGAGCAGAGAACTGGAACGCACGATAATCGGATACTGCCCATAGTATTCCAGCAACTGCTGGAAGCCTTCGCGAATCTGATCGGGGAATTCCCCTTTCATCATCTTCGTACGTAGTTCTTCAGCGGCCGTGAAATATTCCTGTTGAGACTTCTGGCGCATGAACAGCCGCCATAAATCGTTATGGACGATATAGGAATAATAGACATTGGAGCCGACATAATGGGAATCATGCTGTTCAAGATGCTCATCCCAATCAAAGTCGTCCGCATGGCGTAAAATATTGTGTGCCAACAGCATGCCGACCGCCTTGCCACCGATAAAACCTGTGCCGATAACCCGCGACTTGATCTCCAGAAGGTCCTGCAGACTCAGATACTGTCGCGCCAGCCTGAGCATCCGCTCTTCCCGGGCAATCATGTGACGACAGATATGGCGTACCATATCGGCCCGCTCGGCTTCCGTGGACTGTTTTCCACAGATTTCTTCCGCATCGATAAACAGCCGATGCCAGTGATCGATCTGCCGCCGGGAGGCGTCCCGAGTTCGTTCGGCCAATGAGCTGTAAAGCCGGGTCGATTCGAAACTACGGGTCAGCGGGATAAAGCGATCACCCTCTTTCTGGTGCGGCAGAAACATAGTAGGCGAACGTCGTTGCCAGACTTTCAGCGGCTGAACATGAAAATGATCATCGTGATTGAAGACATCAATCAGTACCTGGGTCGTGTCCCTGATGCGCTCAACGGTCTTAAATGAGTGGCGGTTGCGGATCAGAGCAAAAAAAGCCACCGTATCAAGCTCGAACAGGTAGGGGCAGGTCACCCGAAAAAAATTGCCGACCATATGGTCGGTCGCCCAGGCCGACAACAAATCGGAGAGACAATCGAAGACATAAAAAGCTCCGACCCCGGCTTCTTTGGCGATATTGTGCACCCTGGTGGCAAAGGACTCGAAACCGAGGCGCGAATCGAGATGATGGACTTTGATCTGGGGAGTTTCGCCGAGTAAAGGCAGATGGTCACCGAAACGCATATAGTGAATGGAGCGACCGTCTTTGAGCGCCTGATCGACAAAAGGGCCGACAAAGTAGCGGTAATTTTCGATCGATTCAACTTTAAGCACAACATTGTCCCCAATGCGCAACCCATCAAGAATCTTGTCCAACTCAAAGTAGCCGGTTGAAACCCTTTCAGCACTGCTCATGATGACGAATCCTTCCCGCAAACACGACATGAATGCCTATTTTTAGCACAGCTCAAACGTAATCTCCTAGCTGGAGATAAAACACCGCCAAAACTGCTTCGACAGAAATATCTACATAAACTCAAAGCATGTGATCCTGTTCAGCGGAACATATGGCCAGGATCAATTCAACCAGAAAACAAAGACTTCGGCGGAGATGAGTATTCTTGGCACTTTTCATGCTTAAATTATGACGTTCAAGTCTATTTGTCATTGACCCGGGAGCCTTAATTTTCAATGTCTGATCATAACCAGAAACTGTTCATGGCCCTTATCGACGTGGGTAAAGAGCTGGCAGCAATAACCGACCGGGACCATCTGCTGTCGCGGATTCTTGAAATTTCGCGCGAGGTTTTTCACTTCGAAAACGCCATCATTCGGCTCCTGGATTCAGATGGAGTTTCACTGCTCACGGCGGCATCCTTCGGCTACGGCCAGGCAGCCACCGAGAACCCCATCAGACTGGGGGAAGGCATCATGGGCAAAGCAGCGAAATTCGGCAAACCCTACCTGCTGCAGAACATCAACTACGCCGATGACTACATCCCCGGCATCGAAGCCGCCCGTTCGGAGTTGGCCGTCCCCCTGATTGCCCGGGATCGCGTTATAGGGGTATTCAATGTTGAAAGCCAGCAAGCTGATGCCTTCAGCGCTGCCGATTGCGATTCACTGACGATTCTTGCCGGTCAGGCGGCCATTGCCATCGACAATGCTCACTTGTATGCCGACCTATGTCGCGTGTCTCGCGAAAAAAACAACCTGGACCATCTCAACGAGCAGATTCTTTCGAGTATCAGCCTCGGTCTATACACCATTGATCGTCACATGCGCATTACCTCGTGGAACGGACGCATGGCCAAGATGAGCCGAATTCCAACGCAGGATGCGCTGGGCAAGCATCTTCTGGAGATGTTTCCATCGCTTGAAGAAGAAGGCATTGCCGCACGCCTTCAGCGTGTCCTCGACACCGGCAAAGCTGAAAACCTGCGCCTGCTACATCGCGGTCATGCCGGAGAGAACCGGCTGCAAAAAAGACGCTTGGCACCCCTGGTGGAAAATGGGCAAACCACAGGTGTCGTCGTCGTCGTTGAGGACATCACAGAATTCGAGCAGCTGTTGGCTCAGACCATTCAATCCGAAAAACTGGCTGAAGTCGGGCGCATGAGTGCCGGAATCGCCCATGAGATCAACAATCCCCTGGCGGTGATCAGCTTTGCCAACCAGATTCTGCTCGACAACGATGAGAACACGGCCGAGCAGCTTGAGTTGCTTGAACGCATCAATGGTGAAGTGGAACGCCTGAAAAGCCTGACCACCGAGCTGCTCTCTTATTCCTCCGGAAACCAGGAAGAGAAAAGAAAACCGACCGATTTGAACACCACGTTGCAGGAGGTCATGGCCCTGATGCGTTATGAACTCAACAAAAAACAGATCAAATCAACGGAAAATCTTGTACTGCTCCCCCGGGTTGAAATCGACAAAAACCGTTTCAAACAAATTTTCATCAACCTGATTCTCAATTCAATTCAGGCAATGGATAGCGGTGGAACGCTCGACATTACGACAGAACTCGACGACGACCAGAATATCTGCATTCGCTTTTGCGACAATGGCCCGGGAATCTCGGAAGACCTCAAAGAACGGATTTTTGAACCTTTTTTCACTTCGAGAAAGGATGGCAAAGGAACCGGCCTCGGCTTGTACCTGTGCCGTAAAATCATTTCAGACTATCAGGGCCAGCTCTGTGTCAGCGATTCAGAATCGGGAGGATGCTGTTTCGAAATCAGACTTCCGACCCCGGGCTGAACTCCAAACCTGACGCTTTTTTAGGCATTAAAGTCCCGAGCTGTTCACTATTTAGGCTCCCTAAACCATTTCTGAGCCGCAAACAGGCTCTCCTACCCCCATATTTTTTTGGTACGGATGCTGCAAAACTGATCGCAAAATTCAAAATCCATAAAATGAAATGGTGAGCAAAGGCGCTCTGATTCTTCATAAGGAAGCAGTGCGCTTTTTTTATAACCTCTCGAAAGGAGAACCTCAGGATGAAGAAGGTGGAATGCATCATCAAGCCGTTCAAGCTGGACGACGTCAAGAGCGCGATCAG
>JAFGEL010000101.1 GCA_016931615.1 Desulfuromonadales bacterium
GATGTTGGTTAGAAAATTTGAAGCGGAAAATATGGCAGCGGCCCTCAATCAGGTTAAGAAAAGTCTCGGGCCCGAGGCACTGATACTCTCGACCCGGACGCTGGGCAAGAAAGGTCTGGGCGTTCTCGGTAAACAGACCATCGAGGTGACGGCAGCGATCGAATCCCCGGCGATGAAGAGCAACCTGCGGCAGGCGGTTCCCAGCCAGGAGCGCTCGACTGCAACCCTGGGCAAAGTGTCTGCCACCTACGGTCAGCGGGTTGAGACCCTCGCGGATGAACAGGTCTCCCTTTCCAGAGCTGCGGCGCGTCAAACCCAGAAAGTCGAGGTTGCCGGTCATAATCTGGAGGATGAGGTCCGCCAGCTGCGCACACAATTGGAAGCACAGGACGTCGGCCAGTTGAAGACGGAAATCAATCAACTGAAAGAGCTGATGCAGCAGTTGGCTCAGGCTCAGCCTGCGGCTCCCCTCCGTGAGGCTGTGACGCCAGGCCCGCTACCGACTGCTTTCGTGGCGCCGGCAGACAGAACAGCGTCCCGACCTCAGGTCAGTGCGCTGAAAACCGCAGCGGAACAGGCTCTGTCCGATCTGATCAGCATTCTGACCGAGCGCGGCATCGATCAGCAGGCTGCGGCGACCATCGCCCGTTTTGCTTCTCCGCAGATGAATGAGCGTCAGCGCCAGGAACCGGATCTATGTCGGCAGTTCCTGAGCAACACCATCGCCGGTCTGGTGCAGACAACCGGTCCGCTGTGGCGGCCGGGAGAAGCCCAGAAAAGAGTTTCTCTGATCGGGGCGACCGGCGTCGGTAAAACCACGACAATTGCCAAACTGGCCGCCGAGGCGATCACCCAGAGTGGTGCCCGGGTGGCACTGGTAACGATCGATACCTACCGTATCGCTGCGGTTGAACAGCTCAAGGTTTACGGTGAAATCATGGGCCTGCCGGTTGAGGTTGTCCTTTCTCCGGAGCAACTGCAGGAAGCCTTTCGCCGTCATCGGGACAAAGACCTGATTCTGATTGATACCGCAGGGCGCAGTCCACGGGACAACATGCGGATTGATGAGCTGAACGAATTTCTCGGTCAGGGAGCGGGAGTTGAAAACTGCCTGGTGCTTTCGGCACCGACGGATGAGCGCTTGCAGCAACAGACTCTCGAAGCTTTCAGCAGGCTGCCCCTGAGCCGGCTGATTTTTACCAAGCTTGATGAGACCGATCGTTGCGGGGCGTTGATCAATATTCCTATCCGCAGCAATCTGCCTCTGGCCTATCTGACCAATGGACAGCAGGTTCCCGAGGACCTGCTGCTGGCGGAAGCCCAAAGCGTGGCTGAACTGGTGATGAGCTTAAGCGGGGAGACACGGAGGATCGCCGTATGATCGGTGCTGCCATGGATCAGGCCGGAACCCTGCGAAATATGCGTGATCAGCTCGAGAGCAGCGCGGAACTGCACATGCCGATGACCCGCGTGTTGTCGATTACCAGCGGCAAAGGTGGTGTCGGAAAAACCGCCGTGGTGTCCAACGTTGCTGTAGCCCTGGCTCGCCAGGGAAAAAAAGTGCTGATTATCGACGCTGACCTGGGGTTGGCCAATGTTGATGTGGTTCTCGGAATCTCGCCGCCCTACAACCTGAACCATTTTTTTAACGGTGAACGGACTCTCGCCGAGGTGATGGTGGAAGGTCCTCACGGCCTGAAGATTCTTCCCGCCGGTTCCGGGGTTCAGCAATACACGCGTCTCGACGGCCAGTTGAAGATGCGCCTGATCGAGTCTCTGGATGCCCTGGAGGAAAGCTTTGACGTGGTCCTGATCGATACCGAGGCGGGGATTTCCGACAATGTCACCTACTTCAATGTCGCCGCCCAGGATATCCTGGTGGTGACGACCCCGGAACCGACAGCGATCACCGACGCATACGCGCTGATGAAACTGCTGTCGACGCAATATCATCAGAAACGCTTTCTGCTCGCCGTGAATTCGGTTCGCAATGCTGATGAGGGCCTGGATGTGTTTGAAAAACTGACCATGGTTTCCGGGCGTTATCTGGATATATTCCTCGATTATCTCGGCTGTATCCCCTTTGATAAAAAAATGCACGAATCGGTCAGGCAGCAGAAAGTCATGATTGACCTTTATCCGGAACACAAAATCAGCAAGTCATTTCTTGAACTGGCCGATAACCTGGTCGGGGCACCGATGAACAATCAGGCTCAAGGGACTCTGCAGTTTTTCTGGAAGCAGTTTCTCGGGGTCGGTACGGAGGCGAGTTGATGACGATCTCTAACGGCTACGGGCTGCCGGGACCGGTGGAACGGGAAAAAATGATTGAGGCGCACCTGACCCTGGTCGACTTTCTTGTCGACCGGATGATGACCCAGGTGCCGGCCTTTGTCAGCCGGGATGATATTCGCAGCGCTGCCCTGATGGGGCTGATGGACGCGGCCAACCGCTTTGACCCGCGTCGCGGGGTTCTGTTCAAGACCTTTGCCGAACGCCGCATTCGCGGTTCAGTGTTTGATGAAGTGCGCCGTATGGACTGGTTTTCCCGCAGCTTGCGCGAAAAGCAGTCGCGCCTGAACAAGGTCACTGACGACCTGGCCAAAAAGCTCGGACGCTCACCTGAAGATCAGGAACTGGCCGCCGCTCTCGATATGGAGCTGGAAGATTTCCGCGAGCTGCAACTTCAGGTCAGCCAGCTCGGCTATGTCAGTCTGCACGAAAATATCGATGATCATGATGAAGGTGGCAAAAGCTTTATCGATAATCTTGAAGATACCCAACAGGCGAGTGCCCAGGAGCGCATGGAAGCGGGAGAATTGACCAAGGAGCTGGCCGGTTATCTTGAACAGTTGTCGGACAAGGAGCGCCTGGTGATTGCCCTGTTGTACTACGAAGAGCTGTCACAGAAGGAAATTTCTGAAGTTCTCGAGCTTTCCGAAGGGCGCATTTCCCAGTTGCACAGTCAGGCGCTTGCCAAGTTGAAAGTCAAGATGAAGCGCAGCATCAACGCCCTGCAGGTGGAGAACTGAAATGGTCAGCTGGCCGTTGTTTGAGATCATTGTCACCACTGTCGCCCTGGTGGCCCTGCTGCTGAGTGCTCGTCAGGCTGTGGTGGTACGCAAGCTTAAACGCGAAATCACTCAGCTGCGCGCGCAACTGGAAGAAGAACACGACGTGCCAAAAGAGCCAAAGGTCAATTTTTCAGCGAGCCTCAATCAGGCTGAACGCAAGACCCTGGTATCGGCCGAAGGTGCTGCTGCCCATGGGGATAAATACCGCTATGTGGCTTCCCTGGCTGATCAGGGTATCGATGCCAAGGGAATTGCCGCCGCTTTGCAGATGGCCCCGGCGGAAGTTGAACAACTGATTCAGCTGGCGCGGCTCAAGCAGCCGGAAAAGGCGGTCAAACATTAAAGATCCCGAGTGCTCGGGTCGACGAGTAAACCAGAGCCACGGTGGAATGGAGTCAAATAATGGCAAGCGGAAAATATGGAGCGATTTCAGGTTCAGTGGCGCGCATGAGGATGATGGAGACGATCACTGAACATATGGCTGGTGTCAGAACTCCGGCTTATAAGAAGGGAACGGTCACTTTCGAAGCAAAACTGGGTGAAGCCGCCTCCGGAATGATAACGCAAGCCAGTAATCAAAGCCGCATCACCAACGAAGAAATCGATTTTACTATCGGTGATCTGGAATATACCGGAAGCCCTCTGGATCTGGCTATTAATGGAGAAGGCTTCTTTCAGATCCAGAAAGAGGATGGCTCCTTTGGTTATGCGCGCAAGGGAAATTTTCGTGTCACCCCTGAAGGTCTTTTGGTCAACAGCTACGGTAATGCCGTTTTAAGCTCTGAAGGGGATGAAATATTTTTACCGCATTCAGAGGTCAATATTCTCGTTGATGGTTCAATCTGGGATGGGCAGACACCTCTTGGAACCATCGGTTTATTCCGTTTCGATGACCTTCAAGCGCTGGAACGTAACGGCAATGAAATATTCGTTCCCAAAGAAGGGGTGGAGCCTGTTGCCCATCCTGAGCCACAGATCATTCAACGCAATCTGGAAGCTTCAAATGTCGATATGATGAAAACCATGTCCATGATGACAGCTAACCTGAGAGCTTACGAATCCCTTCAGAAAGCCCTGAAAATTTACAGTGATATGGATTCCAAAGCGGCTGAAATAGGGACATTGTAAATAATTTAACTTAGTTGAAAGTAGAGCAGTCATAAAAGAAGGAGACAGAGATGATAAGGGCGTTATGGACAGCATCAACAGGAATGAAGGCACAACAGGTGAACATGGATGTCATAGCCAATAACCTGGCCAACGTCAACAGCTCCGGTTTTAAAAAGAGTCGTCCCGATTTTCAGGACATTCTTTATCAGACGAAGCGTGCCCCGGGGACTGGAATGGAAGGTGGACAGTCAACGACCGGTGTCCAGATCGGTCTGGGCTCACGGGTCGCAGCCGTGCAGAAGGTGTTTACAACGGGAGACTTCCAGCAGACGGAAAATGAGCTGGATCTGGCGATTGAAGGTCCGGGTTTTTTTCAGGTCAGCATGCCTGACGGAACCGATGCCTTTACGCGTTCTGGAGCCATGAAGAAAGATATCAATGGTCGACTGGTCACCTCCGATGGCTATCCCATTGTTCCCGAGGTTGTCATTCCCGAGGGGGCAACATCAGTTTCTGTCGGCAGTGATGGAACCGTTGAAGTAGTTCTGGATGGAGAAAGCACCCCTACGCAGGTTGGCAATATTGAACTGGTAAGGTTCGGTAACCCGTCCGGTCTAAGCAGTCTGGGGCGGAGCCTTTATGCTGAAACTCCGACGACCGGAGCGCCCCTCGCTGGGACTCCCGGTGAAGAAGGTTTCGGAACATTGTCCCAAGGATTTCTGGAAGGTTCCAACGTCAATATCATGGAAGAAATGGTCAACATGATCGCCGGCCAACGGGCCTATGAAGTGAACTCCAAGGCCATTAAAACCGCCGATGAAATGTTGTCGATGACCAACCAGCTGGTTCGCTAGTCAGGTGAATTGATGAAGTATCTGCTCTGTCTCATATTTTTTCTGTCGCTGCCTTTGAGCGTTTGTGGCCAGACTGTGTCACAACAGGTTATTGATGGTCAGGAAATGGAACAGGTTCTGAGAGACTATCTGGAAGACCAATCTTCCCTGCTTCCCCATGTTGAATTGTGTCTCAAATCTCTCCAGTTGCCGGAAGCTTTCAATGTGCCGCAAGGACGGATTGAACACCAGGTGATACCGGCAAAACCCGGCGTGATGGGGAGCCGGAGGCTGACGCTGATGACCCGGGTCGATGGGAAGACGGTTGCAAATCAGTCGATTCGTGTTGATGTCGAAGCCCTGGCTGAAGTGGTTGTCGTTACCTCAGCATTAAGACGGGGGCAGATTTTACAGGCGGATGATATTGACCTGAGGTATCAGGATATTTCGAAGTTAAAGGATCCGATTTTTGATGAAGACGAGGTTGTCGGTAAACGGTTGAAGCGTTCAGTGCGCCTCGGTGCTCCTTTGGAACGGCACCAGATTGAATTTCCTCCGGTCATCAAACGCGGTCAACGCGTGGTGATTCAGGCACAGGGACCCGGGTTGATGCTGACGGCGGCCGGAGAAGCACGTGAAGATGGCCGTTCCGGTGAACCCATCCGGGTGATGAACAGCAGTTCGCGTAAGGAAGTCCTTTGTCAGGTTATCGCACCGGGTCTGGTGCGGGTGGGGTTTTGATATGTTGAAAACATGGTTGTGGGTGAGTCTGTTGATGCTGCTGCTGACGGCCTGCGCCGGTCCGGCGTCACGCGTTGATATCGATGCGGTTGAACCGATTGTTCCGATTGTTGCCGAGCCGGCTCCACCGCAGACGCCGGGATCACTCTGGACAGAGAGCCGTGGCGGAATGTTCGGGGATATTAAAGGGCGCACAGTCGGCGATATCATCACCGTGGTGATCGTGGAAAATGCCAGTGCCAGCAAGGAGGCGAGTACGGCCACTGATCGTTCAAGCAGCATGTCCGCCGGGATTACGAATCTTTTCGGTCTGGAAAAATATATAACCCAGCTGGGGAATGATGCGATCAGCCCGACATCACTCGTAAATGCAAGCACGACAAACGATTTTGAAGGCAGTGGCAAGACCCAGCGTAAAGAGCAACTAACGGCAACTCTGACGACCCAGGTCGTCGAAGTTCTGCCGAATGGAAATTTGCGCGTCGAAGGCAACAAAACCGTAACCGTCAATAACGAAATGCAGATTGTCAAACTCAGCGGTATTGTGCGGCAGGTGGATGTTTCTCCACGGAACATTGTTGATTCCAAGAACATTCTGAACGCGAGAATCGCCTATGTCGGAGAGGGCATCATCAGTGACAAACAGCAGCAGGGGTGGCTGGTGCGGGCGTTGGATCAGGTCTGGCCGTTTTGAAGGGAGAGGTTGATGAAAATAGCTCATCTGCTTCGTTATCCTCATCCCTCGACAACGACGTACTACAAAAGTACGTCTTGTGTGTCGAAATTTCGAATGCCTCGCATATGAACCATTTTGATTAACCTTTGACTGTTTGAGATTTGAAAATAGGGCCTTTAGGGAGCTCGTCATGACAAAAATCGATATACGAAAACTGATGATTGCTGTGCTCTTACTGTGGAGCGTTCTGTTGCTCGCCACCGCAGAGGCTTCGCGAATCAAGGAACTGGCTCAACTTGAAGGGGTTCGTTCCAACCACCTGGTTGGCTACGGTCTTGTGGTCGGTCTCAACGGAACGGGAGACAGCTCCGATACACAGTTTACCTTTCAATCCCTGGTCAGCATGATGAATCATCTGGGCGTCGCAGTTGACCAGAATGAGATCGATGTGGCTAATGTCGCAGCGGTTATTGTCACGGCTGAGCTGCCCCCGTTCGCCAGGGCGGGAAGCTCCATTGATGTCGCGGTTTCCTCGATCGGAGATGCCGAGAATTTAGCCGGGGGAACGCTGTTAATGACCCCTTTGAAGGCAGCGGATGGGAACATTTATGCCGTTGCGCAGGGAGCCCTGGTCAACGGTGCCCTGGCTTTCGGCGGAAAAGCGGCCAAGGTTCAGAAAAATCATCCGACTTCGGGGCGTATTCCTGATGGTGCCCTGATTGAACGTGAAGTCCCCTTTGTTTTCGGTGAAAAATCGGAACTTAATTACCGCTTGAAGAATTCTGATTTCACTACGGTTGCCAGGATGACAAAGGTTGTCAATCAGCATTTCGGCGGTCAGTATGCGCGGTCATTGGATGCCGGACAGATGCAGGTTCAGGTGCCTTCAGGATATCAGGATCAGGTTGTTGAATTTGTTGCCGAACTGGAGCGGCTCGACGTTGTTCCCGATACTCTGGCGCGTATTGTCGTGAACGAAAAGACCGGAACCATCGTTATGGGTGACGGGGTCAGAATTTCGACCGTTGCCGTGTCTCACGGTAACCTTAATCTGGTGATCAGTGAAAAAGAACAGGTCTCTCAGCCTGATCCTTTCTCAGCAGGCGAGACGGTTGTCTCCCCGGAAACCCAGATCAATGTTGCTGAAGAAGAGGGTAACCTGGTGGTCCTTGAGCAGGGTGTGAGTATTGGTGAAGTCGCCTCCGCTCTCAATGCTATTGGAGCAACACCGCGCGACCTGATTGCGATTTTCCAGGCGATCAAGGCGTCTGGGGCGCTTTACGCAGATTTAGTCGTTTTATAAAAACTGAATTAGCCACCAAGGCACCAAGTACTCCAAGAAAAACTTTTGAACTGAGAGGCACTGAGATGGGGAGAAAAGCATATTTTATTGGTTTTAAACCCCAAAAATATTTGATTTTGTTTGATCTTACTCAGTGATCTCTGCGGCCTCCGTGGTGAAGACATTTTGAACTTGATTCTCCTGGTGTTCTTGGCGCCTTGGTGGCCAAAAAAGGTTTAGATTATGGATCCTAAAATCGATACGTCCCAGATGCTCAGTCAGGCGACAGCTCAAACTCCAAAACTCGTCAAGGGTCAGGACCCTGAAAAACTCAAAGAGGCTGCCCAGCAATTTGAAGCGGTTTTCATTCAGCAGATGTACAAGGAGATGCGCAAAACGATCCCGAATGATGGCCTGATCGAACGTGGCAACGCCGATGATATCTACAACCAGTTCCAGGATCTGGAAGCGGCGAAAATTACCGCTCAACAGGGGGGGATCGGTCTGGCTGAACTGATGATGCAGCAATTGATGAAGGAATGATGAGTTTTTCAGGCCGGTCTATGTTCCGGGTGTTGTTGTTTTTGTTGTTAACGTCCCTTCCTGTTCGCGCCGAATATGTCAGAGTCCCCGTTACGTCCGTAAGGGCCTTCCAGGAACCTGCCCAGAAGAACGACTGTGGCTACGATAAGGTTTATTACCAGGTGAAGGGCAAGGTTTTTTATAAAGTCGTTAAGAAATGCAAAGTACGAGATTTTAAAGAAACAGCTTATCTCTGTTGTACCATCTTTAAAGGAAAACACGTCTGTAAAGCTTACAATGAACCTGTTGAATACCTGGAAGTGTGGGATGACCATGGCTATCCGGATCGTTAGAGGCCTGTTCAGTGCCTCGCTTCCTGTCCTGTAAAAAAGCCTCTCAGTGACAAAATATTTACTAAAGTAAATTCCTTTTCAGGTCGATGAATCTTCCAAAGAGTTCTCAATGGAGGAGACGTTATGGCCGAACAGATTGATCCAACCCGCAGTATCAAACCGGTTTCCAGTGTACAGCAGGACGAAATGAAGCCGCAGCAGCAACGGGAAAGAAGCCGTAATCAGGCTGCCGATCGCGTTTCTCTGGGTGAAACTGAAGCGGCCGGTGAAACTTACGGGCCGGGTCTGAAAGTGGCTTCTCCTTATGAGTTGCTGCGCAACCTGGTGATTAAGACCCTGCAGGAGCAGGGGCTTGACCTGCAGATCAGTAGCGGTGAAGGCACAATCGATTTCGCCACTATGAGTCAGGAAGAAGCTCAGGACCTGATTGCTGAAGATGGCTATTTCGGAGTCGAAAAAACCTCGCAGCGGATTGTCGATTTCGCCATCAACGCTTTCGGCAATGACCCGGCAAAACTGCAGCAGGTGAAAGACGCTATCGACCAGGGTTTTCTCGATGCACAGGAAGCCTTTGGTGGCGCATTGCCGGAAATTTCCCAGCAGACTTACGAAGCGATTATGCAAAAACTGGATGCGTTCGCCGCCCAGTCTGAAAAATCAGCAGAATAAAGGAGCCCGTTATGGTTGATCGAATTACTGGAAATAAAGGATTTGGCCCTCTGGGACAGATCAATCGGACCGGCAAAACCGGTGCCGGGAAATCTTCGGGCGCCGCAAAGAATACCGACCGGGTAGATTTTTCCAGTGCCTTGCAGGATGCCGCCAAAGCCCAGGAGATCAGCACAACCCAGGATACGGCCAGGGCAGAAAAAATCCAGGCCCTGAAAGCCCAGATTGAAAACGGTACCTACAAGCCCGATCTGGAAAAGGTTGCGTCCAGCCTGCTCCCCTTCATCATGAAAGACAGCTGAGAATGAGCCGGGCTGAAGTGAGATACCAGCTGGAAACCCTGCTCGAGCTGCTGCGCCGGGAGCGGGAAATGACCAAAGCGCTTAACATGGAAGGGCTGCAGAAGGTGGTCGCGGAAAAAGAAGCCTTGCTGGCCGATCTGAAACCCTGCCGTGAGGATGTTGAAGATCTCCAGGAGTTGCTCCGGCAGGTTGATCATGAAAATCGCCGTAACGCATTTCTGCTCTGGACCGGACTGAACTGGGTTCGCGATATGATGGGTTTTTTCGGCAAAGCCGCTATGCCCCAGGTTTACGGTGGCGCCGGGTATTCAAAGACCTTGACCCAGGGCGGCCGCCTGCTGTCGGGAAAGGTTTAAACCATGGGTGGTGGATTGAATGCAGCCCTGAATTCGGGGCGAACCTCACTGCAAACCAACCAGAAGGCGATCGAGATTACCGGCCTGAATGTTGCCAACGTCAACACTGAAGGTTATTCACGGCAGACTCCCAACCTGGATCCCTATCCGTCACTCAACTTCGGTGATTTTTTTATCGGTACCGGAGTGACGGTAGGTTCCGTCGGCCGTTCGCATGATGTCTTTCTCGATGGTCGGATCAAAGAAAAATCGGCCGATGTCGGTCTGGAAAGCAGCATGGCTAATCCGCTGGCCGAGCTGGAACGGGTGATCGGCGTCGGTGACGGCAGTCTGTCGGATGAGTTTGACCAGTTTTTTGATGCCTGGCGGCAACTGTCGACCAATCCCGGTGGTGAGGTCGAGCGCCAGATGGTGCTGCAGCGAGGCGAACTGATCGGCAACGCCTTTGTCAATGTTTATAACGAAACCCAGCAGGTGGTAAAAAACATCAACACGACCATCGTCTCGAAAATTGATGGCGTCAACCTGCGCCTGGATGAAATTGCCCAGTTGAATAATCGCATCTCCTCTCTGGAACTGTCCGGGCAGGATGCCAATTCCGACCGTGACCGACGTGATCTGCTGCTCAAGGAACTTTCCGGTCAGATCGGCGCGACCAGCTTTGAAACCTCCAACGGGACCGTCTCGGTTCAGTTGGCGAATGGTATGCCGTTGGTTGAGGGAACCAAAGCGACCTACATCGCGGCAACCTACGCCGGCACCGATGTCAATCTGGACCTCGATTTCGGCACAACGACGATCCCGCTGGATCGCACCGCCCTGGGGGGGGAGTTCCGTGGTCTCTATAACGTCCGCGATGTCACGATTCCGGATGTCGTCAACCGTCTGGACCAGCTGGCCTATACCTTTGCCACTGAAGTCAATGCCATGCACCAGGCAGGAACAGATCTGAACGGCAATCCCGGTCAGGACTTCTTTGTTCAGCCTGCCGCTGTCCTGGATGCGTCATCTTCATTGGTAATGAATATTACGTCTACGGCTGAAATTGCCGCAGGGACCAGCGGGGCCCCTGGTGACAATACGAATTCACTGGCCATTCTGGATCTTGAACAGCAACAGTTTGCCGCACTGGGTGGAAACGATACCCTGGTTTCCTACTATGGCAAGATCGCATCCACCGTAGGTGTTGAAACGGCCCGCAATCGGCAGGCGCAAGAAGGTTATGAAGACAGCCTGATCCAACTGCAGAACCTGCGTGACGGTATTGACGGGGTTTCGCTCGAAGATGAAATGATCAACCTGATGAAATACCAAAAAGGGTTTGAAGCCTCGGCGAAGTTTTTATCCACCGTTGACGAAATGATGGCCACTCTGCTGACGCTGAAAAGGTAGGTAACTGATGAGAGCAACTTCAAATACGACATATCGCAGTCTGCAGGCTTTTCTTGATCGGACCAGTGAAAAAATGCAGACCCTGCAGCTTGCTGCGGCGACAGGCAAAAAGCTCAATCGGCCATCCGATGATCCGACAGCCATCAGCCCGGTTCTCAGCGCCCGCACCCAGATACAGGCATCCGATCGCTATATCGAGACCATCGAATCAGGTCTCGACCGCATCGATGGCATGGATGGCTATATGGACAGCATTGAAAACACCCTGGTGCGGATCAAGGAGATCAGTATTGCCACGGTTAACGGGTCACTGAGTCAGGCTGATCTGGAAACTTATGCCGATGAAGTTCATCAGCTGCGTCAGGCACTGATTGATGATGCCAATTCCCAGATTGACGGCAAATACCTCTTTGCCGGGTTTGAGGAAAAGACCAAGCCTTTTGAACTGAACCCGAATTACCCGGCTACCGAATCGAATCCGGTCAATTATCTTGGCGACAACGGAGCCCTGGAATTTGAAATCGCGCCAAATGAACTGATTGGGGTCAATCTGACCGGGAATGGATTGATGCTCGGTGACTTTGATAACGACGGCACAACGGATGCGGGAGCCGTCGATATCTTTGCCCTGGTGACGACATTGGAGGAGATCCTTCGTGGCCAGCCTCCTGAGGTTGCAGGTCCTACCGCAGCTACGGTCGCGAATGGCATTGCAGGCACACAGGCCGAAATCCAGAATCTGGATTTTTCCGCGACGTCCCTGGAAGAAGGATATGAAGTGGTTCTGACGGTTGATGGTACGGAATATTCCTATGTCAACAGTACAGGTGGACTTCTCACGGGTGCCGATCTCGCTGCCGCGATAGCCGCAGATCTGTCGATCTCGGGTTATACGTTGACGGACGGCGGTGGCGGTGTAGTGACGTTTGCACAGAACGTCGGCAATGAATCGGACATTCTTCCCATTTCAACGACGATCAGTCCCACGGTTGAAGCGATGATCGATCCTCTCGAGGATGCTGCCAACCAGGTGCGCAGTCAGCGCAGCCTGAAAGGCAATGTCGGGAGGCGTCTGGAGACGGCTCGTGATCATATGGAAGAAATCAAAATCGATATGGAAGAATATCGTTCCCGTTTTGAAGATGCCGATATTCTGGAGACCATTACCGAACTACAACAGCAGGAAGAGAGCTTCCAGGCGGCTTTGAGCGTTACCGGTCGGGTTTCGGAACTGTCGATACTGGATTACATCTAAAAAAATAGCCACCAAGGCTCCAAGGGCACCAAGATAATCTTTTGTTGGAGAATCAGACGTCTTGATGTTGAGTTTTCAGAATATGCCCTTCTTAGTGAACTTTGTGTCTTAGTGGCAAATTGATTTTAAGCTGTACCCGGAGGCGGTACGGATAACCAAGCCAGGAGGCACATATGTTGGTACTGACACGCAAGGCCGGCGAAGGGATTATCATCGGTGACGATATTAAGATCACTATCGTTGAATTGAAAGGGGGCGGGGTGCGGATCGGTATCGATGCTCCCCGCGAGATGAAAGTTCATCGCCAGGAAGTTTTTGACAAAATTAAACAGGAAAATAAGGAGGCCACACAGTGGGACATAGCGGATCTCAACGAGTTGAGCAGTATTCTGGATGCGGGGAGGAAAAAATCATGAAAACCATTCAATCCCGTTTTGGTGAAATTGAGTACGATCCGGAAAATACCTTACAGTTCCCCGAGGGTCTGATCGGGTTTGAGAATCTGCGTGATTTTGTCGTCATGCCGAATGAAAAGGAAGGTCCCCTCTTCTGGATTCAGAGTGTTGATGATCCCCAACTGGCTTTTATTCTGACCGATCCGACCAATTTTTATTATGACTACAAGGTTGTCCCAGACGGACGGGAGCGTCAAAAACTCGGGATCGATGAAAATGATGATTGCCTGGTTGTCAGTGTCGTGACGGTTCCGCCGAGCCGAAAAATTACCTTGAATCTGGCGGCGCCGATCCTGTTCGCGCCCAGAACCAACAAGGCTTTGCAGGTGATTCTTGAGGGAACTCAGTTCAGTCCCCAGACACCACTGCCGGAGGTGAAAGACACCAAGTAGCCGGGCGTAGAAGGATCCCTGCGCTAACAAGACGAGGTAAGGCCACGAAAGGTAATTTTTCGTGGCCTTTTTTTCATTTTAGCTCGGTACTATGGCATTAC
Organism: Desulfuromonadales bacterium; assembly: GCA_016931615.1. Lineage (GTDB taxonomy): Bacteria > Desulfobacterota > Desulfuromonadia > Desulfuromonadales > Geopsychrobacteraceae > JAFGEL01. Next base: position 13,514 of record JAFGEL010000101.1, read on the forward strand.
CCGTTATATCTATTCGCGAAAATTAATGGTGGGCCGTGGCTGCCCTGCAGAATTGCTTAAACATGGGCACCAATTGAGTAGAGGGGAATATCAAAATGTTGAAAATGGCGGTCGAGTGTCAATACGCCATGGTCGTTGTTTTTGGCAATGGTGGCGATCAATGCATCAGTTAATGGGACGGTAATCTCTTGCCGACGCAGGGTTCCTAATAGGTTGCCGGTCTTCACCCAATCTTCTCGGGACACTTCAGCGTAAGGAAGGATACTCAGTATTTCCGTTAGAGAATCTCTCTCCCGATGGGTTTTTAACCCCTGTAATAATTCAGCAATGACCGGTCCTGTTATGACGGCCTGGCTCTTGTCAACCAGTTGTACGACAGCATCCCCGTAGGGGCTGGAGTCATTACGAAAAAACTCAATCCATGCTGAGGTGTCAATGAGAATTTTTGTCATTTGAGGGCTCTTGTCCTTGCATCTCAAGTTCTCGTAATTGCTGCCAATTATCGGCAATATCCAGTTTGCCACGCAAGGCAAGTAAGCGATCTTTTTTCTTGATTTCAACGTATTCCTGAAGCGCAGCCTGGATGGCTCTTGATCTGGATGTTGTGGGGGTGTTCTTCATCAACTCATCAATAATTTTATCATCAATATTTATTGTTGTTCTCATCAAAAAATCTCCTTTTCTGATGCTTAAAAAGATCGATACTAAGCATAATATTTAGAGAGCATGATGTCAATATTGTCTTGGGATAACGTATTGATTGTGAAAGGGCAGAATGTGCATTGCCTATCACACCTGTTTACCGCATGAAAGGTGCGCCGCCAAGTTGTTAAGAACACATAAAAATCAAGCTCATAAGCCTTAACCACGGAGGTCACCGAGGGCACGGAGGAAGGCAAGAATCTAAACCGTTTTTTGCCGCATAAACTGTACCTCTAAAAGCCCTTGACTCCCTGGGTCTGTGGTAAAGAGGCGTGCGTCTGGTAGATGATGGTGGGCCGTGCCCACCCTACGGAACTGCGCGAACATCATGATTTTCTTGGCGCCTTTGTGGCCATCAGGGGTTTTTCTTCGTCCTGTGGGTATTACCTATAAATTGGGATGATGGGCCATGCCCATCCTACCGTAAAAATTCTTTCGCCTTTGATTTTCTCCCCGTCTCCGCGCCTCCTCGTCTTGTGGTGAAAAACCTTTCAACTTTTTTCAAAAAAATATCGAGAATTTATAAATGACAATCTTTTCAATAGGTTGTTTGTTCGGGATGAGAATAAAAAAACTAAAGGTTTTCAATAGTTGGGTCGAAAAGATGCCAGACGGGGAAATCTGACGCCAAGGAGGTGAATAAAATATTAAAGCGGTCCCCACAGATGCTCAATTTTAAGAATTAAAAAGAAACACAACCAAACTCTGGAGCACGGACGCTCCAACCAACCTAATTCATGGAGGAAAAATCATGGCTTTAACAATTAACACAAACGTCGCTTCTCTTAACGCTCAACGTAATCTCGGTTCTTCACAGGGTGCACTGAACAAATCGATGCAACGCCTGTCTTCAGGTCTGCGTATCAACAGTGCTAAAGACGACGCTGCCGGTCTTGCCATCTCCGACCGTATGACTTCTCAGATTCGTGGTCTGAATCAAGCTGCTCGTAATGCCAACGATGGTATCTCTCTCGCCCAGACGGCTGAAGGTGCTTTGCAAGAAAGTACCAACATTCTTCAGCGGATGCGTGAGCTGGCCGTACAGTCGGCAAATGATACCAATAGCACTTCTGACCGTGCATCTCTTCAAGCAGAAGTGGATCAACTGATTTCTGAGTTGGATCGTATCGCTGGTACTACAACATTTAATGGTCGTCGCCTGCTGGATGGCTCATTCTCGGGAGCAACTTTCCAAGTTGGTGCTAACGCTGGTGAACAGATCTCATTTGGAATTTCTAGTGCCAAGTCTGCAAGTATGGGGGGGATTGCATCAGAAACTTCTTCAACTAGGGTTTCTGCTTCTCTTGATTCTGCCACTGTAACAATTGGTACTGGTGATGCGACGAGCATTGCAGCAAGTGGTGACTACGCTGATGGAACCTATCGGGCTGCAGATTCTGCATATGCTGTTGCTGCAGCGCTGAATGATGCCGGGATCGCTAACTTTCAAGCATCTGCTTCAACTTCCGGAGCAGTAACACTTAGCGGTAGTATTTCTGATGCAAACGTTGCGGCTGACGCTCGTTACAGTTTGTCCATCAACGGGCAAGATATCTATACAACTGAAGATGTAACCACTGGTACTGGAACTGCAATCACTGTTTCGGCCTTACGCGATGCAATCAACAGCCATAGCTCTGATACCGGTGTGACAGCAACACTAAGTGGTAATGATTTGACGTTGACGGCAGCTGACGGCAGCGACATTCTTGTTGCAGAAACATTTGGTGGTACTTGGGATAGTGTGGCTCAAGGTGTTTCTGGTAGTGCTGGGTCTGATTTTACCAGTGGTACGGCGTTGAAAGGTGTTATCTCGGTATCATCATCAGAAAACATCACTTTTGGCGGTGATTATGCAGACGCTGGACTTAGTGCTGCTATTGCTGTCGATAGTAATGGTATTGACGATGTTGATATTAGCACTGCATCCGGGGCATCATCTGCACTGTTACGTATTGATTCAGCTATCACAACAATTGATGAAATCCGTGGCGGCCTTGGTGCCGTTCAAAATCGTTTTGAGAGCACCATCGCTAACCTGCAGAACGTTTCTGAGAACCTCTCAGCTGCTCGCTCGCGGATTCTTGATGCCGACATCGCTCAGGAAACCTCGAATATGACCAAGCAGAATATCCTGCAGCAGGCTGGTGTCTCGATCCTGGCGCAGGCGAACCAGGCTCCGCAGCTGGCTCTGTCACTGCTCGGCTAATTTTGAGCACCTTTTTGGGGACCGGCTTGTCCGGTCCCCGTTTTTCCCTGACAAAATCATTAGCAGGGGGAGGATAACAAGATGAACGTTGAAGCGATCAATACACAAAGTGCTGCCCAGTTTCAACTGAGTAAGGCTTCTGACCAGCTGTCTGAAGCTCGAAAAGTTAAAAGTGACCCAGATCAGAGTGAAAAGGTTGAAAAGAAACTGATTCAGCCCGAAGAGCTGCTTCAGCAGATCAAATCTCTGACCGAAGAAGGTCTTTACAGTGTCCGTTTTGAGAATGATGAGCGGGCAGGAATGGTGGTCAAAATTGTCGACCGTGAAAATGACGAGGTGATTCGTCAAGTGCCCGCAGAAGAGATTTTAGAGCTTAAAGCCACTTTGGAAGACCTGCGCGGCAATCTGATTGACACTGAAGGTTGATTGGTGAGTTAAAGGGAGATTCTGATGTCTATCACTTTTGGCGGTCTGGCGACCGGTCTTGATACCAATGCCATCGTAGAACAGCTCATGGCTTTGGAGCGTACCCCGATCACCCGCCTGGAAACCGACAAAACCTGGTTCCAGACCCGGCAAGCGGCCTTTGAAGCTTTTGACACCAAGCTGAAAAGTTTTCTTTCAAAGATTGAAAATCTTGGGTCAAGCGATGATTTACGTCAAAAATCAATTTCAGCTTCAAGCGAAAATTTCTTGTCCGTATCCGCCAGTGCCGAGGCTCTACCTGGTGCCAGTTATCAGGTTGAAGTCGTATCGCTGGCCCAGGTGCAGAAAAACGTTACCCAGGGGTATGCAGATAAAACAGCACAGAATTTCGGTACTGGTGAATTGACTTTGACCGTGGGTGATGGTGAAGCACTTACAATTACAATTGACGAGATGAATAATTCCCTCGAAGGGATTATGCAGGCGATTAATGATGCTGATGCCGGAGTCAATGCGTCAATTATCAATGATGGGACCGACAACCCGTACCGATTGGTTTTGACCGGCGAGAATGTAGCGACCGATTTCAGCCTCTTATCAACTTTGTCTTCCAACAATGGTGATGTCAGTGCGCAATTGCAGACAGAAGGATATGGGTCTCAGACGGCTGATTATTTTGGTAACGGTACCCTGGATTTGTCGAATGGGCATCAGATCATTTTGACTGAAGCGAGCAATTCCCTGACTGATATCATGGAAGCGATCAATGCCGAAACGGGAACCACCGGAGTGACCGCTTCAATCGTTGCGGATGGCGATAATTTTGTGATTGCTTTGGACAATGGTGCCACGATCACAGCCACTGATTTCAGTGGCGGGTACGACGGATTGAGCCTGACGGAAACCCAGGCGGCGAGCCAGGCGCACATCCGTGTCGATACCATCGATATTTATTCCGACGGAAACACTCTGGATGAAGCCATTCCAGGACTAACCCTTGATCTGCTACAGGCGGAAGAGGGTGAAATGACCACTGTTTCGGTTGCTCTGGATGAAGATGCGATCAAGGGGCAGATTGAAGCTTTTGTCAGCGGTTATAATGAAGTGCTGTCATTTATCAGTTCGCAGTCTGGCAGTAGCGAGGACTCTTCAGGTGGGATTCTCGGTAGTGACCCGGGAATGAATTCCGTCAAACGGCGCCTTCAGGGGTTGTTGACGACGGTACTAAATAATTCAGGAAATTTCGCTGCTCTATCTCAATTGGGACTGGAAACCCAGAAAAATGGGACCATCACTCTGGACGATGAAAAGCTGACTTCCGCAATCCGCAATGATCTCGACAGTGTTGAAAACCTTCTTGTTGGTGAAGATGGAAATGACGGAATCGCGGTCAAATTTCAGGATTACCTGGAAGGTATCACTGATTCCATCGATGGGCTGGCCGTTGCAGTAAGAAAGAGTACAGAATCAAATGTAACCCGAATAGAAGATCGCATTGAACAGATTGAAGCGCGGCTGGAGAAAAAAGAAGAGACCATGTTGAAAAAGTTTTCTGCCATGGAAGAGCTGGTGAGCGGCATGAACAACCAGAGTAGCTTCCTGACGCAGCAGCTCGACATGTTAACCAATATGCTGACGAGGGACAAATAGATGAACGCCTACGTGAATCAATACCAGAACAATCAGATCCTCAACGCATCTCCCGAGCAGATCCTGATTATGCTTTACGATGGTTCCATCCGCTTCTGCCGCCAGGCAATTCACGCGATGGAAGAAAATAACCGAGTTGTCCAGGCTGAAAAGATCAGCCGGGCGATGGCGATCGTCAGTGAATTCGCCAATACTCTGGATCATGAAGCCGGTGCTCATTTTGCCGAAGATCTGGACGCTCTGTATTCCTTTATGATCCGAGAGCTGACCACTGCCAATGTCAAGAATGATCGCAAATCTTTGGAAACAGTCGAGAGTTTACTGGTTGATTTGCGCGAAACCTGGGTTGAAGCGATAGAGCTGAATCGGACGGCACAACAGGCCGTCTCATCGTCGGACAGTTCGGACAAACGCGTCGCAGCTTCATTTTGATGAAGGTGATGGATATGGAAACCTGCATAAGAAAGTCGATTGAGCAATACAGTCGGATTATCGATCATGCCGGACAGCTTGATCAAATCTTGCAGAAATCCGATCCGGATGAGTTGAAAACTTATACGCAAAAGCTTCAGGAACTTCAGGAAGAAGCCGGTCTGCATGACCGGATCTTTCACGAGCTCTTTTCCCGTCATTCTGCTGACTGGCAGGACCATCCCCTGTTTCAGGAGCGCACTCGTTTGTTGAAGCAGATCGTGGAGCTGAACCATTTGCTATTGCCGAGAATTCGTGGCATGATGGCTGTTACCGCTCATGAGTTGACTCAAATCAAGGGTGGTCGCGTGGCTGTTGCCGGTTATCATCGGCCTGTGGTGAAACGCACTCATGCGATTCGAGGGATCGGCTGATATCATTAACCCGCTTCAGTTTCTCCCTGATCAGCTGTTCATTGTTATCGGTCCGCAAGAGGATCTTCCATGTCCGTACTGAATCATCTCAAAGATTATCGTGTTGTTAAAGTCTCCCTGCCTCTGCTTGAAAATCGTCAGCAATCTCTTGATGCTGTTGCCAAAGTGACGACAGAGCCGGTATTTGAGGTAACTTTCCTGCCGGATCAATTGAAAACCGATGAACTGAATCGCGAGGAATTCTGCCAGGTCACTTTTGATGTGGCCGGGGAAAACAAATCGATTAAAGCGAAGATCAGCGAGGTGGCCGGCGAGGCTAAACTGCTGCTTGAAATGGTTGATTCCTTCGACCATATCCAGAAGCGTGAGTACTTTCGGGTTGATGCCGATTTGTCGGTCAGTTACTGGGTCATCGATGACGAGAATCCGTCTGCCAAGTCTGTCAAGACATCAGTCAATATCAGTGGCGGTGGGCTGCGTTTTCCGGTTGCGGAAACGATCAAGGAAGGGACGCGGATGGGGCTGGAAATCGTTATCGATTCGCCTGAGCCGACAGTTGTTGAATGTATCGGGGAAGTGGTCGGAACTTATGACGTTGGTGGTGTGAAGCAGCTGGCGTTGAGTTTTGCCGATATCGAAGACGAGCATCAGGACGCCATTGTCGCTTACTGTCTGGCGGCACAGCGTAAACAATTGCGCTTGAAAGTTAAGGTTCTCGGCGGGGTGGACGCCTGATGTGACGATAGCGTCAATAAAAAATCATAAAAAAGGTCTGTGATATGCGTTCACAGACCTTTTTTGTTGCTTGATGAGTTGTTTTTGTCAGGCTCCAAACGCCAGTTGCGGTGATGGATGGCAGGTAAAGCGCATCTGGGGAACAATGTAATCCGGGCGCCAGATTTCCGTGCGGTTACGGCCTTTTTCCTTGGCCAGATAAAGGGCCTGATCCGCCTCTTCGATGAGGATTCGCGGGTGTATGTTGTTGCGCCGAGTTGCACTGCTGATGCCGATACTGACAGTGATCGGTCGGCGTTCCAACGGTTGAGCGCTGGAAACTTTGGCAACCTGTTTATGAATGCGCTCTGCCAGGACTTCAGCCTGCTTTGCCTTGGTGTCCGGAAGAATGACGGCAAACTCTTCCCCGCCATATCGACAACAGATATCCGCATCACGGGCGGCCAGATGAATTGCTTCGGCGACCAGTTTGAGGATTGTATCTCCGACCTGATGACCATGGGTATCGTTGAAGGCTTTAAAATGATCCAGGTCGATCATCAGGAGTGAATAGGGGATTCCGGAACGCTGCGTTCTGGCTGCGGCCTGTTTGATACTCATGTCAAATGTCGCTCGGTTGCCCAACTGTGTCAGGGGGTCGGTCAAAGCCATTTTCTGCAACTGTTCCTGGCTTTTACGCAGTTCCAGCAGGCGTTGCCAGCGTTGCAGGTGACGGTGCATGCGGACGCTGAGCTCGGTAGGATCAATCTCCACATGAACGGCATCGCTGGCTCCTAACTCAAACCCATCAATCAGGCTTTGCTGATCCTCGGCAAATGCGATCAGCGGCAGGTCGTGCCACTGTTCCAGGGCCTGCAGTTTATTGATCCAGTCACTTTTGCGGTTCTTTTTCTCAATGGCCCAGCAGATCATATCAGCGGGTTTCGATTTCAGGTGCTGAAACAGGGCTGATGTTGAATTGAGGGGTTTGATCTGGGCAAAGAGTCCGGTTGCCGTAAGATGGTTGACCATCTGCATTTTTTTATTGTTGTCGTTGGCAAGTACCAGAGCCGTTGTTTTCATTTTTAAAATGTCCTTTCGTTCCTCAAATACTTCATGAGGTCACGCTTATACCTGTTTCGACATATCATTAAATATTCTTTAGCAGTATTTCTAGGTATAAGCTATTTTTGTGCCAAATTTAATTTTGCATTAATTTCAACAGTTTGAAAGTTTTGTGATGGTATTATGACAGCACCTGACGGCAGAAAATCGGTATTGAATCTTGGTTGTCGATATTTTGACTTTTGGCTTTTTCAGGAGTGAGTGGTTGAAATTTCTATTGCGCTGCGAGTTTCGGCATCCTTTGTATGACGAGATGTTAGAATAATGAGTAAATTCCTCGCTTCAAAAGGTCGATAGGCAGGTTATGACAATTATAAACCCGAATTTACCGGCGAATCTTTTTGTTCAGCCGAGCAGCCAGCCGCTCAGTACTTCCGACCTGCGTCAGTTGGATTTGAGATTGGAGCAGGTGGTTCGTGCGACGGTAGTTGAGAGCGGGATCGACAAAACCCTTCTGGAGATGAACCATCAGCAATATCGGGCTGAAACCGAAAGAGAACTTCAGGTCGGTCAGAACCTCAGGCTTCAGGTTTTGCGTGTGCACCCGAAGTTGGAGTTCCGAGTTCTCAATGATCCTCTGAAAGATCGTCTGGCGATGCTTCTGCCGCTATTGACCCGTTCTTACGATTGGGGACAGCTGCTTGAACAGTTTCGGCAGTCCCCTGCCGGGAACAAGCAATCGGCTGCGTTGGAACAGGTTTTTAATCAGCTTCGACAGGTTTTGGGTTCGGACCGGGGAGTTTATTCCGCCACCGATGCCAACATCTCCAGGATTGTGGCTCAACTGGCGCAGCTGGATCCTGCTTTTGAGAACTTTTCACGGCAACAGCTGGCGTATTTACCGACTAATAATCCTTATGAACGAGCAATTTCTCAAGAGGCAGTCCGTGGTGTTCTGAGTCTGATCCCGCAATTGACTCAAAAGTTGCAGGTTCAATTGGCGGTACTGTCTGCCGAATTGCCTGTCGTGAATTTAGGGGACTGGCTGGCAGATACACGGGCCCTGCTGACTTCCCTTCAGGGGGGAAACGCAGTTCCGGTTGACGGCTTCTCCGCGTCGGGGCGGGCCCTGCTGAATGTCCTGGCCGGTCTGCGCGATCATTCCGCAGTTCCCCCGCAATTTGCCGCTGAGGTCGAGCGTCTGTTGAAGCAGCTGGAGCAGCAAACGGTCAAGGAGTCGACGCCGGCGCACAGGAGTATGGTCGCGAATGCCGAGCGGAATGTCTCCGACCGTTTGCTGAGCAAGGGAACGGAGCAGGTGTTTGAAACTCACCGGGCGGGTCATGGTCAGGGGGGAAATCCCCAAGAAAGCCAGACCATTCTGGGGCACGAAATATCCTCGCTGCTGAAGAATGTTCAGCATCTGCGTGATCGGGGTGCAGGTTTGCCGGCACCACTGCTGGGCAGACTCGAAGGTCTGGTCATCAGGTTGCAGGCGTTAAACCAGGGGCCGGGCAACAGCCCGGTAGCTTTTCCCGGCTTGGAAATGCTGCTCAACCAGATGACCGATCTGGTCAATCAGCCACAGCAAAACCCCTCGGGTGGACATCTGGGTGTTCTGGCCCAACTGTTCGGCCTCTATCTCGAAACCGAGCTTTTACAGGGTAAAACTAAAGAGGCCCTGGCCAGTTTAAAGCTGGCGTTGTTGACGTTGAAACATGAGTTGGGCGAAGAGGCTTCCGAGCCGTTGCGGCGGCTTGAACTGTTCCAGCTGTGTAAGGCGCGACTGGCCGAAGACCATGTCCAGTTTCTGCCGTTGCCCTTTCATGAACTGGAAGAAGGCTATCTGCTGGCGGAGAAACAGAAAGGCGTACAGCCTGATGGGCAGGGAGGCAACCTGAAACTTTCGTTGGCACTGCGGCTTTCAGCTCTGGGAAATATGCGTGTCGACATGGTTTATGGCAAACATGGCCTGCAGTTGTGTGTCGCCGGCGAAAATCAGGAAAAGAAGAATTATTTACAGAACGCACAAAAAGAACTCGAAGGCGCGATCACCATGCTGGAACTGCGTGGTATCAGTTTTGCCGCCGATGCTCAGCCGCCGGCTAAGCAATTGCAGCAGCGCCTGCTGCCCCAGGCGCGTTCCATGCTGGATGCGAGGGTCTGATGACTGACAAAAATCACTCCAATCCTCAGGCCGTGGCTCTTCACTTCGAGCCTGAAACAGATGCGATACCACGAGTCCTGGCTTCAGGGCGGGGTGATATCGCCCGGCAGATCATTGCTGCCGCACGGGCTGCGGGGGTCGATATTGTTGAGGATCCCGATCTTCTTGAGGTGCTTGGCCGGGTTCCCGTCGGGGAAGATATCCCGCCTGAATTATTTCAGGCCGTCGCAGAGATTCTCGCCTTTATTTACCGCCTCAACGGACGCTATGAAGCCTCTCAAAACGTCTGAAAAAGCCCTTTACACTGTCACGTTTGATAGTGTATCGTCTGCAGTTCGCGGAGAGGTGACCGAGAGGCCGATGGTGCTCGCCTGGAAAGCGGGTGTAGTGAAAGCTACCGGGGGTTCGAATCCCCCCCTCTCCGCCATATTGAATATGAATCTTGTAATAGGGATTCGAAGCGGAGCGAGCGCTGACTGAATGTCAGAAAAGCGGCTAAGATGGCCGCGTCAGCGAGTGCAGGGGAGGCGACGCAGGAAGCACCGTGATGGTGCTGACGAAGTGGCCGAATCCCCCCCTCTCCGCCATCGGTTTTGGGGTGGGTGAAAACAAACCATCTGCGGTGTTACTCTTAACCTGCATCAACGGCGTACTGACCTGTACGCCTTATTCTTCAGGTTTTCGAGTGCCTAGCATCTGGTTCCTTTTGACCCTCCCTACAGCTTTTATACGGTCGAAGACAGAACACCACGGCTTTAGCCGTGGATGAATGAGTCCGAAGGCGGTATGTTAAGCGGATGGAAGTTCGAGTATCCGCACATTGTGCCTATAGATTGCAGTGCCATGTCGTCTGGGTATGCAAATACCGCCGTAGGATCCTGAAGCCTGGTGTGGCTGAGTACCTTTGTAAGGTACTCATGGGTCTATTGAGGCAAATGCCCGGCGTAGAAATCGAGACGATTGGCTTTGATGGTGACCATTTACATATGGTGATGATCATACCACCTAAATATTCGATATCTGATGTGGTGGGAAAGTTGAAGAGCCAGTCGTCGTCTAGAATGCGCAAAAAGTTTGACTGGTTAGCCAAGATCTATTGGTCCGATAACATTGTGTGGTCGCCGGGCTACTTTGTCAGTAGTGTCGGAGTGGATGAGAAAACCATCAAAAAGTACGTCGAATATCAAGGCCGCCAGGATTCAGGTCAGCACCGTGAGGTGCTGTGATATTAACTGATTGCAAAAGCAATCAGTTTGCGGAGCACCAGTACCCCGGGTTTACCCGGGGGTATCTATTTTGTTTGGAATGGATCGTTCCCGAGTTTTGCTTCTGCGAGGGTGAAGGGTTCAGGTATTCCATTGTCAGGGTGTCTCGTGCCCGGATGGCGCCAGCCAAGCCCCATGGATGGGTTCATGCGGCCCTGGAAATGGAATGACTGAACGCACTCGAGTGAGCAAGGGATTATATCTGGATACAACATATAGAAGTGCTGTTTTTGATCCCGGTCCCTGTTGCCGGTAGAAGTGACAGCCGGGTCCCGCGCAACGGCCGGCCGTGAACCCCGTCAGGCCCGGAAGGGAGCAGCGGTAACGGTTTTGGACGTGTGCCGCGGGGGTGCCTGGCTGTCACTTGTACCGGCAATTTGCTTTTCCTCACCAGTCTCGGTTCAATCCCATGGAGAGGGTTATGTCTTATCTTGTTCTGGCTCGTAAATGGCGCCCCCAGCATTTTGATGACCTGGTAGGCCAGGAACATGTTGCCCAGACCCTCAAAAACGCCATTACGGCGGACCGCGTCCATCACGCTTTTCTGTTTACCGGGGCTCGTGGGGTCGGTAAAACTTCCGCCGCCCGCATTTTCGCCAAGGCACTGAACTGTGACCTGGGACCGACAACGCGCCCCTGCGGTGAGTGCCCTTCCTGTGTTGAAATTACCCATGGCCAGGGGATCGATGTCCTGGAAATCGATGGTGCTTCGAATACCGGGGTGGATGATATTCGTGAGTTGCGCGACAATATCCGTTATTTGCCCTCGCGATCGCGCTACAAGATTTTTATCATTGACGAAGTTCACATGCTTTCGATCAATGCTTTCAATGCCCTGCTGAAAACCCTTGAAGAACCTCCAGATCATGCAAAGTTCATCTTTGCGACCACGGAACCCCATAAGATTCCGGTAACGATCCTGTCCCGCTGCCAGCGTTTCGATTTTAAAAAGATATCATCTCAAGCTGTTCAGCAGCGTTTGCGTTTTATTGCTGAACAGGAAAAGATTGCCATCAGCGACAACAGCCTTACGACCATTGCCCGTAGTGGGGGTGGGAGTATGCGCGATGCTTTGTCGACCTTCGATCAGGTGATCGCTTTTTGCGGCGATCAGATCGGTGATGATGATGTCCAGAACTTACTCGGTCTGATCAGCCGACGCCTGCTGGTCGCGACACTGGAGGCCGTTCTGGATCGGGACACCCGCCAGGTTCTGGCGTTGATTCAGAAAATTGACCATCATGGCCACTCTTTCAGGCAGTTTTGTCGACAGCTGGTCGAACTGACCCGCGAACTGGTGATTCTGAAAGTCGTCGAGCAGCCCCAGGAATTGATCGACCTGAATGCCGATGAAATTCAGGATATGCGCGCTCTGATCGCACCAGTGGTGCTTGAAGATCTGCAACGTATCCTTGAAATTCTCATTCGTGCCGAGGCCGATCTGGCGACGAGCCATTTCCCGAGGCTGACCATGGAAATGGTTCTGGTCCGCCTGGCCAGTTTGCCGCAGGGGATCGCTGTCGCCACCCTGATCGAACGGCTTGAGGTTCTGGAGCGCAAGCTTTCCGGTGGGCTTTCTTTACCACCACAGGCGGTTAAGTCGCCTTCCCCGGGGATTATTGATGAGGTTCCTCCGGCGCAGGAGACGCCGGGAAAAAAGCCTGAGGCCCCGCCGGTTGCGGAACGTTCTGAACAAGGCTGGGCGGGGCTGGTAGAGTTTGTCGGCAAACGCAGGCGCCCGCGCATCTCGGCTCTGCTGGAACAAGCGAGCCTGCTTCTGTTGGAATTGCCGCGCCTGCGCATCGGTATGCCCGGTAAATATTACCTGTTGGCTGACAGCGAAATGCGCCAGGCGATTCAGGACCTGGCGACGGAGTATTTTGCCGCAACGGTCAAGGTTGAGGTTGAAAAGCTGGGTAATGGTGACAATATTCCCCCCTCTTTGCACCAGGAGCGCGCCCGGCAGGAGAGTGACCGTCAGAAAAAACTCAAGGAAAATGCAACGGAACATCCCCTGGTCAAGTCGGCATTGGATATTTTTGGTGGAAAAATTGAAACGATCAAGCCGATTGATAAAGGGTTTATCTAGAACACATTAATATGGAGGATAAAACTGATGGCAAAAGGACTTGGAAATATCATGAAGCAGGCCCAGCAGATGCAGGCCCGGATTGCCCGGGTTCAGCAGGAGCTGGAGACCAAGGAAGTTGAAGCAACCGCCGGAGGCGGCATGGTGACGGCCAGGGCAAACGGCAAGCAGCAACTGCTTGATCTGAAGATTGAGAAAGCTGTTGTTGACCCGGAAGATATCGAAATGCTTCAAGATCTTGTCCTGGCTGCGGTGAATGAGGCGATCAAGAAGAGTCAGGACATGATTCAGGAAGAGATGAGCAAAGTCACCGGTGGGATGAGCATTCCCGGGATGTTTTAGCTCCGGGCCAGATCGCTCTGTGTCTGATTATCGTGTTCTGAGGATTCTCGCATAAACGGCGGAAATGAGGAAAGCTGTTGCGGGAAAAGTCCGTGGGATTTACAGCCAGAGTGAAAAAAGATTGAATTTTCTCGCGAGTGCATGGTAGAGTTCTTTTTGGTCTGACCAATGGTCCAAAGTGAAAAGCTCTCGTGAGACTCTTTCCGCAGATCCTTTCCAGGTACTTAAGTTGTTGGATTTAGGAGAATTTCATGCTAGGCTCGCTGCCGACATTTGCTCGGCTGGAAGCTGAATTAAGCAAGCTTCCGGGGATTGGTGGAAAAACCGCCGCCCGTTTAGCTTTTCACCTGTTGCGGACTAACGAGCATGATGTCACTGCCCTGGCGGACGCACTGCTCGAAATGCGACGCAATGTCCGCTTCTGTCGGCGCTGTTTTCATATCGCTGAATCTGATGTCTGCGGGATCTGCACTCAGGATAGCCGCGATAAGCAGCGTCTTTGTGTCGTTCAGGAGCCTCAGGACCTTCTGGCCATTGAACGTTGTCGGGCTTACAACGGTCTCTACCATGTTCTGCACGGCGCGTTATCTCCCCTGGATGGTATCGGGCCCGATGACCTGAAAATAGCCCAGTTGATGGAACGTCTTGATCGGGAACCGATTGAGGAGCTGATCCTGGCGACGAATTTTACTGTCGAAGGTGAAGCGACGGCGCTCTACCTGGCCCACCTTTGCAAGGAGCGAAAGCTGCGGGTGACACGGTTGGCGCACGGTATTCCGTCCGGCAGTGACCTGGAATATATCGATGCCGGCACTGTTCAACAGGCGGTGGATGGTCGCCGGGAACTTCAGTTTAAGTAAAATCAGCTCATGTCTGGACGGTTCGGTGGCGATGCTTAGACCTCTGCTGTCGAACTTTTTATATAGAGGTTTTTCAGATAACAGGTTTTTTTAAAGAACATTTCTTACTCACTTTTCAAGGAGGTATGCATGTCTCGGAAAATGATCAACATTGATGGGAATGCCGCGGTTTCGCATGTTGCCCATGCGACCAACGAGGTGATTGCCATCTATCCCATTACCCCGTCTTCGGTCATGGGTGAAATCTGTGATGCCAAAACGGCGGCACATCAGAAAAACATCTGGGGAACGATCCCCAAGGTCGTTGAACTGCAGTCCGAAGGTGGTGCCGCAGGCGCTGTTCACGGTGCCCTTCAGGCAGGAGCGCTGACAACAACATTCACCGCATCTCAGGGTTTGCTGTTGATGATCCCGAACATGTTCAAGATTGCCGGTGAATTGACTCCGACGGTTTTCCATGTTTCTGCCCGCGCAATTGCTGCTCAGGCCCTGTCGATTTTTGGCGACCATTCTGATGTTATGGCTTGCCGCTCGACCGGTTGGGTGCAGTTCTGTTCCAATAACCCTCAGGAAGTCATGGACTTTGCACTGATCGCCCAGGCTGCCACACTGGAATCACGGGTTCCCTTCCTGCACTTTTTTGACGGTTTCCGTACGTCGCACGAAATCCAGAAAATCGAAGAATTGAGTAAGGATGATATGCGCTACATGATCGATGACGAGCTGGTCAAGCAGCATCGTCAACGTGCTCTGTCGCCTGATCATCCGAAACTGCGCGGCACCGCTCAGAATCCTGATGTCTATTTCCAGGGGCGTGAAACGGTCAACCCGTACTATGTCAAGGTTCCCGCAATTCTTCAGGCACAAATGGACAAGTTTGCCAAGCGTGTCGGACGTCAGTACAACCTGGTTGACTACGTCGGTCATCCCCAGGCTGAACGCATCGTTGTGATGATGGGTTCCGGTTGTGAAGCGATGGAAGAGACGGTTAATTACCTGGTGGCTCAGGGCGAGAAAGTCGGCCTGATCAAGATCCGTCTGTTCCTTCCGTTCCCGATTGAACAGTTCTGCAAGGCTGTGCCGGCTTCGGTGAAGAAGATTGCCGTGCTTGACCGGACCAAGGAACCGGGTTCTATTGGTGAGCCACTTTACCAGGCTGTGCGGACCGCTATCGGTGAAGGTATGGTCGACGGGCTGACCAGCTTTGAAGGTTACCCCACGATCGTCGGTGGCCGCTACGGCCTCGGGTCCTTCGAATTCAACGCCGGAATGTGTAAGGCGGTTCTCGATAACCTGCTCAAAGACAAGCCTAAGAACCATTTCATTGTTGGCTTTGAAGACGACGTCATGGGCGAAAGTCTCGATTTTGACCCTAACTTCCGTGTGCCTTTTGATGGTTACGCAGCCATGTTCTACGGTCTGGGTTCTGACGGTACGGTCGGTGCCAACAAAAACTCGATCAAGATTATTGGCGAATGTACCGACAATAAGGTTCAGGCCTACTTTGTCTACGATTCGAAAAAAGCCGGCAGCATGACCACGTCGCACCTGCGTTTCGGTCAGAAGGAAATCAAAAACACCTACCTGATCTCACAGGCCGACTTCATCGCCTGTCACAACTTCTCCTTCCTTGAGAAGTACGACATGCTCAGAAACGCTAAAGAAGGTGCGACTTTCCTGTTGAACGCTCCTTACGGCCGTGCCGAAATCTGGTCGCGAATTCCCAAGATGGTGCAGCAGCAGATCATCGATAAAAAACTGAAGTTTTTCATCATTGACGGCGTCCGCCTGGGTGAAAAAATCGGTCTTGGTCCTCGCATCAACGTCATTATGCAGACCGCTTTCTTCAAGATTTCCGGCATTATCCCCGAAGCTCAGGCGATCAGCCAGATTAAGGACGCAATCGTCAAGTCTTACGGTAAGGCGGGTGAGAAAGTCGTCAATATGAACAAGCAGGCTGTTGATATGGCCCTTGAAAATATTGTCGAAGTTCAGGTCCCGGCTATTGCCGACAGCAGCATTGAAATGCAGGTCGGCAAGTGGGACGGCTACTCCGATGTGGTCAAGAAGACTCTTGGTCCGATCATTGACGGTCTGGGTCACGAACTGCCCATGTCGGCAATGCCTGCTGATGGGACCTTCCCCACGGGAACCGCTCAAATTGAAAAACGTAACATTGCCGTCAATATTCCGGTCTGGGACGAATCCCTCTGTATCCAGTGCGGCATCTGTTCGTTCGTCTGTCCGCATGCGGCTATCCGCATGAAGATTTACGATGAGAAAGAACTGAAAGGTGCACCGGAAACCTTCAAGTCCTGTGCTCCCAAAGGTAAGGACATGGAGGGCAAACTCTATACCCTGCAGGTGGCACCGGAAGATTGTACCGGTTGCGGAGCCTGTGTTTACAACTGCCCGGCCAAGAGCAAGACAGATGAAAACAAGAAGGCCATCAATATGACCTTCCAGGCACCGTTGCGTGAGACCGAGGCTGCGAACTTCAAGTTCTTCCTCGATCTGCCCGATACCGATCCGGCTCTGATCAATCGCGGCACCCTCAAGGGCAGCCAGCTGTTGCCGCCGATGTTTGAGTTCTCGGGTGCCTGTGCCGGCTGTGGTGAAACACCTTTCGTCAAACTCTGTTCACAGTTGTTCGGTGACCGCATGCTGGTGGCCAATGCCACCGGATGTTCTTCAATCTATGGCGGAAACCTGCCGACTACGCCTTGGACTCCGCGTAAGGACGGTCTGGGACCGGCCTGGAGTAACTCGCTGTTTGAAGACAACGCTGAATTCGGTTACGGGATGCGCCTGGCTGTCGACAAGACGGCTGAGTATGCCCGCGAATTGCTCGAAGAGAACATCGGCTGCGGGTGCGCCGCCTGTGTGGGTACAGCCGAACTGAAGCGTCAGATCCTCGACTCGCTGCAGGATTCTCAGGAAGAGATTGAGGCGCAGCGTGCCCGGGTCAAGCAGCTGCGGGCTATTCTGGAAAAATGTACCCATGAAACGGCCAAACCGCTGTTGGTCGATGTCGATTACCTGGTGAAGAAATCGGTCTGGATCCATGGTGGTGACGGTTGGGCTTATGACATCGGTTACGGCGGTCTCGACCATGTTCTCGCCTCCGGCGAAAATGTCAACGTTCTGGTGCTGGACACCGAAGTTTATTCGAATACCGGTGGCCAGGCTTCCAAGTCAACGCCGATTGGTGCAGTGGCTCAGTTCGCGGCCGGTGGCAAAACCATGCCGAAGAAGGATCTGGGCATGATCGCGACAACTTATGGCAATATTTATGTGGCTAAAGTTTCGCTGGCGAATCCGGCTCAGGCGGTTAAGGCTTTTATCGAGGCGGACTCTTATGATGGGCCGTCACTGATTATCGCCTACAGTCACTGTATCGCTCATGGTATCGCTATGGATCGCGGTGTCGATCACTGTAAAGAAGCCGTTGCTTCCGGGCACTGGCCGCTTTATCGCTTTGACCCGCGTCTGGCCGCGGAAGGGAAAAACCCGATGCAGCTCGACAGCAAAGATCCTTCCATCTCTTTCGAAGAGTATGCGATGCATCAGAACCGTTTCCGTGTGTTGAAGAAGATCAATCCTGAAGCGGCTGAGACCCTGATGGTCCAAGGGAATCAGGAGGTTGCCGAGCGTTTTGAAATGTACAAACGCCTCGCTGCCTATCAGCCTGACGCGGAATAAGACCAGCTCGATCATTTTGACCCTTCAAGCCCCTGGCGGAAAAACGTCAGGGGCTTTTTTTTTGTGACAAAAGAAAACTGGTAAAGAATTAACTTTTTGCCTAGACTGCTGGTCTCTTTTCCCTGGATCAATTCATGCGGCAGGATGATGATGGCTGAGCTGTTTTATGTTTTTCTCAATGTGATTCTTCCGGTTTTTGCAATTGTTCTGCTTGGTGCAATCCTCGGCGGTAAATTGCAGCTGGAAGCACGCACCCTCACCCGTGCAGCATATTATGTGTTTGTCCCGGCTTTCATCTTTCAGGCGATCAGTTCAGCCCAGGTGCCGTTTTCCAGTGCTCTTAAAATGCTCCTGTTTATCATCATTACCCACTTGGTGGCCGTTCTGGTTGCTGGTGGAATCGGGCGGATCCTGGGCCATTCCCGCGAGATGATCGCGGCCTTTGTTATGATTGCCGCCTTTGGCAATGTCGGTAACTATGGACTGGCGGTGATCCGTTTTCGCCTCGGTGATGAGTCTGTCGCCCCTGCAACGATTTATTTTGTTGCTATTTCGATTACCGCTTTTGTTATCTGCGTCGGCGCTGCAGGCTGGGCCCATGGAGGAGTTCACGGCGCGTTCTGGAAAGTGCTGAAAACACCCGCCTTGTGGGCAACCGTTCCGGCGACACTGGTCTCGGCCGGGGATCTGCAGATCCCTCTCATGCTGGATCGCATGATCGGCCTTCTGGCGGACGCCATGATACCGGTGATGCTGTTTGCTCTGGGATTGCAGTTGTTTGAACAGGGCAAGGTCCATTTAACCGGAAATGTTGTTCTGGGGACGGCCATCAGGCTAATTCTGGTTCCGGGACTGGCTTTGTTGATTGCTCAGCTTTTTGGGCTCAGCCGCATAGAGAGTGCTTCCGGTGTTCTCCAGGCAGCGATGCCGGCAGCTGTGCTGGTTTCGATTATTGCCAAGGAGAATTCCATCGTTCCGGATTTTGTCACTTCGGTTGTCGTGGTATCGACACTTCTCAGCGTGGTGACATTGAGCGTTCTGATGGTTGTATTATAATGACGGCAGGGCGTTAGTCAGGGTGACAGTGATGGCACGGAAAACCGTTTACCGCATTTATTTCACCAATCAGGGCAAGGCTTATGAGCTTTACGCACGCCGCGTTGAACAGGCGGATCTCTACGGTTTTGTCGCCATTGAGGGTCTGCTGTTCGGCGAAATGTCGAGCCTTCTGCACAATCCTGCGGAAGAAAGTCTGAAAAAGGAATTTGAAGGTGTCGATCGCTTTCTGATTCCTTTCCACCAGATTAATCGTATTGACGAAGTTGAAAAAGAGGGACGTGGTAAAATCATGACCCTTTCGGGCGGTGCTGAAAATAGTAGTAATGCCGTTCCGCCGCCGCCTTTGGGAAAATCCTGACCTAAAGATTATCGTTTGGTGTGCCGATAGAGATGATATGTTGACAACAACGAACCTCTGTGATAATTCAGGGGCCAGTTTTCATCATCAGGAGTAAAAAATGCTATATTGTGCAGCGGCAGCAGCGATTCAGGCGGCGAGGTTACGCCAGTTGACTGTCCATCGCCCACGCGGGTGAGCTGCACGGGTATATCACAGTGATACCAGAGGCCATGGACAGAAAGTCCATGGCCTTTTCTTATGTCTGCTAAGGGGAGATCGGAATGCGTAATAACATTGTTCATATCGGCGCCGGGGAACTGACGTATGAGATTCGCGCTATCGTCACCATTGCTGAAGAGCTCAATCGTCTGGGTATCAAGACCAATATGGAGAATATCGGTGACCCGGTGGCCAAAGGGGAAAAAATACCGCTCTGGCTCAAGGAAATTGTCGCCGACCTGGCGATGAAAGATTGTTCCTACGGCTATTGCGCAACCAAAGGGCTGAGGGAAACACGCCAGTTTCTCGCGGATCTGACCAATCAGCGCGGTAAGGCCCAATTGACCGCCGAAGACATCATTTTCTTCAACGGCCTCGGAGATGCTATTCAAAAAGTTTATGGTCTGCTCAGACGCGAAGCGCGGGTTATCGGGCCTTCTCCGACCTATTCAACCCATTCTTCAGCCGAAGGGGCTCATGCTGGTCAGAAGCCGGTGACCTATCGTCTGGATCCTGATAACCACTGGTATCCTGACATGGATGACCTGCGCCAGTCGGTCAAGTATAACCCGGCGATTTCCGGAGTTCTGATCATCAACCCGGATAATCCGACCGGAGCGGTCTATCCCGAACGGATTCTGCGGGAAATTATCTCGATCTGCAAAGAGTATGATCTGTTCCTCATCTGCGACGAAATTTATCATAATCTGTGCTACAACGGCACCGTCACCCGACCTATTTCCGATCTGATCGGTGATCTGCCGGCCATCGCCATGAAGGGGATCAGTAAAGAAGTCCCCTGGCCGGGAGCCCGCTGTGGATGGATTGAAGTATACAATGCCGGTAGGGATGAAGTATTCAGCCGCTACGTCGAGAGTATTCTCAACTCAAAAATGGTCGAGGTCTGTTCGACGACCCTGCCGCAGAAAGCGATCCCCCATATTCTTGGGCATCCCGAGTATCCCAAGTATCTTGAAGAGCGCCGCAATCGTTACGAAAATTATTCAAATATTGCTTATAACCTGCTTAAAGAGGTTCCGGGGCTGAAGGTCAACCGCACCAACGGCGCCTTTTATATGAGCGTGGTTTTTGAACACAACGTGTTGACTGACCATCAGACCCTGCCGATTGAGAATCCCGAGGTGCGCGAGCTGGTTGAAAAGCTGGTCGGCAAACCGGGAACATTGCATGACAAACGCTTTGTTTATTACCTGTTGGCTTCAACCGGCATCTGTGTTGTCCCCATTTCTTCATTTTGTACCGAAGAACGAGGTTTCCGTATTACTCTGCTTGAACAGGATGAAAAGGAATTTACCCAGATTTTCATGACGATTGCCAATGCCGTCACGACCTATCTCAATTCGTGATAAACTTTCGGCACGTTTGAGAAAGGTCTGATAACGCATGGCACCACATGCACGTACGACAGCAGGTGATAAATTGTCGCAGCTGATCACGAACCAGCAGCAACTGGTCGATTTTCTGCTGCGCGGGGCACGGCCGCAATCAGAATGGGGTGTGGGCCTGGAAACGGAAAAACTGGTAGTTGACCGTTACACGGGAGAAGCGGTGGACTATCAGCGGATCAGCGAACTGCTCAAGAGGCTGGATGGAATCGGGGGCTGGGAAGGGATGTACGAGCAGGGGTCCCTGATCGGTCTTCAGGGGAAACGCTCATCGGTGACTCTCGAGCCGGGCGGACAATTGGAACTGTCCGGAAAATTCTGTTGCGATATCCTTTGCAGTTGGCGCGATCTGAACCGTTATCGCCGGCATATTCTGACCATGGGGCACGAGCTTGGCCTGGTGTTTCTCGGTCTCGGGGTACAGCCCTTCACACCGCTGGACAGAATAGCCTGGCTGCCCAAACAGCGCTACGCGATCATGGGCCCCTATATGTTGAAAACCGGGGACATGGGCCAGCGGATGATGAAACAGACCGCCGGCACCCAGGTCAACCTGGATTTTTCTGACGAGATCGACTGCGTGCGTAAATTGAAGGTCGCTCAGCGGCTGAGTCCACTGTGTTATGCGCTCTTTGCCAACTCTCCAATTCTGGAGGACCAGCCGAGCGGCTTTTTATCGCTGCGTGGCGAAATCTGGTCGCGCACCGACCCTGATCGCTGCGGGTTGATCCACACCCTGCTGCAGGTCGGTTCCGGGTTGAGTGATTTTGTTGAATACGCCCTGGATGTTCCCCTGTACTTTATTCAACGTAATCAGCAGTACATTGATCTCACCAACCGGCGTTTGACCTTTCGCCAGTTTATCGATCAGGGGTACGCTGCTGAACAAGCTACGCTTCAAGACTGGAATCTGCATCTGTCGACTCTGTTCCCTGAAATCCGCTTGCGGCCTCAACTCGAAGTGCGCAGTGCGGACAGTCTACCGCCCCGTTATACGGCTGCTGTCGCGGCGTTTTATAAAGGCCTGCTGTACAGTGAAGAGGGCTTGACCCGGGTTGAGAGTTTGCTGGGTGATCTTTCTCCAGAGGATTTCCGTACGCTCTATCGAGCGTCATGGAAAGATGGTTTCAAGGCCGGGTTTCAGCGTGGAACCCTGCTGGAGATTATCAGTGATCTGGTCGCCGTCGCTAAGAGCGGTTTGCAGATTCAGTTTACGCGTGGGGACAGTGGTGGAGACGAAAGCCGTTTTCTCAATGTGGTGGATGAGCTGATTGCCCGGAGAGAAACCCTGGCGGAACGTTTATTATCTGCCTGGAGCGGAGACCGCAAGGAGAAGATGAAGGTCCTTCTTAAACACTGCGGCTATGCGGAAGATTCCGATCCCGCACTTTAAAAGTGCGACGACTGTGCTAATGCACAGATAAATAACCGGAGTCTGACAACAATCTTTTGCGGACCCACACGTTTTATTCCTATTTTTTTTCGGTAAACTACAGACCATCAACAGTTCGGTGTGGCAGTCGAAAGTGTTGATCACAGAAACAAACTTCATACCTCCTTTCTAGCTTACGGGCTGATACTGAGACTACCTCCCCTCACTATCAGCCCATTTTTTTGTCTTTTGGGTTATCTCCTTGACTCCAGTTAAGCCCCTCAGAATGAGTGCATGCGATCCTGAGAATGGAATTCTTGAATGCGACTCGTGCGAAACGGATCGCAAGATAGTCTTTGCCCCTCTTTGACAAGGGGTTTTAATCTCGATTTCTCCTACTTTCCCTTGATTTGTCGGGGCGATTCCTGTTTCAATACACAGCTCAAAAATTGTCTCATTCACGTCTTTTGTTGCTGTATATTGATCCGCTTCAACTCAGGAGTCATGCATGTCGTCATCACAATTTTCTGATCCCGTTGTTCGCCAGTCGATTGATACTATCCGTCTTCTTTCGGCCGATGCCGTTGAAAAGGCCAATTCCGGTCATCCCGGAACCCCTATGGAGGCCGCACCGATTGCTTACCTGCTGTACATGAAGCATTTGCGCCATAACCCCCGCAACCCGGACTGGGCTGGGCGTGACCGCTTTGTTCTGTCCTGTGGGCATGCTTCGGCTCTCATCTACAGTATGCTGCATCTAACCGGCTATGAGCTGTCTCTCGACGATATTAAAAACTTCCGCCAGTTCGGGAGTAAAACTGCGGGTCATCCGGAATTTCGTCATACGCCCGGAGTTGAAACAACTACTGGCCCGCTGGGTCAGGGTGTCGCCGTTGCTGTCGGCATGGCCATGGGAGGGCAGTTCCTCGCGCAACAGGTCGACGCGGAGCTGTTCGATTACCGGACCTGGGTCATCTGTTCGGACGGCGACCTGATGGAGGGGGTTTCAGCAGAGGCCGCCTCTCTGGCGGGTCATCTCAAACTGGGAACCCTGAATTATATTTATCTCGATAACAAGATTACCATCGAAGGTGATACGGGGCTGGCTTTCAGTGAAGATGTGGGTGCGCGGTACCTGGCTTACGGCTGGCATGTCGAGCGGGTAGAAGGGGAAAACCTCGCCGAGGTCGACGCAGCAATGGAGCGGGCCAAAAACGATTCACGCCCCTCGCTGATTATCGCTCGAACCCATATCGGTCAGGGCGCGCCGAACAAGCAGGACACTGCCGGTGCTCACGGGGCCCCACTGGGCAAGGAGGAGCTCGAACTCACCAAGCAAGTTTATGGTCGGGATGCAAACGTGGTTTTTGACATTCCTGCTGAAGTTTCTGCCCATATGCAACAATGCCAAATTCGTGGTGCTCAGTTGGAAGCAGACTGGCAGCAGCAGCTTGATGCAAAACAGTCTTCAGCGCCGGTCAATTCGTGGTTAGCCCTCAGCCGTGGGGAGTTGCCGACTGGTTGGGAAGCGGGATTGCCGGTTTTTACTCCTGAGGATGGCGCCAAGGCAACCCGCCAAGCCAGTGGTGCGGCGATCAATGGCCTGGCGGAGAAACTGTCGTTATTTCTGGGCGGCTCTGCCGATCTGGGGCCCTCCAATAACACCACGATCAAGAACGCCGGGTCCTGGTTGCCCGGTAAGAGTGATCGCAATATCCATTTCGGTATCCGTGAACACGCCATGGGCTCAATTCTGAACGGACTGTGCCATACGCCGGGGCTGATTCCTTTCGGGGGGACTTTCTTTGTTTTTGCCGACTATATGCGTCCGGCAATGCGCCTCGCTGCTTTGATGGGGCTGGCACCCATCTACGTGATGACGCATGACTCTATCGGTCTGGGTGAAGACGGTCCGACCCACCAGCCGGTTGAACACCTGGCGTCATTGCGTGCCATGCCGAACCTCACAGTGATTCGCCCCGCCGACGCCAATGAAACCTCTGAGGCCTGGAAAGCGGCAATCTCTAACCGCCGGGGCCCGACCGTTCTGGTGCTTTCCCGTCAGGGTCTGCCGACCCTTGATCGTCAGAAATTTGCTCCGGCGGCTGGTTTGCACAAGGGTGGTTATGTTCTGGCTTCAGAACAGGGGCCTTTGCAGCTGGTTCTTATCGCCAGCGGCTCTGAAGTTCAGCACGCTCTGGCTGCCCGTGAAGCTTTGCAGCAAGAAGGGATCGGGACCCGGGTTGTTTCGTTGCCGAGCTGGGAATTGTTTGAACAGCAGGACGATGCCTATCGCCGGCAGGTGCTGCCGGATTCCGCCCCGAGGCGGGTTGCAATGGAGGCGGGGAGCTGTTTCGGTTGGGAGCGTTACGTGGGTCAGCAAGGGCGGATCATCGGGATGAATGAATTTGGAGCCAGTGCCCCGGCCGATGAGTTGATGGAGCATTACGGTTTTACGGCAGAGAATTTGATCGCCGTAGCCAAAGAATTGATCGATTGATCTTTTTTATCAGGATGATGAAACACCAAAGGGCAGCCCGTAACAGGCTGCCCTTTGGTGTTTCTGGAGCAAAGTGTTTCAATGGGTCGGCGCAAAAATCTTTCCGGTCATCACCCCCTGCATGGTCCTGATGAAGACCAGGAACCAGATCAGCAACAGGAAGATCACGCTGAAGATATAGAAATTGTAAATGATCCCGAACTGTGATGCTTTCCAGGCCACCCCGGAGGAGACGCACAGAGCTCCTGACGGGAAGGTGAATGCCCACCAGGACAGCGCGTAAGGAAGCTCAACCTTGGTCAGGTAGTAGAGGATCATGATGATCGCCATGATAAACCACCAGGCGGCAAATCCCCAGGTAAAGACAATTCCGAACTTGCAGAGAGTCGTCACCGTCGTGGCATCCAGACCCATGAACTGGTGGTGGCTGAACAGGTGCATTATTTTAAACAGAATCACCGAAATGATCGCAGCCGGGGCGATACCGATAAAGAAGGTGGCTGCAAAGCGGCTCATCGGCAGCTCATGATAGATGTAACGGTGATAAACTGCCGCTCCGACAAATATAAACAGGAAAAAACCGATCCCGAAGCTGGCAGTGGAAATGGTCAGGAGAAGTTCAGCATGCTCGGGAAAATAACCGGCTAGTTCGTAACCGGCAATCGGGATGATAAGTTTTGAGACCGGAGGGATGTACCAGCCGAAATTGGCATGTTGAAGCTTGATTTCCTGATGACGAAAGATGTGGACCAGGATAATAAAACCCATAACATAAATACCTGTAGCCCCGAGAAACCAGAGGTAGTAGGCGAACTGTAATGAAAAAGCTTCGCTGAAAAACATTGTCGGGTATTTCATCAGATTCAAGGAGAACAGAATCAGTGCAATCGGCATCGTCGGAAAAAAATTCGACGCAATCGGGTGATTGAAATCCTTACGGATGCTGGCTGGGAACAGAAAAAACTTGGCTGTCCAAGGCACGATAAACATGCAGAACACAACAACTGAAAAAACGATGCAGGCGTAAGACAAGGGATAGACCCAGCCGGATTTTAAAAAGGACAATGCCAGGGGAATAACGGCCGTGCCCATGACGGCGGCAAACCATGCCGGGTTAAAATGTTCAGTCAGGCTGCGCGGTGTGAGTTTGAAGTCTTCGCTCATGGGTCCTCCATCTATACGTTTCATTGAGTTCAAGTCGTTTAAAGAATAACGAACTATTCAGCTGCGCGCATTCTAAAGATTCGCGAAAAATATCACAACTTAATAATATAAAAAACAATATATATAAAATCAACCTATAGGCTGAATATCAAAATATATTGACTTTTGCATTCTTCAAGCGTAGTGTGCAAATGCACATAATAGAACCTCGTTAAACCATATACAGGAGGCTTGAGACTGTGAAAACGTATGAAATTTTGACTATCGGGGGTGGTCCTGCCGCGATCACTATCGCCAAAATTCTCGGCAAGAAAAAAACGGTGGGGATTATCCGTCCGGAAAATTTTTCCATGATCTATTGCGCTATGCCTTATGCCATTGAGGATATCGTCGGTCTGGAAAAAACCTTTAAGCAGGATTCCCTGGTGACCGACTCTGGCGCTGACTTGATTCGTGATAAGGTTGTCAGTGCTGATTTTGATAAGAAGACGGTGACGACGGAACTGGGTGAAACTTTTGGCTATGAGAAGCTGGTCATCGCGACCGGCGCTTCACCGTTTCTGCCACCGATTGAAGGAATCGGCTACGAAGGTGTCTTTGTCTTTAAATGGGAAGATGACCTCAAGCGTCTCAACGAGGCGGTTAAGGAGAAACAACTGAAAAAAGCGGTTGTTGTCGGCGCGGGAGCCATAGGTGTCGAATTGGCCTTGGCTCTGAAGCATTGTGGTCTTGAAACCCACCTGGTTGATATGGTCGACAGTGTGCTGCCGAATCTGCTCGACGCGGATATGGCTGTTCAGGCTGAGGAAGAACTGAAAGCAGCGGGTCTGGAACTGCACCTGGGGAGTCGCACAGAAAAAATCGTCGGTGATCAACGCGCCGAACAGGTTGTGCTGAGCACGGGGGAGGTCATTGATCTGACGGATGATGAAAACCCCTACGGTATTGTCGTGTTTGCCGTGGGAATGCGTGCCGATGTCGACATCTTCCGTGGAACAGCTTTGGAAATCGGTAAGATCGGTATCGTCGTTGACAGTAAAATGCAGACCAGCATTCCTGATGTTTACGCGGTTGGTGATTGTGCTCAGTTTGTGAGCGGCATTACCGGAGAACTCGCCGAAGGGAAGCTGGCCACCAATGCTGTACCCATGGCTCGTATGCTGGCCAAAAATATTCTTGGCGCTGAGCGTGAATATGACGGTTTCTATAACGGCGCAGCCACCCGGGTCGGAGATCTCTTTGTTGGGGGGACCGGCCTCAGTGAACGGGCCGCTGGAAGTGCCTTTGATGTGATTGTCGCTTATTCTGAGTTAACCACGACGTTTCCGATCATGCCGGAAGCCAAGCCGGTGAAGATGAAACTGATTGCCGACAAGAAAACCTTGCGGGTTCTCGGGGCCCAGGTTGTCAGTGGAAATCCGGTGACCGACAAGGTTGATATCATCACCCTGGCCATTCAGAACAAACTGACCGTCAACGATCTGGCCGGGTTCAGTTATTCTGCCCAGCCCTACCAGTCATTTTTCCCGGCCAATAATCTGATTGTCGCCTGTGCCGAGGATATTCTCTCCAGAGTTGGTGGCTGATACCCGCAGCAAGTCGATCAATTTGAATATAATGAAGGGATCATGGTAAAAGCTGTGATCCCTTTTTTACTTCAGGCAGGAGGCAAAAGATGAAAATTGATTGGGCATATCTGCGCAAAGGTTGAGCGTCATGTAAAAAAGCTCTGGAGTTTCTGGAGCAGGAATCTATTGCAATTGAAGATGTTCTTGATGCGAGGAAAAATCGCATTGAAACAAAAGAGGCCTGGGGACTGGTTGAAAACGCACAACATGTTCATGTCGCCAAGGGTAAAAAGGTCATCTCATTTGCTCAGGGCGATCCTCAGCCGGACATTCTTAAACAGATCATCGGCCCGAGCGGCAACCTGCGGGCACCGACCTTGGGTATTGGAGATGATTTTATTGTCGGCTTTAATACAGAGCTGTATGGGGGATATTTTGCGACGAAATAATAATTATCAGAAGTTAGGAGGCTTGACTACGTAGGGCTACTGAGTTTGACGCCTGAATAAATAAAAAGGGTTACGACTGAAAGCCGTAACCCCTTAATTTTACTGGTGCCCAGAGACAGAATCGAACTGCCGACACGAGGATTTTCAGTCCTCTGCTCTACCGACTGAGCTATCTGGGCAAAACGAAGTCCGTTTATAGCGAATGGTGCCAGGAGTGTCAAGGGAAAAGAGGGTGCATTTGAGGGTATTTTTTTGCTTGCAAGGGTTTTGTCCCGCGTGTACTCTGCAACTCTAGAAAGTGGGCATAATGATGATTTCAACAACTTCTTATTTTAACTTTTTCTTTTGGTTTTTCGGCTTTACCAGGCCGTCTGCCCTGGGAAGAGGTGTGTAAGAAGGTTTTTTAACACCACATTAACCATGGCGGAACGGCAACTGTTCTTCCATGGTTTTTCTTTTTTATTACAAAAATTGAGGCCGCCGGGAGAATGGGCGGCCTTTTGCCTTTTCTGTCGCATGCGACATAGGAGAGCAAGATGATTATCGTAATGGAAAAAGGGGCGGATAAAACAGATCTTGATGCCGTCGAGCAAAAAATTGTGGAATTGGGTTATCAGCCTCACGTGATTTATGGTGAAACTCGCAATGTCGTCGGTGCGGTCGGGGAAGAGCGGGGCAAAGAGAAATTACAGATTCTGCAATCAATGCGTGGAGTTGAGAACGTTGTACCGATATTGAAGCCCTACAAATTGGCAAGCTTGGAAGTACAGCCGGAGCCGAGTGCTGTGGAAATCGTGCCGGGACTGGCGGTCGGTGGAAAAGAGTTTGTCGTTGTTGCCGGACCCTGCGCGGTTGAAGGGCGCGAGCAGATCTGCGAGACGGCTGAAGCGGTTAAAAAGTCCGGGGCGCGAGCGCTGCGCGGAGGAGCTTACAAGCCGCGGACCAGCCCCTATTCCTTCCAGGGAATGGAAGAAGATGGCTTGAAACTTCTGGCTGAAGCACGAGACCTCACCGGGTTGCCGATCGTGACCGAGGTGGTCAACCCGCGAGATGTTGAACTGGTGGCTAAATATGCTGATGTCATGCAGGTCGGGGCACGGAACACCCAGAACTTCGCCCTGTTGAAGATGCTAGGTCAGTTGGATAAGCCGATTCTGCTGAAACGGGGAATGTCGACCACCATTCAGGAATTTCTGATGAGTGCCGAATATGTGCTCTCTGAAGGGAATCGCCGGGTTATCCTCTGTGAGCGTGGGATTCGGACCTTTGAAACAGCGACCCGCAACACCCTGGATATTTCAGCTGTTCCGGTCCTTAAGCAGCAGACCCATCTGCCGGTGATGATCGATCCGTCACACGCCACCGGACATGCTTCGCTGATCGCGCCGATGTCCTACGCTGCCGCGGCGGCCGGGGCGGATGGAATTATTGTCGAAGTTCACCCACACCCGGAAAAGGCGGCCAGCGATGGACCGCAATCCTTACGGCCTGAGGCGTTTGACAGCATGATGATGCAACTGCGTAAATTTGCCGAAGTTGCCGGTCGAATAATGGCCGAATAATTGTTCAGTAAAAGAGGTTTTTCATGTACTTTGTTCCCCTGTCCCAATTGGAAAGTGTCGAGCTGCTTGTCCACAGTCTCAAAGCGGCAGCCGGTGAAGCGGATTGCACCATGTGTCCGGCATTCAAGGTCTGCATGAAGCAGTGCCTGGTGATCGCCAATTCTATTTAGCAGATGCTTCAGAGCGGCACCCTGCCCGAGATTGGCTCCGGGTCTCAGGGTGACTCAGAAATAGAGCCTGAAAAAGATCCGGACCCACCGTCCGGTGGGGGTTTGAGAATTGTAAAATAATCCTGCTTAGTTCAAAGGGATACGAGATGAAAGAACCCGTCTACAATTTTGGGGCGGGACCGGCGATGCTGCCGATCCCCGTGATGGAAAAAATTCAGCGCGAATGGCTTGATTACCAGGGCATGGGGGTGTCGATCATTGAAATCAGTCACCGGGCCAAAGAGTTTGTTGCCGTTCTTAACGCCGCCCAGGATCTGTTTCGAGAGCTGACCGGGTTGCCGGACAACTACCGGATTCTTTTTGTCCACGGCGGGGCGCGCATGCAGTTTGCTGCGCTGCCGTTGAACTTTGCCGGACGTGTACCGGGTAAAAAATGCCTTTATGTCGAGACGGGCAATTTTGCCCAGCTGGCGGCTAGGGAGGCGCAGAACTTCTGTAGCGTCGAAACCATTGCGAGCAGCGCTGAAAGCGATTACGACCGTATTCCTGACATGACGAATGTGGCGATCCCGCAGGATGCCGCCTATCTGCACATCACCGGCAACAACACCATTTACGGCACGCGCTGGAACCGCTTTCCCGAAACGGGCGCTGTGCCGCTGATCGCCGATATGACTTCGGAGCTGTTATCCCGGCAGATCGATTACAATCAGTTCGGGGTCGTTTACGCCGGTCTGCAGAAAAACCTTGGTCCTTCGGGAATGGCGATGGTGATCGTGCGTGAAGACCTGTTAGGGTTTGTCAGTCAGCAGACTCCGTCATTGCTCAACTATACCCAGTGCGACAAGGACAATTCCCTGACTAATACCACTAATACCTTTGCCGTGTATGTGATTAAACTGGTGCTGGAATGGCTCAAAGATCAGGGCGGCGTGGCTGCAATCGAAAAACTGAATGAACAGAAAGCGGCGCGTTTGTACCAGGTGATTGATGACGGAGATTTTTATCGCGGGATTGCTCAGTGCGAGCATCGATCGATCATGAATGTTTCTTTCAAACTGCGGACAGAAGAATTGGATGCGCAATTTCTGATTGAAGCCGACGCCATCGGTCTTTATGCCCTCAAAGGGCACCGCAATGTCGGTGGAATACGCGCCTCCATCTACAATCCCATGCCGCTGTCCGGGGTGGAAAAGCTGGCCACCTTTATGGAAGAGTTTGCTCGTAAGAACAGCTAAGGTACTGTCGGAAATATTTACACAAAAAGCCCGCGCAAGAAACCTGCGCGGGCTTTTTGTGTTTTTAAGAGAACCTATAACTTTATTTTTTGTGTCGTTTCAACAAAGCAAGCCCAACAAGGCCGGATCCGAGAAGAACCATTGTCGCCGGCTCAGGAACTGGAGCAACCCCTCCTTGAATGGGATCATTCCCACACGTTGCTGTTCCCCAGTACAAATCCCAAGTTGCATTTGGATCAT
Source organism: Desulfuromonadales bacterium (assembly GCA_016931615.1). Taxonomy (GTDB): domain Bacteria; phylum Desulfobacterota; class Desulfuromonadia; order Desulfuromonadales; family Geopsychrobacteraceae; genus JAFGEL01. The sequence goes on from JAFGEL010000101.1 coordinate 44,837, forward strand.
CTTGGTAAAGACGGCTATCAAATTCAATATGAACTAAATAGTCGGGGGAAGATCCAATTTGTGACCATGTGACTGACCCTGGATAAGCACTAAAATCTGTCCAGTTGTAATTCTCTCCTACAGTCGCTATTGAAACAGGAGCACCGGGCGTATAAATATAGCCACTAGAAGGAGCAAAATCATCAGAGGTGTAAAATGTATCTACTGCATACATAACACCAGCAGTAAACGTTTCATGGTTAACCAAAGGAATTGCCCAGAGATAATCAGTTCCATAATAATTTTCAGTAATGAATAAATCAGCCGGACGGGTAGCCCATGTACCCACAGTTATTCCTGCTTCAGGGTAATCAGTGAATATATCGATAGAAATAGTACCTGACTGTACCCCGGGAGTATAATTATATACATTGATTCCATAAGTTTCAAATCCATTGGCACTGCCTATTCCATCAACTGGAGAATCAGTGATTGTATAAGCTTGAGCCAAAACTGGTAAACTTATAGAAAGGATAACTAGAGCTAAAAGTAAAAATCGGTTTTTTCTCATTTTTTCCTCCAGGCTATAAAGAAATTGGTAGACTTGCTTTTTTCTTAGTCTTTAGCAAAATTCGTTCCATGTGTGTATCTAATTGTTTCTCTTGGATTTTTGATGGTCAGGGATGTTAAAATGAGTAACTGTAAAGAAAACCGACAGTTGTCGTCATAACTGAATGATTGTATGGAATATTGAGGTTCTAGAATAAAGAAAGAGTAAATTTATGCGGTCGAAGACAGAACACCACGGCTTTAGCCGTGGTTGAATGAGCAATTTTCTCGACCGTCGTTGCTAAAACATGTGGCGGTCGGGAAATCAGATCCGAAGGCTCTGTGGTGTTAACTGATTGCTAAAAGCAATCAGTTTGCGGAGCATCAGGACCCCGGGTTTACCCGGGGGTATCTATACATAAATGTAGCCTTGTCAATAACTCTGGGCCATTCAAGTATGCTTGGATGGCCTTTTTTACTGGTATTAAATAGATTTTTAATTCCTGTGTTATTTGTGAGTATGCTGAGCTGGGCTCACAGGTGGTTCGATTTTAACTGACCGGTAACGGCGCCTCGGTAAAGCTGCGAATGAATTTTTCCAGTTTGCTCAGCTTTTCATCTTCCATCTCGGCGAAACGGACACTGCCTCGACGGACGGGAATGAGGTTATCACGCAATCTGTAGTCTGAGATTGATTTGATCGGAATATCATCAACGATCAGTTCATAGTCGTGATAAAGGCTGACCTTTTTGACATCTGAGCGTTTGAGTTTCTGGCCGAGATAGCGAAAGGACAGGCCTCCTTCGCTGATATCGACAATATGGTAGGGGAGTGATTCGGGTCCGTGGTCAACCAGAACCAGGGCACGATCCATGGCTTTGAAGCGTTGATACTGTCTGACGGGACTATACTGAATACGACTTTCCATTTTGGTTACTCCTTTTACAGCGGGTAAAGAGTATCAATCGCCCCTCCACCGATCTAAAATTGCATTAAAACTAACGAAATAGTAACCTTAACGTCGTGATTTTCGCATAATATCAGGGTATTTGCAAACTATATACCCGTGTGCTGTCTTGAAAATAGAAGGATCTCAGGCTATTGCCACGAAAAATGTTAAGCAGCTGTGATATAGGGTTTTTTTACTCATTCTGGATGTAGAAAAATTTTTCAATTGATTCTTGTGTCTATCCAAGTGGCATTAAATTGTCAGTAAAATAACGTAATTGTCGAAATTTTTTACAGATTAATCTTTTATGCAAAAATTGAATCGTCAACAGCTTTATCTTGTGCTGCCACTTGCGGCTTTTTGTGCGCTGTTTCTGTTTATTGGCGGGCCAGGCTACGATTCCCTGCGCAGTTTTCGTTATCTGTGGGGTGCGGGACATCTCGTCTGTTTTGCTCTCTGGGTTAATCTTTATGTCACAGTGCGTCCAAAAGCCTCGTGGCAGAGGCTTGTTATTGAATCTCTTTTGTTGGTTTTTGCGCTGGGCGGGCTGACGGAATTAATTCAGGCCGGCATCGGTCGCCAGGGAACCTGGCAGGACCTGGGCCACGATCTGGTCGGTGGTCTGATCGGGCTTTTTTTCTTTTCTGAACTTAAGAAAGATTTGTCTCCTCTGCTCTTGAGGGTGCTCCAGATTCCCCTGCTGATTGTTGTTTTGTGGACTGTTTTTCCGGTCGTTCGAGTGATTGCCGATGATCTGGTGTCGTGGCAGCAGTTCCCCTTACTCTCGGGTTTTGAAACGCCCCTTGAAGGAACGCGCTGGAGCGGCAGCGCACAGCGTAAAAGGACCCAGGAGGTCGCCTTTGCCGGTCAGATGTCTTTGCAGGTTCGCCTGACTACTCAGCGCTATTCAGGAATCGGATTGAAGGATTTTCCGCGTAACTGGCAAGATTATAGTGCCGTGAGCCTGCAGGTGTTTAATCCTGACCAGGAACAGCTCCAGTTGCATCTGAGAATTCATGACCATGCCCATAATAATGCCTATAGTGACCGCTATAATGCCAGTTTTGGCATCTCCCCCGGATGGAATCATCTCAAGGTGCCGCTGAAGGATGTTTCAGCGGCACCTAAGACCCGCTCCTTTGATTTGACTCGGGTTGCAGGGCTTGGCGTGTTTGTCGGCAAGCTTGAAAGGCCGCGAACAATTTACCTTGATGATGTTCGCCTGATTCCCTGAAAATACTGGGCCAGTTCGATTGACATGCTCTTGGGATGGCCTTAAAATTCGTCACTCTTCAATTGATTTCAGGATGTTCTGAACAGAAAGGTCAAAGATGAAGGTTCTCATTACTGATGAAATTTCCGACAGTGGGCTGTTACCGCTTTTAGATGATCCGAGGATTCAGGTCGATAAAAGGTTGGGTTTGTCAATTCCCGAGTTGCATCAAGCCATTGGGGATTACGAAGCAATTATCACCCGCAGCGGAACCCAGGTCGATAAAGCCCTTCTGGAGCATGCCCATAATCTGAAGATTATCGCCCGTGCCGGGGTCGGCATTGACAATGTTGATGTTGAAGCGGCCAGCAGCAAAGGCATCATCGTTGTGAATGCGCCGTATGGAAATGTCAATTCTGCGGCTGAACATACTATGGCAATCATGCTGTCGCTGTGTCGCAATGTGCCGCTTGCCAACAGCAGTTTAAAGGGTGGGGACTGGAAACGTGCACCATTTACCGGGCGCGAGCTGAAGGGGAAAACGGTCGGAATTATCGGCCTGGGCAAGGTGGGTGGACGCGTGGCCAGGCGTTGCCGGGCTTTCGAAGCGGAAGTCATTACCTACGACCCCTATATTTCTGAAAAGCGGGCCGATGATTTTGGGGTCAAACTGGTTTCTCTGGACGATATAATCCGTTTTTCCGACATCATCACGGTTCACACGCCGCTGAATGACGAAACCCGCGATATGATCAACGCAGAGCATTTTGCCGGGATGCAGGATGGGGTTATTATTATTAACTGTGCCCGAGGTGGGATTATTAACGAGGAAGCCATGCTTGCGGCTCTCAACAGCGGTAAATGTGTCGGAGCGGCTTTTGATGTCTGGAGCGAGGAACCGCCGAAAAGTCAGGTTCTGAAAGACCTGATTGGCCACCCGAACATGCTGGTCACTCCGCACCTGGGGGCCAATACTTTTGAAGCGCAGAAAAATGTTGCGGTCGATGTCAGTAATGAAATCGTCAACTTTGTCGATGGGCGACCCATTGCCAATGCCGTCAATATTCCCCGTTTCGATCCGGACCTGATGGAACATATGAAGCCCTTCATGCGGCTGGTGTCGATCCTTGGGGATTTTATTTCCCAGCTGGCGCCGCCCAATCCGAACAAAATTACCTTTACCTATAACGGCAAACTGGCGCGGTTCGATTGTGCCCCTTTGAGTGTTTGCGGGTTGGCGGCTCTGTTGAATCACTGCTCCGATCAGGACGTCAACATGGTCAACGCCAGTCTGATTGCCCGGGAAATGGGAATCGAAGTTGAATCGGTAAGGTCGACGGAAACCGATTCATTTTCGAATCTGATTACCCTGACGCTGGTCAGCCCGGAAGGTAGCCGCACTATTGCCGGCACCCTGTTTGAGGGAACACCAAAGATTGTCAAGATGCGTAATTTCGGCATCGATTTCCGTCCGGAAGAGCATATGCTGGTGATCAATTATCAGGATCGTCCGGGATTGATCGGCAAGATCGGTACGATCCTTGGCGAGGCTAACGTCAATATCGGCAACATGAGCCTTGGTCGTCAGGAGAAGGCGGGGGAAGCCATGGTCGTCTTTTCAGTTGACTCGCCAGTCAATGATGAAACTCTGCAGAAAGTTGGTGAAGCGGTCACTGCGCGTTTTATCAAGGCGGTCCATCTCAAATAAACTGAGATGTTAATATCAGCATCAAAAAGGCGGCCTTAGAGCCGTCTTTTTTGTGGGGTAAAAAGAAATTATTCGGCAAAAAGAGGCAGATCGCAGGGGGGGATAAGACCACGATCCTCGGCACGCGTGAATAAAGTTGTGATGGCGGTGATTCCTTCCTGGCCCAGATCGATGGAAAAATCATTGACATACAGGCCGATGTGACTGTTGATGACGTTATCTTCCAGTTCTTGGGCATATTCCCTAATGTAATGTCGTGGTTCTTCAGGATGTGCATAAGCGTAGTGAATGCTCTGGCGTAAGGCGCTATCCACTCTGTTGATCAGTTCTGAACCGAGCTCACGTTTGGCCAAAATGCCACCCAGTGGGATCGGACTGCCGCTGTCTTCCTCCCACCACTGACCCAGGTCGAGAACCTGCGTGAGCCCGGACTGCTGATAGGTAAAACGCGATTCGTGGATAATCACTCCGGCGGCCGCATCACCATTTTTGACTGCTGCCATGATTTTTTCAAACGGCAGGATAAGCAGGTCATCGTAACCCTCACCATACAGTTGCAGCAACAGGTTGGCCGTGGTGAGTTGTCCAGGAATGGCAATTTTTCTTCCACGCAGCTGATCCATTGTCGTCGCTTTTGCGGACACGACCAGCGGGCCGCAGCCGCGGCCAAGAGCTCCCCCACTGTGCAGCAAGACGTAGTGTTGACGCAGGTGGCCAAGAGCATGATAGGAAATTTTGGTCAGGTCGAGCTGCCCATTCAGCGCCAATTGGTTGAGGGTCTCGACATCATCAAGTTGTTCCTGGAAGCTGACCCCGGGGCAGGGGACTTTGTCGTGAACAAGGGCGTAAAAGATAAAGGTGTCATTCGGGCAGGGCGAATAGCCCAGACTCAGTTTCTGCATGATTGTTCCTTAAGGGGTCGGCCAGCTTTCAAGGAGTTCGAGAATGCCCAATTGAGCGTTGTCTGCTCCCAGGCGCAGATTCCATTGAGCCGGATCGCGGGTTCCAGTCGGGTTGGAAATGCCCCGCAGTTCGAGCAGGGGAATGGCGAACTGCTCACACACCTGTGCGGCTGCCGCACCCTCCATGTTTTCGCAGATTCCCTGCCAGCGCTTTTCCAGTGCTCGGCTGAGCTCGGGGGTGCCGCTGCAGCAGTTGACGGTGAGGCATGGTCCTACCAGTGCAGAGGGTAAACATTCCCGGGCCCAGGCCAGAAGATCCGGATGCATAGTAAACTGTTGTTGGACTGCCGGAGCGATGAGTTTATCTGCAGGAAGATTGAGCTCCTCAAGGGCTACAAACCCGGAAGCTGTTTCAACTCCCAAGTCGGCATAGGTTTCCCGACTGGCCAGAACCAGATCACCGATGTTGAGTCCGCTGCCGGGATAACTTCCGCCGCAACCAAACAGGAAAACGTTATTAGGTGTCAGCTGCGACACAAGTTGAGTGAGCTGAATAGCCATGTTTGTCTGGCCGATGCCGCCGTGGGCGACGGTAATATCATGTCCGCAGAGCAAGCCCCGAAATATTTTGTGCTGCCCGCACAAGGTCTCCTGCTGGACGGATATTTTCCGGCGCAGAAGAGTTGTTTCAAGAGGGGCGGCAGCGAGGAGTAAAATCATGGTGTCCTGTTGAACCAGCCATGGCGAATCAGGTCACGCCGCAACTCGCTGCCCTGGTTACGCACCATCCCCTGGTACCAGAACCGTTCGTGCTGAAGTTTCATCTCGTTGGGAGCGTCGAGACGTTTACGGCGGTCCGTGAGCATATTTTGAAAAATTCGATCCGGCTCTGCAACGATTGAAAGGATTTTTTTAGTCAGATCGTTTGGGGCAACTTCAATGACCAATTGGATGGCATCGCGGATTCTTAAACCCTGTCGGTATTCCCACAAGTCTCCGTCAAATGCATTTTCACACTCGGCGACAAAGTCACTCCAGTCAAGTAACAGGCCGCCGAATTCCAGATCTGAGAACTCATGATGCGGCAACCTGCTTTTGATCAGTTGGGCGATCTGTTCCTGCTCTTTGCGCGTGAGGAAAAATGACAGACCTTCCTCGACCTGGTACATGTCAAGCTGCTCGGTCAGTTCATGGCAGAAGACCGAAGCATCGAGTTCGCTGTTGCTCATGTCTTTCAGCTGTTGGGGGAGTTGTTCGCGTGTGAGGCTGAGCAGTGAAAGGTGATCATGGCCAAACTCTGAGGGGAGAATGAGGTTCTCATTGTAGGGCACCTGATGGCAATAGAGAAAATCGCTCAAACGCAGATGATTATCAGTGAAAAAGGTCAGAACTTTCTCTTCAGAGTAGAAGAACTCCAGACCTTTGCGGTTGTTGGCCAGTCCGAAACCGACAAAGCCGTCATGAATAAGCCGCTCAATATAGGGGGCCACCGTGCTCAAAATAAAATCGGTCGATAAATAGGGTGAGTAATAAACCTCAGGGACCGGTCTCTCTGCCGCTCCGCTACGGCGGGATTGCAGCGGATCATCTGGGTAGAACTCTAAAATGAAGAACGCCTCTTCCGACAGGAACCGCGAAAAAGCACCAAAGAGGGACGCGACTTTTTTGACATCGACAATGGCCGTAAAACGATAGGCATTATCACAGTCTTCGAGCAATGCCAGCTCAAACCCTTCGGTCTGGCGAGCTTTTTCTTCTGGATCGGACCAGGGGTGAAGTCCTGCAGGAAGTTCAACGTTGTCTGCCAAAAGAACACCTTTCAAGAGCATGAAGAGCTTACTGAATAAGTAGAGGATTTTATCTTTCAAGTCAACCGCGTGAAGATGAAGATATGGTGCCAATGTAATATGAGGAAATTTTAAAAAAATATGATTAGACTCTTGATATGAGACTTTTTAAATGATATACAGAATTGTTGGTTTTAATCTTTGCCAAGGAGCGGCTCATGCTTGGTCCCCAGTCATCACTGGTCATGTACGACGAGGAGTACCAGCGGATTCTTTTATTGCTTGAAAGACTGCTGCGCGAATCAAATTCCAAAGTTATTTTTCTGGTCGATAAGAATGGGCAACTCATTGCTGCAACCGGCGAAACGGCACATCTGGATACAACTAGCCTGGCATCCTTGACGGCAGGGAATATTGCGGCAACGGGAGGATTGGCAAAGCTGATCGGTGAAAAGGAATTCTCCATCCTGTTTCACGAGGGAGAGAAGGATAATATCCATATTTCTATCGTTGGTGGCAGGGTGATTCTGGTGGTTATATTTGACCAGCGAAGTTCTTTAGGTTTGGTCAGGCTGAGGGTTAAAAAGGCCAGTATTGAACTGGCAACAGTGTTTGAAGAGCTGGCCCACAAATCCGAACGGGAAAGTTCTTCGACCAGCGTGCCAAGTCCTTTTGCAGAGATAACGGACGATGATATTGACAACCTCTTCAACTGATCGGGGTTCGCGGTAATGTCTTTTATAAATTACGCATCACGAGAAATTAACTGCAAGATCGTTTATTACGGCCCGGGGCTGTGTGGAAAAACCACCAACCTGCAGTTTATCTATAACAAGACGGCAGAAGAGTCCAAAGGCAAGATGATCTCTCTGGCCACGGAAACGGAGCGCACCCTGTTTTTTGATTTTCTCCCTTTGGCACTGGGAGAAATCAGGGGTTTCAAAACCCGTTTTCACCTCTATACCGTCCCCGGACAGGTCTTCTATGACGCCTCCCGTAAGCTGATCCTCAAGGGGGTTGATGGCGTTGTTTTTGTTGCCGATTCTCAGGAAGAGCGTCTGGATGCCAATATCGAAAGCCTTGAAAACCTCAAAGACAATCTCGAGGAGCAAGGCTTTGACATTGAGAAGATCCCCTTCGTGATTCAATACAACAAGCGGGACTTGCCGAATGTCAGCTCGATTGAAGAGCTGAGCAGTTTGCTCAATGAACGCAAAGTTCCTGAGTTGGAGGCCTGTGCCATGACCGGTGAAGGTGTTTTTGAAACCCTTAAAGCCGTGGCGAAACTGGTATTGAACGATCTCAAGAAAGGGGGGTAGTCGAGCGCCAAAAAAGGCTTGACAGCCGCGGGGTAATCCCCTATATTCCGTCCCCGCAACATTTATTCCCTCTTAGCTCAGTTGGTAGAGCATCTGACTGTTAATCAGACTGTCGCTGGTTCGAGCCCAGCAGAGGGAGCCATAAATCCAGGCACTTACGGCAATTCGCTGTGAGTGCCTTTTTTGTTGAGCCGGTTTTGTCCCCGCCCTGTTCTCACTTGATGCCGATTTCTTTCATTTTTTCTTTAGCTGTTACCTTTAAACGCTAAGTTCTGCAAAAACGAATGCCCCTGGAAACTCCAGGGGCATTAGATATAAAACTCACAATATCAGCGAAAACGGCCCAAGATCGATCAAGTCCAACCTTCAAATCATGCCCCTTCACTACGACAATCTGGTGACCCAAACCCCCACATCAAGGTTCGCTCCCGGTGGCCCAAGGAACGATCCGGCAACAGGTGGCACCGAGTCCGGCCGCCTGGCCACCGCGATCGCAATATGATCGGTGCCGACGATTTGGCCGATGGTCGGATCGAAGCCTTTCCAACCCGCACCGGGCAGATAGACTTCGGCCCAGGCATGGGTGGCACCGTAATCGACCGCAGACGGCGGGGCGTGGAGATAGCCACTGACAAAGCGTGCGGCAAGCCCCAGCTTGCGGGCTGCTGCCATAAACAGATTGGCAAAATCCCGACAGGAGCCGGTTCGGCAAGAAAGAGTCTCCATGGCCGTTTGCACGCCCGGTTCTTCACGGATTTGATAAGTCATCTCTTGCTGAATCTGACTGCAAAGACGTTGCAATATGGCGTAAGTTTGAATCTGCTCACCGGCCGGGCAGAGCTTGGTGACCCATTCAGTCAATGGGCTATTGATGCTGTTGTCCGCGGGGGCCATGTAGGGGGTCAGCAGAGGCCGGTCCTCCGGGGTATAGGCAAACGGAAAGTCTGTCGCGTAATCGGCCAGCAGGAAATCGAGTGGGGTCTGATTGAACTGTTGGATGACGACATTGCTTTCGATGGAGAGTTGGTTGGCCGGTTCGGAAAAGGTCGCAATCGCCACGGAATTATCTTCTACGTCCCGATGCCAACGCAGGGACGCTGTTGGGCTGATTTTTAGAGACGAAGATTCGATACGCAACTCATGTCCTTCCCGGGGCCGCGACCGCAGCGAATGCGGGTTAAGCTGGACCGAGGCGGAAAAATTATAATAGGTGCGATGAAGAATTCGGTAGCGCTGCATAGGCTATCCAGTTCGGCAAAGCGATTGTGGACAAAGCCTTGCGGGGGACGGAGGAGAATCTCGATATGACATTTCCTCTCTTTTCAGTATATGTGCAAGGATGCAGGACCACAAACGCCGCCCATCATGGAATGGCATGGTAATAGACGGCAAAATAGTGGCAGGTGCTTCCCGCAAGAACAAAGAGGTGCCAGAGCGCGTGATGGAAGTGCAGCGGCTTCCAGGCATAAAAAATCAATCCGAAACTGTAAAACAGCCCGCCCGCCAGCAACAGCAGCAAGCCGGGAACCGGAATCAAAGCAACCGCTGGCTTGATGACCAGGACGAGCAACCAACCCATCATCAGGTAGGTCAGCGGTCCCAGTATTTTGAACCGATAAATAAAGAACACTTTAAAAACAATGCCCAGAACCGCCACTCCCCACACGGTCGCAAACAAGGTCCACCCCCAGTTGCCGCGCAGCAAACCCAGCGCAAAAGGGGTGTAGGTTCCGGCAATGAGGAGATAAATTGTCGCGTGGTCGAGAATTTTGAACAGCTTTCCAAGGCGCGCATCGTATTTGAAAACGTGATACAACGAAAACACCGCGTAGGAGATGACCAGGCTGCATCCATAGATGCTGAAAGTTACAACATGCAGGCCCTCTCCGTTAAGGGCAGCCTGAACAATTAAGGCAACCAGACCGGGGATACTCAGGGCAAATCCAATGGCCGGAGTAATTATATTGGCGATATGGGTCGCTTTGTAATAGCGCTGATCCATGGCATATTGTCCATTTGCTGCCTAAGCTCGTCTCTTGAGCTATATTTTTAATTTTAACAAAAAAACAGATAGGGATTGATGGCATACGGGCCCCATGGAGGCTCATAATTCTTCTCGGTATAAACTTGTTATTGGTCTAATGCAGGGTTCACAACCTTCTGGTACGTGGTGCCGCTGTTCTGATTTAAGCAAAGTCTTCTTCGGCGTTCAGCCAAAACTCAAAACTCTCACGGGCACTGCGTGACATAATCCGCTGAAAAGAGATGGGATCGTAGAGGTAAAGGCAATGCCGGATTGCTGTGTAAGGGCTGAAGTTGCGCTCAGGATCGGCGGCAAGAAACTCGGCCTGGTACTCGCGAACCGTTTTCAGGTTTTCTACCAGGCTCTGATGCAGGTCACTTTTCTCGACAGTATTATTCAATTTGAGAATGTCCTGCACAAAACCATCGACCTTGTAATCCTCAAATTCAAAATCACGGAAAAAGTGCCCTGCCACCCGCAAAAAATTAAACGCGTTGATTACCTTGTCGCTGCCTGAGAAGGCCTCGACGGTTGTATCCTCCTCTTCATCAACCGGAGCGACCGTCGCCTTCTCAAGTAGTTCATCAGTCGCGTCGCGGATTTCCTTGAATTCTCGATCAGCCAGTTCAAACAGGGCGGAAAGAACATTGATCCGCCTGCGCAGATCGTTTGGAATCGACTTCTTGTATTTGATCTTGTGGTCCAGAACGCTCCAGGCATCCTGAATCAGCGAACGGATCTGCACTTCTATCGGCAACTCGCCAAAGGGGCGATATTTTTCCTCTGCAGCCAACTGATCGCTTAAGGCCAGATCTATATGCAGCCCTTTGTAGCCGAAAGAATCCTCAGTACTTTCCACCGCAGAAATCTTGTCGGTGACATCGATAATCCGGAAATGATGCTGCAGAATTTCTGACACTTTGGCGATCTGATCTTCATACAGGCAGATGATGCGGATGCCGATCAGGTCGGAGATATAGTCCTGAATGCGGTAGGACTGCTCTGCTGCTTCAAGTTTGTTCTGATACTTGCGGTGAAATTTTTTGATACATTCATCTTTGCTTTTGATCCGTCCTTCGATTTTTGTCACCTCGCAGCTTTTTGACTGCTTAAGCAACGAAGCGATGATGCTGATAGAGGCGTTCTTGGCTTCTTCAAACAGTTGTCGATTATTGTCGTAGTAGTGGAGGAAATTACGACGCTCCAGTTCAAAATCGAGCGATGGCACAGGCAACTCCTTTGCAGATATAATAATAGAAGAAGTATAGCAGCGAAGAAACAACCTGCGAGGCCCCGGCCCAATATCACTCACCATTGCTGTCTCATAGTTTTAAATAAGCTGTAACTGGTCAATTTGTGGTTCTTTTTTTGGCTTAGGTGGCATGAACAGGTCCCATA
>JAFGEL010000102.1 GCA_016931615.1 Desulfuromonadales bacterium
TGGGCTGGGTCGGCCAGGAAGGGGAGACCTGGTGTGAACCGGTTCCGGGGATTGCCAGCGGTCTGAAATGCCGCGGCCAGGTCATTGCTTCAACTCAAACAGTGACTTACCAGGTCAGCATTAAAGAGCTGGGCTACCGCCCTGAACCTTTCGCCATCGTTGATGCGCTGATGTATGCTGACGGCCAGCCGATTGTCGAAATTCCCAGCATGTCGGTTCAACTCGCCAGCCTTAACCGTGACAAGATTGAAGCTCTCTGGCAGAACAAGCCCGCAACAGCATCAAGGCGGATTCTTTATGATACGGAAAAGATTACCGCCTTTGCCATCGGCAACCCGTCACAGGCCTTTGGTGATCGTTACCGGGTGTTTGACCACGAGCGCAAAATTGCCCGGTTGCCGGGCCCACCTTACCAGTTCCTTGACCGAATTATGGCGGTCGATGGCGAACCCTGGGTTTTGAAAGAGGGGGTCTCAACCGTTGCTGAATATGATGTCCCGAAGGATGCCTGGTATTTTGCGGCCGGGCGTCAGCCCTTCATGCCCTTTGCGGTTCTCCTTGAAATCGGCCTGCAGCCGTGTGGCTGGCTGGCGGCTTACCTGGGGTCGGCACTGACAAGTGACATCGATCTGTCCTTCCGTAACCTCGATGGTCAAGCGACTCAATACCGACCGGTGACAAATACCAGTGGAACTCTGACAACCCGGGTTAAAATCACGCGCATTTCGCGCAGCGGCGGAATGATTATTCAGAACTTCGATTTTGAAACCAGTGACTGTCAGGGACCGGTTTACGGCGGGACAACGGTGTTCGGTTTTTTCTCCAGGGACTCACTTGCTCAGCAGGTGGGAGTGCGCGGTGCACAACCCTATCAGCCGGACCCGACTGAACAAGTGGCCGCAGAAAACTTTGCTTACCCGCGAGAAGCACCGTACGCCGATCAGAGGCTGCGGATGATTGACCAGGTTGAGCATTATTCTGAGCATGGTGGTCCAAAGGGGCTCGGCTTTATCCGCGGAATCAAGATTGTGGATCCGCAGGAGTGGTTTTTCAAGGCCCACTTTTATCAGGATCCGGTCTGTCCCGGATCACTGGGATTGGAATCTTTTCTCCAGTTACTTAAAGTTGTTGCCGCTCGTCACTGGCAGGTTGATCCGGAAACGATTTTTGAAACCGTTGCCATCGGTGAAGAACATCAGTGGCATTATCGTGGACAGATCATCCCGCAGAACAACCGGATTGTCACCGAAGCGGTCGTCACCGCCATTGATGAACAGCAGCGGCTGATTAAAGCAGACGGTTTTCTCAGTGTCGACGGAAAAATTATTTATCAGCTGAAAGATTTTTCTCTCAGAATGCCGTAGCTTGATGAGGAAACTTCACTTTCAATCTTCTTCTATGTTACAAACCGAGACTTCAGGGGGGGGTGTCCGTTTTTATTCCAACGGTAATGTCATGAAATATTCCAGGGTTTACATCGAATCGGTCGGTTATGAGCTGGCGCCGATTGTCATCACTTCGACTGAGCTCGAAGAACGGCTTAAGCCGGTTTACGAAACGCTTCATATTGCTCCCGGACAGCTTGAAGCGCTCACCGGGATTCGAGAGAGGCGTTGGTGGAAGCCACAGACTCCGATCTCGCAGGGTGCCATCGCCGCGGCCAGAAAAGCCTTACGCGAACGCAATATTGCTGCCGAGGATATCGGGGCGGTCATCTACGCCGGAGTCTGTCGTGAACATTTTGAGCCGGCGACCGCCTGCCAGGTTGCCGCAGCTATCGGCGTTCAGGGGGACGCGGCAATTTACGACCTGTCAAACGCCTGTCTCGGCGTGCTCAACGGGGTTCTCGATATCGCTAACCGCATTGAACTCGGACAGATTCGTGCCGGCCTGGTCGTGGCCTGTGAGAGTTCCCGCGAAATTAATGAAATCATGATTCAGCAGATGCTGGACCATCCCTCCATGGCGTTGTTTACTACCTCTCTGGCGACGCTCACCGGGGGGTCCGGAGCTGCCGCTGTGCTGTTGACCGATGGCTCTTTTTCGCCGAGTCGCAAACCGAAACTGCTCGGTGGCGTAAATATCGCCGAACCACAGTTTCATCAACTCTGTCGCTGGGGAATGAAAAGCGAGTCCCCAGAAAACCATGTTCCCTATATGGCGACGGATGCTGTTGCCGTCATGAAACACGGGGTAGAGTTGGGCAAACGCACCTGGAATCATTTCTCACGCGAACTGGGGATCACTCCTGAAAGAATAGACAAGGTGATCTGTCATCAGGTCGGTGAAGCCCATCAGAAATTGATTCTCCAGACGCTTGGGATCGACCCGGATAAAGATTTTCCGACTTTTGAGTTTCTCGGCAATATGGGCACGGTATCGCTGCCCATCACGGCCGCTATCGCCAAAGAACGCGATGCTCTACGGCCCGGAGACCTGGTCGGCTTTCTGGGTATCGGCAGCGGCCTGAACTGTCTGATGGCGGCTATTCAATGGTAGCGGATACGCCTCAATTCAAAACAGAGTACCCTTTTCAAAGCCATTTTATCACCCTGAATGGGCTTCAATACCATTATCTTGATGAAGGGCAGGGGGAGCCTGTGGTGATGCTGCACGGCAACCCGTCCTGGTCATTCTACTACCGCCATCTGATCAGAGAACTGCGCCGGGACTTCCGTCTCATCGTCCCGGACCACATCGGTTGCGGTCTTTCCGACAAACCGGCTGATTCCCAGTATTCCTTTAGCCTGGAACAGCGCGTCAGGGACCTCGACGTACTTATCGACTCATTGGCCCTGGATCAGAAGCTGACCCTCGTGGTGCACGATTGGGGGGGGATGATTGGCATGGCCTGGGCCGTGCGCCATCCCGAGCGCATCGCCAGAATCGTGCTGATGAACACTGCTGCATTTCATCTGCCGACTGAAAAACCTTTGCCCCTGGCACTGAAAATCTGCCGGGATACCCAGTTCGGGGCGTTTCTAGTCCAGGGTCTGAATATTTTTGCCCGGGGGGCCGCCTGGGTCGGTTGCAAAAGACACAGGATGTCCGCCGAATTGCGTAAACTTTATTGTGGGCCATACGACAACTGGAAAAACCGCGTTGCAACCCTGCGTTTTGTTCAGGACATTCCTCTGAGACCTGAGGATCCGGGTTATAACCTGGTGAGTTCAACGGCCGATCAGCTCGGGCTTTTTTCGCATCTGCCGATCTGCATCTGCTGGGGTGAAAAAGACTTCGTTTTCGATCACCATTTCCTCAGCCGATGGCGACAGCTTTATCCGCAGGCGGAGGTTCACCTGTTCCCCGATTGTGGTCACTATGTTCTTGAAGATGCCCGTCAAGAGATTCTTCCCATCATAAAAGAATTTCTGAATACCCACAGGGTTCAGGAATAAGAGCGGAGTCGATGAATCCGTCAACTGGCCAGAATATCGCTTCACACCTGCCGCGCATGGCAGCGCGCCAGCCTGACAGCACGGCACTCTACCTTCCTCAGGGGGAACATCAGCCCTACGCAGAGATCAGCTTTCAATCTCTCAACCGTGAGAGTGATCGTATTGCCCGGGCCCTGGAAACCATCAATATTCGGCGAGGAACCCGCACGGCGTTGATGGTCACACCAGGACTGGACTTTTTTGCCCTGACATTTGCGCTTTTCAAAGTCGGTGCCGTTCCGGTTTTGATCGACCCGGGAATCGGGGTAAAGAATCTTAAGGCCTGTCTTGAAGAAGCGGCACCCCAGGCGTTCATTGGAATTCCCAAGGCCCACCTGGCACGAGTCCTTTTCGGTTGGGGGAGAACGACCCTTAAAACCCTGCTGACGGTAGGGAAAAAAGGTCCCTGGGGGGGAGCCTCTCTTGACCGGATCAAACAATCTGTTCCTGAAGACGGAAATTATGCTGTCGTCACGCCTGATGCCGACGAGATGGCGGCAATTCTTTTCACCAGCGGCAGCACCGGCGTACCGAAGGGCGTCGTTTATACTCACGGCAACTTCATCGCCCAGGTTGAACTGCTGCAAAAAATCTACAATATTCAACCGGGTGAGGTTGACCTGCCAACCTTTCCTTTATTTGCCCTGTTTGCCCCAGCATTGGGCATGGCTTCAGTTATTCCGGTCATGGATTTTACCCGCCCAGGCTCCGTCAATCCTGAAAACATCATCAAGCCGATTCTCAAATTCAATATCACCACCATGTTCGGCTCCCCGGCCTTGATCAACCGGGTAGGGCGTTACGGAGCAGAGCATGATATTGTGCTGCCTTCTTTGAAGAGAGCCATCTCGGCGGGAGCTCCGGTTCCAGCCCGGGTACTTGAACAATTTTGCCATATGTTGAATGCAGACACCCAGGTCTTTACCCCCTATGGGGCGACGGAGTCCTTACCGGTCTGTTCCATCGGTAGTAGCGAAATCCTCAGTGAAACGGCGCGCCTGACAGATCAGGGCAAAGGGGTCTGTGTCGGCCACCCGGTCCCGGGTATCGAGCTTGCGATCATCCACATCAGCGATGATCCGATCGAAAACTGGGATTCTTCCTTGCTGGTAAAGCCTGGTGATATCGGTGAAATTGTGGTCAGTGGGCCTCAGGTCACACGGAGTTACTTTCAGCGCGCCGATTCGACCCGTTCGGCAAAAATTCATGACCACAACAGGCAAATCTTTTACCATCGCATGGGTGATCTCGGTTACCGGGATACTCAGGGCCGCATCTGGTTCTGTGGACGTAAAAGTCAGCGCGTCGTCTGCCGGGACCGGACCTTCTATACCATCCCCTGCGAAGCTGTCATCAATACCCATCCTGAAGTTTATCGTTCTGCACTGGTAGGTGTGCGCGGTACCGATAGTGTCGTTCCGGTTATCTGTATCGAACCTGAAAGGACTGTCACCCGGACTGATCTGCCGGCATTACTGAAAGAGGTACGCCGGATTGCTGCAGAGAACCCCCTGACCCGGCCGATTCAGCATTTTCTGGTGCATCGCTCATTTCCGGTCGATATCCGCCATAACGCCAAAATATTTCGCGAGAAACTGGCCGCCTGGGCGCGCAGGAGGGTTCAGTGACAATCCTCGTAACCGGAGGGGGCGGCTTTCTGGGTAAGGCGATTGTCAGGCTTCTGGTGCAGCGGGGAGACCGAGTGCGTTCGTATTCCCGCTCGCATTACCCACAATTGCAGCACTGGGGGGTTGAGCAGATCAATGGCGATCTGGCCGACGAGGATGCTCTTTCCAGAGCTCTGAACGGCTGCGACAGGGTTTTTCATGTTGCGGCCAGGGCTGGAGTCTGGGGAACGTATGACGACTTTTATCGGCCTAACGTTCAGGGCACCAAGAATATTATTGAAGGGTGCCTGAAATATGATATCGGCAGCCTGATCTACACCAGTTCGCCCAGTGTGGTATTTGACGGCACGGACATGGAGGGGGTTGATGAAAGCGTTCCCTATCCGGACCATTATCTTGCCTGGTACCCCCGGACCAAAGCGCTGGCTGAAAAGCTGGTGCTTGAAGCGAACAGCGCCAAGTTGGCTACGGTCGCTTTGCGCCCCCACCTGATCTGGGGACCGGAGGACAATCACCTGGTTCCCCGTATCCTTGAGCGAGGACGGGCGGGAGCGTTGCGAAAAATCGGCCGGAAGCCTTGCCTGGTTGATTGCGTGTATATCGATAACGCGGCTCAGGCACACGTTCAGGCGGCGGACCAGTTGTCTGTCGGATCGCAGAATGCGGGAAAGTGCTACTTCATCGCCAATGACGAACCGCTGCCCCTCTGGGAGATGGTCAACCGTATTCTGGACGCAGCGGATCTGCCCTCGGTAAGAGCTTCGATTTCTGCCCGGAGTGCCTACCTGGCGGGGTGGGTGCTGGAAACCATCTACCGGCTATTTAAACTGCCCGGTGAGCCGAGGATGACCCGTTTTGTGGCCAAAGAACTGTCCACTTCACACTGGTTCGATCTTTCCGCGGCAAAGCGTGATTTTGGTTATCGACCGGATGTCAGTACTGCGGAAGGGCTCGAACGCCTGCGTGTTTGGCTACAGGATGATGCACGTGACAGCTGAGATCAGCTTATGGCAGCCGATTCCATCTCAGCTGATCATCAAGCGCTCTGATGTCCATCTATGGGCACTTTCTCTAACGCCGTCGTCAGCTGTTGTCGAGCGTTTTCGGGCGCTGCTGAACCAGGAGGAGCAGCTCAGAGCTGCAAAACTGGCAACCCAGGACATTGCCGAGCGGTTCATCATTGCCAGGGCCAGCTTGCGGCTTATCCTCGGCAGATATCTGCAACTCAAACCGAACCAGATCCTTTTGCATTATAATGATCAGGGGAAACCGGCTCTCGACAGCTGTCATCAGAGCCCGCTGTGCTTTAACCTGGCTCATTCTCACAATCAGGCCCTGCTCGCACTTGGTTGTTATGATGAGTTAGGGGTTGATATTGAATACCTCGATCCCGCGCTTGATTATCAGGGGATCTTAGACCGCTATTTTTCCGCCCTTGATCGGGAAGGACTCAAGCGGCTTTCCCCACTCAGAAGACGCAGAGGGTTTTACCGGCTGTGGACCAGCCGAGAGGCCCAGCTCAAGAGAAACGGTCAGGGGTTGCCTGGCTTGCCAGCGTTTGGCCATGCAGATTTGGCCCCGCAGCGCTATATTCCTCTTCCCGACGGTTATCTCGGCTGCCTTGCCGTTTCCTCCGGGATTAAGCAGATTCAGCGTTTTCGCGTTACAGAGTCAGAGTCGTTGTTTCTACCCGGTCATGACCATCACTTAAGGAGGTGAACCATGCTCAGAAAAACCCCCGTCATCCTGCTTATTGCGCTGTTGTTGTCCCTCTCCGTCGCGTTCACCAGTGCCTGTGCCGACGAAGGCAAGGGTGGGCTGTTCGTCAACCTGACGACTGACGATACCTGGGCTGCGACCAAAGCGATCTTTTTCGCCCATGAGAAGGTTCTTAAGGCGGGCTATAAACCGGTTGCCATCTGGCTGAACGTACGGGCTGTTTACCTGATCGATAAAAAACGGGCTTCTCACACTCATGGGTTGATGAAGGAAAAGGGAGCAACGGTGCAGGATCTGCTGAGCGCTTTTATTCGGGACGGTGGGCAGGTCATCGCCTGCCAGGCCTGTTCGAAGGCTGCCGGATTGACCCTTGAAGATTACATTGATGGTGTCGTGATGGGTTCCCCTGAGCTTGTTCGCGGCCTCCTTTTTGATCCCAATATAAAAACTCTCTCTTGGTAACAGGCCTCCCCGGCAGGTGGTGTTCAGGCGTTGCGCCATCTGCCGGAGGCTGTCAAGCCCGCCGCCACCTTTCCTTGAGTCTGTGGTATTCTTGAAAAAAGTACGTTTCCGCTGACGATCCAATCAAGGAGCTGATGCTCATGAAAAAACAGCTTCTACTCACCCTGGGTGTGCTTCTCCTGCTGACCGGCTGGTTGAGTGCTTTCCTGTTGACCAGCGTGCCACAGCAGAAGAGCCTTTTCATTCTTGGCCCGACTCTTCTGTTGGGGGGCGGTATGGGAGTCGTCCTCAAATCAGTGGGAGGCAAACTGACCGCCGTCACCCTCGCTCTGACGGCACTGACCGCCCTGTTAACCATGAATCAGCTGTTCCCGAGTCGAGGGGTCAGCATCAGTGCGTTTCAAAAACGCATGCAGGGGGAAAATGTTCCTGGAGTGACCGTCCCCCTCAGAATTCATGACAGCGATAAAACCGTGAGTGACTTGAGAGGACAAACTCTGGAAGCCTTTTCAGCTGTCGAGGTCAATCTCTTTGCCCAGTTGCCGGCCGCACCGGGAAGAATGGCTTTTGATTCTCAGCTTCAGCTGTTTGTCACCATTCCCGACCTGGGTGCGGTTTATCGCCTCACCGACAGAGATCAGGATGGTTTTGCCGAGCAGCCTCTACTTTATTATGTCGGTCTGGACCAGCCCACCGGTCTGGCCTGGAGTCGGTCAAAGCTTTATGTCGCAGAACCGTCACGGGTCGTGGAATTGATCGACTCCGACCAGGATCAGCAGGTCGACCGGGAACGGGTACTGATTTCCGGTTTACCTGATGACGGTGGGCACTGGAGGCGATTTCTGCTCAGTGCTGACAACCAGCTGTATCTTGGCATCGGTTCAAGCTGCAACCTCTGTGAAGAGACTGATCCGTTAAGAGCAAAGGTTCTACGGATCAATGCTCAAACGGGGGAATATGCCGTTTTTGCCCGCGGTTTGCGCCACCTGACCGGCATGGCTTTTTCTCCCGACCAACAGCTCTGGGCCAGTGAAGCCGGACGAACCGGACTTACTGCAGATATAGCGACCAACGAAATCAATCTTCTGCAAGCAGGTGAGGACTACGGCTGGCCTTATTGCTTTGGCCAGCAGCAGGCGGATCCCTCTTATGCGCAACCGAAACGCTGTGAGGTGACACAGGCCGGCATCATGCAGTTTTCCGGCGATCAGATTCCTCAGGGTCTGACCTTTGCCGGTAAAGATCTGGCCGCCGCTGAAAATGTTTCGTACCTGTATGTCATTTTATCCGGTCCAAAGTCTCGGGTAATCCGCTTTCCCTACATTGCCGGTCGCATCAGTTTGCCGGCAGAACCCTTTCTTCAAGGTTGGGAAAGCGATCAACAGGCGTGGGGACAACCGGCCGACATCGTCAATGGCCATGACGGTTGTCTGTACCTGGGTGACCGGCTGGCAAACGGTATTTATCGGATCTGCGGGAGGGAAGGTGACTGATTGGACTAAACAATTTGTCCTGATAATGGCTCTCATGCTGATCAGCGTCAATGCAGCGGCAGAGGTCAGGGTTTTCACTTTGCACCAGAGGAGCGCTGAAGAGATCGTCGAGCAGGTTCGAACGCTTCTCACCAGCGACGAAAAAGCTCAGGCTGCGGGATCACGGTTGGTGGTCATTGCCGCTGAGGAAAGTCTTGAGGCGGTAGAAAAACTGCTTCTCCTGATCGACCGCCGCCCCGTTGATTTGATCGTTCAGATCCGCTTTGATGACTGTCAAAGCGGGCTTGTCTCCTCCTTGTCATCAGGCCGGATCCGGACCGGCTCAACAAAAACCGCACGGTATCTGGGAAATGGATGCACAAAAACGCTTCAGCATCTGCGCATCCAGGAAGGATCTGCGGCTTGGCTGGAAATCGGCACCAACATTCCTTATAGCGCAGCATGGTCTGCATGGCAGGGCGAAATCAATGGTTATTCAGAAAATATTGGCTATCAGGAGTTAACCACCGGGTTCTGGATCAACCCTGTCCAGGTTATCGGGCAGAAAGTTGTGACCCATATTCAGCCTCAGATCTATGTGTTGAAAAATAACCGGGGTCTCAACCCCACTGAAATTCATGACCACAGCTTCCATACAAAAACGGATCTGCCTTTCGGCTCCTGGGTTCTCCTGTCGGCACAGATTAACCGACAGGACAGTCTGGGACAACGGATCCTGACATCGCGCTCAGACGGTGATTTGAACGACAGCGCAGTTTTCATCAGAATCGATCGAGCTGAAGGATTTTACCCTTGACACCCTATAAACGATTTGGTACTTCAATGCGCACGCCGGATCGGCGTTTCATGGCCCCGTCGCCAAGTGGTAAGGCAGAGGTCTGCAACACCTTTATCACCAGTTCGAATCTGGTCGGGGCCTCCAACAATTCAGAGTGCCAGTCGATAGCGGCTGGCACTCTTTTTTTACATTTCAATTTATGGAACTTTTGACCCCTCAAATTATTGCTCTCACCCTGTCGCTGGGAGCGTTCGCAGGTTTTCTCGCGGGCCTTCTGGGAATCGGTGGCGGGGTCATCCTGGTGCCGCTGTTTCTGTGGCTGTTCCCCCTTGCCAAATTTCCACCGGAGCTGGTGGTTCACAGCGCCTTTGGTACCAGTCTTGCCATCATTTTGCCGACAGCCGTGAGCAGTACTCTCGGACATCGCAAACGCGGCAATGTTGATTGGCATATGGTTGTATTTCTGGCCCTGGGCGGGGTAGTCGGGTCCCTGCTCGGTTCTTCAGCTGCGGCTTTGATTTCCGGTGACCGGCTGAAAATGTGCTTCGGCCTGATGCAGATCATCGTAAGCTTAAAGCTGCTTTTTTACAAACAGTCCTATCTTCCCCCGGGAAGTCATGATCGTGCCGATAATCTGCCGCTGATGCTGGTGGGTTTTGTCGGAGGTTTTTTCTCAGCATTTTTCGGCATCGGTGGCGGGGTGATTGCGGTCCCGTTGATGCTGATTTTTCTGCATCTGCCGATTCACCTTGCGGTGGGAAATTCAAGTGCGCTGATTGTTGTTTCATCCTTTTTCGCCGTCAGTGGTTATGTCTGGTACGGCCTGCAGCAGGCAGTTTCTGCTCCTTTTTCCTGGGGATATGTTAATTTTCTGATTGCACTGATTGTGGCTCCGCTAACGATGGCTTTTGCCCGTCTGGGGGTTAAACTCGCCAGCCGGACCAGTCAGACTAAGCTGGTTAAAGTGTTTGCCGTCCTTTTGTTGTTTGTTGGTGTCAGAATTCTACTCAAACTGTGACAGGAACAATCATGGTACGTCAGCCCGTCGTTGCCGGACAATTTTATCCTCGTGATGAAGGCGAACTTTCTCGGCAGGTCGAGAACCTGCTGGTGCCGTCATCTGCACCGCAAAAAGTTCGGGCCATTATTGTTCCTCACGCAGGGTATGTTTATTCCGGAGCGGTAGCCGGAAAAGTTTTCGCTCAGACCGATATTCCCGCTCAGGTTCTGCTGCTGGGGCCTAATCATCATGGTCGTGGCGCCAGGATGGCCCTCAGTTCCGCAGATGCCTGGAGGACACCGTTGGGAGATGTACCTGTCGCCGCCGCCTTGCGTGCCCACCTGTGTGAACGGATACCCCGTCTGGAAATGGATGAGACTGCCCATGAATACGAGCATTCTCTCGAAGTCATGTTGCCGTTTCTGATAAAACTCCGGCCGGATCTCGAAATCGTTCCGATTGCGCTCAGAGCGTTGTCTTTATCCGAATGTCTGACTCTGGGAACGCAGATCGCTGAAGCGCTGAAATCCTGGGATGCTGAAGTTCTTATGCTGGCCAGCAGCGACATGAACCATTTCAGCTCAGCCGAAACGACAGAAAAACTTGACAGCCTTGCCATTTCAGCGATGACCGATTACGCTCCGGAACGACTATACCGGGTTGTTTATGAGCGACATATCAGCATGTGTGGCGTACTGCCGGCGGTCACTGTCCTACAGGCTGCGCGCGAATCGGGAGCGACATCCTGTCGGCTGCTGTGCTACTCACATTCGGGTCGAGTCAATCACGATCTCAGCAGCGTTGTGGGTTACGCCGGTCTGAGCATCCAATAAGATTACGCTCAAAGTTCAGGAATAAAAAAGGAGTTCACATGTCTCAATTACGTGTTCGTTTTGCTCCCAGCCCGACCGGGTACCTTCACATCGGTGGCGCCCGGACGGCTCTATTCAACTATCTTCTGGCCCGACAGCAAAAGGGAACTTTTGTCTTGAGGATCGAAGATACCGATGTCGCTCGTTCAACTCAGGAGTCGGTTGATGCCATTCTTGACGCCATGGATTGGCTGGGACTGAGCTGCGATGAAGGCCCTTATTATCAATCGGACCGATTCGACCTGTACAAAAATAAAGTTCAGCAACTGCTGGATTGCGGCAAAGCCTACCGCTGTTACTGCACTGCCGAAGAACTGGATGCCAAGCGTGAAACGGCCATGAAAGCCGGGCGCAAGCCGAAATACGACGGGACCTGTCGCCACCGCAACGATCAGCCTGATCTGCCGTACGTGGTACGCTTCAAGCTCCCCGAAGATCAGGAGGCAGTGACTTTCCCCGACCGCATCAAAGGCACAATCACTTTCCGCACAGAAGAACTGGACGATCTGATCATTCAGCGCAGTGATGGCACTCCGACCTACAACTTCGTGGTCGTCATCGATGATGCCGAAATGGGCATCAACCTGGTGATCCGCGGCGATGACCACATCAACAATACCCCGCGCCAGATTCTTCTGTATGAAGCCCTGGGTTATGCGGTTCCTGAGTTTGCTCATGTACCGATGATTCTTGGTGCGGACAAAAAACGCCTGTCCAAAAGACACGGTGCGACCTCCGTTATGGCCTACCAGGAGCTCGGCTACCTGCCCGAAGCCCTGGTCAACTATCTGGCCAGGCTCGGCTGGTCCCTCGGGGATGAAGAAATTTTCAGCATGGAAGATCTGATTGAGAAGTTCAGTCTCGAGAACGTGGGACGTTCCGCCGGAGTTTTCAATCCTGACAAATTGTTGTGGCTCAACAGTCACTACATCAAAAGTGGTGACCCGCAGCGCCTGGCCAATCTTCTGACCCCGTTTTTGGAAAAGCAAGGGCTTGATCTTTCTCAGGGGCCGGATATCGTTGCGGTCGTGAAAAGTTTGCAGGAAAGAGCCGCGACCCTGGTCGAGATGGCCGAAGGTGCCGCATTTTACTATGTTGATCAGGTTGATTATGATGATAAAGCCAGAGCAAAATTTTTGAGCACAGAGCAACAGAACCTTTTTGAAAAAATCAGAAGCGCATTGAATGAATGTTCTGATTTCAGCGAGGAGTCCCTTGAACAAGCTTTCGCCGAAGTTATGAACCAGACGCAACTCAAGTTTGGTAAGATTGCTCAACCCCTGCGGGTTGCGTTGACTGGTGGAACGGCAAGTCCAAGTATTTACGAAGTGTTACAGGTTATCGGACGGGACCGGGCGGTGGCGAGAATCGACCGGGCGTTGAACCACCTGGCCTAGACACGGATTGGTTAAGCAAATGGTCGGCAGTAGATTGTCGGCCGTTTTTCTTTCAGGGTTGCTGCTGGTCGACGATCCAGGCATCGATCCGTTCGGAAATGTCTTCGGGCATGTCTATAAATTTCATGCCGATTCCCGGTTCAAAAGGAAGATGGGAACCGAAGGGGCGCTTCCATACCACTTCACAGAGACAGCGTGCCGACCCGGTCAAAGGGGGAGGGAGCTGAAATTCGATCTCGATCCGCTCTCCAGGTTCAATCGGATTGGTCGTCGCAATGAACATTCCACTCTTGCTGATATTTTTACTGTAACCAAAAAATGCCGGTCGCACATGACCCAGGTGGACTTTCTGAATGATCAGTGGAGCACGCAAGTTGGTTCTTAAATCAGCGACCGGCCGTTCGGATTGATCATTCATGAGTTCTCCTGCAGCTTTGGCTGTCTGCCATTCTAAACTGATTATATACAATCATTAATCTGCCATAATGGCAATAATAAAATATTGACAAGCCATCACAAATTGTTGACAGATGGTGTTTTTGTTATAAGCTCGAACACGTTCGACTTTCAGGAGTGACAATGACCGGTCTGCGTGAAAAAAGAAAAGAACAGACACGTCAAGCAATTCAGGATGCAGCGGTAAAGCTCTTTAACGCTAAGAGTTTCGAAAAAACCAGTATCGAAGATATTGCCAAACAGGCGGGAATCGGCAAAACTACTGTTTACGGTTACTTCTCCACGAAAGAAGAGATTTTTATTAATTATTGTGATGATAAACTGGATCAGGCTTTTGCCCGTCTTCAGACCAATGATTGCACTGATACAAATCTACTTGACAGGCTGGTTGACTTTTTCATGCTCAAGTTTACCTTTGTGACTCAAAACCGTGAATTCGGTCGTCAACTTTTACGCGAAATGATCTTTCCAAGCGCTGTTAACGAAAAAGCCAAGCCCCATGATCAGCGCTATTTCGACCGTCTGGAAAAGCTCTTCCATTGTGCGGAGGAAAACCTCGAAATCAGTCCCGGTCAGGATCTGTTTTACCTTTCAGTGCATTTTTTCTCACTTTATCTGGGAATACTCGCTGGCTGGTACACGGGCTATCTCACTTCGCTTGAAGAGGCCGAAGAGGGAATGAGAAAACTTTTCCGTCAGGCCCTTGAGGGGGTTGCTGCATGATACGAATTTTCGCTACATGCGTTCTATGTGCGCTGCTGTGTCGTCCCGGTTTGGTGATGGCCGCTGAGAACCAGGATCAGAAGTTGAGGAGCCTTATCGTTAAAGGGCTGGAAAATAATCTGGGTCTCAAAATTGACCAGCTGGACTTTGCCGCAAATGCTGAAGACCTGCGGCTCGAAGAAGCGCAATTCGACACTCTCTTTTTTGCACAGACTCTGGCGGAGCGGGTCAAACCCCCCTTTGAGTCCGTTTTCGGCGGGTTCAGTGAAAGCCTTTCGGAAGAGTATACAGGAGAGATCGGCCTGAGCCGCAGATTTCGCAGCGGTTTGACCTCAACCATGACTCTTGGCTCTTTATGGCAGAGCGATAATGATTCAAGCGACAACCTTGACCCGCGCTATCGAACAGCCCTGACGTTCAACCTGACCCAGCCGCTGCTGAAGGATTTTGGTGAGGACACCAATACCACCAACTTGCGAATTGCAGCTAATCGGGTCGCGCAGGCTGACCTGAGTCAGCAACTCGAAGCTCAACTGCTGGCGTTGCAGATCGAGTTACTCAGTTGTCGCCTGGCCGGTGAGACCCAAATCGTTTTGCTACAGCAGCAGGCGGTAGCGCTTGCTGAAGAGCTTTACAACGCGAACCAGCGTCGTTTCAAGACGGGCGTTATTCCCATTTCTGAAGTTCAACAAGCGGAGACGGAACTGGCCAATCGTCAACTGAAGCTTTCCGAGGCAGACCAGGCGAAACAACTTGATTTTTCAGAATTGAACCGACTGCTGGGGTATGCACTGCCGCAGGATTTTTCTGCAGTGGGTCTCTACCCGTTGACTGAGACAGCTTCGTTCCCTCAACTCGCAGAGGAAGAACCGCTGTTCAATGCGGCGCGCCATAAAAATCTCACCCTCCGGCTGGCCTCTATCGCTATTGACAACAGCAGGATCGAGCAGTCTTTCTTTCAAAACCAGCTTAAACCGCGGCTCAATCTCAATATCCAGACCGGACTGAACGGCTTGTCTGGAGATGAACGCGACCCGTCAACCACCGGGCTTTATGCCGGGGACTGGGCAGATTCACTGTCGGGGGCGCTGGCTGCAGATGGTTATCAATGGGCTGTCGGCATGGAATTTTCTTTCCCCTTGGGAAATCGCGCGGCCACCGCTCGATTGAATCGTGCCAAATTACAGCATAAAAAGGCCCGTTATCAGCAACGTGATCAGGAAGACGATCTTCGCCGTGCCTTGCAGCAGCAGAGGATCAATCTTATAAAAGCTTTTGAACAGGTCGGTATCGCGGAGCGTTTCGAACAACTGGCTGAAACCTCACTGGACCAGGAGCAGAGGCGTCTGGACGAAGGGCTTTCGGACACCTTCAGGATCATCAGTTTCCAAACCGGGATGCTCAACGCAAAAGTTGGTCGTATCAATGCCATGGTTCAGTATTTCTCCAGTCTGGCTCAGCTGAACTTCACTCGCGGCATTATTCTCGAACGACATGATATTGACCTGAACCGGGTCACCGAGGAGAACTCTCTTGAAACCCTGTAATTTTTTTTGCCGCTATCTCGGCCTCGTTCTGTTCTGCGTACTTACATTGACAGCCTGCTCGGATTCCGGCCCAACTGCCGACGCAACTATTGAAAGGCCGGAAAAAGTCGTTCCGGTCACGGTTGAAATCATTCATCCGGTTGATCTGACGCAAACGTTTATTTTGCCGGCCGGGCTCGAAGCCTGGGAAGATCTGGTCATTTCTGCTGAGATCGCCGGCCCCGTCAACAAAATCAATTTTTCC
The DNA here is from genome assembly GCA_016931615.1 of Desulfuromonadales bacterium. GTDB lineage: Bacteria > Desulfobacterota > Desulfuromonadia > Desulfuromonadales > Geopsychrobacteraceae > JAFGEL01. The sequence continues at coordinate 15,757 of JAFGEL010000102.1, forward strand.
GAAGGGGAGTCGGTTCGCAAGGGGGACGTCCTGCTTGAAATTGACCCGGAAACCCTGAAACGTAGCCTGGAACGGGATGAAGAAAATTATGCCGTTACCAAGCGTAAGCTGAAACGTTATCGCGAACTTGAAGTCGAGGGGCTGATCAGTCAGCAGGAGTTGGATGAACAGTTGAACCTCGTGACGGCAGCGGAAATGGCTTTAAAAACGACTCGTCTGCAGCTTGACAAGTGCTATCCGCAGGCTCCCATCAGCGGAATTGTCGATCTTCATTATGTCAGCCGGGGTGAATACGTTGACCCGGGAAAACCTCTGATTCGTCTGGTCCAGGTTGACAAGCTCAAAGCGATCGCCGCACTCCCGGAAAAAGATGTTTCTTTTCTTAAGGTCGGACAGAAAGTGGAAATCATTCCTGCAGAGATGACCGGGAAGCGGCCTGATAGTCTTGAAGGGATAATAGAGCACATTGCTTTTTCAGCAGAGGAGGCGACCAGAACCTATCGCACAAAAATAGCGGTTGACAACTCTTCCGGACAACTCCGTTCCGGTATGATCGTGCGGGCCCGCTTTGTTCGTCAGCGCTTCCACCAGGTTCTGGCGGTACCGCTCTATGCCGTGATTGAGCGTGACGGAGAAAAATTAGTCTTTGTCGAAAAGGACAATATCGCCAGAAAGATCAGGGTCAGAACCGGTCCTTCAGTCGATCAACGGATTGTTATCGAATCAGGGCTGAGTGACGGCCAGCGTTTGATTGTCAAGGGTCAGCAACTGCTGATTGACGGAGCCAAAATCGCTGTTCAGGAGAATTGAGCGATGCTGATATCTGATGCTGCCATCGATCGACGCAGTACGGTTTTCGCCCTGATGCTGATCATTCTGGTGGTTGGAGTCTACAGTTATATTGTTCTGCCTCGCGAATCTACGCCTGACATTACCATTCCCTACGTCCTGGTTGTGACCCCCTACGAAGGGGTTTCTTCCGGGGATATCGAAAGCCTCATCACCCACCCGATAGAGCGCAAGCTTAAAGGGCTCAAAAACGTCGAGGAGATCCGTTCGGTCAGCGCTGAAGGCTCGTCGATGATCACCATCGAATTCACTCCGGACGTTGATATTGATAATGCCCTGCAGTGGGTGCGGGACAAGGTTGACCAGGCTAAGGGTGATCTGCCGACCGACCTGGAAAACGACCCCTCGATTCTCGAAATCAACATGGCCGAATTTCCGATTCTAATGGTCGCCGTCTCCGGTCCCGTCGATGAAACTGTCCTGAAAAAAATCGGTGAGGAACTTGAGGATCGGATTGAGCAGATTTCCGGGGTTCTCGATGTGGTTATCACAGGTGGTCGGGAACGCGAAATCTGCGTTGAGTTTGATCCCGATCGGTTGTTTGCGTACCGCATCTCTCTGGGTGAGGTGATCCGTGCCATCCAGCAGGAAAATGTCAACATTCCCGGCGGCAGCATCGATATCGGTCAGGGTAAATATCTGCTGAGAATTCCGGGTGAATTTACCGATCCGGCCGAGATCGACAACCTCGTGTTAACCACCCGTAACGGCAAAGTTATCTACTTCAAGGATGTCGCCGATATCGTCGATTCTTTTGAGGATCGCACCAGCCAAGCTCGGATCGGTGGTGTGCAGAGTGTTTCACTGGCCATCAAAAAACGTACGGGTGCAAACATTATCGAGGTTGCCGACCGCGTCTTTGCCGTTTTGCAGCTGGCAGATCAGCAGACCCCTCCCGGCATCGAACTGTCTATCACCCTCAACCAGTCCAAAGATATTCGGCGCATGGTTTCCGAGTTGGAAAACAACATCATCACCGGGCTGATTCTGGTCGTCACGGTGCTGTTTCTGTTCCTCGGCCTGCGCAATTCGATTTTTGCCGCACTGGCGATTCCATTCTCGATGCTGATATCCTTCTCGGTCCTGCAACTGCTTGGTATCACCCTCAACATGGTGGTGCTGTTCAGCCTGATTCTGGCCCTGGGGATGCTGGTCGACAATGCGATTGTTATTGTCGAAAACATCTATCGTCACATGCAGGAAGGTAACTCAGGGACTCAAGCCGCAAAAATTGCCGCCGCCGAAGTCGGTTGGCCGATTATCAGCTCCACGTTAACGACGCTTTGCGCATTTTTCCCCATGACTTTCTGGCCCGGCATTATGGGTGAGTTCATGAAATACCTGCCGATCACCCTGATCGTCACCCTCAGCGCATCACTTTTTGTCGCCCTGGTGATCAATCCTACACTGTGCGGGCATTTCATGTCCCTGGGAGGAAATGCTGATCTCACCGTACGCGAACCGGCCAGAATCGTACAATTTTACGGTCGCTCGCTGATCTGGGCTTTACAGCATCGTTTACTGGTGATCTGTGCTTCTTTCCTGTTGCTGATCGCTATCGTCAGTGCTTACGCTGTCCTCGGACACGGTATTGAGCTGTTTCCAGACATTGAACCGAACCGGGCGTTTGTCGAAATCAAGGCCCCAGAGGGGACCAATCTTGAGGCCGGCAACAGCTTGGCCCTCAAAGTTGAAAGCTACGCTCTTCAGGAACCCGATATTCGCTATGTGGTGACTGAAGTCGGCGTCTCCAGTAGCGATCGTGGTGGTGGGGACAGCGTCCAGTCCAATTTAAGTAAGATCACCCTCGACTTTCTGGAGCGGGATGAACGGGCGGAAGATTCCCGCGCTGTCCTCGACCGATTACGTAATAAGGTCGTGCCGCTCTCAGGAGCTGAATTTAAAGTCGAAAAGCAGGAGGAAGGTCCGCCCACGGGTCCACCGGTCAGTGTTGAAATCAGTGGTGAAAATATCGATATCCTCGATCGCCTGGTTGCTGAAGCCCGTCTGTTGATTAAAGATGTTCCTGGCCTGGTTGACTTGAAAGATGATTTCGCCAAGGCGAAACCGGAAATCCGAGTTAACGTTGATCGGGAAAAGGCCAGCCTGTTGCAGCTTTCAACGGCAGAAATATCAGAAATGGTTAAAGCGGCTATCAGTGGCACCAAACTGGGAGTCTACCGCGAAGGTGAAGATGAGTATGACATCATCGCCCGGATGCCCGAACAACGACGCACCTCAATCGCCGATATCGAAAACCTGCTAGTCCCGGCCATTGACGGTTCGCCGGTTCCCCTGTCGACCATTGCCGACATTCGCTTGAGTACCGGATTCGGTTCAATCAGACACATCGACCAGAAACGCGTGGTGACGATCACGGCAGAGACGTTCGGCCGTAACAGTAACGAAGTCCTGCTTGAGGTCCAGCAGCGCCTTGAAAATCTGCAGTTGCCGTCCGGTTACCGGGTTCATTATTCCGGCGAGCAGGAAGAACAACAGAAAGCCAGTGCTTTTCTGGCCAAAGCCTTTGTCGCCGCATTGCTATTGATCATGCTGGTACTGATCACCCAATTCAACTCGGTGCTGCAGACACTGATCGTCATGACGTCGATTGTTCTTTCTCTGACCGGGGTTTTTCTCGGCTTGATGATCACCGTGACTCCTTTCGGCATTATTATGACCGGTATCGGGGTTATTTCTCTGGCCGGAGTCGTCGTCAATAACGCAATTGTTCTGATCGATTACATCAACCAGCTTTTAAGGGAAGGGATGGAGCTCAATGCCGCTCTGGTTCGCGCCGGGACAGTACGTTTTCGCCCGGTTCTGCTGACTGCGGTCACCACCATCCTCGGACTGCTGCCGATGGCCGTGGGCGTCAGTTTTGACTTTAAAACCCTGAGTTGGGAGATCGGTGGCGAATCTGCCGACTGGTGGGGACCGATGGCCGTCGCGGTAATTTTCGGGCTGGCGTTCGCAACCTTGTTGACGCTGGTCGTCATCCCGGTGCTCTACTCCTTGGCAGAATCGGCAAAGGGAAAATTCTGGCGATCCGGACAGAGCCGAAACCTGTAATGTGATGATCCTCTGGTTGACTCAAGTTAAGTCCCAGGAAAGAGTTCATGCGACTCTGAAAATGGAATTTCCGCACGCCGCTCGAGTAAAAAGGATAACCAGTATCGGGTGAAAAATCGGACGCAACTCTTAATTGACATGGACAAAGGCTTGCGGTAGAAGAGGGCTGCAATTTCCATCAGTTTTATTGTGCTTGCGACAACTCGCCGTTGTCCTCCACAGACCCATCACACCATGCGGAAGAAAGGTAAACTGGTATGTTCGAGAATGTTCAAACTGCACCCGCCGATCCTATTCTCGGCCTGACCGAACTGTTCAAGGCTGATCCGAACCCCGACAAAATCAATCTGTCTGTCGGCGTCTATCAGGACGCGACCGGCAAAACTCCGGTCCTGAAAACCGTCAAGGAAGCGGAGAAGCGGATTCTCGAACAGGAAAATTCCAAAGGCTATCTGCCGATGACCGGGGAACCGGTCTACTGTGCACAGGTTCAGGAGTTGCTCTTTGGGGAAGGGCACGAAATCATTACCAGCAAACGGGCCGCAACGGCTCAATGTCCTGGTGGAACGGGTGCTTTAAGAGTAGCCGGTGATTACCTTGTCAAGCTGCATCCCGGAGCAAAAATATGGTTGAGCAATCCGACCTGGGCTAACCACAACACCATTTTTGAAGCTGCCGGTCTGACCTGTGAAAAATACAGTTATCGTGACCCTCAAACGAACGGGCTCGATTTTACAGCTATGTGTGAGTCGATCAAGACCATTCCCAGCGGCGATATCATTCTGCTTCATGGCTGCTGTCATAATCCGACAGGTATCGATCCAACCCCCGAGCAGTGGGCGCAACTTGGCGATCTGTTGGCCGAACGGGGCATTCTGCCGCTGGTCGACTTTGCTTATCAGGGGCTTGCCGACGGAGTTGAGGAAGATCGGGCCGGGCTACTTGAATTGACCAAAAAGGTCAAACAAATGCTGATCTGTTCCAGCTTTTCCAAAAACTTTGGTCTTTATCGTGAGAGAACCGGGGCACTGACAGTGGTCGCCGATAATCCCGATCAGGCCGGGACGGTCATGAGCCAGGTGAAGCTGCGCATTCGTTATAATTACTCAAATCCACCCTCCCACGGTGGGCAGATTGTTGCGGTCGTTTTGAGCGACAAACAACTCAGAGCTCAGTGGCTGGAAGAGGTTGCAGACATTCGCAACCGCATCAATGAAATGCGTCATCTGTTTGTCAAAACCCTGAAGGAAAAAGGGGTCACCCAGGATTTCTCCTCAATCATCGAACAGCGGGGCATGTTCAGTTTTTCCGGTTTGACCAAGGAACAGGTCGATCGCCTGCGTGAGGAATATTCAATCTACATCGTCGGCTCCGGACGGATTAATGTCGCCGGAATGACGCCGAGTAACATGGACAGGCTGTGCGAAGCAATTAAGGCGGTTCTTTAACCACTATGGATCAGCGCCGTGAGTTCGATGCAACTGTCGGCATCGGACTTGCGGACTGCTGCTTACAGCACGTTTCGAGGCCCACGGATCGCGACATTTTTGCTTGACGATCCAGATGAACTTTGTTAGAAATTCTTTCTCTTTTGATGGGGCGTCGCCAAGCGGTAAGGCACCGGATTTTGATTCCGGCATTCCCAGGTTCGAATCCTGGCGCCCCAGCCATAGTTTCGATTGAGTTCCTGCTATCCTGAGGGATGGCACTTAAAAGGATGAAGTTTTTTTGCTTCATCCTTTTCTCTTTTGAACCACATAACACCAGCCGACAGGAATGCTGACATGTCCGAGATAATCAATGAACCGATTGATCCGACTGAATTTCGTTTCTGGCATGCCCCGGAAGGGATGTCCTTAACTACGGGTGAAAAGAGTGAAATCCCGATCCCGCAGATCCCGCTACCGATTAGAACGGCAGACATGCCTGAAAGCAGCGCGCCGACAGAAAAAGCGATAGGGGACGGCATCTATGAGTATCTGAGCCGTTTTCCGTTCTGTCAGCACGCCGAAGATTACGCCAGAATACTTCATCTGGCTTATCCTTTCCTGATTTCAGATATCGGGTCTCAATTGATTCTTCTCGATGTCAAGCAGGTTAAACCTGAGGGTTTGAAAAAGAAGATCGCCCTGTTGAAAATTCTCAATCATCTTGAACGCGACAATTTTGGGTTACTGCATAAAATCGGCCAGGCGTATTTTGATTTGGCAATGCATTTTTCTGAATTGACAAGGGTTAAATTTCACTTGAAAGAGGCTCGGGTGTGGCTGGAAAACGCTCGCCGGACCAATGCCGCAGACATAAATAACCTCAATCTTCTCGGGCAGGTCTGTTATCTGAACGGAGCCTACCATCAGGCGCGCCTCTATTGGCAGATCGCCCTGAAACAGCTTGAAGATGACGCCATCAGAGAGAAATTAACTGCGAAACTGGCAAACATCGATGCTGAAAATCTGCCCGGGCAGCCTCTCGTTCATGATCTTGAGCAAGTTGCGGCGGCGATTGAGCATGCCAACCTCGAGGAGTTTATTGCAGCCAGGCAGATCCTGGAACATCTGGATCTTGTCGGTGACCTGACCCGTGAATTGCCTAATCCGGAGTTTTATTATCTGCTGGGCTTATGCCGGGAAAAATGTGATGATGTCAGCGGAGCGTTTGAAGCCTACAGCATGGCCACACAACTGGATAAGAACCACGCTTTGGCACAGGACGCCTTAAACCGTATTCATAACCAGGGCTAGAGGGAATCCATGGAGCCGATCCGTTTTGCCGATATCCTTTTTACCGTACTGACATTGTTGGTCATTTACCTCATTCTGTTTCTGGTCAACAAAGCCCGACGGCAAAAGAAGTCCACTGAAGACCAGCTTACAAAAGACCATAATATAGAGGCGGATGAGTCTCAGGACAATTTGAACACAGCTGAAAAAGAGGAATCGTTATGATTATAAGGCTCGTTTTAAACGGGCCTTTCTCATATCGGCCTGAATGAAAACCGAAACTCTGCAAAAAAAAGTCAGCAAACTCTTTAAAAGCAGTGATGCCCTCTCAGTCCTGGCTGACATCATCGGACAGTCCCATTCTCCTTTCTGGCTGGTCGGGGGATGTCTACGCGACCTTCTTCTTGAAAGCCCCATCAGCGACATTGATCTGATCAGCTGCGATGATCCGACCCCGGTTGCACGGCAATGGTCCTCCCGAGCTGATGGTCACTGGTTCTGGCTTGATTCTGAACGACTGCAGAGCCGGGTTGTGCTGAGGGACTCAACTTGTGTGGATTTTTCAGTTTTTCGCGCAAGAACTCTTCATGAAGATCTTAAACTGCGCGATTTCACCATCAACTCAATGGCGTTCCCGGTTTCAAAGGTCGATTTGACTCTGATTGACCCCCTTGACGGTTTGTCTGATTTAGCCAAAAAGATGCTCAGGTTGTCATCAGTTGAAAGCTATTCCCATGACCCGTTGCGAATGATGAAAGGCATTCGGCATGCCGTCACCCTGGATTTCGACTACCTGCCGGAAACCTGGAGAATGATCGGGATTCATGCCGAAAAGTTGTCGTGTATTGCGGGAGAAAGAATCAGAGAAGAGCTGTTCAAGATCCTGTCGGCGCAAGATTGTCTGCGGGGCATTGACCTGCTGTATAAATCCGGTCTGCTTGACGAATTGTTTAAGCCCCTGACTCCGATCACGGATTGGTGTCAAATCCTGAAGCAGCTCAAAGCGCTGTCATCAACACTGAATGTCCTGAAAGAGACCGGAAAAACCAACCGCGAAGCTCATGAAAGAAGAATCGGGGTAGCTGATACGAGCCTGTTTCTGCTGATTGAACTGCTGAAGCTATCCCCTCCGGGCAACCTGTCAAAGTTGCTGCAACAGACCTTACGGTTAAGTCGCAATGAACAGCGACTGATCACGCAACTCTTGGCTGAAACAAACACTGCCCATGACACCTGTAAACTTTTACAGCAGAATCTGCCACAACGCCGCACCGCTCTGGTCGTTGAGGAACTGCAACCTTTTGCTCTGGAAAAAATCCTCTATTGGTGTGTCTGCCCTGAGCGCCTGGCTTACCCTAAAGCGATTCAGGCCTATAAGTGTTTTCTGCGGGAACAATCATACGGACGGGTAGCGGATTTACTCCCAGGAGACGAACTCAAACGTTGGGTTGATGTGACCGATAACTCGACTCTAGGGCAAAGGCTGAAGAAAATCAAACGAGCCGAGATTGATGGTCTTATCAGTTCACGCGAAGACGCCATAGAATGGCTCAGGACGCAAATAAGCGATTGACAAGGCAGAAGTCAGATTACTATACTGCGCGAACGAAATTTTGCGGGAGTAACTCAGTTGGTAGAGTATCAGCTTCCCAAGCTGAGAGTCGCGGGTTCGAGTCCCGTTTCCCGCTCCAAATCAGAAACCCCGGACCTGTCCGGGGTTTTTTTATCTGACGGTTTTCTTCTGCTGTAGAAGGCCTTATAGTAAATATATGAAAAAGAAACTCACTCTGTCCTGTCCACGTTGCGGGGTTGAGACCTTCTGGGAAAACAATCCGACACGACCGTTTTGTTCAGAAAAATGTCGCCTGGTTGATCTCGGCCGCTGGTCGAATGAAGAATACAGTATCCAGGGTGACAAACAACCCCGACATGATGAGGATCAGTCCCCCTTATAAGGAGAATTAATGTACCATCTGACGATTCAAACACACTTTGCTGCGGCCCATAACCTGTTGAATTACCAGGGTGATTGTGAAAATCTTCATGGCCATAACTGGAAAGTCGAGGTAACCGTCATGACTGATCAGCTTGATGACGCCGGACTTGGCATTGATTTTAAAATTCTGAAAAAACATACCAAGGAGATCATGAACTATCTGGATCACAAGTATCTGAACGATCTCGATGCATTTCGAGGAATCAGCCCGTCGTCGGAGCATATCTCCAAATTTATTTTTGACCGTCTCGTCGCCGACCTCTCCAGCTATGCAGTACAGGTCGAAAAAGTCACCGTTTGGGAATCGGACAATGCCTACGCAACCTACACCCTCAGCTGATCTGCTCGAACTATTTTCCTCGATCCAGGGGGAGGGGTTGTTGGTCGGTTATCGCCAGGTGTTTATGCGTTTTCCTGGATGCAACCTTGCCTGTGAATATTGCGATACCGACTTTTCGTCATCACCTTCGTGCAGCGTGGAAAATGAGCCCGGTTCAAAACAGTTCTCGACGTTGCCCAACCCCCTGAGTCTCGACGGAGTAATGACTTTAATCCAGACCTGGATATCCGGTTTTCCGGCGGCTCATCATTCGCTCAGCATAACGGGTGGAGAACCGCTTCTTCATGCTCAGACTCTTCAGCAGTGGTTGCCGCACCTGAGAACCAAACTGCCCATCTACCTTGAAACCAACGGCACCCTTCCTGATCAGCTGGAATTGATTATTGCGAATACGGATTGGGTTGCCATGGACATCAAGCTGCACTCTCTCAGTGGAGAACGCACCGACTGGGAAATCCATCGACGTTTTCTGGAGATTGCCGACAGAACGCAATGTTTCGTCAAGGTCGTGGTCGGCGAAACGACTCCGGACCTGGAACTACAGCTGGCCGGAGACCTGGTTTCAAGCGTCTCGGAGAGGATCCCGATCATCCTGCAACCGGTGACCAGGCAGGCCCGAGTTGCCGTTTCAACGCGCAGACTACTTCACATGCAAGCCATTATTTCAGAATCACACAAGAACACACGCGTCATTCCACAAACACACCGATTCATGGAGTTACTTTAAGCTATTTAAAGTAATACTTCAGGTTCTGTGTGGAAATACATCGAGGATAATTGTTCCTCTCCGAGGCTATTGAAATAAACCCGTCGGCGAACAAGTCAGGGCGTCTGTGAAAATTTCTGTTCCAGTGCTTCTTTCACCAGGGGGGGGACAAACTTGGAGATATCACCATTCAAGCGACCGACTTCCTTGACAATGGATGAACTCAGGTAGGCAAACTTGGGAGACGTCATCATGAAGAGAGTTTCAGCCTGGGGGCATACGGTATGGTTCATTTGTGCCAGTTGAAACTCAAATTCAAAATCGGTAACAGCCCGCAGACCGCGCAGAATCACCCGCGCTTTTTTTGCAACAACATAATCAACCAGCAGGCCGTCAAAAGTCTCCACCTTCAATCTTGGGTTGTCTTGGGTCAGGCGGGAGATAATATCGACTCTTTCGGCAACCGAAAAAAGACTGTTTTTTTCTGAGTTACTGGCCACTGCAATAATCAGAGTGTCAAATATTTCCAGGCCCCGATGCACGATATCCATATGACCATTGGTAAAGGGATCAAAGGAGCCGGGATAAATAGCAATGTGTCGATTCATATCATTCCTCTGGATGGCCATACAGGGTGATCTGTGTAGACCCATAAACTCTGTGATCAATTTGAGTCAAAGCAACTGGTTCAACAACGTCTTCATCACGAGCGGATTCGGCGCAGATTATTCCATCTTTGGCCAACAGTTTCAAGGATTCAATCTTTTCAATGACTTGTAATAGATGATTTTGTCGATAAGGAGGATCCATCAGAATCAGGTCAAAGGAGCCGAATTTTGTCAGACTCGGTAATGCCTTGTAGACATCACTCGCGATGAATGTAGCCCGCGACTCGAATTTACACCGCCGGATATTCTCCTGAATGGCTATGACAGCCGTACGACCCGAATCGATCAGAACAGCTGATTCCGCTCCTCGACTCAGAGCTTCAAGTGCCTGAGCACCACTCCCGGCAAAAAGGTCCAGTATTTTGAGCCGGCTGAAGGATCCAAAGCGACTGGTCAGAATACTGAAAAGGGCTTCACGGACCCGATCCGGCGTGGGACGTACGGTAAGCCCTTGAAGAGATGTCAATTGTGTTCCCCGAGCCGTTCCGCTGATAATTCGCATGCTTCGTTTCCATACCTTTGATAAGAGCTGACGAGCGCTTCTTACTTAACAAAACCCAGCGACACTGATCAAGGCTTATGTTTTCATAAGTTTATTATGAGCTGGATATCTTATCTGAATGGTTTTAAATTTTCATAGCCTTACGCTTGTCCAGGCGGGTAGGATGAAGCATTTACGGCTTTCAGTGGCAGCCCAGTGGTGGCTTGAGATCCTGATCGACGTTTAACGCTATTGACCTGTTTTTTCATTGTTCTCACAATGTGCCATATTCTGTCACACATAAATGATAATCTCGGGGGTAGATTAAGCAACAGGAGGTCAGCATGCACGAAAATTATCTTGCCGGCTATGCCGCTCATAGTGATAACAGCCTGGGGCGTCAGCACGCCGAACCCTTCAAGGATAATCGCCCCGTCTATGAGCGTGACCGGGACCGCATCATCCACTGTGCCGCATTCAGACGCCTGGAATACAAAACCCAGGTCTTTGTCAATCACGAAGGGGATTACTACCGGACACGATTGACCCATTCCCTCGAAGTCGCCCAGATTGCCCGCGGCATTGCCCGCAACCTTCGCCTTAATGAAGATCTGGTCGAAGCGCTGGCGCTCTCCCATGATCTTGGCCACACCCCGTTTGGCCATACCGGTGAAACGACCCTGAATCGCCTGATGAAAGATTACGGCGGTTTTGAACATAATCGCCAGTCGTTGCGAATAGTCGACGTTCTTGAACAACGCTATCCCGATTTCGACGGGCTGAATTTGAGCTGGGAAACGCGGGAAGGCATCATCAAACATTCGTCCGATTATGACCGCCCCGGCAACGCTGCGTCTAAACCTTTCAACCCGGAACAGAGGGCGACACTGGAGGCTCAGATTATCGATCTGGCTGATGAGATAGCCTATAACAACCACGACATCGATGATGGTCTGAAGGCGGGCTATATCAGTTTAAGTGACCTCTCCGAAGTGGAGTTATGGCAACGAACATTTCTGAAAATAGGTAAAAAATTTCCCGGAATTGATGAGAAGAAACAGGTACTGCAGACAATAAGCTACTTAATCAGTACCCTGATTCATGACCTGGTCAAAACCACTGAGAACAATCTTCTGGAAAACAATATCACCAGTCTGGAGGATATCCGTCGGCAACAATGCAACATGGTCCAACTCAGTGCTGAAATGACAGATCTGAACAAGCAGCTGAAAAGTTTTCTTTATCGGCGCCTGTACCGGCATTCCAAGGTTGAACGCATGCGTGTGAAGGCTGAAAGATTTCTGACCTTGCTGTTTGAAAATTACATCGAGAATCCCACGTTGTTACCGGAACGTCATCAGCTGAAATTTGACCACTACGGCGTTGAGCGGGTTATCTGTGACTACATTGCCAGCATGACGGATCGCTACGCCCAGGATGAATATAAACGCCTCTACGAACCGTTTGAGCGCGCCTGATGTTGATGCTCCCGGCGATCCCACTCGCGCATCGCCGACAACTCACCATAGCTGAGGTGAGGGCGCAAATTCTGCGCAGCCAGTTCACGGTAAGTTTCGAAGTGAGGATAGCGGCGACACAATTGTGCTATTTCATGCAGCGCCGGTTCATCATCAATGATCGGTTTCATTTCATCAAGCAGGATCATGACCTGTTTAATCTGACGACCCAGAGTCGCTCCGACAATTACGATGGAACCGGTCGTCAGCCCGGCCATCAGGCTGCCGATCAGCTCTTCTTTCATGGTGATCGTAAGAATCAGAGTCGTTGCCACGGCGGCACCGGCAACAATGAACGCGATGACGATCTTGTCGGTCAGGAGCAGGGCTTCTTTGCTGATCATCGCCATAACCAGGGCAAAGACAGTACTGATGGCCACAGCAATCAGGACCGAGTAGCCTGACAGAAATTGGCTGAAATAGAGGCCTATGAATACGAACGCATGAAGAACGTCAGAGATACAGGAGCGTTTAATCTGATCTTTCCTCAAAGCCTTCAACCTCTGAAGCTCAACCTGAAATTCACGTGAAGACAGGGGCTCCTGTGAAAGATCAAACTTAAACATACTCAGCCTCAGGGAAGTGAAATCTTTTTGTCTTCTGAAGGGCGGTAGAGAAGGATATTTCTCCCGAGGACCTGTACGATATTTGATTGCGTTTCCTGCGCGAGTTCCGCGGCGATATCTTTTCGGTCGCCGATACAGCCTTCCTGCAATTTAACCTTGATGAGTTCGTGGATCTGCAAAGTCTCATCCACAGCAGCGATCAGCGAAACGGTAAGCTCCTCTTTTCCGATCATCACGACAGGCTTGAGATGATGCCCGAGACCGCGCAGGTAACGAATCTGTTTTCCTGTTAAATCCATTCATTCATTCCTTTAGAAATATAATCCGGCCAGCCAGTAAAGCAGCATCCCCAGTAGAACCGTCCCTCCAAGACTACGGGTTTTCAACGCAAAGAGCAACGTCGGCAGCGCGACAAGTAATTCGGGACGACCCAGGTCGAGGTGGCGATCTGGCGTGGCGCTGAACAGTGAAGGGGCCAGCAGGGCACTGAGAACCGCAACCGGTATCAGTCCGAGCCAGTCAATCAACCATTGAGGCATTTTTTTATGGGCGAGGTAGATCAGGGGGAGGGCTCTCGGCAGGTAGGTAACCGCCCCCATCCCGGCAAAGAGTAAAAGATATTCGGAAAAGGTCATTTTCTGCTCCGATAGCGGCGTTGAATAAAGTAACCGGCCGTGGCGGCACAGACAGAAGCTCCGACAATATAAGAATCACCAGGAATCAGCAGATACCAGCAAACAGAGACCAACGCGGCGATCATAGCAGTGATAAGATAAATCCGTCCCTGTAACTGAAAAACCAGCAGGCAGATAAACATTCCTGTGAGGGCGTAATCGATTCCGAAAGCTCCCCTTGGAACAAACTGACCAACCAGAGAACCGGTAACCGTAGCCATCAGCCAGACCAGGTTAGCCAGATGATTGACAACCAGAGCTTTCCAGCGATCCCACTCCCCGGACCGGAAGCGAACCATGTTCACGGCAAAACTTTCATCGGTGATGCCGTAAGCGAAGAGAGCCAGAAACCGGCGGGGAACGCCGATAAGATAAACCGCAAGGGCCGAACTCATCAGGGTATGGCGTAGATTGACGACAAATGTGGTGAAAATAATCGCCGCAAGAGAGGCACCCGAGGTCAACATGGCTACACAGATGAACTGAGCACTTCCGGCAAACACCAGAAGCGACATCAGTGCGACTGCCCACCAGGGAATACCAGCCTGCTGGGCTAAGACCCCCAACGCCAGACCGATGGGAAAATATCCCAGGCAAATCGGCCAGGCGGTTCTGCTTCCCTGTCTGAGAGCGTTTTTGACTTTGTTCTTGGTCATAATGCAATAAAAAAGGGCGTCTTCAAGACGCCCCTGCAAAGTGTCTTTGAAACTTTTAAAGTACCTGTTTAAGAAATAATTGCGCTCTTTCTTCCTGCGGATTGGTGAAGAAATGTTCCGGGGTTCCTTCTTCCACAAGCTTGCCATGATCCATGAACAATACCCGGTCGGCCACTTCTCGTGCAAAACCCATTTCATGGGTGACGACAACCATGGTCATGCCTTCACGGGCCAGCTGCTTCATAACCTCGAGAACCTCACCAACCATCTCCGGGTCAAGTGCACTGGTCGGCTCATCAAACAGCATCACCTTGGGCTCCATGGCCAACGCCCGGGCAATAGCGACGCGCTGCTGCTGGCCACCGGAAAGACGGATCGGGTATTCCTTCTCTTTTTCGGCAATGCCGACTTTTTTCAGTAACTCCCGACCTTTTCTTTCAGCCTCATTACGACTGCGCTTGCGCACGACCATCTGAGCCAGTACCAGATTTTCAAGAACCGTCTTGTGAGGAAACAGGTTGAACTGCTGAAAAACCATACCGACTTCACGGCGAACCTTGTTCAGGTCTGTTTTGCGGTCGGCAAGATCGACTCCATCGACATGGATATGACCTGACGACAGGGTTTCAAGCCCATTCAAACAGCGCAGATAAGTAGACTTCCCCGAACCCGAAGGACCGATGATGACGACGACTTCACCCTTTTTGACGTGAGCGGTGACGCCGTCAACAGCATGAACAGTCTGACCACGACCGACGAAGGTTTTTTTCAAATCGACTGTTTTAATCACTGACTGCTAGCCTCCGCTCAACCCAGGCAATCACCTGCGATAAAACTGATGTTAAAAGCAAATAAAGCAACGCTACGATAAACCAGATTTCAAAGGTCGCAAAGGTTGAAGTGATAACTTCACGGCCACTTTTGGTCAGGTCGGTTATGGCGATAACCGAAACCAGGGAAGAGTCTTTGATCAGACTGATAAACTGGCCCGCAAGGGGGGGCAGAATACGCTTGAAAGCCTGGGGCAGGATGATATAAATCATCGCCTGCGGCACATTCATACCCAGGGACCTTGCGGCCTCCATCTGCCCCTTGGGAATCGACTGGATGCCGGCGCGGATAATTTCAGCGACATAGGCGCCGGCAAAAATAGCCAGGGCACTGATCCCGGCCACGATACGGCTGATGTCGAGGACTGTTCCAAGGAAAAAATAGAAAATGAAAATCTGTACCAGCAGGGGAGTTCCCCGGATGATTTCAATATAAAAGATCGACAGTTGGCGTAAAGTAATGTTGCTGGAGATTCGGCACAAGCCGGTGATCAGACCGATAATCAGCCCAAATAAGCTGGCTGCAGCGGATAACCAGAGCGTGACCCAGAGGCCATGAAGCAGCGGCCCGATGCGCCACGTAAAGGTCGACCCGAGTGAATCACCCTCAAACAAATCTTCATTGACTTCGACACGCACAGTTTCCGCATCAACGACAAAGGTCTGAACATCATCATCTTCACTCAGGACGCTTATCGTTGCCGTATCACCAGCCTGATCTATTTTGGTGACACGACCGTCAAAAGGAACCGTTTTAACGTTTTCGTTATGGTAAAGGAAATATTGGGGCACACGGTTCCAGCGCCAGTTATAATCAATTTTTTTGGTGGCAACCCAGAGACCAGCACCCATGGCGAACAGGATCAGCAGGGTCAGCAGGGTCCATGACCAATTTTTCAGATCTTTATTCACGATTCCATTCCAGACATCAAAAAACAGCGGAGAAAGCACACCGACTTTCTCCGCTGTCATGTTTGATTTTAGTTTTGAACTTGTTTCAGCCACTCATCACTGAGGAACCATTTTGCATAAATCTTGTCGTAGGTGCCGTCGCTTTTGATCTGGTTCATGAAGTTGTTCAACCAGTTGAGGAAATTGTGGTTATCGGGACGAATCGCCCAGGCCAGAGGCTCATAGGTGAAAGGCTGGTCCAGAAAAACCAGGCTGCCGTTGTTCTTCTGTGCATTGGCAATAGCCATAAAGGGCAGGTCATAGACAAAGGCATCAATTTTACCATTGAGAAGATCCTGAACACCTTCCTGCTCAGTTTCAAAAGAGATATAAGTACACTTTGGAATCATCCTCTTGACGGCCTGCTCACCAGTGGTACCAAGCTTTGAAGCAACCTTGTATTTTTCCTTATTGAGATCCTTGTAGGATTTAACATCGTCAGCAATCGACTTTTTGATCAGGATGCTCTGCCCGACAACAATATAGGGGGTGGCAAAGTTGACTTTAAGATTGCGCTCCTGAGTCAAAGTCATACCGCTCATGATGATGTCATACTTCTTGGTGATCAGCCCGGGGATAATTCCGTCCCATGCGGTGCTGACCAGTTCAAGTTTGACACCCATGGCCTTGGCGATACGTTTGGCCATGTCAACATCAAAACCGACAATCTCACCCTTCTGGTTGGTCATTTCAAAGGGCATGTAACCTGGTTCCATACCGACACGCAGTGAACCACGGTCCTGAATTTCGTCAAGCGTGTCGGCGCCGGCAAAACCAGGCAGAACAACACAGAGAGCTAACAGACAAGCAAGTACCAGTTTCAAGTGTTTCATTGATTCTCCTCCATACCTTTTAATAAGGACAGTTAAGTCGGCAGAGCCGACAGTTGATTGTCGCGGACAGGAATGTCAGTAGGATTTTCCCTCATCCAGAAGTTCTGAAATTGACATGCGGATATGGCATTTAGGACAGGAAGGAAGATCATCAACCGGGAGGTAGATGATTTCCGTGTATCGACACTTGGGACAGATAACTTCAACCGGCTCCTGTTTAGAACGATCCGACCGCTCCATCAAAACTCCATAAAAAGTGAGAAAGTCATTGTAATCACAGAATCTTGCTTATACCATAGCGCCTTCGTTTTTAACAAGGGTCTTGCTTACCTGTATTAGAATTACATTGCTGTGAAAAATGCTCATAAAATAGACCGAAGGCAGCTGTTTGCCGAGCTGATCCTCGCCTCGGTGACGCTGTTCTGGGGAGCAACATTCCCCATCGTCAAAGACGCCATCAACGAAATGCCCGTGATGGCTTTTCTCTGGGTTCGCTTTGCTTTTGCGGCCGTGCTTCTGGCCTTGCTGGCCGGCAGAAAAGGATTTGCGACACTTGACCGGCGTGGATGGAAAATCGGGGTTTTTCTCGGCTCTTTGCTGTTCCTGTCCTATCTTTTTCAGACTTTTGGCCTGGAGCGAACGTCTTCGGCCAACACTGGGTTTCTCACCGGTCTCGGCGTTGTCTGGGTTCCGCTACTGGCCGGTCCGCTATTGAAAAAACCCGCGGCATTCGGATCAAAAATCGGCGTCGCCATCGCTCTGCTTGGATTGTTTTTATTGACCTGGCACACGCCCTGGTCAATCAACTTTGGTGATCTGCTCGTGGTGATCTGCTCGGTATTTATCGCCCTGCACATTCTTGGCCTGGATGCCTTTACCAAAGGCTATGATGGGCGAGCCCTGACATTTGTACAGATTGCGACCATGGCCTTGCTGGGCTGCGTCGGAAGTCTGACTTTTGAACCGGTCTCATGGCCGGTCGTGTGGACAAATTCTCTCATCATCGCTTTTATCATTACTTCAGCCTTTGCTACAGCTTACGCTTTCTGGGCGATGACGACCTTTCAAAACCGGACCACGCCAACCCGAGCGGCGCTGATCTATACCCTTGAACCGGTGTTCGCCGCGCTCTTTTCTATCTGGCTGGCGGGGGATCGTCTGTCGGCGATTGGCTGGTTTGGCGGGGTTCTTATTGTCGCAGGAATGGTCGTTGCGGAAATCTGGCCGATCTTTTTTGCCGGAGGCTCCCGATCGTCAAAACAAACAGGCTGCGGCAACTGCTGAAACAGGAGATCTTTTGCATGTCCTTGATCTCTTCATTTCAGTTCGTTGTCCATTTCCCCCCCCAAATCATGTCAGGAAATATCTATCCCGGAATAAGCATGACCTTCATGCTGAATTTTCAACCCCCTTTAGCCGTTAACTGGGGCAGAGCAGATCACCACATATTTCTTTACAAAATCAGCAGATAAAGTTTAAGATGAGAGGTTAAAATCTTCTCGACAATACAATAACTATCGGGTCTCCATGAATCAGAAACAGATACGTAATTTTTCAATCATAGCTCATATCGACCACGGCAAATCAACCCTGGCAGATCGCCTGCTTGAAGCGACCGGCGCCCTCACCGACAGGGAAAAGTCCGACCAGTACCTGGACAAGATGGAACTGGAAAAAGAACGTGGGATCACCATCAAGGCTCAGGCCGTGCGGCTTAAATACACGGCCAAAAACGGTCAGCATTACATACTCAACCTGATCGACACGCCGGGGCATGTCGATTTTTCCTATGAAGTCAGCCGCTCTCTGTCGGCCTGTGAAGGCGCAATCCTGGTCGTAGATGCCGCCCAGGGGGTTGAAGCCCAAACCTTGGCTAATGTCTATATGGCCATCGATCAGGATCTTGAGGTTTTTCCGGTCATCAACAAAATCGATCTGCCGAGTGCCGAACCCGAACGCATCAAGCAGGAAGTTGAAGATATTATCGGCATCGATACCAGCGATGCGATTCTCGCCAGCGCGAAAGAAGGTCTCGGCATTGAGGATATTCTTGAAGCGGTCGTGCAGAGAATCCCTTCGCCCGGCGGTGACCCGGATGCGCCTTTGAAAGCGCTGACTTTTGATTCCTGGTACGACTCCTATCAGGGGGTTATCGTCCTGGTACGGATTGTCGATGGTACAGTCAAAAAAGGTGACAAGATCAAGCTTATGGCAACCGGTGGAGTCTATGAAGTCCAGAAAGTCGGGGCCTTCAGTCCGCACCCACTGGAATTGTCGGAATTGGCGGCCGGTGAAGTCGGTTTCATTATTGCCGGCATCAAGGTCGTTGAAGACGCCAAGGTCGGGGACACCATCACCCATTTTCGGCGGCCGGCCGAAAAAGCGCTACCCGGCTACCAGGATGTCAAGCCGATGGTTTTTTCCGGTCTTTACCCGATCGATTCCGCCGATTATGACGATCTGCGCGATGCGCTGGAAAAGTTACGCCTCAATGACGCGGCTTTTTCATTTGAACCGGAAAACTCTTTGGCTCTTGGTTTTGGCTTCCGTTGCGGGTTTCTTGGCCTGCTGCACATGGAGATCATCCAGGAACGCCTCGAACGCGAATTTAATGTCGAACTGATCACCACGGCCCCAACCGTTGTTTATCGGGTTACGACAACCAAGGGACATGTCCTTCAGGTTGAAAGCGCGAACATGTTGCCCGAAGCGCAACATATCGAAACAATAGAGGAGCCCTTTGTGCTCGCGTCCATCCACGTTCCCAATGAATTTGTCGGTCCGGTTCTGAACCTTTGCATTGAAAAACGCGGGGTCCAGAGGGAGTTGAAATACCTGACGGCCAACCGGGTCATGGTCGTCTACGAACTGCCGCTGAATGAAATCGTTCTTGACTTTTTTGATCGATTAAAGTCGATTACACGTGGTTACGCTTCGCTTGATTATGAACACCTGGATTTCAGGGTGAGCAAGCTGGTGCGCCTGAATGTTCTTATCAACGGTGATGTCGTCGATGCCCTTTCGCTGATAGTCCATCAGGACAAAGCCCAGTTCCGTGGCCGTGAGCTGGTATCGAAGATGAAGGAATTCATTCCGCGCCAGCAGTACGAGGTAGCCATTCAGGCGGCTATCGGCAATAAGGTCATTGCCCGCTCTACGGTCAAAGCTTTACGCAAGGATGTTACCGCCAAATGTTACGGCGGAGACATCACCCGCAAAAGGAAACTGCTGGAAAAACAAAAAGCGGGCAAAAAACGTATGAAACAGGTCGGCAGCGTCGAGCTGCCCCAGGATGCCTTCCTGGCAATTCTTAAAGTAAAAGAGTAGACAATGGCATTGTTTAAAAAGAAAAAAGCCCAAACAGGACATAAAAAACCTTGGTACCGTGAGTGGTCCGAGGCTCTTATCGTCGCAGTTGTCCTGGCCCTGATTATTCGTACTTTTCTCTTTCAGGCCTTCAAAATCCCTTCCGGGTCCATGCTTGACACCCTGCTGATCGGAGATCATCTGCTGGTCAACAAGTTTATTTACGGCACCAAGCTTCCCTTTACCGATGACCGCTATCTCAAAGTGCGTGACCCCGAGCGGGGAGATGTGATCGTTTTTGAATTTCCTGAAGATGAGGGGAAATCCTATTTTAAAAGAAGAGATTTCATCAAACGCGTCATCGGCCTCCCCGGTGACATCATCGAAGTCAAAGCCAAGCAGGTTTTTGTCAACGGCCAGCCTTTCAGCGTTCCCCAGGAAGTCCATAAGGACAATGAAATGATTCCCGCCGTCGCCAGTCCGCGAGATTTTGTCGGACCGATCAAAGTCCCCGAAAATAACTATTTCGTCATGGGCGACAACCGGGATTTCTCTTATGACAGTCGTTTCTGGGGATTTGTTGAACAGCCCAAAATTAAAGGTCTGGCGTTTATCAAATACTGGTCCTGGGACAACAAAGCCGATCTGCTGCATAAAATCAGGTTTTCGCGGATTGGGCGCCTTATCAACTAAACAAAAATTAACAATTTGCCGATTGACTTGTTCTTCACAGCGCTGTTAGCTTCACGAAAGTCAAGATCAACCCTTTAATTTGATCCGAGAGATCAGCAAGGGCATGAAACAGATGAATAATCACCATAAATCAATCAGAACACCTGCACAGCCGACTGTGCAGGTGTTTTTTTATGCCTGATTTCCATCGGGAGGTTAGAAATGGCGACAGAGACGATTGAAATACTGGACAAAAACGGGATCGACCGAGCCTTGACCAGAATTGCTCACGAAATCCTGGAAAAGAACAAAGGTATAGATGACCTGGTGGTTATCGGCATTCGTACCGGTGGCGCATATCTTGCGGCGGGTCTTCACGAAAAACTCGTCGACATCGAGAGGCAGGACGTTCCGCTCGGAATGATTGACGTTACCATGTACCGCGATGATATTGCTTCGCGCAGCGATCTGCAAGTCGGGCAGACCGATATCCGTTTCCCCGTCAGCGGTAAAAAGATCATTCTGGTCGATGATGTGCTGTTCACCGGTCGAACCATTCGCGCAGCAATGGAGGCCGTCATGGACCTGGGCCGCCCGCAAACCATTCAACTGGCGATTCTGATAGATCGCGGGCATCGCGAACTACCGATCAGGCCGGACTACATCGGACGAAATCTACCGACCGCCCGGAATGAACAGATCAAAGTCAATTTTGACGAGCGGAATAATCCTCAAGCCGTTTTATTACTCAGAAGTTGATGCGGAGGTCAGATCATGTCGTTTAACCCGAAACATGTGCTGGGGATCAAAGAACTATCTCAGGAAGAGATTACCTTTATTCTCGACACTGCCGGCAGCTTTAAGGAGATCAACACCCGGGACATAAAAAAAGTTCCGACCCTGCGCGGCAAGACCATTGTCAACCTGTTCTTTGAGGCCAGCACCCGCACCCGGACATCCTTTGAAATTGCCGGCAAGCGCCTTTCAGCCGACACGGTGAACATTTCGGCTTCTTCGTCTTCAGTCGTCAAAGGAGAGACTCTTGAAGATACGGCTCAGAACATTGAAGCCATGCATCCGGATATCATCGTCATGCGTCATAGTGCTTCAGGAGCCTGTCACTATCTGGCCGAGCGCTTGCGGTGTTCGGTCGTCAACGCCGGAGACGGAACGCATGAACATCCCAGTCAGGCCCTGCTGGATGCCTTTACCATTCGCCAACACAAGGGCGAGATCAACGGTCTGACGGTGGCGATTATCGGTGACATCACTCACAGCCGAGTCGTGCGCTCAAACATTTATTGTTTATCAAAACTCGGAGCCAATGTGCGGGTTGCCGGCCCTGGAACCATGCTCCCCCCCGGACTGGAAAAAATGGGCTGCACGATATTTAAAAATATCGAAGATGCCATTTCCGGCGCTGATTGTGTCATGATGTTACGTATTCAGCGCGAACGTCAGGGCGCCTCTCTTATCCCTTCAGTGCGCGAGTATGCCCGATTCTTCGGGCTGAACGAACAAAAGCTCAAGCTGGCAAAAGAGGATGCGATCGTCATGCACCCGGGCCCGATAAACCGTGGGGTTGAGCTTGCTTCAGCGGTCGCTGATGGGGCACAAAATGTCATACTCGATCAGGTTGAGAATGGTGTCGCCGTGAGGATGGCTCTTCTCTATCTGGTAGCCGGTGGTGACAAACTTCAACAGAACTGATCTGAAACGAGGGTATACGTTATGAAAATACTGGTGAAATCAGGTCGCGTCGTCGATCCGAAAAACGCAATTGACGAGAAGCTTGATGTGCTTATCGTTGACGGAAAAATCGCTGAAGTCGCGTCTAACATCGATGCCGGTGATGCCGAAATCATCAACGCTGCCGGACTGCTGGTGACTCCCGGGTTGATCGATATGCATGTTCATCTGCGTGATCCTGGGCTTGAATACAAAGAAGATATCATTACCGGAACCAAGGCTGCTGCTGCCGGTGGCGTCACTTCAGTGGCCTGCATGCCGAACACCAAACCGGTGATCGATAACCTCGCCGTGGTGCGCTACGTCATCGCTAAAGCGCGGGAGCAGGGGAGTGCCAACGTATTTCCGATCGCCAGCGTGACCCAGGGGATGAAAGGTGATCTGCTTTCTGAAATGGGAGAATTGAAAGAAGGGGGCTGCGTCGGATTTTCAGATGACGGGCTACCGGTCAAAGATGGCGAGATGATGCGCCGGGCACTGGAGTATGCCAACACTTTTGACGCACCGATTTTTTCCCACGCCGAAGACTTGTCACTGGTTGCCGGTGGTGCGATGAACGAGGGGCCGGTCTCGACGGAGCTGGGGCTGAAGGGCATTCCCTGGGTCGCTGAAGATGCCGCTACCGCTCGTGACATCATGCTGGCGGAATTCACCGCAGCACGCTTACATGTGTGCCACGTCTCGACCAGGGGCAGTGTTGAACTGGTCCGTCAGGCAAAGGCCCGCGGAGTCAGGGTTACTTGCGAGGCCACACCTCACCATTTCACTTTGACCGACGAAGCGGTTCGGGGCTACGACACCAACGCGAAGATGAATCCCCCCCTGCGCTCCCAGCAGGATGTTGATGCCGTGCGTGAGGGGCTTAAAGACGGTACCATCGATGCGATAGCGACCGACCATGCCCCTCACCATCATGATGAAAAGAATGTTGAATTCGCCATCGCCCTCAACGGGATCATCGGCCTTGAAACCCTTTTGCCCCTGACGCTTAAACTGGTGGGAGAAAAGGTGCTGACGTTGTCCCAGGCTGTCGCTCTGATGACCTGCAATCCGGCGGCGATTCTGGGGATTGACCGAGGATCTCTCGCGGTCGGTTGCGTTGCCGATATGACCCTGATCAATCCCAATCGGGAGTGGACGGTTGAAGCCTCCGAATTGCAGTCAAAAAGCAAGAACAGCCCCTGGATCGGCACCACGATGAAAGGCTGTGCGGTGAGAACGCTGTTGGCAGGAAAGACTGTTTTTGAAAGGTCTTAAGGCCATGTTCCTGATGTTTTAATTTAACTTTAGAGGTTTAGATGAAAGCTGTTTTAGCACTTGCTGACGGCAAGTATTTTACCGGCACAGCCCTCGGTGCAATCGGTGAAGTCACTGGAGAGGTTGTTTTCAATACCAGCATGACCGGTTACCAGGAGATCCTGACCGATCCGTCATACTATGGTGAAATCGTCACCATGACCTATCCTCAGATCGGCAACTACGGTGTCAATCCTGAGGATATTGAATCGGACCGTCCATTTCTGTCCGGTTTCGTGGTCAGAGAATCCTGCCCGTTTCCAAGCAATTTTCGCTCTGAAATGAGTCTCGACCAGTACCTCAGGAAGAACAATATTGTCAGCATCGAAGGAATCGACACCCGCGCACTGGTCCGCCATATTCGCACCGCGGGAGCTCAGACCGGGATCATATCCTCGACCGACACCGATCCTGAAAGTCTCATCCGTAAAGCACGCCAGGCGCCTTCAATCGTCGGACGTGACTTGGTCAAGGACGTGACGTGTCGCGAACCTTACGGGACAGACCAGGGGACCTGGGACCTCGAAAACGGTTATGCCGAGGGCCCCAAAGATCGCCCTTTCAATGTCGTCGCCTATGATTTCGGTATCAAAAAGAATATTCTCCGCAATCTCACCAGTGCCGGGTGTCAGGTCACGGTTGTCCCAGCCGGGACAACTCCTGATAAAGTGCTGGCACTGAATCCCGACGGGGTCTTTCTCAGTAATGGACCGGGCGATCCCGAACCCCTCACTTATGCTCAAGAGAGCATTCGTCAACTGCTGGGTCAGGTTCCGATTTTCGGCATCTGCCTGGGCCATCAACTGCTATCGATAGCCCTCGGCGGAAAAACCTACAAGCTTAAATTCGGTCACCGCGGCGGCAATCAACCGGTGCTTGATTATCAGCGTCAGCAGGTGGAAATAACCTCTCAGAATCATGGTTTTGCCGTTGATGAGTCAACCTTGAACGACCAGGTTCAGATCACTCATGTCAATCTCAATGATCAAACAGTTGAGGGTATTCGGCACCTGGCAATGCCGGCTTTTTCCGTCCAGTATCATCCGGAAGCCTCACCCGGTCCGCATGATGCCCGATATCTTTTTAAGCGTTTTATTGACATGATGGAACAGCACAAACACCGCCAGCAGGTGAATAAGGAACTCTGATGCCAAAGCGTGAAGACATAAAAAAGATTCTCATCATCGGAGCCGGTCCGATTGTCATCGGCCAGGCCTGTGAATTTGACTATTCCGGAACTCAGGCGTGTAAGGCGTTAAAAGAAGAGGGTTACTTTGTCATTCTCCTCAATTCGAACCCGGCTACGATCATGACCGATCCAGATTTTGCCGACCGCACTTATATCGAGCCGGTCACTCCGGAAGTACTGGCGCAAATCATCGAGAAAGAGCGCCCGGACGCCCTGTTACCGACGCTGGGAGGTCAGACAGCCCTCAATACGGCCGTATACGTCGCGGAATCAGGGGTTCTGGAAAAATAT
The DNA here is from genome assembly GCA_016931615.1 of Desulfuromonadales bacterium. GTDB lineage: Bacteria > Desulfobacterota > Desulfuromonadia > Desulfuromonadales > Geopsychrobacteraceae > JAFGEL01. The sequence goes on from JAFGEL010000102.1 coordinate 41,119, forward strand.
GGAGTCGAACTGATCGGGGCTAAACTGGACGCGATAAAAAAAGCCGAAGATCGCACCTTGTTCAAACAGGCCATGGAAAGGATCGGCGTTGCTGTTCCCCGCTCGGGGCTGGCCCACAGCTACAAGGAGGCGATGGAGGTCATCGAGCATGTCGGTTACCCGGCCATTATTCGGCCTTCTTTTACTCTTGGTGGCAGTGGTGGGGGGATTGCTTACAACCTTGAAGAATACGAACGGATGGCTATTGCCGGGATTGAGGCCTCTCCCACGAATGAGATCCTGGTTGAAGAATCGGTGATCGGCTGGAAGGAATTCGAACTTGAGGTGATGCGCGACACGGCAGATAACGTTGTAATCATCTGCTCGATAGAAAATTTTGACGCCATGGGTGTCCACACCGGCGATTCAATCACTGTCGCTCCGGCACAGACTCTCAGCGATAAGGAATACCAGATTCTGCGTGATGCATCGCTGAAGATTATTCGCGAGATCGGCGTTGATACCGGAGGCTCAAATATTCAATTCGGAATCAATCCTCAGGATGGTCGGCTGGTGGTGATCGAAATGAACCCACGGGTCTCACGCTCATCGGCCCTGGCCTCTAAGGCGACCGGATTCCCCATCGCCAAAATTGCTGCTAAATTATCTGTCGGATATCGCCTTGATGAGATTCCCAACGACATCACCCGCGAGACTCTGGCTTCTTTTGAGCCAACCATCGATTATGTCGTGACCAAGGTCCCACGCTTCACCTTTGAAAAATTTCCCCAGGCTGATGCGACCCTGACGACCCAGATGAAATCGGTCGGAGAGGCCATGGCAATCGGGCGAACCTTTAAAGAAAGTCTGCAAAAGGCTTTACGCTCTCTTGAGATCGGCTCATACGGTTTCGAGAGCCGGTTATATTCATCGCCTGAAGATTATGGCCGCGAATTGACATCGAGCGAGCGGGACCTGTTGATATCCAAATTACAGATTCCCGGCTGGGAGCGGATGTGGTTTCTTGCCGATGCCATCCGTTCCGGGATGACGATGACTGATATTTATCAAGCAACGGGCATTGATCCCTGGTTTTTGTCCAATATCGCCCAGATTATCGCTATGGAGTCAAAGTTATACCCCCTCAAAGACCATTCAGATGAAGGATCTGCAAATTTCGCCGAGCTGCTGCGTGAAGCCAAGCGCTATGGTTTTTCTGACCGCCGCATCGCCGAGCTCTGGGGCTGTAATGAAGAGCGCGTTCGCCGTCTAAGGCACAAATTTGCCATTTTGCCCGTCTTCAAACGTGTTGACACCTGTGGCGCCGAGTTTGAAGCCTACACCCCCTACCTTTACTCCACCTACGAAGAAGAGTGTGAAGCGCAGCCGACCGACCGGCGTAAGATCATGATTCTGGGCGGCGGTCCGAACCGTATCGGTCAGGGGATTGAATTTGACTACTGCTGTGTTCACGGCGCTTTCTCCCTGTCTGATGCCGGTTTCGAAACCATTATGGTCAATTGTAATCCGGAAACAGTCTCAACCGACTACGACACCTCCGACCGACTGTATTTTGAACCGCTGACCCTGGAAGATGTTCTGGCTATCGTAGACAAAGAAAAACCTGAAGGGGTTATCGTCCAGTATGGTGGTCAAACCCCGCTCAAACTGGCGGTAGCTCTTGAACAGGCCGGCGTTCCCATTATCGGCACGTCACCTGATGCCATCGACAGGGCAGAGGATCGTGAACGATTTCAGGCGCTGCTGCACAAGTTGCATTTGAAACAACCTGAAAACGGCATCGCCCGGGCCTTTGATGAAGCTGAAGTGATAGCCGAACGCATCGGATACCCGGTCGTTGTGCGACCTTCGTATGTCCTGGGTGGACGGGCTATGGAAATTGTCTACACCGTTGAACGCCTGCGCGATTACATGAAATATGCCGTTGATGCCTCGCCGGAGCACCCGGTTCTGGTCGATAAATTTCTGCAGAATGCCATAGAGGTCGATGTCGATGCCCTTGCTGACGGAAACGAGGTGGTTATCGGTGGAATCATGCAGCACATTGAAGAAGCGGGTATCCATTCGGGGGATTCCGCCTGCGTTCTGCCACCATTCTCGCTTTCCGAAAAGATTCTTGACGAGATCAGGCGCCAGACCATCGCACTGGCCCTGGAACTGAAAGTTGTCGGCCTGATGAACATCCAGTATGCGATAAAAGACGATACTGTTTATCTTCTTGAGGTCAACCCCCGAGCCAGCCGCACCGTCCCCTTTGTCTCCAAAGCCACCGGCCGCCCCCTGGCTCAGATTGCGGCAAAAGTTATGGCCGGTCAAAGTCTGGCTCAACTCAAAGTCTCAGGCGAGATCATTCCGCGCTATATGTCGGTCAAAGAGGCCGTTTTCCCGTTTGTGAAGTTTCCGGGTGTTGATACGCTCCTTGGTCCGGAAATGAAATCGACCGGAGAAGTCATGGGAATTGATGTCGATTTCGGCAATGCTTATGCCAAATCCCAGCTCGGCGCCAATGTCAAGTTACCCCGCTCGGGAAAAATCTTTATCAGTGTCAAAGATTCCGACAAGCAGGAAATCTTGGAGCCGACGCGCAAACTGATCGCCGCCGGATTTTCGATCGTTGCAACCAGCGGTACGGCTACCTTCCTTAATCAGCAGGGGATAGCCGCCGAGAGAATCAATAAAGTCAAAGAAGGGCGACCGCATTGTGTCGACGCAATCAAGAGCCGTGAAATCTGTTTGGTCTTCAATACCACCCAGGGAGCCCAATCGATCACCGACTCCTACTCGATCAGACGTTCTGTGATCATGCACGAAATTGCCTATTTCACCACGGTCGCCGGAATCAAGGCCGGCACCGACGGGATCCTGGCCATGCTGCGAGAAACCCTTGACGTCAAGCCTCTGCAAGAGTATTATCGCGCTTCCTAGATTTTAGATCACCAGCAGATTGATCCAGTGGGCGGGTTTTCCCCGCCCGCTGTTTTTTTTAAGGAGCTATTGCTATGAGTGAATCGGTTCCCATGACTGCCGAGGGGTATCAACGCCTTCAGGATGAACTGAAAAACCTGGTTCGGGTCGAGCGTCCGAAAGTTGTTCAGGACATTGCCGAAGCACGCAGTCACGGTGATTTGTCGGAAAATGCTGAATACGATGCTGCCAAGGATCGTCAGGGTTTTGTCGAAGGGCGCATCAAGGAATTAAATCATAAAATCGCCACGGCCCAGGTTATTGACCCGTCTAAGATCAAGAGCGATAAAATTGTTTTCGGAGCAACGGTGACACTGTTTGATCTTGATACCGAAAAAGAAGTCACCTACCAGATTGTCGGAGAGGATGAAGCCGACATCAAAGTCGGCAAAATTTCCATCGTTTCTCCCGTAGGCAGGGCACTGATCGGCCATACTGAAGATGAAGAAGTGAATGTCGTTGTTCCTTCAGGCGTTAAGGTTTACGAGATCACCCGAATAGAATACAAATAAGCCTTTACACATTGATTTTCCGGGGTGTCGAGGGATCACTCAATACCCCGTTCTTCTTGCTTTTTTTTGTCTCTTCTGAAACAATCCTGCTGGTCAGCCTGTCGACTTCACGATATCCATTCTGGAGGTGCTTATGACACCGAAAATCACCAAAGATATGACCTTTGAACAAATTCTGCGCATGAATCCCGAAGCAGCCAAAGTTCTCGATCAATTCAATCTGGGTTGTGTCGGCTGCCTCGGTGCAACTACGGAAACCCTGGCTCAAGGGGCCCGCGCCCACGGTTTGAATGTTGATGACATCCTCGCGGCCCTGAACGACATGTTTGCCGATTGAGCAGGAGGCATGAATCACAAGGCCGATCCATCTCTTAAACCACGCCTGGATCTTCCTCTCAATATCCTTCCGGGGGTCGGTCCCAAAGTTTTTTCCAAACTTGAAAACCTCGGTCTGCGCAGTATAGAAGATGCCCTGTACCATCTGCCGCTGCGCTATGAAGACCGTCGACAGTTTAAAACCATTTCTCAACTCACGGATCAACACCAGGAAATTTTTATCGCGACTGTTCTGGCTTCGGGTGAAAGTCAGACGAGCCGCAGGCGCAAAAAGATTTATGAGGTTATCGTCGGTGATCAGACCGGGAAGATTTCGCTCAAATGGTTCCGCTATTATAAAAATTGGCTGGACAAACGCTTTCCGGTCGGCCAACGAGCTGTATTTATCGGTGAGGTTAAAAGATTTGCGTCGATCCGTGAAGTTCACCACCCCGACTCGGAGTTGATCAGCGCAGACATGGATGTCAGGGCATTGTTGACATCAGATCCCCTTAATTACGGACGAATTCTGCCGGTTTATGCATTGACAGAAGGATTGAGTCAGAAACAGATGCGCAAAATCTGGTTCTCTCTTGTCAATCAATTTGGCGCTGCTATTGATGATACGTTGCCGAAGCGTATCCGTAAGAAATACCATCTTCTCGCCATTCCTGAAGCGCTCAAGCAAAGTCACTGGCCGGATCAGCAGAGCGATTTAAAACTCCTCCAAAACGGGCAGGACAGGGCACGAAAGTCTCTGGTTTTTGACGATTTTTTCTACCTGGAGTTGGGCCTTGCCCTGAAAAGGGCAGGAGTACAGATGGAGCAGGGGATAGCCTTCAGTTTTACCCATAAGTACACCATACCACTGAATAAACTCCTCCCTTTCAAGTTAACGGAAGCCCAGAGACGGGTTCTCGGTGAGATCAAAAACGACATGCTGGCGCCCCATCCGATGCATCGCCTGTTGCAGGGGGATGTTGGTAGCGGTAAAACGATTGTCGCCCTCATGGCCGCTCTCATCGCAATCGAAAGCAACTATCAGGTTGCGGTTGTTGCACCGACGGAAATTCTGGCTGAGCAGCATTATCTGACCATGGCCACGTGGATGAAACAGCTCGGTCTTGAAACAGCATTGCTCCAGGGGAGTATGAGTCTAAAAAACAAGCGCGAAACCCTCAAGGCCATCAAAGAGGGGCAAATTGACCTGATTGTCGGAACCCATGCTATCCTTCAGGACGGTGTGGAATTCAAACAGCTTGGCCTTGGCATCATTGATGAGCAGCATCGCTTCGGTGTTCGTCAGAGAGGTCTTTTAAAGCAAAAAGGGGTGAATCCGGATATTCTTGTTATGACGGCCACGCCGATTCCACGCACCCTGTCGATGACTCTTTATGGTGATCTCGCGGTATCGGTGATCGACGAATTGCCACCGGGCAGAAAACCGGTCACAACAAAA
>JAFGEL010000103.1 GCA_016931615.1 Desulfuromonadales bacterium
CGGAGAGATCAGACCGACATTTCTCCTTGGCGTTCCGGCAGTCTACCGCTTATTGCTCGATCGGATCATGAAGAACATTGAGTCAAAATCAGCATCCCGCCTGCTCTACCGTTTTCCCATGACCCGCAGAATCGTCACCGCCAAGGTGCAACAGGCAGTCGGCAACCGAACCACTTTCGTCAGCGGCGGCGCCGCCCTTGACCCTGCAGTTGCCAAAGGGTTCAGAGATCTCGGGCTCAACCTGCTGCAAGGGTACGGAATCACCGAAACATCCCCGGTCATCTCTGCTGAAAGTCCGTTTAAAAACAAACCCGGAACCGTGGGTGAAGTACTGGCTGATGTCCAGGTTAAAATCGACCGGCCCAACGCGGATGGTGAAGGAGAGATTCTCGTCAAGGGGCCGAATGTCATGCTCGGCTACTACAAAAACCCCAAGGCAACCAATGAGGTGTTGCGTGACGGCTGGTATCGCACCGGTGACCTGGGACGCATTGATGAGGACCAGATGCTGTCGATTTGCGGACGGGTCAAAAACCTCATTGTTACGCCCAATGGTAAAAACGTCTACCCCGAAGAGGTTGAAAATCACCTGCTCAAGAGTCCGTATATTGCTGAAATCATGGTTTACGGTCACAAGGTCGGAGCAACAGCTGAAGAGGTTTACGCGGTGATTTTCCCTGATGAGGAGGCGTTGTTCAACCTGGCAAAAGAACGTGATGGCGAACCTCTGGCTGCGACCGAGATTGAAGACCTGATCCGCAAGGAAGTACTGATCTATGGCAAGGATCTTGCCGATTATAAACGGGTCAAGAAATTCACCCTGCGTGAAGATGAATTCCCCAAGACCACGACCCGGAAAATCAAGCGCTATATTGTCGAACCGGAAATTTCCATCAACCGTTGAGCGCGCAACAAACAATAAAAAAGCCGCCCACAAGGGCGGCTTTTTGCTTACCGGCAGAACCGGCCTGATCAGCCCAGATCATTTTCCACCCGGATCAACCTTGTCGGCTGGCTCACAATATCAAGTTTTTCAATGATTTCTAGGGCTTTCATAATATCAGCTTCGCAAGCGGAATGGGTCATCAACACGATCGGTACTGAATCGATCTCATGCCGTTCCGGTTGGATCATCGACTGAATACTGATTCCGTAATCCCCCAGACAACCGGCAATTTTTGCCAGAACACCAGGCTGATCCAGGACAGTAAAACGCAGATAATAGTGGCTGACAATGTCATTCATGCTCTTAATCTGCAGGGTCTTGATATGTTCAGAACAATAGCCCATGACCGGCACACGCAGGCGGGCACCGGAGATCTGATCCCGGCTGATCGCCATGACATCGCCCATCACCGCGCTGGCGGTAGCATCCATGCCGGCACCGCTGCCGTACAGCAGCGTCGGGCCGACAAAATCTCCCGTCAAACGCACGGCATTAAAAACGCCATCGACTTCGGCCAACTGGTAGGTATCAGGGATCATCGTGGGGTGGACACGGACTTCTATCTGATCACCATGGTTTTTGGCAATCGCCAGAAGTTTAATTTTGTAACCCATCTCTCCGGCAAATTTGATATCCAAGGCACTGATCGCTGTAATTCCTTCACGATAGACCTGATCAAAATCAACCGTCGTGCCGAAACATAAGGCTCCCAGCAGAGCGATTTTATGAGCCGTATCCACTCCTTCAATGTCAAAAGTCGGATCAGCTTCGGCATAGCCCAGATCCTGGGCTTCTTTTAACACCGGCGCAAAGTCGCTACCTTCTTCGGTCATCTTGGTCAGAATAAAGTTACAGGTGCCATTGAGAATGCCGAGAACCGAGCTGAAGCGATTCGCACACAGATTTTCCTTGATCGCTGAAATGATCGGTATCCCCCCACCGACAGCGGCCTCAAACATTACCGAGACGCCTTGCCGCTCTGCGGCAGCAAGAATTTCCCGGCCATGCACAGCCATCAGTGCCTTGTTCGCCGTTACGATGTGTTTACCCGCAGCAATAGCCTTTAGAATAAAGCTCTTAGCTGGTTCATACCCGCCGATCAGTTCAATGACAATGTGAATATCAGGATCATTGATGACCGCCTCGGCATCAGTGGTTAAAATACCCTCGTCAAGAGTGACCCCACGATCCGTCGTCACATCAAGATCGGCAACTCTGACCAGTTCAATATTTTTGCACAGCCGCTGTCGCAACAACTGGGCATTGTTCTGAAAAACGCGCACTACTCCGGTGCCGATGGTGCCAAAGCCCAGCAACCCGACTTTAATCGTACTCATATTCACCTCAAATAAAGTAACCCATAACTATCAAGAGACTGTTTCCTCTCCCTGAGGCGCAATTTTATCGAGCAAACCATTAATAAACGCGGGAGAGTCCTTGGTTCCATAACGTTTGGCAATTTCAATCGCCTCGTTGATCGTCACCCGTGCCGGAATGTCGGGGCGATAGAGCAATTCGTAAGCAGCTAAGCGTAAAATCGACAGATCGACCGGCGCCATTCTTTCAAGAGACCAGTTCTTCGCCACTTCGACGATTTTTTTATCGATCACCGCGCAGTATTCGACAACCCCCCGGACCAGGGCTTCGGCAAATAAACGGGTCGCCATCGGCAGCGGGTTATCGACACTGTCCAACGGTTCTCCGAGAACATCATCAGCGAAGCGGAATTGTCCCCAGAAGGACTCGAGCAGACGTTCAGGATTCGACTGGTCTCGATCTAGTTTGCAGGCAAACAGCATTTTCAGCGCATACTCGCGCCCTACACGCCGGTTATTGGCCATAAATTCAGACCATGCCCATCAGGTTGACCATTTCGATAGCGCTCATAGTCGCCTCGACACCTTTGTTGCCCGCTTTAGTTCCAGCACGCTCAATAGCCTGTTCAACCGAGTCGGTTGTCAGCACCCCGAAGGCCACCGGCACACCACTTTCCAGTGAAACCAGGGCTATGCCTTTAGTGACTTCTGAACTGACATATTCGAAATGCGGTGTCCCGCCGCGAATCACCGCTCCCAGGCAGATCACGGCATCGTAGCTCCCCGAGGCAGCCATTTTTTTTGCCATCAGGGGGATCTCAAATGCTCCCGGAACTTTGACCACCGGAATCGCATCGATGTCGGCACCATGGCGTGCCAGGGTATCAAGGGCTCCCTCAAGCAAACGATCGGAAATGAAGCTGTTAAAACGACTGACAATGATCCCGAAGCGAAAACCTTTCGCATTCAGTTGTCCTTCAATCATCTTCGGCATTATCGCCTCCTATAGCGGATTTTTACAGGTTATCCAGCATATGTCCCAGTTTTTCACGTTTGGTCTTGAGATATTTCAGATTACTGCTGTGCGCCGGCATTTCAATCGGTACCCGTTCAACGATTTCAAGTCCGTAGCCTTCAAGCCCGACGATTTTTTTCGGATTGTTGGTCATCAGGCGCAATTTACGAATTCCGAGCTCGTTGAGAATCTGAGCCCCCAAACCATAATCACGCAGATCATCTGCAAAACCGAGCGCGTGATTAGCCTCGACCGTGTCATAACCTTCATCCTGAAGGGCGTAGGCTTTGATCTTATTGATCAGTCCGATCCCCCGCCCCTCCTGACGCATGTAGAGGATAACCCCCTGTCCCTCTTTATCAATCTGAGCCATGGCCGCATGCAACTGCTCACCACAATCACAGCGCTCTGAGCCGAAGACATCGCCGGTCAGACACTCCGAATGTACGCGTACCAGAACCGGCTCATCAGAGTTGATTTCCCCTTTGACCAGAGCCATGTGCTGGGCATGATCGACATCATTTTCGTAGACGATCGCCGTGAAAGTGCCGCCGAAGGGGGTCGGTATGGTGGTTACGGCCGCACGCCTGACCAACAGTTCCTTGCGCATACGATAGGCAACAATATCGGCAATCGAGATAATTTTCAGGCCGTGTTGTTTGGCGAACACTTCAAGTTGCGGCATCCGCGCCATGGTGCCGTCTTCGTTCATAATCTCGCAGATCACCCCGGCCGGTTTCAAGCCGGCAAGCCGCGCCAGATCAACAGAACCTTCGGTTTGTCCGGCACGGACCATGACGCCGCCTTTTTTGGCCCGCAGCGGGAAAACATGTCCCGGACGTGCCAGATCCCTTGCTTTGGTCTCATCAGCAACCGCAACCTGAATGGTCCGAGCCCGGTCAGCAGCAGAAATCCCCGTAGTCACACCCTGGCGCGCCTCAATCGAGATCGTGAAAGCGGTTCCGAAGGAAGAGCTGTTGTCCGTGACCATCAACGGCAGATCCAGTTCATCGGCACGTGCTTCGGTGAGTGACAGGCAAATCAAACCGCGCCCTTCCCTGGCCATAAAATTGATCGTCTCAGCGGTCACCAATTCTGCGGCTACCACCAGGTCGCCTTCATTTTCACGATCTTCATCATCAACAAGAATGACCATCTTGCCCTGACGGATATCTTCAAGGGCAGCTTCAATTTTTGCAATTGGCATGATTATCAGTCCTTATGGTTTTTTCCAAAAAGGCGATTTATCTCACAGAAAACCGTTTTTGGCAAGGAAGTCAAGGTCCAGCTTTCCCGGTGGTTGCTGATTGGTTCCAGCCAGAAGCAGACGTTCGACATAGCGGCCGATCAGGTCGGTTTCAATGTTCACCTTCAGCCCCTCGTGCGCGTCCTTGAGCGTCGTCATTTCCAGCGAATGGGGAATGACCGCGATAGTAAACATATCATGACCAACCCGGTTCACGGTCAAGCTGATGCCGTCAACAGCAACAGACCCCTTTTCAACAATATATTTCAGGGCATCGCCCGGCAGAGAGAATTCCATTCTGACGGCATTCTGATCCTGGATACGCCGGCGCAGAGTGGCAATGCAGTCGATATGTCCGCTGACCAGATGTCCTCCCAGCCGATCCGAAAGACGCAGTGCCCGTTCGAGATTGACCTGCTGGTTCAGCTTGAGGGTTCCCAATGTCGTGCGTTGAAAGGTTTCCGGAGAAACGTCGACAGTGAAATAGTCGCTACTCCAGCTGGTCACGGTGAGGCAGGCGCCATTAACCGCAATACTTTCTCCCAGCTGCAAATCCTGATGCACCAGCGCACTGCTGATGGCCAGGCGACCGCCCTCACCCTGGCGGTGTATGCTACGCAAGGTCCCGACCGCCTCGATCAATCCGGTAAACATGTCTTCACCTGCGCCGTGATAAGCAAATCCGTGCCGACCTTCTCGGTTTTCATGTTCATCAACTGTACCGCCTCAGCCATGGTGTCACAGCCCTGACCATTGAACAGCCCACGGCTGTTGCTGCCTAACACCTTGGGGGCAACAAAAACCATCAGCCGATCGATCAAACCGTGACCGAGGGCGGCAGCAGCGAGCGTTGAGCCGCCTTCTAAAAGCATCTTCTGAATCTCTCGCCGGCCGAGTTCCTGCCATAGAGCCGGCAATGAGACACGTCCCGATAGCGGGGTCAGGCAGAGCACATCGGCCCCCTTTTTTCTGAAATCATCAATTCGTCGCTGATCTTCACAGATCGTTGCAATCAGTGTTTGCGCTGACGAGTCGAGATTCAGTACACGGCTGTGCAACGGTGTCCTCAGGTGACTGTCCACGATAATCCGCACAGGATCATGCCCCTGATGGCAATCAAGACGCGTTGTCAGCAACGGATCATCCTGACATACGGTCTCGACACCTACCATAACAGCATCAACCCGATCCCGCAATTGGTGCACCCGCTGGCGACTCAGGTCACAGGAGACCCAGCGAGAATCACCCGTGGTGGTTGCCGACTGACCATCAAGAGTCACTGCCGCCTTGTAGATGGTCAAAGGCAGGCCGCTGATCACATGTTTACTGAAAGCGGCAATCAACTCGCGACAATCGTCTTCAAGCAGTCCGACCTGAACATTGATGCCGGCAGCCCTAAGCCGGGCAATACCACGACCGGCCACCTTGGGATTGGGATCGGAAACTCCGATATAAACGTTCTTGACCCCTGCCGCGATCAGAGCATCGGCACAGGGGGGCGTACGGCCGTAATGAGCACAGGGTTCGAGCGTCACATAAATATCTGCTCCGCGCGCTGCTTCCCCTGCCTGGCGCAAGGCAAAAATCTCGGCATGCGGCTCGCCAGCCCGAGGATGAAAACCTTCACCAACCACCTGTCCAGCGCGAACAATCACAGCACCGACGGGAGGATTGGGAGTCGTCCTGCCTTCCCCAAGACGAGCCAGGGTGACAGCCCGAGCCATCCATGTCAGCGACTGATCCACGGCAATCATATGGGAAGGGTCTCCTTAGATGCCAAAAGCCGGGATAACTGAATCGATATCCCGGCTTAAAGTCAAGCAGTGTAGGTTAATGCGAATGTTTCAACAGATCATTCAACTCAGCCATGAATTCATTGATATCCTTGAATTGCCGATAGACTGAGGCAAAGCGTACATAAGCGACTTCATCAACATCATGCAAGGCATCCATGACCGCCTCACCGATCAGGCTCGCAGAGATCTCCTTGTCTCCACAGTCCTGAAAACGCCGTTCCAGCTGATCGACGAGTGCCTCGATCTGTTCAACCGACACAGGACGTTTTTCACAGGCGCGCTGCATTCCGGAAATGATTTTTGTGCGATCAAAAGCCTCGCGACGACCATCTTTTTTGATCACCCAGGGAAGGATTTCCTCAACCCGTTCATAGGTGGTAAAGCGTCTTTCACAGGCAGGGCACTCCCGTCGCCGGCGAACATTGTTGCCTTCCTTGCCGAGCCGGGAATCAACCACCCGGGTATCCTCATGTGCACAAAAAGGACAGTTCACGCCCCGCCCTCCATGACGTGGTGATGATACCTGATGCCGGCCTCGCCGAGCATTTCCAGGGATAGCTCATCCGGATAACCGCGGCCATAGATAATTTCCTTGACTCCGGCGTTAATCAGCATCTTGCTGCAGATGATGCAGGGAGAATCGGTACAATAAAGGGTCGCCCCAAAAATGTTGACC
>JAFGEL010000013.1 GCA_016931615.1 Desulfuromonadales bacterium
AATAAGAGGTTTCTGCTCAATAAGGGCCGTTCCGACGGCACAGGTCCCCTCTTGGTTTTCGCTCCAGACAGCGCCCAGATATAGACCCGCTGCTTTCCACTGGTCCGCCAGGCTTTCATTGCCACGCCAGTCAACGGTAATTCCGTTGGCATCGCAAAGTAATGTGGAATATCCCAGAGCTTCGACTTGTCGATAGAGATGGAGCATGCCGACTTTGGCAATTCTGAGAAACTTATCTATGGGGTCGGTGTATTCCTTTAGTTCTTTAGCGGTGAGGATTCGAACGGGTTCGTCTTTGCCGGGGTCGATGGAGTGTTTCTCCAGGCTACGTTCCCAAGAGTAACGGATCGTAGTAGGTATATTCAGTTCTTTGTGGTTTTTGTTACTTGAAACAGAGTTAATAATTTTATCGACATGAAGACGGACGTCTTTGCTGAGCATTATTAACTCCTGAGACTTTCTCATGTATCATTCTCTGGTAAGCTATGAGAATTGTTTTTAGAAAAAGTCAAAATCTAAATGTGGATATTTAATTATTTGACAGGTAAAGCATTTATATAAAATATTTTAATTGCGCTCCCTTGGCGATATATCGATATTCTCATCGTGAATAATAAAGCCTTTAAAACCGACTTTTTAACCAGGACTCTTTGTAAGGCTATAAGAAAAAAGGTTCCTTGTCAAAAGCCTTGATTTCTTTTTTGGTACTTATAGCGACAGTCTTTGTGCACGCAATGCTTTAAGTTGTCTCAAAGGACTTCAGCGTTTGCTGGATGTCTGGCTTTTTCCGTTGCGCTTTGTTTCAGTGAAGTAATTTCTTACCGCAGCCACTTGTTCGGCCCGCGTCATCGCCGATTTGGCTGGGGAAGCGCAGATTCATTCACAGTACCTGAGTGAAGTGAGTCGATATCGGGAAAGGGAGCGTAAAAACGGCTGATTCCAGGAATCCGAAGCAAAATAATCACTTATAAAAAGGGGGGTAAAGTGAATCTTCACATGAAACGGGCTCTGAAGCTCGCTCAAAAGCCTATTTTCTGGTTCTGGGTCGTGGTGCTGTTGGCCGCTCCGGTGGCGGCGTTTGAGTTGATGCTCCCTCAGACCTACGATCGGCAGTCCGCGCAACCTGTTTCCGGCTGGCTGATGAGCGAAAAGCTGGACGGTGTACGTGGCTACTGGGACGGGAAGCAGCTATTTTCGAAAAATGGGCAAGCCTTCTTCCCCCCGGCTGAATTTATTCGTGGGCTCCCCTCATTCCCGCTTGAAGGAGAGCTCTGGGGCGGGCGAGATGGTTTTCACCGAACTGTTTCCATCGTCAGCCGCCAGCAACCTCATGACGGCTGGCGGCAACTTGAATTTGCCATTTTTGACGTGCCTGAGGCCGCCGGCGGTTTTCGCACGCGCATCAAACAAGCCCAGGATTGGTTTGACGGGCATCCATCCGAATACGCCTTTGTGATTCCACAAGTGCCGGTGAGAGATCAGGACCACCTGCTGGAAGAACTACAGCGGATAGAGCGACTAGGTGGAGAAGGGCTGATTGTCCGCGATCCCGAGGCTCTTTATCGCTTCGGGCGAAGAGCGCAAATTCTCAAAGTAAAAAGCTATGATGACGCCGAAGCGACGGTCATCGCTTATCTTCCGGGTACCGGAAGAAACAGCGGGCGACTGGGGGCTTTGCTGGTAGAACGTGAAGATGGGATGCGGTTCAGAATCGGCAGCGGTTTCAGTGATGCCGAGCGGGACTCACCACCTCCGATCGGCGCTATCATTACCTTTAAGTTTTATGGAACCTATCCGTCCGGCATCCCCAAATTCCCCAGCTTTATGCGGGTGCGTTCTGATAAGGGGTTGTAGTATCACTCCCTGGTTTATCTGCAGGAGGGTTCTGCGTCTCCTTTGCTTCGAAGGATCCACTCTCGGTTCTTATATTTAAGCTCATCAAGTCATCAACTCGGTTACTCTCGCGGGATTTAAAAAATAATTCAGGTTTGCTCCTCTTGACCCTGAAGCTAGCTACAGGGTTTATGCTTTGAATGTTCATAGCGGCTATAAACCTTATCTGCAGGGTTAGGGGGTAGGCATGGGTACAGAAGCCGGCGTAGACAGGGCGGTGATGGCGATTTCCGGAATGGGGTGTGCGGGTTGTGTCGCCAAAATCGAGAAAGCGCTCAATCAACAACCGGGTGTTGTTCATGCGCGGGTTAATTTTGCTACCGAAACGGCTACGGTTGAGTTTGCTCATGACCGAGTCTCAAACACAGATCTGGTTCAGGTGATCGAAGGGCTCGGTTATCAGGTCAGGCAGGGGCTTATGGCGGATCCGGTCGCTGCGGAACAGCGGGACAGGGATTTGGTGCTGAAAAAACTGCGCAACAGGTTTTTGTCCGGGCTTGCGCTGGTTATCCCCATTTTTATCCTGATGCATTGGCAGAAGTTCGGGCTTGATCGCCTGGTGATGCTGTCGGAGCGGAGTAATTTCATACTCCAGTTTCTTCTTCAGACCCCCATCCAGTTCTGGATCGGGGCACAATTTTACCGAGGGGCCTGGAATGCCCTGAAAAATCGCACCAGTGACATGAATACCCTGATTGCGGTCGGTACCAGTGCCGCGTATCTGTATAGCGTGCTGGTGACGTTTTTTCCTGCATTGTTTGCTGCCGAGGGTCTGGTTCCGGCGGTCTATTTTGATACGGCCGGAGTCATCATCGTGCTGATTCTGCTGGGACGACTGCTTGAAGCGCGGGCTAAGGGACAGACCTCGGAAGCCATAAAAAAACTTATCGGACTGCAGGCCAGAAAGGCGCGGGTGATCCGTTCTGAAGAAGAACTCGATATCCCTGTTGAGGGTGTGATGGTTGGCGATGTCGTGATTGTCCGTCCGGGAGAAAAAATACCGGTTGACGGCGTCATCATCCAAGGCTGTTCGGCGGTTGATGAATCGATGGTCACCGGGGAAGCACTTCCGGTCGAGAAACAGGCCGGTGATGAAGTGATCGGAGTTACGGTCAACAAAACCGGCAGCTTTCGTTTTCGGGCGACCAAAGTCGGTCAGGATACCATGCTGGCGCAGATTATCCGGATGGTTCAGGAGGCCCAGGGTTCAAAACCACCGATTGCCCGGTTGGCCGATACGCTCGCCGCTTATTTTGTGCCGGCCGTCATTGTCGCCGCCCTGCTCACCTTCTGTGCCTGGCTGGTGCTGGGACCGGCTCCCGCCCTGACCTACGCCCTGTTGAATTTTGTCGCCGTGATGATTATCGCCTGCCCCTGCGCTCTCGGCCTGGCAACCCCGACATCGATTATGGTCGGGACCGGTCGCGCTGCAGAATCGGGCATTCTTATCCGCAGCGGCGAAGCGCTGGAGATGACCCACAAGGTGGATACCGTGGTTCTGGATAAAACCGGGACCATTACCAAAGGCAAGCCCGAGGTGACCGATCTGTTGACTTTTGCTGCTTTCTCCCGCTCAGAACTGTTACGTCTGGCGGCCTCGGCAGAACAGGGTTCGGAACATCCTCTCGGTGAGGCAATCATCTCTCGAGCCAAAAACGAGGCTCTGGCGTTGGTCAAGCTGGAGAGTTTTGAGGCGCTTCCCGGCAGAGGAATCAGGGCCCAACTTGAAGGACATGGTCTGCTGTTGGGAACTCCGCAACTGATGACGGATCACCAGGTGAAGATCGACATCTGCAGCGCGCAGATTGAGCAGTTGGCCACAGAGGGCAAGACCCCGATGCTGGTCGCGATCGATCATCAACTCGCGGGGATTATCGCCGTGGCCGACACGCTGAAGGAAAACTCTGCCGAGGCGATAAAGACTCTTTCGAACCTGGGATTGCAGGTGATTATGTTGACCGGGGATAATGCCCGAACAGCGGCGGCGATCGCCGCCTCAGTCGGGGTCAGAAAGATTATTTCAGAAGTTCTTCCCGATCAGAAAGCCGTTCAGATTCAGCAGCTTCAGGCTCAGGGAAAGATAGTTGCCATGGTGGGTGACGGTATCAACGATGCGCCGGCACTGACCCAGGCTGATGTCGGTATCGCCATCGGGACCGGTACCGATATTGCCATTGACGCGGCGGATATTACCCTGATCAGCGGCGAGTTGTCCGGCGTGGTCAATGCTATTGCGCTGAGCAAAGCCACGATCAGAAATATTCGCCAGAATCTGTTCTGGGCTTTTGCCTATAACACGCTGTTGATTCCGGTTGCCGCGGGGGTGCTTTTTCCTCTTTTTGGCGTGCTGCTGAATCCGATGTTTGCCGCTGCCGCCATGGGTCTCTCGTCTGTGACCGTGGTCAGCAACGCGCTGCGCTTGAGGCGCTTCAGGGTGCCGCTCTTGTCGTGAATATAACCCTGGAGTAGACTATAGACTTATGCGGTCTTCGAGGTTTTGATAACGTCAGCGGGAGAAACTGAAATGAACGGTCTGACCATCGGAAAAATTGCCGGATCAGCGGGGCTTGCAGTTGAAACGATACGTTTCTACGAAAGAGAAGGCCTGATCGAGCCACCGCTTCGCAGTAGCACAAATTATCGTCTTTACCCGGAGCGGGACATCCTGCGGCTGCGCTTTATCAGGCGGGCCAAAGATCTCGGTTTTACCTTGAAAGAGATCAGAGAACTGCTTTCCCTGCGCCAGGACCCGCATGCAACCAGAGCGGATGTGAAGAAACAGACCGCAGCGAAAATTACTGATATCGGAGAAAAAATTCGCGATCTGACACGCATGAAAGTGATTCTTGAATCTCTTGATTCAAGCTGTGACGGGTGTGGGCCGACCAGCAGTTGCCCGATTCTCAATGCCCTGGAAAGTGGGGACGGTCTTGAATGTAAAGCCGCAGCCCAAAGAACAATTTCATATGGAAGTGTTGAATCAGACCTCTAAAAAAGAAAAGTGAAGATCCCCCAGTCCGAGGATCAGGCAGCGGTTGAGAAGCTTCGCTTCGCCGAAAATAACCTGGAACACTTCGTTGGCCATCAGGCCGGCAACGGTTAGCACATTGGCACCGACTGCCGCGATGTTGCCCTGCGGTTGCAGGCTACCGGCAAAGAGCTGAATCAGGGGTTGAGAGGTGCCTTTTTGGATGGTTAAAATCTGTCCCTGATCGCCGTCAATGGCCCCATGCACGAGAAAAGTCCCCGAATTCAAACTCTCTTCAAGGTTGAAACGACTGGTGTAGTTATCCAGGCAGTCGACCACCAGAGTAATGTCGCCGGGACAGTGAAAGTTTTCATCAATACGTCCGGCAATACCTTCGACACTGATCTTGCTGTTGATCCCGCTGATCCGTTCTTGAGCGACTTGAAGTTTCGGTCGCCCGATATCCTCTTCCGTATAAAGCAGCTGGCGATTGAGATCCGGCCAGTCGATAAGGGCATCGTCGACCAGATAGAGCTTTCCCACCCCGGCCCGGGCCAGCAACTGGCTGACACTGCAACCCAGGCCGCCAACCCCGGCGATGAGGACCTTTGCGGCCTCAATCTGTTGCTGCTTTTCTCCTCCCCAATGCAGGATCTGACGGTTGTAGCGGTCGGCTGAGGGCATTCTTCATCCCCCGGCGCCCGGAGGAAAAAAGGCGACCACGTCACCGTTGTGGACCGGGGTTTCCAGTTTGTCGAGGTGCAGGATATTGCGGCGATTGACCAGGATAATCGTGCCTGGAATCAATGCGCCGTTTTCATCCAGCAATTTATGCAGAAAGGGAGTCGTCAGCTGTTGTTGAATGCGTGGCAAAAGCTGTCCGACACTCTCATCCTCCACTGCGGGGAGGTCGATTTTTTCCTGCTTCAACAGCAGACGTAACAGGCTATAGAATTCGACTCTGATCATATCTCAGATGCTTGTCAAGCCAGACGCAACTTGGTCTGCGCATAATTTGCGGTTCCGTTCAGCAGCTCCCGACCCGGGAACGTGCTGCGGGTACTAACCAGCTGATAATAAAGCCCGGAGTCATTGGTTTCACCGATCATGGTCGCGCCGATGACACGGTGTTTTTCATCAAGGAAGACTTTGCGGAAACGCCCCGTCACCTTGTTCCAGCTGCTGACCACTTGGCTGGCTTCAGAGTCCTGATAATGGCCGATCGTGGCGACTTCGAGGCCGAAAATTTCGGTGATGTTGTTTTTCAGACTGCCCTGATAGGCACAGCCTCTGCCGAGCATGTTCAGGGCGGCATTTTCACCCTGCTCGACGGCCGTCATCCAGTTGCCCTGAATGGTTTTTTCGCCGCTGGTAAAATCTTTTCCTTCCGCGGTGTCACCGGCGGCGTAGATGTCCGGGTGGCTGCTGCGGCAGAAGTCATCAATAACAACCCCTTCGGCAACCTCGAGTCCGGCATCAACGGCTAACCGGGTATTGGGAGTGACTCCTTTGCCGATGACCAGCAGATCGCTGTTCAAGCGTTGTCCCGAGTTCAACTGAAGTTCCAGCTGCCGGCCCTCGTGAATCTCGGCTATATCATCACGTTTGTGGATTTTCAGGCCCCTCGACTCCAGCTGGGCTTCAATGATTTCAGCTGCTTCAGCATCGACAACCCGGCTGAAAACCCGGTCGGAACCGATGACCAGATGTTTTTCCATCGGTTCGGGGGCGTGGGAAAGCAGGGGCAAACTGACCAGCCCGGCCCCGATAGCGGTGACGCTTTTAGCTTCCTTCAACAGCTCGGCCAGCTTGTCTGCATCGGCCAAGTGGCGCAGTACACATGATCTGTCGCTGGTCACACTCAGAGTTCGGGCCTCGGCTCCAGTAGCGAGAAGTAATTTACCGAAGGTGACCAAACTGCCGTCGGCCAATTTTAGGGAGTGGTTGTCCGGGTCAAGGGCAACGACGGCCTGGCCAAACAGGGTTGTGGCTGAAAGTTTGGAGTAGAAGCTGTGTTGAACAATATCCAGTCCTTCACGGGGGATCTGACCGCCGATGTAGTAAGGGGTCAGAACGCGTGAATAGGCGGGACAATCTTCACGGTCGATGATCGCGATAGAGGACTTTCGATCATGCCGACGCAGAGTCCTCAGCGCCTGAAGACCTGCGGCGCTGTTGCCGATGATGACGAAATCGTAATGAGCAGACATAAGATCATTCCCCGGTCAGTGAAAGTTACCCGGTCGCTGCCGATGGCCGCAGAGGGGTTAAAAAACTGCGCTCCCGGACACTGTCAGGAGCGCAGCAGAACAATCAAAAAGGCCTGAATGCTTTGGCTCTTATGATGCCAGACCCAACGCCTGAAGTTTTTCTTCGGTCGGAATCCCTTCGGCGCTCCAGCCCCGCTCTTGGTAGTAGACCGGCAGCATGACGTCAAGCTTGGCCACTTCCCCTTTGAGCGGCCCGTCGGGAATCGGATCTTCGAGCAGCCGCTTCGGCAGGGTATCCTGGGATGGGTCAATGCCTGCCTTGAGGTTAAAAACACGCTCCATGTTGTAGATCCGGTCACCCAGGTTCATCAGGACTTCTTCGTTGTAGTCGAGGCCGGTTGCGGCCGTACAGAAAGCGGCGAATTGCGGCGCACCGATCCCGAAGGTGGTGAACAGGCAGACTCCGGAAGAGTCAACCACCGCAGTAAAATCCTGGAAGATCTTGGCCCAGGTGGCTTTGCCGTCAGTAGCCTGAGGATCGAGCTTCTCCGGTAGTCCAAGAATCTCCGGCGAAACCAGGTAGCCACGCACATGACAGGCGCCGCGGTTACTGGTGGCATAATGCAACGCCATGCCCTGCATGCCGCGCCCGTCATAGGCCGGAAATTCCTGTTTTTTGACGGTCATGGACAGTTCCGGGGCACCATAGCTCTCAGCCAGACGGTACGAGCCGAGGGCCAGTTTGGCTCCGAAACCTTCACATTTGGCCGCCATTTCGACCAGTTTGACCATGGCGTCGGCGTCACCGAATTTCAACGACATGCCGATCTCCTCTTCGCTGACCAGCCCCTTCTCGGCAAGCTCCATGGCACAGGCTACAGTCGCTCCGACGGTGATGGTATCCATGCCGTATTCGTTGCAGATGTAGTTGGCTTTGGTGATGGCGGCCAGGTCATTGATCCCGCAGGTCGCACCCAGGGCCCAGATCGACTCGTATTCGGGGCCTTCACCATCGCCGCCGAAACGGCTGCCTTTCAAACCGGTGACGCGACCGCAGCCGATGATGCAGCTCATGCACCCCTTGTTGCGTTTCAGATAAGTTGCGGCCAGGGTTTCGCCCGAAATCGCTTCGGCGCCCTCAAAGGTGTCTTTCTGGAAGTTGCGTGTCGGCAAGGCACCAAACTGATTGATGACATTGACCAGAACCGGAGTCCCAAGGGCCGGCAGGCCTTCGCCGGAAACCGGATTCTGTTTGAGCAGACCATAAGATTCGAGGGCCGCCTCACGGAAGGCGATCGGGTCGGCAATTTTGACTCCGCCCGTACCGCGCACGGCCACGGCTTTGAGGTTTTTGCTGCCCATCACGGCGCCAACGCCACTGCGGCCGGCAGCGCGATGTTTGTCATTGATGACGCAGGCGAAGTTAACCTGGTTTTCGCCCGCCGGACCGATGCAGGCGACTTTGGCGTCGCCGTGGAACTCGGCCAGAATCGCATCTTCGGTGTCCTGGCTCGATTTGCCCCAGAGATGTACCGCGCCGACCAGCCGAACCTTGTCATCATGGATCTGCAGGTAGGATGGATATTCCGCCTTGCCTTCAAAAATGATCATGTCATAACCGGCGTAACGCAGTTCACTGGGGAAATAGCCACCCGAGTTGGAACAGGCGATGGTTCCGGTCAGGGGCGACTTGGTAATGACCATGTAGCGTCCATTGGCCGCGCCGTAGGTCCCGGTCAGGGGGCCGGCAGCCATGATCAGCTTGTTGTCGGGAGAGAGAGGGTCAACCCCGGGATCAACTTCTTCGATAAAGTATTTTGATCCCAGGCCGCGTCCCCCCAGATAATCTTTAGCCCATTGCTCGTTGAGTTTTTCGCTTTGACAGGTCCCCGCGGTCAGATCGACACGTAATAGTTTTCCTTGCCATCCACTCATGGTTACACCTCCATCTGTCCGTCTTTCATGGCGTCAACAAAACGCAGGATCTTCTGCCGTAACGGCTTGTCCTCTTCATCCAGGCTCAGGCACCCGGTGGGACAGAAAGCCACACACTCGGGGGTATCTCCGCCGCACAGATCGCATTTGTCAACTTTTCCCAGGGTGGGAACGTATTTGATCATGCCGAACGGGCAGGCACTGACGCAGGTGCGGCAGCCGACACAGCGGTCCCGGTCGACGACGACGACGCCCGAGGGCATTTCCTTGCTGATGGCCGATTTCGGGCAGGCTTTTTCACACCAGGGTTCATCGCACTGCATGCAGGTGACGGTGATGAATTTCGCTTCGTCGATAAACACTTCATTGTAGATACGTGAACGGCTGGGCATGAATTCGCCGGTGTGTTTGAATGAACAGGCGAGTTCGCAGGTTTTGCAGCCGATACACTTCGAGGGTTCGATGCGGATCAGTTTCTGCATGGGCAGGCCTCCTTATCAATGAATGATGGCTGTTTTTAGCCGGTTACTGCATTTTGTATGAGCGGTGGCAGTCAATTTAACGCTTTAGATTATAACAGGGGTTTTGTTGTTATCAATATGTTTATTTCGCTATATAATTGATTATACAACGGTTTTATTTCTGGTTGAGTCACCGATTTTGTTACAATGCGAATTGACAATATGTTAAATTTTAACTGTTGTGTGGAGTTTCAAAGGCTGATTTATCCTGAGTTGTCGATCTTGCTCTCCACGCTGGAAGGTGCTGGCTTATTTGGGCGGCGGTGTCGCTTTAAAGGATAGGTTCTTTTGCAGCTGACAGATAATTTTGGTAGGAAAATCAATTATTTAAGGTTGTCCGTGACCGACCGCTGCAACATGCGCTGTGTTTATTGCATGCCTGCCGGTGGAGTGGAAAAACTTGCTCACGAAGAGATTCTCAGTTATGAGCAATTTTTGTTGATTGCCCGTGCTGCGGTCGGTCTGGGTATCGAAAAAATCAGGGTCACCGGTGGAGAACCCCTGGTCCGGCATGGAATCGTGCCTTTTCTTGAGCAATTGGCCAAAACGGAAGGTCTGCGGCAACTGGTTTTGACAACCAACGGGGTAAAATTGGCGGGCCTGGCGCAGGCGCTCAAGGATGCCGGAGTTCAGCGCCTTAATATCAGTCTTGACTCGCTGCAACCGGCACTGTTCAAGCAGCTGACGCGCCGCGATCTTCTGTACGAAGTGCTGGCGGGGATTGAAGCTGTTGAGAAAATCGGCCTTTCGTATAAGCTCAACATGGTGGTGATGCGTGGATGTAACGATCATGAAATTTGTGATTTTGCCGCCCTGACCAGAGAGCATGACTGCACCGTACGGTTTATCGAATACATGCCGGCACTGAAGGAGGAGGGCTGGTCGGCGCTGGTTGTTCCCGGTGCGGAAATTCTTCAACAATTGGAGACCCGTTATCAACTTCAGGCGATCGACAACGGACCCCTGGCCGGCCCGGCCCGGGAGTTTGCGATTGCCGGGGGACGCGGGCGCATAGGGGTTATTAACCCGTTGTCGGGTCATTTCTGCGCTAAGTGTAACCGTATTCGTATCACGGCTGCAGGGCAGGTCCGCACCTGTCTTTTTTCAGACGATGAGTTTGATCTCAAGCCGCTGCTGCAGTTGAATGATGTCGAGATTCTGACCCGGCAGCTCAAGCGTCTGGTTGACGGCAAACCAGCCTGTCATAAGCTCAACGCCGCGGAATTTTCCCATGCGGCATTTTCCATGGCGCATATCGGGGGGTGAGTTTATTCAGGCCCCGCACTCCTGAGCATTCAAAGTATGAACTTTAGGATATGTTTTGCGAGACACTCTTCAAAGATGAATGGCAGCTGAATGGATATCTCGAAAAAAATTGCCGAGCTGAAAGAAGACCCGGCATTTGTCGACAAGGTCGGCATGGTGTTGGTTCATAACGGTACGGTGCGCAGCTGGTCACGCGCTGATCACAGCCAGGTCAGTCAGATCGAGGTTCATGCCGATCCCGATAAGATTGCAGCGATCTGCAGTGAAATCGAACAGCGTGAAGGCATTTTTCGCGTCGTGGTTGAGGCTCGTTCAGGGGTTATGAAGCCCGGGGATGACCTGTTGTTTCTGATTGTCGCCGGCGATATTCGCGAGCATGTCAAGCCGGCTCTGGCTGATCTGCTCGACCGGATCAAGGCCGAAGCAATCACCAAGAAGGAGATGTAGTCCGTGAAATATTTCACCAGCCTTGATCGGGCCACGCGGAGATGATCCACTCCTTTGATCAGGCTTTGGAAGTGGTTCTGCAGAATGCCCTGCCTCTTCCCCCGCAATGGGTTGCTTTGGATGATCTGGTCGGCCGCGTGGTGGCAACGGATATCAGCGCGCCTTATGACCTGCCGTGCTGGGACAATTCGGAGATGGATGGTTTTGCCGTCAGGGCTGCCGATTGTCGGACTTTTGCGCGCTTGAGCGTGAGCGGTTTTGTCCCCGCCGGAGCTTCGGCAGAGGGCTTGTCTGTCGAGCCGGGAACCGCTATCCGGATCATGACCGGTGCACCGATTCCGGCCGGGGCCGATGCGGTGGTCCCGATTGAACAGGTCACGGATGAAAAAAACTCGATCATCATCAGTAAACAGGTTGGCCGTGGGGATTATATCCGCTTTCGCGGCAGCGATATTTCAAGCGGCGAGGTGATGATCTGTGCAGGGCAGGTTTTACGTCCTGCCGACATTAACCTGCTGGCGTCATTTTCCCTGTCGGGGGCCAAAGTTTATTCGCGCCCCAGGGTGGCGATTCTCTCCACCGGAGATGAACTGGTTCCTGTCGGTGAACAACCGGGCAGTGGTCAGCTCATCGACAGTAACAGCCACTCTCTGGCTGCCGCGGTGCGCGAAATCGGTGCCACCCCGATCATGCTTGGAATTGCCCGGGATACGCTGGAAAGTTTGCGGGATAAACTCAGCGCCGGTCTACAGGCGGATGTCCTGATCACTTCGGCCGGGGTATCGACTGGTGACCGTGACCTGGTGCGCGAGGTTCTGGCGGAGTCTGGTGTTCAACAACTGTTCTGGCGGATCAATATCAAGCCGGGGGGACCGACCGCTTTTGCCACTCTGGACAAGCGGCTGATTTTTTCTCTGCCGGGGAATCCGGTTTCCAGTATGATCGCTTTTGACCAGATGGTCAGGCCGGCGCTGCTTGCCCTGATGGGCGTTCAAGCATCGACCAGGCCGCAGATTCGTGCACGCCTGCTTGCACCCCTGGTCAATGAAACGCGAAAGTTACGTTTTCTCAGGGTCAGGGTTTCGGAATCAGCCGAAGGATATTGGGCAGAAAGTGCGGGAGATCAAAATACCGGGATAGTCAGTACCATGATCAGGGCCAACGGTATCGCCATCCTGCCCCCCGATTGCCCACGACGCGATAAGGGTGAATGGGTCGATGTTCAGCTGCTCGAGCCGCTTGTTCACAACCGGGCAGGATGCCCACGCGGATCAGCGCCTGTGTTGCCGACAGTCAAAGCCCTGTCATTTGTTGCCCGATCGGGAACCGGTAAGACCACTCTGCTGGAAGGGGTTATTGGTGAATTGTCCCGGCGGGGCTACCGCGTCGGCAGCGTCAAAGCGGTCTCTCATCACTTCGAGGTGGATCATCCGGGCAAGGACAGTTTCCGTCTCACCCAGGCCGGTTCAGCCGCGACTATGATCTGCGCGCCCGACAAGCTGGCGTTGATAAAAAACTTCTCCTCCGCTCGTGACATCAGCGGCCTGCTGACGAGCTATTTCTACGACTGCGACATCGTTCTGGTCGAGGGTGACAAGGAGGGGCCGCTGCCGAAAATAGAAGTCTTCCGTTCCGGTTGCAGCGATTCCTTGCTCTGTGCCGAGAGGAGCGCTGCAAACTGTATCGCGGTTGCCAGTGATTGTCCGCTGGATATCCACCTGCCGCTGTTGGATCTGAATTCCCCCGTCCGCGTGGCCGATTTCATTGTCAGTGAAGTGCTGTCCCGCTAGCTTTTAGACGAACCCCAGCATCCCCTGGGTCAGGATGTAGATTCCGAAAACCACCAGCAGCCCGCCGCTGACCAGGCGTATGGCCAGGGGGTGGGCGTTGATCATTTTGACCCGCTGTCGGATCGACTGCGATGCGTAACCGAGCAGCAGCATCGGGATCGCGAAGCCGAGCGAATAGAAGGCCAGCAGAATGATGCCGGATGACAGCCGCCCGTCGGTGACCACCAGGGCCAGAACACCGGCCAGCATCGGCCCGACGCAGGGAATCCAGACGATCCCGAGAGTCAGTCCCATCAGCAGGCCCGACCAGCGCCCCTGCCCTTCACCGCCCCTGATATTGGCAAACAGAGTCAGTCTTTTGAACAGGTTGACGTCAAACAGCATCAACAGACCAAACAGGATCACCATGATTCCCGCCACTTTCTCCATAATCGGCATGAACCCGGCGATAGCCACACCGAACAGGGAGGTGACGACACCCATGACGATAAAGCTGATGCTCAAGCCGAGGACAATCAGCAGCGGGCGGTATTTATGGTCTTTTTCGGTGCCGGCCACGATGATCGGGACCACCGGCAGGACACAGGGTGAGGTGATACTGGCAACCCCGGCAAAAATGACCATGGCGACAGTTGTCAGGGATAAGTCGAGAGGAGTCATGGTTAATTCACCGGGATCTGGGCTAACAGGCTACGGATCGTCTCTGCCGGCTGGACCCCAGGAGGCAGACGCTTGATTTCTTTGCCCGAAGAGTCGGCGAGCAGCAGCGTCGGCAGGGCGCGAATGCCGTAGGCATAAAACAGATCGCGATCAGCTGGAACAGTGGTCTGCACCGGGCGGACCAGCACCTTTCCGTCAAGTTCGGCGGACATCTGCTTGAGAATGCTGCCTTGCATCTGGCAGGGCCCGCCATTGGGGTCGATAAAGAACACCAGCAGGTGATCGGCAATTTCAGGGGTTGCCGCAGCCGTGCCGGAAGTTGGTTGGGATGAAGCGGGTTGCGGGGTCTGTTGAGCCTGCTGATCCTGTGAACAGCCCACTAGAACCAGGGCGAGAATCAGTGACGAGATCAGTTTCAGCATGGAAAGAACTCCTTGTATAAAAATTTCCATATATATGGGATTGTTTTTTCAGATGAGGAACTTTTATAGCCCAAATGTCATTTTAAATCAATCTGGCTGCAAATTTCTAGGGGGGCTGTGTTAGCCATTGAAGCCCGCAAACCCTCTTAGTTCTGGACTCAAGTGCATAAGTTCTTTAGGATTATCGGTGAGCCCATCAGTCGAGAGGAGTCCCTATGTCCGAGGAAGCGACCTTTTTCCTGCCGGTCAAAGATTATTGCCACCGCAGTCTGATCACCTGCAGTACGAGCGATTCAGTCAAATCTGCCGCTGAGGTTATGCGTGACAAGGGGATTTCCAGCCTGATTGTCTGCGATGAGCAGAGCAAGCCGGTCGGCATTATGACCGACCGTGATCTGCGTAGCAAGGTGGTTGCGGGCGGGCTCAACCCCGAGATCGTCACGGTTGAAAAGGTGATGACCGCTCCGGTGATCTCTGTTCATGAGGAGGACACGCTTTTTGAGGTTCTCTATCGCATGTCCCACTACCGGATTCACCGTGTCGGAGTCGTTGACGATCAGGATGCCCTGGTCGGGATCATCAACGAATCGGACATCATTCGCCTGCAGAATCGCTCGCCGCAACGCCTGCTGCGGTCGATTGATGAGGCGCTCAACGTTGCGGATCTGAAAACAATTCATCAGGAATCGGAACAGCTGATCATTTTTCTCAGCCGCAGCGGAGTCAGAACCAAAGAGCTTGTGCGCCTGATTTCCCTGCTGAACGATCAGATTGCCGACAAGTTGATCGCCCTGCTGAAAGAATCTCAGTTCCCCGATATGGGCCGATTAAGCACCTTCCTTGTTCTCGGCAGCGAAGGTCGTCAGGAACAAACGCTCAAGACCGACCAGGATAATGCCATCATCATTGCCGATGAGGCGTCCCCGGAAGTGGTAGCGAAGATCGAAGCTTTTTCCCAGGATCTCATTGCTTCCCTGATCGAGATCGGTGTGCCGGAGTGCCCCGGTGGGATTATGGCCAAAAACCCTTTCTGGAGGCGCAAGCTGGGAGATTGGAAGGCTGCGGTCGACAGCTGGATTGCCGCACCCAGCGGAGAAAATATCCTCAATTTCAGCATGTTTTCCGATATGCGCTCGCTCTGCGGGGATAGCCGGTTGGCATCGGAACTGCGCGCCCATATCGTTCAACGAGCCGAAGAGAATACTATTTTTCTGGCCCGTATGGCGGCCAACGTCTGCCGTTTTCCCCCGCCGATCGGCATGTTCGGCCAGATCAAAACGGAAAAGAGCGGTGACCACGTTGGTATGATTGATTTGAAAAAAGCCGGCATTTTTGCTCTGACCGAAGGCATCAAAACCCTGGCACTGAATATCGGCGTACTTGAGGGCAGTACTCACGACAAGATCGATATGTTGGTGAAAAGGGCGGTTTTAAGTCAGGCTCAGGCTGAAGATATTGAAGCCAGTTTTAATCTGCTGACGTTTCTGCGTCTGCGCGGCCAGGTGAATTCTGCTGCCGCCGGGCGGGAAATTACCAACCATATTTATCCCGGATCCCTCGATCGAGTCGAAAAGGGCCGCCTCAAGCTGGCTCTGGATGTCGTCCATTCCTTTCAGGGGATGCTCAACCAGTATTTCCAGCTGGATATGCTACGCCGCTAGATGCCGGGGGAAAACGCGGACAGTTCTCAGCCCTTGATGTTGATGATCGGGCGCACGCGGTGCAGGACCGTGACCAGGTCTTTCTGAAGACGCATCACCTCGTCGATATTTTTGTAGGCAAAGGGGGCTTCGTCCAGGGTCTGGCGATCGACCTTCGCCACGATACCGACCATACTGTCGCTGAACTGCTTCAGCTTGATCTGTCTTTTCGCCGCCTTGCGCCCCATGACCCGCCCTGCTCCGTGGGAGCTCGACCAGAGCGCTTCTTTGTTGCCTTTGCCCTTAACGATAAACGATCCGTCACGCATGTTGCCGGGAATGACCCCGAGCATCCCCTTTTCGGCATGCGTGGCGCCCTTGCGGTGAATCCACAGGCCGTCTTTTTCCTCGGTGTGATTATGGTTGCGGTTGATGAGTTGCTTCCAGTCAGCCTCCCCTGAGCAATAATGCTGAATGTCCCTGACCACACGGCGAATTATCTCATAACGGTTGGCGAGGGCGAATTCCAGGCAGAAGGCCAGATCTTTGATGTAGTCTTTGCCTTCTTTGCTGTGCGTGGAAAAACCAAAATGTCCCTCACGCGCTTTTCCCCCGGCCGCCAGTTTCATGTAATGGGTAGCGGTAGCGTGTCCGAGATTACGCGATCCGGAATGGATGATGATCCAGAGACGTTGTTCTTCGTCGGCACCGATTTCGATGAAATGATTGCCGCTGCCGAGGGATCCCAGCTGGTTGAGACCATTCTTCCGGAACAGGGCATCGAGAAACCCGGTGCGCGGCAGCTGCGAGCAGTCCCATGCTGAAGGTTTTTGATTGTGGTTGAAGCCGACGGGAATCGAGCGGTAGATGCCGGAGAAGATTCCTTCTGCGTTGTTTCGGATGGCGTCAGGGGCAAATGAGGTGGGTACGGCGCACATGCCGCAACCGATATCGTAGCCCACCCACGCCGGGAGAATGACCCCGTTGGTGGCGATGACCGCGCCGATCGGTAAGCTGTAACCGACGTGGGCGTCGGGCATTAATGCGCCGCGGACGCTGTACTCCTGGCTCAGAGCACTGTAGAATTGCTCAAGCGCCAGCGGTTCTATGTCGCGGGCAAATATTTTGTGCGGTTTTAAGATCATGATCGTTTCCGTCTTTTTTGCAAGGCAGTTGTGATGACCGGTTCCGTGATATCACCGTTTCGTATTCGTAACGTGCGCATGTTTATCGCCTTTCGAGTGCTGTTTAATGCCCGTTTCTATTATCCTATATTTTCGATTCTTTTTCTCGATTTTGGCCTGACCCTCTCGCAGTTTGCCATCCTCAACGCCGTCTGGGCTGCAACCATTGTCATCTGTGAAGTCCCTTCGGGTGCTCTGGCCGATACCATCGGCAGGCGCAATCTGCTGGTTTTTGCCGGCGTGTTGATGGTGATCGAAATTGCCCTGTGGGCGTTTGTGCCGCGTTCTAACCTGACACTGCTCTTCTGGGTGTTTGTCCTTAACCGGATTCTCAGCGGCATGGCGGAAGCAGCAGCGAGTGGCGCTGATGAGGCACTGGCCTATGACAGCCTGCAGAGGGAAGGGAACAGTGACGATTGGGGCCGGGTTCTTGAGCGCCAGATTCAGATTCAGTCGATCGGCTTTGTCATCGCCATGACCCTGGGAGGAGTCATTTATGATCCCCAGTTCATGCAGAAGATTGTCACTCTGCTGGGTCTGGATCTGCAGATCACCAGAGCGACAACGCTGCGCCTGCCGATCTATCTGACCCTGGTGACGGCGGTTCTGACGCTGCTGACCACTTTACGTATGCAGGAGGTCAAAGGGCAGGATCGTTGCGTGCAGCAATCCAAGGAGCAGGCGGTACGGGAGTCTTTTCAGCTGGTCTGGAATGCCGGTCGCTGGATTTTCAGTACTCCCTTTGTGCTTGGTCTGATGCTCTTCGGGTTGCTCTATGACAGCGTGATCCGCATGATTTTGACCATGGCCAGTGAGTACTATCGCCTGATCGAGATTCCGGAAGCCTTTTTCGGCCTGCTCGGGTCGGGGTTGGCCCTGTTCGGTTTTGTTGTCCCGGGTCTTGCCCGCAAGCTGACGGCCAGGCGCTCTGCCCTGTTCAATCTGCTGCTCACGGCAGCGCTGATTCTGCTTGGTTTGGTCGGTATGTCACAGGCCTGGCCGACGGTGGGGGTTTTTCCTGCGCTGCTGCTGTTCAGCAATCTCTACCTGATCGGGTTTTTTCTCAGCCATTATCTGAATCAGGCGACCAGTTCCGAGCGGCGCGCAACGGTCCTCAGTTTCAAAGGGTTGTTCCTCAACCTCGGGTATGGGGGGATTGGTCTGCTTTACTCCCTGTTACTGGCGTTACTGCGCAGCGATGCCCATGTTCAGTGGCCCGGGCTGACGGAGGAGGCGTTGAAAAACCATATTTTCTTTGCATCCCTGCCCTGGTTTGCCTGGTATTTCGGAATTATTCTTGTTGCCCTGACCGGAGTTTTTTTCTCTTCCCTGCGAATGCGCAAATAACTCCTTTGAAGTGTTGGAAAGCTCGTGGTATTTAGGTGGAAATGATGATCTGCAGAAGGGGGGGCATATGTGGTACAGCGCAACTAAAGTCGGAATTATGGAAATCGATATGGACCACAGTAATGTGGACACCATGTTGCAGCTTTACTTTGCCGGCCGGACTCCGGAAACTTACCTGGAAAATATCATTGATGGTCTGATCCGGCATTTTCCCCACGAAGAGAATGTGATCAGCCGACTGGGACGTGAGTTTCCGTCCGAACACAAGGTCGAGCATCAGCGCCTCAGCGGGTTTTTACGTGACATGATTGCCGCCTGGCAGGCCGGCACGAAAGACGGAAAAGAACTGGCTGAAGAAGTCAGGGACCTGCTGCTGATTCATGTCGTCGAGTTCGATGTTAAACTGAACAGCGGAGCCAACTCTTAACATCCGGGCGGCTCCGTATCAGACTCTCTGGATTTATGCCGAAGACCGCTGCTTTTATTTTATCGCTGTTGCTGCTGTTTTTCCTGCTCATCCTCGGGGCCTGCAGCTCACCTCCACGTTCACCGGTCATTCCCCCTCACTCCGGCGACCCGATCGCCGGCCTGCTTGATGTCCAGAAATCGACCAGCTCAAAGTTGCCTTCAGCAGCGCTTGAGAGGATGGGCTTTTCCGTTCAGGTCGGGGCCTTCAGTCGTCTTGACAATGCTGTGCGCCTCGAGCAGTCATTGCAGCAACGCGGTATCGAAGCCTATCATTTTCTGGATGAGGGGGGTTTTTACAAAGTGCGCTTCGGTGATCATCCGCGCTATGCCGATGCTCGCAATGAGGCCCAGCGGTTGCGGGATCAGGGTTTGATCGACAGCTTTTTTATCGTTATCCCTGATGACTACTCGGTTGCGAATCTGAAACCTGATGGCGACGGTCAGTTGAGGGCTGAGCTGGTACGAACGGCAAAAAGGTTTCTCGGTGTTCCTTACCGCTGGGGCGGGGAAGATCGCCAAAACGGTTTCGACTGCAGCGGTCTGACCATGGTCAGCTACCGGCTGAACGGGCTCAAGCTGCCGCGAAATTCGCGTTCCCAATTTCAGGTGGGGAGGCCGGTGGCCAAACAGCACCTGCGGCAGGGGGACCTGGTGTTTTTCGCGACCAAGGGGGGAACGCGGGTGACGCACGTCGGTATGTATGTGGGTGACGGGCAGTTTATCCACGCCCCCCGTCCGGGGAAAACCGTACGCATTGCCAGTCTGTCGAGTAAATATTTCAGGCGCACCTTTGTCGGCGCCAAAACCTACCTCTAAGCTTAAAAGCGATATCTCACACCAAAGGCCAGGGCATTTGAACCGCCATCCTCGGCAACCAGTCCGAAAGCATCCGAGCGGTGATGAATGCGGGCTATCCATTCCCATTGCGGCAGGGATTTGAAGGGCGCAAAGGCCAGTTCCAGCATCCAGTAGACCAGCAGGTTGGCTGTCTCACCGTCGTTTTCAATTTCAACTTCCGGATGTTCCGTAGCGTAGGACGCTCCCAGGCCGAAGGCCGCGCCGGTCTCCAGCCAGTCATCCCAGAAAAAATCGTCCCAGCGCAGCACCCCCAGCAGGTTGAATTCCCAGTGGTCCTGAAACTTGACATGCTTGACGACCTGCCCTTCCAGTTCATAGTTCAGCTGGTTTGTGAGGCGGCCCAAATGCTTTGCCAGGGTCAGGGCCAGCAGGTAGGAATCCTTGAAGTTGAGCCTGTTGTCGGTGAAAAAATCTTCAACATGGTTGGTGGTCATTTGCCCGCCGTAGAGACTGAGAGCGTAGGAACGCTCCTCGGCTCCGCATAGGCTTATTGAAAGAAACAGAATAAGCACGGCTGCGATGGCGACCCGCATGGAAATTCTCCCCAAGTGATTATAAGAAAACTATAGCGGTAATCGCTGGAAATAAAAGTCAGCTTACGGTGATTGAAAATGGGTCCTAAGGGTAAGCCTGGGCCCAGGAGATAGCCTCGTAAAGTTCGGTGAAGAGGCGGATGTTCACGCCTTTTTTAAACAGCAGGTCGCGGAGAATCTCTTCATCACGGGAGTATTCGATCGAAGTGACCAGGGCCAGTTTTCTTAATGGAGAGCGGTTTTTATAGCTCAGGATGGTATCGACGACCAGGTTAAGACTCTTTTTCTCCCGCGAGCAATGAATCTGGCGTTTGTCGAGGACCAGTCCGGTGCAGTGGGCATCTTCGAGCTGACTGAGGATCGGCTGGTAGATGGTATGAATGCAGGTCCGGCAATCGGAATGTCCCGCGCAGGTTGTGATCATGCAATCGTCAATCACTTTGCAGGTTAAGGTCAAGTCTGGTCCTGCAGTATCTTTAGATAAATTTTCGGCAAAAGACATAAGCTTCTCTTATCAAAATCTCTAGATTGAATCATTATTATCGGGGAGGGGAAAATCTGTGTCCAGAGAGTGCGGGGATTTTTTTGTTAAATAAATAACAATCTGATTTAATTGACCTTTATGGCAATGAAAGGCTTTTTGATAAAAGGAAAAAACTCCTTAAAATATAAAACTATAAATATATATAAATTGAATAGTCATTAGTGATTCTGATGGGTCTCAGCAGAAAATTGATGTCAACGCATTTCATTTTGGCGCGTTAGCGCCAGTTGAGTTGTCATTTGGAGGGCTTATTAGTTTATTGCGATATTGATATTATAATATTCAATAGTT
Organism: Desulfuromonadales bacterium; assembly: GCA_016931615.1. Lineage (GTDB taxonomy): Bacteria > Desulfobacterota > Desulfuromonadia > Desulfuromonadales > Geopsychrobacteraceae > JAFGEL01. The sequence continues at coordinate 20,978 of JAFGEL010000013.1, forward strand.
TCAAAGGGTTAGATGGATTTTTTGATTTCGAAAGATATTTTTTATGATAACCTTTCGAGGATGATACCTACCATGAATAAAAAAACTGTTCTGATTATTGATCATGAGAATCTGGTCTGCTGGTCTCTGGCAAAAATGCTTAAAAAGAGATCATGTTCCGTAGAGATTGCCAATACGGGCAGGGATGGACTGCTTAGGGCCATGCACTGTCAGCCCGACCTGGTTATTCTCGATGCCGCACTTCCCGATGTTGATGGTCTCGACCTGCTGGAAGAGCTTAAGGACAATATTCCTGAGCTTCCTGTCATTGTCATGACGTCGAGTTACCACTCGAACCTGGCGTTTCAGGCGTTTAAGCTTGGCGCAACGGATTATGTGGGAAAACCGTTCAATATCGACATGATTGAGAAAGCGATCGAAAAAATCTTCAGTCGCCAGGACACGGCTCAAGACGTTCAACCTTCGCGAAGTAAACTGCGGAAAAAATATGAACCTGATCAACTGGTCGGCAACTGCCCATCCATGGTGGAACTGTTCAAAACCATCAATCTCTGCGCCCAGAATGACTGCAAAACGATTCTGGTTCTCGGTGAGAGTGGCACCGGCAAAGAGCTTGTCACCCACGCCATTCATGATCAGAGTGCCCGCAGGGATGCCCCGCTGGTCGAGGTCAACTGTGCGTCTATTCCCGATAACCTGTTGGAAAATGAACTGTTCGGTCATGAGAAAGGGGCCTATACCGATGCGGGCAGTCGTGAGATTGGTGTTTTTGAAGCCGCCGAGGGGGGGACGGTCTTTCTTGATGAAATCGGCGATATGCCGCTGAATATGCAGGCGAAAATTCTCAAGGTGATCGAGAATAGAAAATTCCGTCGTCTCGGCGGGCAGAACGATATTGCCACGAATGTTCGTATTATCGCCGCAACCAATCAGGATTTAAATGCCATGGTTCAGGATGGCCGCTTCCGTGGTGACCTGTTCTATCGTCTGAATATGATGTGCATCAGCCTGAAGCCGCTGAGAGAAAGAAAGAAATGTATTCCCAGTATGGTTGAATATTTCATTGATCGCCTCAATGGTGAATATGGCCGTGCCGTAGCAGGAATTTCCAGCGAGGCGTTGCGGATGCTGATGGCCCATAACTGGCCGGGTAATGTGCGCGAGCTACGCAACGCCATCGAGCGCGCCATGATGCTCGAGCAGGGGAAAATCATTTCAACAGACCATATCTGCATTTATCCCGGGGCGGAAAACGCCAGGAACGGAGGCTGTGTTTTCGGCTGTAATATGTCGGCCGAGTCGGCCATTGTGCTGCCTCCCGAGGGTATCAGTCTGGAAGAGGTGGAAAAGGAATACATCAAGCAGGCTCTTGCCCGCTACGAGGGGAACCAGACCAAAGCGGCCAAGTGTTTAGGATTATCAATCGATACCCTTCGCTATCGGCGGAAAAAATTCGGGCTGGATAATTATCCGGCCAAAACTTCCCCGATTTCAGCACCTGCCGATCAAAAAACGTCCCGGGATGCACAGCAGGCAGTTCCTGGATAATACAGTGAATTTCTCTGGTTTATAGGTAGTGGTCATGAAACCTGACTTTTATTTTGTCCGTGGATTGATTTTGGGTTGTTTTATGGTTGTGGCCTGCCTGCCATTTTCTGCCGTTGCCATGGTTGAAAGCTGTTCCACTGCCGACTGCCATGCCGATCTCAACGATATCGAATTCAGCCACATGCCGGTTGCCGACGGTGATTGTACCGCCTGTCACGAGCAGGTGACTGAGCAACATCCTGCGCAGACGGGGAGCAGCTTTCAACTGGTCGAAGCTGGTGCCAAGCTCTGTTATCAATGTCACGATAAATATGGTCGCAAATTGACTGTCCATGCTCCAGTGGCCGAAGGTGACTGTCTGTCCTGTCATGATCCCCATGGGTCCAATCAGGGTCCCAAGCTGTTGCCGACGGATCATGATCTAACTGCGCTGTGCAGCAATTGCCACGATTCCGCCATGTTCACCGAAGCCTTTGGTCACGGACCCGCCGTTGCCGGAGCCTGTACCCAGTGCCATAATCCCCACGAAGCCAATCAGCTGGGCTTGCTGGCCAAAGCGCCGCAGCAACTCTGTACCGGCTGTCATGCCGACATCGCCGAGGGGCTGGCCAATGCGCCGATTATCCATACCGCGGTCAAGGATTCCAGCTGTACCGCATGTCATAATCCCCACAGCGCTCCGGCGGCCAAGCTGCTGAGTCAGGAAATCGAAGCAGTCTGTATGGAATGTCATGGCGATGTTGGACGCAAAGCCAAAAAAGCCAAAGTGAAACATGCGGCGCTCTATCGTCCGGAAAAATGCAGTACCTGTCATGCCGCCCATTTTTCCCAGCATGCTGCACTGTTGGCGCAGCCGGAACAGGATGTCTGCCTCTCCTGTCACGGGCAGGACGATTACAGTCGATCAAAGCCGCTGAAAAATATCGCCAAGGATATTGCCGGCAAAAGCCACCTTCATGGGCCGCTGCAGGACGGTCAATGTTCGGCTTGTCATGATCCTCACGGGTCGGATAATACCCGTATGCTCACAGGGCCCTATCCCGCAAGTTTTTATCACCCCTATACCACCGGCTGTTATGATTTCTGTCTGCAATGCCACGATAAAAACCTGCTGCGTTTCGAACAAACTACGATCTATACCGATTTTCGCAACGGCAAGCAGAACCTCCACTATCTCCACGTCGCCAACAAGTACAAGGGGCGGAGCTGTCGCGCCTGTCATGAACCCCATGCCGCCAATCTGGAAAAACTGATGAGCGAAGAAGGGGCCGATTTCGGCGACTGGAAAATTCCGACCCGCTTCGTCAAAACCGCCACCGGCGGCAGCTGTTCGCCCGGCTGTCATCAGACCTTTGAATATGACCGGGAAAACCCCGTCGATTATCAGAAGTAACCGGTCACTCTCGTTTCTTGACCCGGGCATATCACCATGTGGGAGTTTCGTCCGGGCATTTCCCCCGTCCATATCTGTAAGTTGAGGGGCAGCTTTTCGCAGATCGTGTTTGCGTGCGTTCAGTTGTTTTATTTTTCTCTATAAAAACAGTTAGTTATCAGTTTTCCCCAGAGTGAATTTTCCCGGATTAAGTTGGCATCAAGCTTGCTCATTAGAGTCTCGAACTTGCTTCATTGTCATCGGCCGGGAAGGAGGTCGCGTCAAGGCCGCACATCAAATGAAAATCATTTTGGGAGATATTAACTGTTTCAGTCTGCTGCCACAGATTGAAAAGACTGGGAGGTCAAAAATGAGAACAACGATGAAATTGATTACAGCTTTGCTTTTAAGCTGTGTTTTTGCTGTACCAACTTTTGCAGAAATTGCCGGCTCCTCTCATGATTTGAGCGATGGAGGGGCAGGTTTAACCGGCCAGATATGTTCCTATTGCCACACCCCTCACAATGCCAAAGAATTTGGAATAGATAATGGTGCAGGCAGTGATAGCTACCCTCTCTGGAGTATGAATGAGATCGCTGACGATACTGGTTACACCAGCTATTCATCACCGACTTTCGACGGTGATGACAATACAGCCGTTGATCCACTCGCTGGACCGTCACGGCTCTGTATGAGTTGCCATGATGGGACCATTGCAATAGACAATGCTGTTGTTGCAAATTCCACTAACCTTATGACCGGTCAGAGAGTTCTTGGAACAGATCTTTCCAACGATCACCCCGTGGGTTTTGTTTATGCTGACTCAGTCACATTGGATGGTGAAATACAAGATGTGGATCAACCTTTGGGTCCGTCCGGGGGGACTATCGGTGACTACCTTTATGAGGGGATCATGACTTGCGCATCGTGCCACGATGTGCATGCTGGTGAAGTGAGTAATTTCCTGCTGATGAACAATGGGGAATCAGCTTTATGTCTTGCATGTCACATTAAGTAACCTTTAAGTTAATTATCACCAGCCACCCGAGTTGTCGGGTGGCTGGTGATTGATAAATTTTTTCGTGTGAATGCCGGTGCTCTCCGGTTTTTTGTTGTGTGGGTGTTTCGCCTCAGGGTAAGCTCTTTCATTGGGTAGCTTATCTTTTATCTTGTTGATATTTATATGTATTTTTGTATGTTTCTTTGCCGCTTATTGCTGAAGCCGAGGTGGGGCATGCCCGTCATTGTTCTGTTGTTTTTCGCGTTGTTCATGGTCTCTGGGTGTGCAGCACCGCCCGCAATGAAGACAAAAGAAGCGGTCTTTTTTCCTTCGGCACCGACACCCCCGCGCATTCAGTTTCTCACAGGAATCGGTGACTCTCGTGATGTTGAAGGCTCCGAAGCGGAGCTTTCACTGTTCTCTGTGAATGCGGTCCAGAAGGAGGAGCTGAAAACCTTCAGCAAACCTTACGGTATTACGGCAAGCGGAACAAAATTATACGTCAGTGATACGATTTCCGGCAAAGTTGCCGTGATCGATCTGCGCTTGAAATCCTTCACCTGGCTGAAAGGCGATTTTGGGCCTGGAAAACTGAAAAAACCGATCAACCTGACGACAGGCCCTGAGGGCAACCTTTATGTGGCTGATACCGGGCGGAAACAGGTCGTGGCCTACGATGTTGAGGGAAATTTTCAGCGTGCTTACGGGCCGGGTTACGACATGAAGCCGGTCGATGTGGCTGCTGATGACCGGCGGGTTTATGCTCTCGATATGTCACGGCACAAGATTCTGGTGTTCAATAAGCAAAACGGTGAGCTGGTCGAAGGTCTTGGTCAGGACGCCGACAACCCCCTGGAGCGGCTTTACCTGGCAACCAATATGGAGTTGACCCGGCAGGGTTTGCTTTATGTGGCAAATGCCGGGAGCGGATCAATCATCAAGCTTGACCGCGATGGTAACACCCTCGGTTCGTTCGGCAAAATGGGGGATGGCTTCGGTCAGTTCGGCCGTCCGCGCGGCGTGGCCGGCGACAGCAAGAAGCGCTTTTACGTGGTTGATGCCGCTCATCAGAATGTCCAGTTATTCAATGAAGAAGATCGCCTGCTGATGTTTTTCGGTGATCCCGGCCTGCCGGTCGGTTCCCTCAATGTCCCGGCCGGCATTGCCGTGACCGACGAGGATCTCGATTTTTACCAGCAGTTCGCCGCGCCCGGTTTTGATCTGGAACAGGTGATTCTGGTGGTCAACCAGGTGGGGCGTTACAAAGTTAATATTTACGGCCTGGGAAAAATGCAGGGGATCGATTACGAGGCTTATTATCGTGAATCCCTGGAGCGCATGCGCAAGGCCGATCCGGAGCAGTTGAAAAAGCGGTAACCTGTGGCGTTCAATGTTGATGTAATGAACGAAATTGAATAACGGAGCTATAACCAAAACAAAGGCTGCGTAGCCACGAAGCCTCCAAGAGCACCAAGAAGGATTTTCGCCCTGGATTAAAAACTGATTTTGATTTTCTTGGCGTTCTTCGAGTCTTGGCGGCAAACTTTCTTTTCGGTTAAAGAACCGTTGAATAAAGCGTAGAGGGGCTATTGTTTCACCATTCGTTGAAATACTGTCTGTTGATTTGTTGTATAGCCGGGCTGGTCGGCTGTGGCGATCCGGTGACGCGGCACAAGGTGCTCAGCACGCTTTTTGATGGCGTACCCTCCCTCCCGCCGGCGGGGCAGATGTGCGACCAGTATTATCAGGAGCGGGTTGCTGCCGAAGCCGCCGGGCGTCAGTTGGATGAAGCGGATGGCGCTGCAGCCAAACCTATGGGATCGTCCCATAAGCCCTACAAGGAAAAAAACTGTCGCGACTGCCACTCCAACAACAAAAATGTCAATGCCGGACTGATTGCCCCGAAGCGTGAGCTGTGTGGCGTCTGCCATAAGGATTTCGTCAAGGGGCATAACGTTCATGGCCCGGTCGCGGTGGGCGACTGCCTGGCCTGCCATCTGCCGCACAATTCATCCTACCCGTCCCTGTTGAAAGAAGGTCCGGACAAGATCTGTGCGACCTGTCATCAGGAATCCCGCCTGGCCGCGGCGATGCATGAGCGGTTTGTGGTGAAAACCATCAGTTGCGGTGAATGCCACGATCCGCACGCGGGGGATGCCCGCTATTTTCTGAAATAACAACGTCCGCTGCGGATGTTGGAATGATGCGTTGGGAGACGGGGATCGGGAGCATGGTGTTCTATCGGTTGACACAGCAGAAATCCTCCCGCCAGACCGTCTTTTTACTGCTGCTCTGTTGCGTTTTTTTTCTACCGCCCTCGCCTGCTGAAGCCGCGCGCAAAAAAGTGATTTTCCAGCTGTCGAACTTCCGTCATTGGGCGCAACTTGAATATGATTACAGCGGCAAGAGTGACAGCAGTGATGGCGCTGAGGATCGTTACTCTCAGGACCACGAACTCTCGGAAACCTACCACCTGGATATCGATTACGCCATTCTTGATCGGGATCTGGCCAATGGCGGGCTGGCTGTGGAATTCGGCCTCGATCAGACTTATGAAAATCAAAGCGGCGGCAGCGGTTGCAGCGGAAGCTCAATCGGATTTACCGGGGAATACCAGCTGGATCTGATCGCCTTTGAGCGGCGGGTCACTCCGATCACCCTGATGTCGAGTCTGACCCAGGAGCGCATTTCAGCCCCGTTTACCGAAAGCTACGATCAGACCCGTCAGGCGCTGGCCGCGGCAATCGCGTTGCGCAACAGTTTTCTGCCGGCGCGTCTGAGTTATCGTTACGACACGACGGAAACATCGGGTTTGTCCATCGACCGGATTCAGGACACGGAAGAACTGGCTTTCAGCGTCAGCTCGTCCAGCGCTGACTTCAGTGAAACACGGCTCGATGCCGAGACCAGTCGCCGTAGTACGGAGCTTTCAGGCCAGTCCACGGTTTTAAACCGGACCGACAGCGATGAAATCGAACTTCACAACCTGCTGCGCTGGGGATCGCTGAGCAGAAAGAGTTCACTCAATTCACGCTATCGGCTGGTGAAGGATAGTGGCACATCCGAACGGCAGACCCGGACCTGGGATGAAGATCTCAAACTGCAGCTGGGCGAGGCCTTGTCGTCAGAATTATCCTATGGCTACCGCAATGTCGAAACCCCCAATCAGGAGCAGCGACAGCAGAGTGGTGAGGCCGCCCTTGAACACCAGCTGTTTGACAGTCTGACAACCCGGCTGAGCTACCGTGTCGATCAAACCGATTACCTGACTGGCGAAGAGCGGGACTGGCAAGCCCAGGCCGGCTGGTCGTACAGCAAAAAGCTGCCGCGGGACAGTCATCTGAATATGTCCTACCGCTATCGTTACGGTGTAACCGACCGCAACCTGGTCGATCAGCAACTGACGGTGATCGATGAAACGTTCACCGTCACGGTCTTTCTCGCCGGGTTTCTTGAGCAGCCCGATATTATTCCGGAAAGTATCGTGGTTTATAGTGCCGATCGCTCGATAATCTATACCCGTGACACGGAATACCGCATCAATGTCATCGGGCGGCGAACCGAGTTGGAAATCATCGGCGGAGGGATTGTCGCGGGGGATTTGCTGTCCATTGATTACCTTTACCGCGTCAATAATTCGATCGAATACTCCACCACCGGACATGCTGTTTCCACATCGTTAAGCCTGTTTCAACAACGTTATCGCGTTTATGGCAGTTTCAGTACGACCGATCAGACCCTGACGTCCGGTGTCGTCAATGTTTCACCACTGACCGATCAGACCTATGCCCAGGTCGGTTTTGAGGGCGATTTTGAGGTTGTCTCCTTCGGCAGCAGCTATACTTACCTGGATTCGACTCTCAGTACTGACAAAACCACCGAGGCCTTTGTGAATTATCTCTTCAGAAAAAACGCCCGCTCGCTGAATTTGCGCCTCACCGAACGTTACACGACAACGCGCCAGAACGAAAGAACCAGCGGATTGACGGGGGACGAGGAAGGGAGAAACTCGCTGTCGTTCAACGCCGACTATCGCCGTTATCTGCGGCGCAACATGACCCTGAACCTGCGCGGGCGGGTGATCGATATTCGCGGGCAAAACCGCGACCAGGATGATATTCTGCTCGGCATGATATTTGAAGCGCGTTGGTATAAATTTGAATTGTTGCTGAATGCCGATGTGACCTGGAAGCTTTATGAAGACAGAACGGCCCGGGAAGATAATCTCGGGTTTAGAATCAGGCGCTATTTTTAGCTCTCAGATCCACAATAGATGCTGTTTGCCGCCAAGTTTCCAAGGGCACCAAGAAAACTTTAATGCAGAGGCGCTGAGTAAGGCGGAGCACGCAGAGAGAGTTTGAATGTGAATTGTGAAATGCGCAGATTTTGCACAATACAACGACTGATCATTGTCCTGGCAGGACTGTTTTTGCTGGTTGGCTGTTCCGGTCATCAAGTTCCGGAACAGGATCTTGTCACCACCAAGCTCGTTTGGCCCGCGGCGCCGTTGGACGCAAAAATCGCCTGGGTCGGGGAATATCAGGTGCTCGAAGATACTGCGTCACGCACGGGTTTCTGGGGTAAACTCGGTGATTTTTTCCTCGGCCCTAAAATTGCTCATATGACTCGACCCTACGGGGTCTGTACCGACAATGGCAGCCGCTTGTTTGTAGCCGACACGGCGGGGGCGAAAATTCATGTTTTCGATATGGTGAATGAAAGTTATTTCGCCATAGAGGGGGATGAAAATGCCGGACTTCAGGCCCCCATCGGCCTGAATTTTTTCGACAATGGCCTCTATATCACCGATTCAGCACAGGGCCGAATCCTGCGCTACGATTTTCAGCGCCGGCATTTGGATCTCTGGGGGCCTCGGGATCTGCAGCGTCCGACCGGCATCACTGTTGACCAGGGTTCGGGATGGTTTTATGTCACCGATACCGCGGCCCACGAAATCGTGGTCCTTGATCGCTCCGGCGTCGAAAAGTTCCGTTTCGGCGGGCGCGGCACGGGAAACGGGGAGTTCAATTTCCCCACCGATATCTGGGCGGACGGCACGGATCGAATTTACGTGACCGACGCTCTCAACGCGCGGATTCAGATTTTTACCGGCGCCGGAGAGTTTGTCTCGGCTTTCGGTCAGGCGGGGGATACGCCGGGAAGTTTTGCCAAACCCAAGGGTCTGGCGGTTGATTCGCACGGTCATATTTTTGTCTGTGATGCCCTGTTTGACGCGGTTCAGGTTTTCGACCGAGACGGCCGGTTGTTGATCAGCTTTGGTGATAACGGTACGCGGCCGGGGCAGTTCTGGATGCCTTCGGGCCTGTTTATTGATCGGCAGAATCGGATTTTTGTCGCGGATACCTACAACCGCAGAATTCAGGTATTTCAGTCCGTTCACTGAATAGCGGAATCTGGGTGTCTTGGAATTCCTGAATGAAAGCGATAGCTGGATAGCGTAAGTTTATAGAGGCTTCTATGGGACGCTGCAGGACAAAACTTTTACAGTTGGCGGGTGCTCTGGTGGGACTGATTATTCTTGTTCCGCTCAGCTATGGCGATATTTTAACCACCAAGCACAATCTTTCTGTCAGTGGACCGGGGAGTATTACCGCGACCGCTGAGGACCGGGTGTGTGTCTTCTGTCACACTCCCCATCACGCCACCGCTGTTGCTCCTCTGTGGAACCGGTCATTGAGTCACGCGATCTATAATCTCTACGGATCTTCGACCCTGGTTGCGGAACCGGGTCAGCCCACCGGCGCTTCGCGCCTGTGTCTCAGCTGCCATGACGGTACCATCGCCATCGGTATGCTCGAAGGTTTAACGGAACCGATTCCGTTGAGCGGTGGCATCACCACTATGCCTGGAGGGCTTTCCAATCTGGAGACCGACCTGTCCGATGATCATCCGATTTCCTTTGCCTATACCTCGACGCTGGCGGCCCAACGCGGAGAGTTGAAAGACCCACAGTCTCTGCCTGCAGAGATCAGTCTTGAAAGTGGCCAGCTGTTGCAGTGTACCAGCTGCCATGACCCGCATAAGGATATCCACGGCAAGTTTCTGGTCATGAGCAATCAGAATTCAGCTCTCTGTCTCGCTTGTCACGACAAAACCGGCTGGCAGACCAGCAGCCATGCGACCGCTATCGCCACGGCCGAGAATGGTTGTCAGAACTGCCATCAACCTCATGGTGCCCCGGGCGCGAAACATCTGTTGCAGAGCGCGCTTGAAGAAGGAAACTGTCTGACCACCTGTCACAACGGCAGCGGTGACGGGATCAACATTCAGACTCCGATCAGCCAGTTCTATAACCATCCGATGAACTATGCGACCGGAGTTCATGATCCGACTGAAAATCCCTTAACCATGAGCAAGCATGTTGAATGTGCCGACTGTCATAACCCTCACCAGGTCAGCGATCAGGGGGCCCCGCTCGATTCACCTCCGGATGTCAACGGTCGCCTGACGGGCGTCAAGGGGATCAGTATTTCCGGGGCGGTTCTGGACCAGGCCGGCTACGAATATGAAGTCTGTTTCAAATGTCATGCGGATAATGCTTTTGTCAGTAGCTTTGTCGTGCCCAGGAAGATTCAGGAAACCAACGAACGGCTCAGGTATGATCCGGAAAATCCCTCTTTTCATCCGGTTGCCGCCCTGGGGAAGAACCCTGATGTGCCCAGCCTCAGGCCAGGATACACGGAAACAAGTATGATTTACTGCAGCGACTGCCACGGCAGTGATGTCAGCGTCAAAGCGGGGGGAATCGGGGCGGATGGCCCGCACGGGTCGATCTATCCACACATCCTGATTGCCCGCTATGAGCAGGACACTTATCCCTTGAGTTACAGCGTGTCGAATTACGCGCTGTGTTTCCGTTGTCACGATCCTGATCTCCTGTTTGCCATGGACGGCAGCGGAACAAATTTTGGCACCGGGAACAAGAGCAGCCATAGAACCCATGTCTTGAGTTATGGTGCGCCCTGCAGTGCCTGCCACGATCCACATGGCGTGCCGTTAACGGGTGGTGCGACAACTTCAGCCAATGCCCATCTGATCAATTTTGACAGCCGCTTCGTTAATCCGTCCACGGCTGTTTATGATTCCGTCAACAGATCATGCTCGGTCAGCTGCCATAACCGCAACCCGAAATTCTACGGGATGTAACAGTGGATAGGGGTAGAAAGGTGAAGGATTCTATGAATCAGTCAAAGCCCGTTCAATTAAGCTTCAGTTCGGCTTTTCAGCTCAAATACGGCCTGGTTGTGCTGATGGTTTTTGTGTGTGTCAACGGATTGTTGTATCTGCTTCTGGACCGCGCCCTTGGGGGTACTTATCTGGAAAGTCTAAGAACGCTTTATTTTCTCGATCAGAACCTGCCGTTTTATCTGGGGGTGATCGGACTGATACAGATTCTGGTTATTCTGGTTCTGACTCTGATCATCACCCTGCTGGTGTCCCATCAGATTGCCGGTCCGATTTTTCGCTATGAAGAGGTTCTCGGCCAGGTCGCTGCCGGTCAATTCCCCGAACGGGTGGCAACGCGAAAAACGGATCAGCTGAAGCCGATGGTTGATTCCCTGAATGATCTGTCAACCTCCTTAAGGGGTGTCTATCGCAATGCGCAGATATTGAGCGAAGAATTGTCTTCCTCGGGGAAGCCGGATACGGAGCTTGTGACCCGGCAGATCTGCCGGATTCGAGAAAACATGGGTGAATTCCTGCCGGACGGAGGGGATAAGTGAAATTCAGAGCGGTTTTCACCTGTCTGTTCGGCTTGAGCCTTGGGTCGCTGCTCTTCGGGGTTGTGATCTGGGGCAGCCTGACCGACCGGGGTCATGATTTTACCGGACGCTGTGAAAGCTGTCATCTTTCGCAACCGCAAGCTGGAGAACCGGGACGTTTTGCCCGTTCAATCAGTTTTCTCTGTCTGGAGTGTCACAATGTGCCGCGCGATAATTCTCATCCCATCGGCATTGTTCCCAGCATGCCTGTTCCGGATGGCTTCCGGCTTGACTGGAGCGGCAAGATGACCTGTGTGACCTGCCATGATCCGCACGCTTCGGCCGCCAATCAGTATCTGAGAACTGAGGCGCGCGGTCGGGATTTTTGCAGCCTCTGTCACCGAGGGTTGATGCCGATGCAGGATCCGCACCTCGGCACCGTCAGCATTGCCCACTCAAAATCGGGTGTTTATCACGAAAACGCAGCTATGACGCAGATTCTGGATCGCGTTTCCCTGGAGTGTCTCAGTTGCCACGATGGTGTTATTGCTTCGGATGCCAGCTATAAAATTGTCGGCGAAGATGCTTTGACCTACCAGCGCGACGGTTTGTCGCACCCCATCGGGATGGATTATCGCAGGGCAACGTTAAAGGATCGGGAACTGCGTCCCGTTGAGACCCTTTCCCCCTATATTGCTTTGTATGACGGCAAGGTCGGATGTGCTTCCTGTCACAATCCATATTCCAGTCAGCATCGTATGCTGACGATGAACAACAGTGGTAGTGCGCTCTGTCTAGAGTGTCATATCAAATAGTTGCAAGAGGAGAATAGCCGATGGCCCGCCCGAGTTTTCTTAAACGCAAGTTTTATATCAAAAAGCAGTTTCAGGGGCGCTTTGTCCTGCTTTATACCCTGGCTATCTCACTTATTGCCGGTCTTGGGATTGTGTTGCTTTATTGGCAGATTGATCGAGCAGTGGAACAGCACCTGTATAAAACGCATATCAAAATAGCGCGGGTCAGCGATTTTCTGGTCGATCTTCTGTTTAATGTCAATTTTGCCATTATCGGGGTGATCTTTATTGCTGTACTGATAATTTCTCTGCTGGTTTTTCGTCGGATCAATCGAAATTTCCTGAGCATGAATGAGACGATTCAGTCGATCGCACGCGGCAATTTCAGCAGGCCCTTCACTTGTGAAAAATGTCTGATGCAGGCCGGAGAATTGACTGCGATCCTCGAACAGGCACGCATCAACAATCGCTTCTGGTTTGAGCAACTCAGAGATGCCCTGAATAAAATAGAAACTGGCCTGAAGCCGGGGGGCGATCAACAGGAGTTGGAGCGTGGCCGGGAAAAGCTCAACGCTGTTCTTGAAAAGATCTCTTTAACATAACTCTATTAACGCTTAACTGCTTGATGTCATCAGGAGCTCCTGCATGCTGAAATCATTAACTCTGGGTCTGTGTTTGCCTGTTTTGCTGGGGGCGGTCTTTTTTCATCCAGCGACAGCTTGTGCCGGTGAAGATATTGTTGCGATGGTTGCGGAAACTCCGGTGACTGAATACGAGCTGAATCGTGAAATGCAGCGCATCCTGCCGATGAATACAAGTTTTCATGGCGGGATTTCCGCAGAAAAGATTGCCGAGGTGAGAGAGCAGGTGCTGAACAACCTGATTGAACAGGGCTATAAGGCTCAGTTCGCTTTGGAGCAGAAGCTGCGTGTGTCCCGGGCTGAGCGGGAAGAACGGCTGAAGAATATTCGCGAAAAATTTACCACGGAAAAAGCCTTACAGGACGCCCTCGGCAAAGAGAAAATCGAGGATTTTTATCAATCCATTGATCGCATGCTGCTGGCCCGGAAAGCTGAGGAACTGGCGGTCGGTTCAAAAACCAAGATATCTGAAAGTGAAATCCGTGATTTTTATGAGCGCAACAAGAAGATGTTCAACCGACCCAAGCAGTATCGAGCCAGCCATATCCTGATCAAAGTCGATCCGGCACGGATCGCGACCGACAAGGAACCAGCACGCTTGAAAGCTGAAGAATTGGCTGAACGGGCACGCAATGGCGAGGACTTTTACAATCTCGCTTACTATAATTCCGATGACCGCACAAAAATGGTTGGAGGTGATATCGGCTATTTTCACAGCGGTCAGATCGTCAGGGAATTTGAAGATGCGATCGCTGATCTCAGCCCGGGAGATGTCGCCGGTCCGGTTGAAACTCTGGCTGGTTTTCATGTGATTAAACTGACCGAAGTCAATGAGCCGAAACAACTGGAATTTGAAGAGGTGAAAGATAAAATCCGCCGGCAGCAGGAAAAGAAAAAGTACGATCTGCTCTACGCCGACTGGATGTCCGCCTTGAAAAGTAAATATTCACATCAGCTGCTTCTTCGAGAAGTTCAATAGATTGAGAGGATAACATCTGCAGTAAACGCTCAGCGCAATTCGATTGTTATTCCTATTCCAAACTGTGTGCCGTGCCGTGACATTCCCCGCAACTGGTGAATTTGGCGTGGATGGCCACGGCATGAGGTTCGCCATGGCAATCCCGACACAGCGGAATTGTGCCATGTCGATAGGAATGACATGTGGCACAATTCAGTTGTCCGTGCCTGCTCGTTGTAGCCTCTAACTGTGACGTTGCCTGTGCGTGGCATGGAGCACAGAAATCGGTCGGGATATCTGTCGTTGCGAAGTGCATCTCAAGTGGTTTGTGTGGGGCATGACAGGTTTGGCAGCTGGATTCCGTCATGCTCGGGCCGTGGGAACGGTGGCACGACAGACATTCGGGCAAAAATCCATGGTCATAGTGACAATCGGTACAGACCAGCTGACTGTGGTAACTCGGGTGTTGTTGCAGGCCCTGATCCTGGCTCTCATGGCAGGTGAGACATTCTGCGTGAGCTTTCTTGGGTAGTTTTATGACCATGGGGCGGTGCGGATTTGTGTGACAGTTCAGGCACTGCAGCTGGTCATAGTGGGCTGTGCCTGCATGGCAGCTGTTGCACCTGGGAATATTTTCCAGGCTTTTCGGTTTGTGCCCCGGGTGACAATCTGTGCAGCTCAGTTCCGTTTGATGGGCTTCCCCCTCTTCTGAAATATCCTCAACTTCCTTGACGTGGCATTGAGCGCAAAAGTCAGTTGGTGCGGCTGTCGGTTCTGCGGCACAAAGAGCGCCGGAAACCGCAAACATGATGCTGATGATTGAGAGTAAAAGACGTCTGCCAACTTTTCCGTTCAAGGTTCCGTCATCTCCCGGTCAGTTTTTGGTCGGTAAATCATGAACGTCCAGATGGCAGTCGAGACAGCGGGGGAACTTTTTCAGCATAGCCGGACTGTGAGCCGGTGGAATGCCATGGCAGGATCTGCAATCCGGAATCTGTTTGTGTTGACCGTGACATTCTGAACATCCGACCTGACCGTGTTTACTCGTGGTCTTCTGCCATTTCCCATAGATGTCCTGATGACAGTCGGAACAGGTCCGCAGATCGACATTTTTACCCAGCGCGATCACCAGGGGCTGATGGACATCGTGGCAGGCCGAACAACTGGTCATCGGCTGGCCGTCAAAATGGGGCTGGTGGCACTCCTCGCATGAAGGAATCAGCCCGTGCCGAGTATGGTGGCAGCTGTCGCAGGAAAGTTGGGTATGTCGGCTCGGCAGCACAACAAGCTGCGCCTGTTGCTCCTGGTGACAGTCGCTGCAGAATTGTGAAACTCCCGCGATCGCGGGGGCGCGAGCCGCTGCATGCGGGTTGCTGTGACAATTGAGGCAGACCGTATGTCTCTCACCGTGAACCAGGTCATGACAGTTGGTGCAGGCAGGCATCAGCTCGGCGTAATTGTTTTTGCGCGGATTGTAGGCGTGAAAAATCGCATGGCACCCGCGGCAGTCAAACTGATGCCGCCCTCCCTCACGTTTAATCTCCTTAAAGTGCTGTGGATGGCACTGACCACACTGGGCCAGGGTCAACGGTTGCGGATCAACGGCGTAAAGTTTTTGATCCGCAATGAGAGGCTGCTGTGCCGGGGCGGCCAAAGCCACCCCGGATAGCAGTAAAACAACAGCAGTCGCCAGTAGAAAAGCCCGCCGGGACATATTATTTGCTCAGATTATTCAGATCATGAGCGGTATTGTGGCAGTCCCCACAATTCGGGAACTTAGCATGCATGCCGGCCGCATGCGGCATGCCGTGACAATCGGCACAGGCGGGAACGGTTTTGTGTTTGTTGGCATGGCATTCCACACAGCCGACATTGCGGTGCTTGGTCGTGGTTGCCAGAAGCTCAGCATAAGCCGTTTCATGACAGGCCGCGCAGAGAATGTTCTGGGTTGTGGCAGGGTATTCCAGAACGGTCGGCTCGTGCGCAGCGTGACAGACGGCACAATCTTTTTGTCCCATGTCGGCTGAATGAGGCTCATGACATTCCGTACAGGCCGGAACCACACCATGTTTTTCTGCGTGGCAGAAATTACAGGATACTTCAGTGTGTGCGCTCGGGTTGGCCACCAGCTGGGCATTCTGTTCGGTATGACAGGTCAGGCATTCCGCCTTTAATTCACCTTCGAGGACAACCGCCAGCGGCTGGTGAGGGTTATGGCAGTTCATACAACTGGGCAGCGCATAATGCTCCGTCCCTTCATGACACTGGGCGCAGGCGGGGATGTTGTTCGCGCTCATCGGCCGGTGGCCAGTGTGGCAATCGAGACAATTTATCTGGTCTTTGTGGGCGGCCCCAGCGGCTTCGATTTCAGCCGGTTGGACTTCATGGCATTTTCCACAATCTTTGATGGATAACTCCGGTGCGGCAAGGACGCCGGTCGCGGAAAAAATCAGGACAAAGAAAAAGCCAAGGCACAGGTTGGTCAGTTTGCGGGTCATGGAATCCTCCAGAAGAAAATGATGAAATCAATCAGGTGGTCAGAGTTCACAAAACCTCTAATATCTGCAAAAAATAAACCATCTTCTGCAGGAAACCAGAAAGAAAAAGTGATGCGATTTTAAGTGCTTTTGTGGGGAGGATAAAAATATGTTGGGAAGAAAGGCCGCTTTTTACGTTGATATGCCCACCCGGAACGGGCATATGACCAGTTTGAATGGCGGAGGTAGATGTGAATCGAACACACCAGGGACGGGATACGCCCCCCATCGGTTTTGAAGACCGTGCGCCGCACCAGCGAACGAACTACCTCCCGAATTGATTTGTCGACCGGGATTCTACGTTGATTGCCCCTATTCATCAACAGGAAATTTTTCAGGCTGCCGATCAGTATCCCAGGGCGGTTGAAGGTCCAAGCAGGTGGACATCTATTTTCTCACCGGCGACGAAAAAATCTCGTTCTTCAGCCAGCAGGGCAATTCCCTGAGCGTGAAGTGATGTTCTCACGATTCCCGTGTTCTGGTCACCGGCACTTGCAACCTGCAGTTCACCCTGCTGATCGAAGGAAAGGGCAACACGCATGATCTGCAGGCGGCCTGGTTTCTTTTTCAGCGATTCGGTCAGGGTGGCTTTCAGCAGAGGGCGCAGGACCGTACGGTGTCCCATCATCTGGAGCAGCGCCGGGCGGACGAACTCTTCAAACGTCAACAGGGTTGAAACCGGATTACCCGGCAGGGAAAAGACCGGTTTGTTCTGACAAAGGCCAAAAGCGGTGGGATGGCCGGGTTTGATGTTGATTTTCCAGAACAGCTCCTGAGTGTCGAATTCCCGCAGAACCTCGCGAACCAGGTCACGATCCCCGGCTGAAACACCTGCTGAAGTGATCAGAGCATCGGCCTGCAGGCCTTCCCTGATTTTTGTTCTCAGATCGCTGAGGTTGTCGCGGGCGATGCCGAGGATGACGGGAATAGCCCCCAGCTCCTTAACCGCCGCGGACAGGGCCCAGGAGTTGCTGTTGATGATTCCCCCCTCGAAGTATAGTTCGTTGATGTCCTGAAGTTCATCCCCGGTGGCCAGGATGGCGACCCGGGCACGTCTGCGTACATTCAGAGTCGCATGACGCAGCGAGGCGAGGATGCTGATTTCACTGGGGCGCAGTAGTGTCCCCGCAGAAATGAGTTTGTCACCCGGACGAACATCTTCCCCGGCCCAGCGAATATGATCCCCCTTTTTTACCGTCTGCGTGATGGTGATAGCGCTGTCTTCTTCCCGGCAATTCTCAAACGGAATGACGCTGTCAGCACCCTGGGGAAGCGCCGCACCGGTCATGATGCGTACTGCCGTTGCGGGTTGAATGGTGTCGTGTGGCTTTCCTCCGGCGATCAGCTGACCCACCACCGGCAGAGAGCTGCCGAGGGTACAATCCTCAGTACGCACTGCGTAGCCGTCCATGGCGGAATTGTTGAAAATCGGAAGAGCCTGGTCCGCTACGATATCTTGACCCAGGGCTCGTCCTGCGGCATCCAGAAGGGGGACTTTTTCCATGTCGAGCAGGGGAACATGATCGAGTATTCTCTGACGCGCCTCATAGAATGAAATCGGCATTTCTTCTCCTCTGATAAATGTCAGTGTGATTACTCTAGCTGATTCTCTGCTCTGTCAGCAATATCAATAAGGCTGGTCGCTTTGTAGATATAAAATTTTTTTATGAGGGCTTGAGCATGACTTATACGACCGCTTTTCTGTGGAGTTTGGAGAGAGTGGAAAAAATAAATACTCGGCAAACAGAGTGGGTTTGGGTTGTGGTTTTCAGTTGTTATTATCTCGTCTAACCTTATGGAAATTATGAATAAATAAAAAATACCACCAACTTATGAGGGTATAAGTTCTTTATATAGTCATTATTCCCAAATAATGGCCAAAAAAACACTTGAAAACTATTTTTCAGGGTGTTAGTAGACAAAACTGTTCTTGAGCAACCAGATCAACAAGGCGTGTACGGATGCCTTACTCAATCACTTAAAGGAGAGAAAAATATGACTTGGAAAAAACTACTGTTGCTTGGTCTGATCGTCGTTTTCACTGCAAGCAGTGCCCTCGCCATCGAAGGTGGCAATCAGCGCAAAGGAAAGCACCTGTTCAAGAAAAACTGCAAAAGCTGTCACAGTGCCGGCGGTGAGGGTGGTGAAATCACTCCGATGTCAAAAACCATGTCGCAGTGGGACCGTTTTTTTGAAAAGCAGGCGGATAAGCACCCGGGTGATGTCTTTAAAAATACTCCCGAAAAAGATCTGAAAGACATCAACCAGTTCCTGTTTGACAAAGCTGCAGACTCCCCTTCACCAGAAACCTGCGGTTAAACAAAACGAGTTTCACGACTCTACAGGAGGTACGACTCGATGAAGAAACTGCTTATTTTGATGATGGCGCTCCTGCTGACGGCGCCTGCCGCAGTGTTTGCCGCCCAGCCGACCATCGAAGATCTGCAGAAGCAGATCGCCGAGATCATGGAAGAACTCGAAGATTTGTCCAGTCGCATGGACAAGCCGGAGCGTCACGCGGCCCTGGATCGGATCAGCTTTTATGGCGATCTCCGGACTAAGGCCGACAGTTTGCATTATGGTGATGTGACCTGGAACCCAGGAATTCTAGTAGATTTTGATGATTTTTCTACAAAAGCTATGAGTGCGGAGTTCAATACTCCTATCGGCACCCAAACAATTACTGCAGCGCAACAAGCAGCTATTGAAGCGGCACTTGGTTACCCAGCTGGAACATTTCCTACTGGTGATGCGTTGACTCCTTTGACCCAAATGTTGATAGCATATCCAAATTTAGCTACGGCTTTTGGTGCTGGCATGCTTACAGGTGTTGGTCCTTTTGCAATGGCCGCTGCACCCCGTACTTCCGACATCAACAACGACATCGTCTACACCACTCGCATGCGCTTGGGGATGAAAGCCAACATTGCCAGTAATATGAATTTCTCCGGTCGGCTGTCGATGTACAAGAACTGGGGGGATACCACGACCTCAAAAGTCTTTGATTCCTGGAACGCTTTCACCATGGACGGGACTGACGGCGGCAGCACTTCCGGTGACTGGCTGCGGGTTGAGCGGGCCTATTTCGACTGGAAAGATATCGGCGGCAGTAAATTTTACCTGTCGATCGGGCGACGTCCTTCAACTTATGGAAACCCGGGGAACTATCGTGAAAACGAGATGCGTGGCGGTACCCCGTCCGGTCATCTGGTCAACTTTAACTTTGACGGAATTACTGTCGGTTATCATTTGAGCGAACTGACCGGAATCGAAGGACAGACCGTCCGTTTCTGTTACGGCCAGGGTTTTGAATCGGAATGGGGTAATGGGACTCTGTTTAATGATGATCTGACCGCCAATCTCAAAGATACCCAACTGGGTGGCTTCAATATCGATGTCTATAACGATGGTCAGACTTTTGTTTCAGCGACATTGTTTCGTGCTCAGGATATTGTCGACGGCTTCAAAGGTGTCTTCGCTTTCCCGACCCAGTTTGTTCAACTGTTTGCACCGACTCTGTATGCCGACGTACAGAAATTCCCGACTTTCAACTTTGAAACCCGTTACACCCCGACAACCGTTATCGGTGACATGAACCTGGCCGGTCTCGGTTTCAGCCGTGAAGAAGACAATGGTTTCGTCTGGTTCGGTTCTGTGGGTTGGACCCGGCTTGAGCCAAACGGCAAGGCCGGCATGTTTGGCGGGATGGTGACTGATGCAGTGTATCAGGCTACCCTCAGTGAAGACGGCAGTGAAATCTACATGGTTCCAGTTGCAGCTGAAAACGATGACACTCAGGATGGTTACGGTGTTTATGTCGGGATTCAGGTCCCCGCGCCATACGGTAAATTCGGTCTCGAATACAACTATGGATCGAAATACTGGACACCGTTCACTCAAGCCCAGGATGACATGATCGGCAGTAAACTGGCGACGCGTGGGCATGTCGGTGAAGCCTATTATATCTTTGACATCAACCCGAATGCCTTTATCAAGGTTGGCGGTCTCTATTATGACTACGAATATACCGGTAGCGGTTCGCCGGTAGGTGCGCCGGTCAAGGTTGATGACATCAAGGATGGCGCTGCTTATTCCCTGTTGCCGGTTGTTGATAAGGCCTGGGATGCTTACGCTTCGATGACCCTTAAGTTCTAATCAGAGAAATGATGCGACAAGGGAGAGACCTCTGGGCCTCTCCCTTTTTTTACTGTAAGGCATCAACAATACTATATATTCAATGAATGAGATAAAGGTGGATTCGATGAAGAAGATATTGATTGTTCTTATGACTGCCCTGCTTTGCAGTGTTACAGCATATGCAATGGACCACAGTGAGTTTATTACCGGTCCTTTTGAGGATGCGAGTGCGGTCACCAAAGCCTGCCTGGAATGCCATGAAGAGCAGGCCGATTCCTTTATGACCACTCCGCACTGGACCTGGACCCGCAAGCAGTCCGTGAATGGTAAAGAGATGGAGCTCGGCAAGATCAACGCTTTCAACAACTTCTGTACGACAACCTCAAGTAACCGGGTGCATTGCAGCGAATGTCACGCAGGTTACGGTTGGGCGGATGAAAGTTTTGATTTTACCGACAAAACCAAAGTCGATTGCCTGGTCTGCCATGACACCACGGGAACCTATCACAAGGATGGCGACAATTCCGGCTGGCCCAAAGAACATGTCAAGCTGGATGAGGTGGCCCAAAATGTCGGCATGCCGGTGCGCCAGAACTGTACCAGCTGCCACGCCCTGGGTGGTGGTGGCAACAATGCCAAGCATGGCGATATCGGCCTGGTCCTGGATTATCCGGATCGCTCGGTCGATGTCCATATGGATGCCGATGGGAACGATTTCCAGTGCCAGACCTGTCATGTTACAGAGAATCACAAGATCACCGGTGCCAACATGGCCACATCGCCGGACGGTTATAACCTCATCAGCTGTGAGCAGTGTCATGATGCCGAGCCACACAGTGAATCGGTTCTGAACAGCCATACACGGCGAGTCGCCTGCCAGACCTGTCATATCCCTGTCTATGCCAAAGAAGATGCCACCCAGATGGATTGGGACTGGTCGACGGCAGGACGTGAAGAACCACCGGAAGGGATTGACGGCAAAGTAGTACGCTTCAAAAGATCAACCGGTACCCAAACCTGGAAGACGAATATGGTACCTTCCTACGCATGGTTTAATGGTAAATCCGGAGTTTACTTGATGGGTGATAAAATTGATCCTTCAACTGTGACAAAGATGGCTTATCCGCTGGGGAATATCAGTGATAAAACAGCCAAAATTCACCCCTTCAAGATTCATACGGGCAAGCAGGTTTACGATACTAAAAACCTGTATTTCATCACCAATCATATCTATGGTGAGGATGGCCTCTGGACTACCTATGACTGGGAGCGTTCCGTCAAGATCGGTATGGAAACCAGCAAACTGCCTTACAGCGGAGAGTTCGGATTTGCTCCGACGGAAATGTACTGGCGCATTGATCACATGGTGGCTCCGAAAGAACAAGCTCTGGGATGCCTGGACTGCCATGGTGACGAAGGTCGGATGGATTGGGCTGCTTTAGGTTACGCCAAAAATCCGCTCAACCGTTAAGCGTAGCGACAATAGCAAGCTGATTGAAAAGGCCCCGGTTCAAGGGGCCTTTTTTCATGGGATCGTTCTTCGGGATCAGGAAATTCAGCGTCCCGTAACCTGGTCTGGTTGCAATTTTAGGGGGTTTTTTCATTCGGGACAATCGAAAGCGACATGGAGGGTGACAATATCAGGATCGGATTGTGTCTCGCAGCGCCAACTCACGCTTCTCCAGGTCCAGCATACGGTCACGCAGTTCAGCGGCTTTTTCAAAATCAAGATCGGCTGCCGCTTCAAGCATCTGTTCTTTGAGGGCGACAATCTGTTTTTTCAGCTCATCCGGGTTGCCATAAACCGCCTCGTCTTCAGCCGCGAGAGGTACGCCAACGTAATCTTTGCTCGACAGATCATCCAGAATGGAGCGCATGGACTTTTTGACCGATTGGGGGGTGATGCCATGTTCTTCGTTATAAGCCAGTTGTTTTGCCCTGCGGCGTTCCGTCTCATCGATACAGGCCTGCATCGAGCGGGTGATTTTATCGCCGTACATGATGACGCGGCCATCGACGTTTCGGGCTGCTCGGCCGCAGGTTTGGATGAGCGAACGTTCTGAGCGCAGGAAGCCTTCCTTGTCGGCGTCAAGGATTGCGACCAGAGCCACTTCAGGAATATCAAGCCCTTCACGCAGCAGGTTGATGCCGACCAGAACATCGAATTCGCCTTCGCGCAGCGCGCGAATAATCTGCATGCGTTCAACGGTATCGATATCGGAGTGCAGGTAGTTGACGCGGATGTTCAGCTCCTGCAGATAGCCGGTAAGATCTTCGGCCATGCGTTTGGTCAGCGTAGTGACCAGCACCCGGGCCTTCTGGGCCACGGTCAGGCGGATCTCATCGATCAGGTCATCAACCTGTTCCGTTGCCGGACGCACATCGATCGGCGGATCGACCAGACCAGTGGGGCGAATGACCTGCTCAACAAACACGCCCTGGGCCTTTTCCATTTCATAATCAGCCGGAGTGGCCGAAACATAGATGGTCTGCGGTTGACACTGAGTGAATTCCTCAAACATCAGCGGCCGATTGTCGAGTGCCGAGGGCAGGCGAAAGCCGAAGTTGACCAGGGTTTCCTTGCGTGAGCGATCGCCGCGATACATGCCGCCGACCTGGCTGACGCTGACGTGACTTTCATCGATGAACATCAGAGCGTCATCCGGCAGGTAAGAGAGCAGGGTTGCCGGTGGTTCACCGGGATTTCTGCCGTCGAGAAAACGCGAATAATTTTCGATCCCCTGGCAGTAGCCCATCTCTTCGATCATTTCAATGTCGAACAGGGTGCGTTGCTCGATGCGCTGTGCTTCAAGGAGCATGTTGTTGGCCTGAAAATACTGGATCCGCTGTTGCAGTTCGTCCTGAATTTCGCCGATGGCGCGTTTCAACGTCGGTTTGGTGGCAACATAATGACTGGCGGGAAAGATCGCCGTGCGTTCAAGGCGATCAATCACCTGACCGCGCAGCGGATCGATTTCGCTGATGGCATCAATTTCATCACCAAAAAATTCAATCCGCAGGGCGCGTTTTTCTTCGTAAGCGGGGAATATCTCGACTGAGTCCCCCCGCACTCGAAAGGTCCCGCGGTGAAAATCGATATCGTTACGCTGGTACTGGATTTCGACCAGGTTATGAAGGAATTTGTTACGGTCCAATTCCATGCCGGTGCGCAGGTTGACCAGCATGCCGTAATAGGCTTCCGGAGAACCGAGCCCGTAAATACAGGAGACGGAAGCAACGATCAGCACATCGCGGCGGGACAGCAGCGAACGGGTCGCGCTGTGGCGCAGTTTATCGATTTCTTCATTGATCGAGCTGTCTTTTTCAATAAAGGTATCGGTCGAAGGGACATAAGCTTCGGGCTGGTAATAATCGTAATAGCTGACGAAATATTCAACGGCATTGTGGGGGAACAGCTCCTTGAATTCACTGTAAAGCTGCGCCGCCAGGGTTTTGTTGTGGGCCAGAACCAGGGCCGGCCGCTGCAACTGGTTGACTACGTTGGCCATGGTGAAGGTTTTACCCGAGCCGGTGACGCCGAGCAGAACCTGATGGCGGTCACCGCGTGTCAGACCTTCGACCAGTTCCTTGATGGCCTGGGGCTGGTCACCGCAGGGTTGGTATTCGGAGATGAGTTCAAATTGGGCCATAACTTTATTGTTTCTACAGGTTCAGAAATTAAATTTGAATGGATGTTAACATCAAAGTCAGCGGGTCTCGGAGCTATGCACCCGCTAACAGAATTGTAAACAATTTCAAAACCGGCGGGTTCCGTCCCGCCGGGCGGGTTCATTTTCTTTGTGTCGACAAAGAAAACGGAACCAAAAGAAAGCGACCCCGATGCCAGCGCCTGCCTGCGGCAGATCCCTTTCAATTCCGCGACTATTTGCCGCGCTCGCAAAACTCGGGCTGAAGCCCTCAAACATTCCTCGCTTTGTTCGGCAAATGGCCGCTTCATTTCAGCGATGGCATAGGGGGGGAATAAAGTCAAAATTATATTTGAACTCCGAACTCCGAACTCCGAACTCCGAACTCCGAACCTTACCCTCCGGGCATCTCCGATACCAGCAAAGCCGGATCAAGGCGCTCTTCAAACCAGTTGACTCGCCAGTCAAGATGAGGGCCGGTGACGCGCCCGGTGGCTCCCACGGTGGCGATGGTCTGGCCCCGAGTCACGGTCTCTCCCGGCTTGACCAGGATCTGATGCAGGTGCAGAAAACTTGAGGAAAGGCCATAACCATGATCGATGATCAGGGTCTTCCCGGAAAAGAACATTCCTGGGTGAACCAGGGTGACAACGCCCCCGGCCGGAGCGATAACCGCGGTTCCCGTCGGGGCGGCGATATCGATGCCGAAATGTGGTCGGCGTGCTTCGCCGTTGAAAATTCTCTGGCTGCCGTAGATGCCGGTAATGCGTCCGACCAGCGGCCACATAAAGTTGTCACGGCAGTGATCCTGATCACTGATCTGCCGGCGGGCTAGGGTGACGGCCTGGGTTTCCTGGTGAATGCGTTTCAGGTCTTCTTCCGTCGGCTCCATCAGGCGTTTACTGATGCCGGTGATGCGCTGTATGTCATAGTTGCGCTGCGCAAGATTAATCACCTGCTGCTCGGTTTTGCCGTCGGGATGAATCAGCGTGAGTTGTTGTTGTGCAGCGGCGTCGCGGCCGAAGCCCAGAATAAAGTTTCCTGCAGCGGAAACCGGTACTTCCCGCGTGTCAAGATAGATTTTCGTGCGGTTTTCCGTCTGACCGTAAACCAGGCCCCCCTGAATGAAATGGCCATTTAACTGCAGCTCGGCCACACAGCAATGAGCCTGTATCAACACCAGCATAAAACAGAGGATAAGAGATTTCATGGTATTGGAACGACTTTCACTTCACGCTGATTTTAAACTCGACACGGCTGGCTGGCCCGTCTTCCGGTAGAGTGTAAATATCCGGTTGCAGCAGGAACAGCCGCGGCTTGATCTCTTCATTGGCCGAGACCAGGGCATCACGGACGTTGAGCGCTCTCATTTTGGCCAGTTCGGCAATTTCTTCTTCACCGGCACGGATGTTTGCCAGCAGCAATTTTTCCATTTCTTCCACAGGAAGTTTTTCCAACATGCCGACAAAGTTACGCGGCCGGGGGAAATCCGCTTCTTTGTAAACCCTGAGAATAACCTCGGGGTATTCCTCCGGGTTGATGACCACCTGATCCTTCGTTTCCGGGGCGGTTCCTGCTTCGACCAGCTGCTGCCATCTGGCTTCTACCAGCATGCGGCGCAGCTGTTCCTGACGGTAGCTTTCCGGATCATTGTCCCGGTCGGCGAAAGCGCTGATTTCAAGGGTTAATGATGGACGTTGTGCCAGCATCTCGGCGAGTTTCTGCAGTTGTTCGAGTTGTTCCGGGTCAATGGTCGCCAGGCCGGGAGCAAAGGTCACGCTGGTGAAGTCCTGGTCACCGCTGCCGAGCAGTGACGACAGCAGAGAAAAAGGTGATGTCGCGGCTTTGACCAGCAGGTTTTTGATCACGGTGAAGATGACGCCGGCAACGCTGAAGTCGGGATCGTCAAGGTCACCGAAAACCGGCACATCGAGGTGGATTTCATCATTCGCGTCTTTGAGCAGGGCTATCGCCAGGCCGATCGGCAACGAGGTGGCCTTATCGCTCTTGACACTGTCACCCAGGGTAAACTGATCAATGATGACTTTGTTGTCGGCTTTGATTTTGCGTTTTTCGATATGGTAACTGAGGTCGAGATAAAGTTTCCCCTTGTCGATCACATAGCCCAGGTAAGTCCCCGAATAGGGGGTCAGTGGCGTCAGGTCAATATCTTTGAAACTGATGGTCAGATCGGCAAAGAGATCCTTACTTAAAGGGTTGATTTTGCCGCTGATGGTCAGCGGTGAGTGATTCTCCAATTGGCCGCGCAGATCGACGTCAGCCAGCATTTGTTCATCCGAAGCCATGCCGGTAACCCGGCCACCAAGTTCGTGCATGGTGGTGCTGAACAGGGTGTCCATTGAGCGGTCAACAAATGCCACCGTGCCGCCTTGAAGAGTCAGGTTGTCGATGCGAATGTCGGCGGGCGGATTTGTTGAGGTTTCATTGACTTCGGTCGTCGTGGGGACGTCGATCTCCTTTTCAGCATCCTGAACTTGTTCGTTTTCGGTGCTTTCTGTTTGTGCCGTGACGCTGGCCAGATTGATTCGGCCATCTTTGCTGATCATGATATTGGCCGTGTATTTGCTCAGGGCGACATCTTTGATGTGGAGTGTGAAGGGTGCTAAATCGCCTTCAATGCCGTTGAGGTTGAGGGTGTTCCACGAGAGTAACTCTCCGTCTTCAAGCGGATCACGCAGATTGAAATTGCTGATGGTTGTCGTGCCGGAAAAATGCCCGCTCAGTTTTTCTCCCTGTTGCTTCAGATTCAAATCAGCTGTGGTAAAAAGCTGTCCGCTTTTCAGGTTCAGCTTGATGTTGTCGGGGATAAAGGCGTTGAAATCGGCGAGAGGGAATTCTTTTATCTGCGTTTGGGCTGTAAGCGCCAGAGGGGTATGGACAGCTGTTCCGGCAATATTGACCTCACCTTTCCTGCCGAGTTTAGCGGCCAGATTGAAGGAGCTTTCTCTGGCTTGCGGATAACTCAGGTTGGCGAGCTGAGCGTCGAATCTGGAAATATTGACCTGTGGTTGTTTGGTCAGGCTGTGATCGGTGAAAAGCAGCTTGAAGTTCTCCAGGTCAAAGCTGTTGACGGCGAAATTCCAGGGATTTTCAGTGTCGTTTTTCACAGGGTCTGTGGGGGGGGCCGTCGGGTTTTCTTGCTCTGTCTGCTTGAGCAGCTTGAGGGGAGAAAAATCCCCTTCTTTCAATTTGCTGAGCGCCAGGTCGCCGTTGCTCAGGCGCAGAGTGCCGACAATGAGCTGTTTTCCGGCCAGGTCAAAGGTACTTGCACCGATGTCGAGCGAGCCGAGCAGGAAGCGGTCATCCGCAACGAATGGCACCTGAAGTTCTTCCAGCCGGGCTTGTCCGTTACGCACCAGCAGGTTGCCATCCGAGGTATATTCGATCTGACCGGCCATGGTCAGATGACCTTTGAGCGAGGACGTCAGGAAAGGTTCCAGGTACGGATACAACGGTTCCAACTGCAGCTGTCCAGCTGAGACATCAAGGGTCGCGCGGGTCGGATTGAGAGCAAAACCGCCATTGATTGTCACGCTCAGATCACGTCCGGTCTGCAGGCTGAAACTGGCTTCTGTCTGTTGATCATAGTGGGTTGAGAGCCCGGCCAGATTCAGGGTGATGGCTTTGATCTCCTCACTGAAGCCTTCGACCACAGCGTCATCACGGAAATGCAGCTGACCGT
This sequence comes from Desulfuromonadales bacterium, assembly GCA_016931615.1. Taxonomy (GTDB): domain Bacteria; phylum Desulfobacterota; class Desulfuromonadia; order Desulfuromonadales; family Geopsychrobacteraceae; genus JAFGEL01. The sequence continues at coordinate 49,039 of JAFGEL010000013.1, forward strand.
TGTTGAGCTTGAGCTGTTCGACAAACAGCAGCGGTAGCGCCGCTGCAGTGCTGTTACCCTCTGACGTCTGTTCTTCTTGAATTTCAGCCTGAGCCGATTTTTGTCCCAGATGACTCTGAATACGCTGGACATTCCACCGACCGGAGCTGTCGCGATCGATAAAGACCTCAGGATCATCAAGGGTGACAGCCTTGAGGTTGAAATCCTGTTTGAACAGTTCAGCCCAGTCAAGATCAAGCTGGAGTTTCGCCAGGCGGAATAGATCACGACCATCCAGTTCCCGCAGGTCGATATCGGACAGGGTGATCTCGCCACCCAGGTTCAGAGTCGGGTCATGAGTGCTGGACACCCGGTAGTCCAGTTGCAGATCGGCGTCGAGAACCCCTTGCCTGACGTCAATCGGCAGGGGCACGGGTGAATGATAGGCATAAAAAGCCAGGTCGATTGCGCTCAGCGTCAGGTTGATGGAGGTTTCGAGGCTGTCGTGAAAAGGTTTTGTCTGTCCTTTGGCTTCAAAGGTTGAGCCATTGAGCAGCATATGTAAATAGGGTTGAACGTAGCGATCGGCAAGGTAGGGGATGTTTCCGACAAAGGGAACCCGCAGTTCCAGTTCGCGGATCTGGTGCTGCGATTTTTTTTCCGAGGTCTGGTCGGTGAAATTGAGGGAACCACCGATGACGACGATATTGTTGAGTGAAAAGAGAAATGGCTCTGTGGTTTCTGAGACTTCTTTTGGGCCGTCCTGCTGTTTTCCACCAAGTTCAGTGAAATCAGAGAAATTGTAAGTCTGTTTTCCCAGTAACGCGAGATTGACAAACGGGTTGTCCAGTTCGACCCGGTCGAGGATAAGCGCCTGGTCAACCAGTGAGCGGACAGACACGGACAACTTGAGTCGATCAAAGGAGACAAATGGATCAGTGCTGTTCTGTTCGGTCAATTTGAGGTTGCGCAGCTGCACACTCAGGGTAAAGGGATTGAAGTAGGCTTTTTCTATGGTCAGGTTGCGGTTGGTATTTTCACTGATCCAGTTACTCCCCTGTTTTTTGATCTGCCAGGGGACAATCAGCATGGACAACAGCAATAGGCTTAAAATCACGGCAAATGATATCAGGGTGATTTTTATCCCGCGCGGCATGGTCTTCTCCTTTGAAATTGTTCATTCAGAGTGTAGCATACGGATGAAAGATCGCTGACGAAAATATAACTGTACAGGTCGTGTTTGTCATGTCTCAGGAGCCATTCAATGTTTGCTAAGGCCATTTATCAAAGGCGTCGCTATCAGCTGTTCAAGCAGCTTGACAGCGGTGTGATTGTCCTGTTGGGGAATAGCGATTCGCCATTCAACTCAAAGGATAATTGCTATCGGTTTCGCCAGGACAGCAGCTTTCTTTATTTTTGTGGGATTGATCAGCCCGGATATGCCGCCCTGCTGGATATTGACAGTGGTGAAGAGATCCTTTTCGGGCCCAAGCAGGATCTGGACGACCTGATCTGGAGCGGACCCGGACCGGCCCTGTCTGATCAGGCGGATGCTGCCGGTTTTGAATTGAGTGAGCCTTTCACCCGCCTGGAGGAGAAGCTGAGTCAGGCTCAGGGTCGTGCCCGCAGAATCCATTATCTGCCTTCCTGCCGCACGGATAACTACCGACTTCTGGCGCAGTTGCTGGGAACCGGCCCGGAGGCGATTCAAGGGCAGGTGTCGAGGCCGCTGATAAAAGCGGTTGTCGCGCTGCGTTCGGTAAAAGAAGCGGAAGAAATCAACGAACTGGACGAGGCTGCGGATCTGGGCTTTCAACTCCATAGCGCGGCAATGCGTATGGCTCAAGCCGGGGTCTACGAGTGGCAGATTGCCGGAGAGCTTGAGGCTCTGGCTGCGCGCGCAGGACGCATGCTTTCATTTCCATCGATCGTCACCGTGCAGGGTCAAATCCTGCACAACCATCAACGGCATCATTGCCTGAAAAATGGCGATCTGCTGCTGGTCGATGCCGGCGTCGAAAGCGCCCGGCACTACGCCTCTGACCATACCCGTACCTGGCCGGTAGGTGGACAATTCAACTCACAGCAGCGCGAGATCTACCAAATAGTGCTGGCCGGGCTGGAACGTGCGCGCCAACTGATCCGACCGGGGGTGCTGTATCGGGATATTCATCTGGAGGTCTGTTACGTTATCGCCTCAGGGCTGAAAAATCTCGGCCTGATGCAGGGTGATGTTACCGCGGCGGTGGCGGCAGGAGCGCACGCCCTGTTCATGCCTCACGGGCTCGGCCACATGCTCGGGCTGGATGTGCATGATATGGAAGAACTGGGTGAAGATGCCGTCGGCTATGATGAGACTATGACCCGCTCTAACCAGTTTGGCCTGGCACGGCTGCGCCTGGCCAGGCGGCTGAAAGAAGGCTTTGCCCTGACGGTCGAGCCGGGAATCTATTTTATTCCGGGGTTGATTGAGAAGTGGCGTGAAACAGCTCTGCACCCGAGTTTCATCAACTATCGGCAGGTTGACAAATACCGTGATCTTGGTGGGATCCGGCTTGAAGATGACGTGCTGGTGACGGCTCAGGGGAACAGGCTTCTTGGTCAACAAATCCCTTTGTCTCCTGAAGAAGTGGAGAATTTAATGCTCAGAGAAGAAAATTAATTGAGTTCGTTGGTTGACAATAGTTTGTTCAGCCGATAAATTTTTCGTTCGGGCAAAACTTTTAATGAATGATGGCGTATCGTTCGGTTTTGCTTTTCAACCTTTCATTGCGGAGGAGGTTCCACCTATGCAAAAGCTGCTGAAACGGTTTTTACCTGTCTTGCTTGTGCTGTCGATGGTCGGCTTGGCACAGGCCAAAACCCTGGTTTACTGCTCAGAAGGGAGTCCCGAAGGGTTTAACCCCTCACTCTACACCGCCGGGACGACTTTCGATGCGTCCTCACGGGCTGTTTTTGAAGGCTTAACCCATTTTATTCGTGGCACGACTCAACTCGAGCCGGGCATGGCTGAGAGCTGGGAAGTCTCCCCTGACGGCAAAACCTATACTTTCCACCTGCGCAAGGGTGTCAAGTTTCATTCCGCGAAACATTTCAAACCGACCCGCGATATGAACGCCGATGACGTCATCTACACCTTTGAGCGCCAGTGGAAAAAAGATCATCCTTTTTACGCTGTTTCCGGCGGTAACTACGAGTATTTCAACGGCATGTCGATGCCCGACCTGCTGAAGAGCATCGAGAAGGTTGACGATTACACCGTAAAGTTTGTTCTCAATCGCCCGGAAGCTCCGATGCTGGCCAACCTCGGTATGGACTTTGCCGTGATCCAGTCCGCTGAATACGCCGACGCGATGATGAAAGCCGGTACCCCCGAGAAGGTCGATCAGTGGCCGATCGGTACCGGACCGTTCGTTTTTGAAGGCTACAAAAAAGACGCGCAGATCCGTTACACGGCTTTCAAAGACTACTGGAAAGGCAAGGCCCCGATCGACAAGCTGGTTTTCTCGATCACTCCCGACGCCTCCGTCCGTTACGCCAAGCTCAAGGCCGGCGAATGCCAGGTGATGCCTTACCCGAACCCAGCTGATATAGCCGCCATGAAAGCCGATCCGAATATCAACCTGATGGAGCAGGAAGGCCTGAACGTTGGTTACCTGGCCTACAATACCAAGGTCGCCCCGACCGATAATGTCAAGGTGCGCAAGGCTCTGAATCACGCAATCAACAAGCAGGCGATCATCGACACCGTTTTCCAGGGAGCAGGTAAGATCGCCAAGAACCCGATTCCGCCGACCATCTGGTCCTACAACGAAGCCACCGTTGACGATGCCTATGATGTTGAACTGGCGAAAAAGCTGCTGGCCGAAGCGGGTTATCCGGATGGCTTTGAGATGAAGATCTGGGCGATGCCGGTCCAGCGTCCCTACAACCCCAACGCACGACGCATGGCTGAAGTCATCCAGGCCGACTGGGCTAAAATCGGAGTCAAGGCCGAGATCGTCTCCTACGAATGGGGTGAGTACCTCAAGCGTTCCAAAGACGTCAACCGTGATGGCGCGGTCCTGCTCGGCTGGACCGGTGATAATGGTGATCCGGACAATTTCCTTGCCGTGCTGCTCGGTTGTGATGGGGTCGGCGGTTCCAACCGCGCGCAGTGGTGCTACAAACCCTTTGAAGACCTGATTCAAAAAGCCAAGGTCGTGGCTGATCCTGCGGAACGGACCAAGCTGTATGAGCAGGCTCAGATCGTCTTCAAGGAGCAGGCTCCCTGGGCAACGATCGCTCACTCGGTGGTCTTTAAGCCGCTGAGCAAAAATGTGGTGAATTTCAAAATCGATCCCTTCGGTGGACATGTTTTCTACGGAGTTGATTTGAAATAATTTGCCGCAAGTGGTATTTCTGGCCGGGAAGAAAATTATTTCTTCCCGGCTTTTTTGTAGGATAGACATTTCTTATGTTCAGTTTTTTGCTCAGGAGAATCGGCGTGGTGATCCCGACCTTTGTCGGGGTGACGCTGCTGACCTTTGCGCTGATTCGACTGATTCCGGGGGATCCGGTTGAGTTGATGGCCGGTGAGCGGGGGGTTGATCCGGCGCGCCATGCCGAACTTCTGGCGCAGATGGGCCTCGACAAACCCTTGCTGGTTCAATACTGGAATTACCTGACGGGGATTTTCCAGGGGGATCTGGGCACTTCGATCGTCACCCGTGAACCGGTGATCAGGGAATTCTTTACCCTCTTTCCGGCGACTATGGAGCTCAGTCTCTGTGCCATCACTATTGCCGTCCTGGTCGGTCTGCCGGCAGGGATTATTGCTGCCGTGCGCCGGGGCAAGGTCACCGACTACACAGTTATGGGCCTGTCGCTGACCGGGTATTCGATGCCGATTTTCTGGTGGGGGCTACTGCTGATCCTGTTGTTTTCCGTCGGCCTGGGCTGGACACCGGTTTCGGGCAGGATTTCTGCCATGTTCTGGGTCGATGAGGTGACCGGCTTCATGCTGATCGATGCCTTCCTCTCCGACGAAGCCGGGGCCCTGACTTCGGCGATCAGGCATCTGATTCTGCCTTCCATTGTTCTGGCCACCATTCCTCTGGCGGTCATTGCCCGCATGACCCGTTCGTCGATGCTTGAAGTCCTGCGTGAAGATTATGTTCAGGTTGCTCGGGCCAAGGGCCTGGCAATGTGGCTGGTGGTCTGTGTTCACGCTCTGCGCAATGCCCTGATCCCGGTGATTACCGTGATCGGGCTGCAGATCGGCGTACTCATGGCCGGGGCTATTCTGACCGAGACGATTTTTTCCTGGCCGGGGATCGGCAAATGGTTACTCGATTCGATCTACCGGCGTGATTACCCCTCGGTCCAGGGAGGGATTCTGCTGATTGCCTGTATCGTGATCGTCGTGAATCTCACCGTTGACATTCTCTACGGCGTGGTCAATCCACGCATCCGCCACAATCGTTAGGGGCCGGGGCGATGAGTGATCAAATTCAGACCGCGCTCGTGGATGAGCTGACCCCGCCAGGCCCGATACGGGAATTCTGGAATTATTTTTCCGATAACCGCGGTGCCCTGATCGGGTTCGGTTTTATCCTTGCCGTGTTGCTGGCGGCACTGTTTGCCAACCTGCTGACGCCCCATTCCCCTTATGAGCAATATCGTGACTATATCCTGACGCCCCCGGCCTGGCAGGATGGCGGCCTGTGGCGTTTTCCCCTGGGGACAGACGAGGTCGGGCGAGATATCCTCACCCGGTTGATCTTCGGCGGGCGCATGTCGCTGTTTATCGGGATGCTGGTCGTTTCGCTGTCGTTGCTGGTCGGGACGCTTATCGGGTTGATTTCCGGATACGCAAAGGGGATGACCGATACGCTGATCATGCGCGCCATGGACATTATCATGGCCCTGCCCAGCCTGCTGCTGGCTCTGGCGATCGTAACCATTCTCGGTCCCGGGTTGATCAACGCCGCCATCGCCATCGCGATTACCTATCTGCCCCATTATGTGCGGATTACGCGCGCTTCGGTGATCGCTGAGAGCAGCAAAGATTATGTCACCGCGTCGCGGGTCAGCGGCGCGGGGGTGATGCGCTTGATTTTTATCACCATTCTCCCGAACTGTATGGCGCCCCTGATTGTTCAGGCTTCGCTGGGGTTTTCCAATGCGATCCTCGATGCCGCCGCGTTGGGATTTATCGGTCTGGGCGCGCAGCCCCCAAGTCCCGAATGGGGATCGATGCTGGCAAACGCCCTGGAATTCATCCAGCGGGCCTGGTGGGTGGTGACTTTTCCCGGGCTGATGATTCTGCTGACCGTGCTGGCTTTTAACCTGATGGGCGATGGTCTGCGCGACGCACTCGATCCCAAGATGAAGTTATAGCAGCCGCCCGCGGAGCGGAGCTGTGACATGCGCTCCTGCGGATTGTGTGGAAGCGGAAAGAAATAACCTGAATGGCACTCTTACAGATCAAAAATTTAGCGGTTGAATTCGGCAGCGAAAAAAAACCGTTCAGGGCGGTTGATAACCTCTGCCTGAGTATCGACAAAGGTGAGGTTGTCGGCATCGTCGGCGAGTCCGGTTCCGGAAAGTCGGTCACCGCCAAAGCTGTGATGGGGCTGATCGACTGGCCTGGGCGAGTGACGGCCGAACAGCTTGAATTTTCCGGGCAAAACCTGCTCGGCATGGCCGAAAAGCAGCGGCGCAAAATTACCGGTCGCGATGTGGCGATGATCTTTCAGGAGCCGATGACCAGCCTCAATCCCTGCTTTACCACGGGTTACCAGATTTCCGAGGCGCTCAAAATTCATGAGGGTGGCAGCCGGGCGATACGCCATTCCCGGGCCCTGGAATTGCTCGAGCAAGTCGGAATCCCCGATCCCAAGGCCAGGCTTAAAGCTTTTCCGCACCAATTGTCCGGCGGTATGAGTCAGCGGGTGATGATCGCCATGGCGATCGCCTGTAATCCCAAACTGCTGATTGCCGATGAACCGACGACAGCTTTGGATGTGACTATCCAGGCACAGATTATCGACCTGCTGCTCAGTCTGCAGAAACAGCAGCAGATGGCGCTGATCCTGATTACCCATGATCTGGCCCTGGTTGCCGAAGCGTCCCACCGGGTTGTCGTTATGTATGCCGGTCAGGTCGTGGAAACCGGCCCGGTGCCGCAGATTTTTGATGCTCCGCAGCATCCTTATACGGCCGCCCTGCTTGAGGCGCTTCCGGAGCGTTCTGTCGGTCATGCGCGTTTGAATACCATTCCCG
>JAFGEL010000104.1 GCA_016931615.1 Desulfuromonadales bacterium
CGCTCAAATTTGTCGGCCCTGCGACCAGAATCACCTGGGCACCGCGCTGTTGAGCCACTGCAGCAATAGCAAAGCCCATTTTTCCCGAAGAGTAATTAGAGATGTAGCGCACCGGGTCGATTTCTTCGCGCGTCGGACCGGCGGTGACCAGAATACTGCAGCCCAACAGGTCCTTGGGTGACAACATCGACTGGACTGCGGTCATAATCACCTCCGGGTCGGGCAGTTTCCCCTTCCCTTCCCAGCCACAAGCCAGAAAACCGCTGGCCGGTTCCATAACCTGGTAGCCATGTTCAGCCAGATACTTTTCATTGCGGCGATAGATCGGGTTCTCATACATGTTGGTGTTCATCGCCGGGACGATAAGAACCGGCGCCTTGGTCGCCATGACGCTGGTGGTCAGCAGGTCATCGGCCAACCCTTGAGCAATTTTTCCGACCAGGTTGGCGGTCGCCGGGGCAAGGACAAACAGGTCGGCGCGATCCGCCAGGGAAATATGGCCGATCTCCTGTTCCTGGTAGAGATTGAACAGCTCAGTGTTGACCGGATTTCCCGACAGGGTCTGAAAGGTCAGGGGCGTAACGAATTCCTGAGCATTCCTGGTCATGATCACGTGAACGTCGGCCCCCGCCTTGGTCATCAACCGCAACAGTTCAACAGCCTTGTAAGCAGCGATCCCGCCACTGACACCCAATATGATGGTTTTACCCTGTAACATTCTCAGCCTCACACCAGAAATGGGTTATAGCGTTTTTCCTGAGCGATGGTCGTCATCGGACCATGCCCCGGACAGACCCGGGTTGCGTCCGGTAAAACCAGCAGTTTTTGTTTGATATTCTGAATCAGCAGTTGATGATTGCCCCCCGGCAGATCGGTGCGCCCGATCGAACCGGAAAACAGCGTGTCACCGACAAACAGATAATCACCACAGTGCAGGCATATCCCTCCCGGGGAGTGCCCCGGAGTGTGGATGACCTTGAATTCAAGCTCACCAAGACTGAGGATCTCGCCATCCTCCAGCTTTCGGTCAGGCTGCGGAGAAGCGACTGTCGTGAGGCCAAAGTTTGCAGCATGTTCAGCCGCCCTCTCCAGCAACGGCACATCCGCCGCATGAATCATCAGCTGTGCCCCGGTTTCCTTAACCAGCTGATGATTACCACCGATATGGTCAAAATGCCCATGGGTGTTGATGATCCAGACAATCTTCAGATTGAGTGAATCCGCCAGGGCGAGAATTTTTTCGGCATCACCCCCGGGATCGAACACTACCGCTTGTCGAGTAGACTCACAGCCGGCAATATAGCAGTTGACCTCCAGCGGGCCAGTCGGCAGACTTTTGACAATCACGAGTGCTCTCCTTTACCGCCGAGAGAAGAAAACAGATCGAGATTTTTCTCTTTTAACTGTTCTCCCAGAGTCGCGCCGAGCGGTTTATTGAAGTTATGTTTTGCCCTTTTTTCCGGTGCGCCTTTATCAGGCTTCGACTGGGGTGGCTTAGCTTCCAATTTTTTCTCTCCGTCCGGCAACTGGGCTTTTCCGGCCGAACCCTTATAAAAATAGCGGTCATAGAGACGATGATAGGACGTCCACTGACTGTCGCTATGCGGTTCTTTATCGATATGCGCCAGGACACCGTTAATTTTTGAATCGAGATCATCGATGAAGTTCAGAACCACCGCTTCAAGAAACTTGGGCCTTTTGGGCGAACCAAATTCGTACTGCCCGTGATGGGACAGCAGCAGGTGTTTGATCATGATCGCCAGATCCTTGGGAAAGCCTTGAATCTGACGAACACGGTCCTCAATCATCTGCACCCCGATGATGATATGCCCGATGAGCTTCCCTTCGTCGGTATAATCGAAGGATCTCAGGTAAGACAGCTCGTCGACTTTCCCCACGTCATGCAGCAATGTCCCAGCCAACAAAAGATCGCGGTTGATCTGCGCATAGCGTGCCGCTACGTCACAAGCCAGGGCCGACACCGCCAGTGAATGTTCCAGCAGGCCACCGAGATAGACATGGTGCATGGCTTTAGCGGCAGGAGCCCTGCTGTAGCGGGCGAAGAATTGCGGATCGTCAAAAAAGCTCCGCAGCAGAGCTTCGACATACGGGTCGGACAGGGAATCGAGCAGGCTGTCCAGCTCACGCCGCATATCCTCAATTGAGCGCCTGGATACCGGCAAAAAGTCGTCTAGAGCGATCTCTTCCTCCGGGATTTTCTTGAGATCCTGAATGACCAGTTGCATCTTACCAAGATAAACGCTGGCCTTTGCGTAGAGCTGAATAAAATCATTTTTATCAAACTGGGCCGACAACTGATCAACACGATCCCAGATCCGCCCTTCAACTTCACCGGTGCGATCCATCAGTTTGAGTGTCATGTAAGGTTTGCCATTTTTTGCCATCGCCGTCGTTTTGTCGCGCACAAGAAATATGGACTCGACAATCTGGCGTTCCTGGATCTGATCGACATATAAGGTTTTCAAAATTGCCTCGTGGGTCAGAGTTTATAGGTTCGGTGGATAATGTTTTCGGCAGTTTTTATGCCATCAAGGGCAGCACTCATAATTCCTCCCGCATAACCGGCCCCTTCCCCCGCGGGATATAAATTGCTCAGGCTGATTGATTGACCGGTAGCAGCGCGAACAATCCTGACCGGCGCTGAAGTCCGCGTCTCGACCCCGATCAAGCAAGCTTCGGGGCCGACAAACCCGCGCATGCGCTGGTTGAATATCGGCAGCGCCCGGCGCAGGCCGGCGTCAACAAAATCAGGGAGACAGGCTTTGATGTCAGCGTGCTTCACCCCCGGTTTGATCGAAGAATCTAAATACCCGCCCGTTCCATCCAGATATTCCAGCACAGGTTGAGCAGGAGCACAGTAGTCTGAACCGCCGAGCAAAAAAGCCTGCTTTTCCCAATGGCGCTGAAAATCGACTCCGGCCAACGGGTTCGTGCCGGGAAAGTCATCCGGAGTCACGCTGACGACCAGGGCACTGTTTGACCAGGGCGTATCACGCCTGAAGTTACTCATCCCGTTCACAACCAGACCTTCCTCTTCAGAAGCGCCATTCACCACCCAGCCGCCGGGACACATGCAGAAAGAATAAACGCCGCGACCGCTGTGCGGATCGTTCCAGGCCAGGCGGTAATCGGCCGGAGGCAGCTGGGGATGCTTCTTTGTACCGTACTGAATTCGGTTGATCAATTCAAGAGGGTGCTCAATCCTCAGGCCCAGTGCAAAAGCTTTTTTTTCCAGCTGAATATTGTGATCTGCCAGCATGCGATAGGTATCGCGAGCGCTGTGCCCGGTGGCGAGCACAAGGTAATCGCACTCGATGCGCCTGCCCTGATCAACAATGCCGGAGCGCACAATGTCTTTGTCAATCTCAAGACCGCTGAGCCGTGTCGAGAAGAGCAGCTCAACACCCTTTTCAAGCAGGTGCTTTCTGAAATTGACCAGGACCGCACGCAACCGGTCTGAACCGATATGGGGTTTGGCCTGAACCAGAATATCATCGGGCGCCCCGAACTGAACCAGCCGTTCAAGAATCATTCGAGTGGCAGGATGATTGACCCGGCAGGTCAACTTACCGTCAGAAAAAGTACCCGCCCCCCCTTCGCCGAACTGAATATTACTTTCGGGCTGCAGACCTTCACCTGCCCAGAAAGCGCGAACATCATCAAAGCGCTCGGAAACCGGCCTACCGCGTTCAATCAGGGTCACGCGGGCTCCCGATTCTACCAGGCTCAAGGCGCTGAACAGGCCTGCGGGGCCCATTCCGACGACCAGGGCATGAATCGGGTAGCCAAGCTTTGAAATGGCATAGGGCTGCACAGCGGGAACCCGCTGCAAGGTTTTCAACTCTGCCCAGCGCGCGAGCACGGCGTCCTCATCAGGACAGCTGAAATCAACGGTGTAAATTCTCAGAATGTCGGATTTACGTCGTGCATCAACGGACAGGCGAACAATCGCCAAGAACGTGACCAGCTCAACCGGAAGCGCCAGGCATTCGGCAATTCTAGTTGTCAATAAGCTTTCATCCTCACCAAGATGAAGAGCTATGTCCCTGAGTCTTAAAGCCATCGGTCAGTGCACAGCATCAGGCAACAGGGGAAGTTGAATCGTGAAACAGGCTCCTCCAGTACCCTGATTCTCTGCTTTGATCTTGCCGCCACAGCCGGTGACGATCCGCCGCACGACAGACAGACCGAAACCAGTGCCTTTCTCCTTGGTCGTGAAAAAGGGATCAAAAATGCGATCGATGTTTTCCCTCGGGATTCCCGGCCCGGTGTCGCTGACAACAATGACAAGCTTTTCGGCGTCGGATTTCAAGCTCACTGAGAGACAACCACCGTGAGGCATTTCATACAGGGCGTTACTGATCAGGTTGGTGAAAATCTGCTCCATTTCCAGGCGATCTGCCCGGAAATGCGGAGCCTGGCGATCAACGTCGATATCAAGTTCGATCTGCTGGGCCTTGATTTGATGCTGGGCGGAACTTAAAACCCTGTCGATCATTTGAACCAGATCAACCTTGCCGTGAGACTTTTCAGAGCTGCGACTGGAGGCGAGCATTTGCACCAGGATGGAATCGATACGTTCAACTTCGTGGGTGATGCGGGTGATGTAGTTCTTGTTATCAACACTGATATCGTCTGCAGAAAGCAGAATCTGGGCCAGCAAATTAATCGAATTGAGCGGGTTGCGAATCTCGTGAGCCATTCCGGCAGAAACATGTCCAAAAGCCGCCAGTTTCTCAGACTGGATAATGTCCTTGTGGGCCTGTTCCAGCTCAGCACTTTTCTGCCTGACGCGCTTTTCCAGTTCGGAATTCCATTGCTGAATTTCCCGCTGCAAAAGCTCGCGTTCGACGATCAGCCTGTGGTTCTCCAACTCAACCTCACGGCGTAGCAGCACAGCTTCGATCCGCTCACAGAGGTTCTGGTTGACAAAGGGTTTCTGCAGGTAATCGACAGCTCCTGCTTTCATCGCTTCAACGGCAATTTCTTCACTCCCCTTGCCGGTAAACATCAACACATAAGTATCCGGATAATCACGCCGAATGGCTTTCAACGCATCCAGACCATTCATGACCGGCATCATGTAGTCAACCAGGGCCAGGGCCGGGCGACACTCTTTCACCAGTTGCAGGCACTCTTTTCCGTTGGACGCACAGAGCACCTTGAACCCACGCTTCTTCAACAGCAGGGTCGTCAGTTCAACGATGACATCTTCATCGTCAACAACCAGAATCGTCTCGCCGGAAAAGCGGCTTTTTACCTGTGCCATTCAGGAAACCCAGAAAAAAATGATCAGGAATTGAGTCTATGCAATAGCATGATATTGCTTCTTGATAAACACCTAAGAAGGGAATGAAGGTATCTCTTTGGAATTTTCCGGCAAACAACCGCCGTGCAGGCGGCTGTTTGCCGATAAGCGGATATCAGGACGTTTCTTCTTCGAGACGGACAGTCAGGACCGGATAAGGGGATTTTCTCACCACTTTTTCAGCTGTGCTGCCAAACAGGACATGATCAAGACCGGTACGGCCGTGAGTACCGAGAACGATCAGGTCAGCGGTTTTTTCTTCAGCCTGACCGATAATCTGCTCGTAAGGCAACCCTGGAACGATCAAACATTCAAAATTATCGAAATCATGCAAGTTTTTACGGCAAAAGCTTTCCATCATTTTTTTTGCGCCCTCTTCTATCTCTTCTTCAAGTTTTTCAAAGGAGATGTGGGGTACGTAGAAGCCCCTTAAATCAACAGGTTCGTTAATGACGTGAAGAACATACAGTTTAGCCGCAAATTTTCTGGCCATCGCCAGAGCCATTTGAAAGGCATTATTCGAGCTGTCTGAAAAATCCACCGCGACCAAAATCGTTCTGAATTCTTTCATGCTTCACCTCCTGTCAGGATGCCGTAACAGTTCCTCCCGGCGTTGTCAACGATCCGCTGGGGCGTGTGGAAATCCGTTTCATTACGGCTTTGAGTTCTTTCAACTTAACCGGTTTGTTCAGATACTCACAGGCTCCCAGATTCATCGCTTCAAGGTAACTCTCAACTCCTCCGTAGGCGGTAATCATAATGACCCTGACCTGGGGGAAAGACCGGCTGATCTCTCTGAGAAACAACAGCCCGTTCATACCCGGCATGTTGATATCGGTAATCACCAGATCAAAGTTATCCTCTTGCATATGACCCAGAGCTTCAAGACCGTTACCCGCTGACTTCACCTGATAGCCATCAGCACGAAGCAAGGTTGACAACCCCAGTCGGGCATTTTCTTCATCATCGACAACGAGGATCTTCTGCATGGCAACGTCCTGTCATAATTTAAACCAATTGTATCAGCGAAGCGACAGCTGTCAAGTGAACGAAAAAAATACTAACACACTGATATAATTAGCTTATTAATTAAAACACGAATGAAGAGTCAGGTGGTAGGCCAGTACGAAAATAAGGTTTCGACAACCCGGGAAAAATCCCAGTCAACGCGGCGGCCCTGCTTAAGCACTTCATCATGATGAAGTGGCAGGTCAGATTTTCCACATGCCAAGTTGGCAATCAAAGAGAAGGCGGCTACAGACATAGCGTAACGTTTCGCCACAACAGCTTCAGGGATTGTCGACATGGAGACGGCTGCTGCTCCGAGCTGCTCCAGAGCTCTTATTTCCGCCGGAGTTTCATAAGTCGGACCGGGCATCCAGGCGAGAACCCCGCTGTGCAGCCGAATGTTCTGCCGGCGCAAGCGTTCATGAAGAACAGTGAAGAAATCCTGGTCATAAAGACCGGCAAGATCAAGAAAGGTTTTTTCCGCACGCCCGGCTAACGGATTGAGGCCTGTCAAGTTGAGATGGTCGGTAACCAGCATGAAATCACCGGGCACCATTTCATCAAGCAGGCCACCCGCAGCATTGGTTAAGAGGACCTGCTGACAACCGAGTGCCGCTGCCAGTCTCACCGGGGCGCTAACCTGCCAGGCATTATAACCTTCATAACAGTGATAACGCCCCTGGAACAGTATCACATCCCGGGCAAAAAGCTTGCCACGATAAAGGCAGCCGACATGGCCATCAACACCCATTGCGGGAAAATCCACCAGTTCGTCGTAAGCCAGTGAAACAGAATTTTCCAGGCAACTGAGCAATCCTGAAAGACCTGATCCGAGGACAATGGCCGTGAGGGGGCGCACAGAACCAAGCCAGTGCTGAACCTGTTGCACTGTGCGGCTGACGTCATCAAGCGGCTTCATAAAGCGAGCAGTTTATCGATGCGTAAATTCAATTCATCGGGATTGAATGATTTACTGATAAAATCATCCGCTCCCGCGCGTAAAGCCTTTAGCACATCATCCTCCTGACGATAGACACCGCTGACACAAAGGATCTTGATCTCTTTAAGTTTTTCATGCTGACGAATTTTTCTGATCAATTGCAGGCCATTAACTTCAGGCAGGTTGATGTCCACAATCATCAGGGAAATATCCGTTTGCTGCAATAGCTGCCAGGCTTCCTTGGCCGTGGCTGCAGAGATCAGTTCGGCCGAACGATCTGCCAGCAGATCACAAAGCAATTCTCTGAAGAACCGGGCGTCATCAACAATCAGAATGCGCTCCGGTTGCTGGTGTTCCAGGACTGAAGATGGTTGATTTTTGACCAGAAAATGTTGTTGACAGTTGGGACAGCTGACACGGATGGAAGACGGAGCGGACAGCGGCTGGCGGATACGGTAAACAGCCCGGCATTGGGGGCATTGAACTTCCATCGGCTGCAACTTTCGGCTCAGTGGCTAGAATTATGAACGGGATCATGCGCCCCCGTCGGCGACACTCCTGCGTACTTTTCCCGACATACGGAATATCAGAAAAACACTATTCTTCGGGAATACTTCGCAACAGATCAACCGCCTGCATTCCCCATTCGGAGTTCGGTGCGAACTCGATAATTGTGCGCAATTCCTTTTGTGCACCGGCATAAGCCTTTTCATCAACCAGCAGCTCAGCAAACCGGTAGCGTGCCTGAAGAAATTGCGGAGCGATATCAATCGCTCGCTGTAATGACATTTTCTCCATCACGCGATTGCCCATAGCCCGATATACCTGACTTTGGTGGAAATAGGCGGGGGCGTAGCGTGGTGCCAATTCATGAACCTCGTTAAAATACTTCAACGCGGTCGGAAAATCGTTTTTCATGTAGTAGGCGTAGGCCTTCCCGGCAACAGCGACGTGAGCATTGAGAAACAAGAGATTTTGAGCCGCCCGGTCAAAATAGCTGATCGCCTTGTCCCATTCACCCATATCCAGGTAAAGAGCAGCAATATTATTTTGATATCGGGGATCTCCATCGGACAATTCAAGGGCTTTCAGGTAATGCCTTTCAGCCTCAGGATAGGCTTTTTTCTGCTGATAAGCCTGTGCCAGGGCGACATGGATGGAACTGTTTTGAGGATCCTGACGGACAGCGACCAGTAGTTCCTTGAGCGCCAAGGTCGGATTATTCGCCTGCAGATGAGCCGTTGCCAGCTTGTAGTGAACTTCCGCCTGTTGCCGGTTTTCGGACGGAGACTGGCCGACGGGTGCACAGCCACCCACAACCAGAAGAATAAACACTAAGAGATCAAGACCTGAACGTAGCATCGACAAGCTCCAATTCACTACAGAGAGGCCAGAAAACGCCCCAGGCTTTCAAGACTGTTATCGCGTAACTTATGCAGATCACCCGAAGCCGATGAACCACTTTCAGCACCAGAACCTTCGCCCTGCTGACTGGGCTTTTCCTGTCGTTCTTGAGGACGTTGGCAGATCGGCAGAGCGGACCAATAAGACTGTTTTCGAGGCAGAGAAAGAAGATGAAAATCAGTTTCAGTGAGAACGAAACCCATGGATTCAACAAAACTGAAACCCTCTTCATAAATCTGTTCGGCATCATCCTGCGCAACCTCACCGTACTTGGGAACAAAGAAAATGCTGCGTTGACTGTCCACCAAGTAGAAAGCAACCACGACCAGAACCTTGTCTCCACCGGCAATCTGGAGCAGATAGGCTCGGCATTGTTGAGGGGGGAAATCGGCAAAGGCCAGCTGAACATTACTGGAGGCCACATGGAGATGAGCGATTTTTTCCGCGCCGACATTGAGATAGGTCAGTTTCTTATGCTGAACAAACAAAGTTGTCTCCACCTTGTCAAAGCAGTGGCATCATCACCATAACGACATTAAAACACATTTATTCGATATCGGCAAAATCCGTGAGTAATTTAATTTTCCTGTAACGATCCGCGATTTCATTATAATCAAGCTCTTTCAAACGATCCAAACTGAATTTTTCCACAGTGAACGACGCCATCACCGTTCCGAAAACAATCGCTTTGCGCAGATTATGCTCATCCAGGTTGCGGGTCGCGGCGAGATAACCGACAAAACCGCCGGCAAAGGTGTCGCCGGCACCGGTCGGATCAAAGACCTCTTCCAGAGGATAAGCCGGGGCCGAAAAGATCGAGCCTTCACCAAACATCAGCACCCCATATTCACCGCGTTTGACCACCAGAGTTTGGGGGCCGAAGCCGCGCACGATTTCGGCAGCCTTCATCAGATTCGGTTCATCCGCCAGTTGCCGTACTTCGGCCTCATTAATCACCAGAATATCGACTTTTGCAAGAGTTCTGATCAGTTCATGCCTTTTCCCAGCGATCCAGAAGTTCATCGTATCACAGGCGACCAGTTTCGGGTTCGACACCTGATTCAAAACATCAAGCTGCAGTTCAGGGTCAATGTTGGCCAGAAACACATACTCAGCGTTCCGATAGTGGTCCGGGATGTCTGGTTGAAATGCTTCAAAAACGTTGAGATGGGTCTCCAGGGTGTGCGCCTCATTGAGGTTGTAATCGTAACGCCCCTTCCAGCGAAAGGTCTTACCCGAACTTTGCTGCAAACCGGAAAGATCGATGTTTCTGCTGTTCAGATAGTCGATATGTTCCCGGGGAAAGTCCTCACCGACAACCGCGACCAGATTCACGTCGGTGAAAAAACTGGCAGCCGTTGAAAAATAACTGGCAGAACCGCCGAGAACCTCTTCGACTTGACCGAAAGGGGTCGCTATCGAATCAAAAGCGACACTGCCGACAACAAGAATACTCATAAACCTTCCCTCACTATCTGTTGATGTACTTACCGATAATCGGCTCCAGTGCCTGCCTGGTTTCCGCCGGGATCAATGACGGCTCGGTCATGATGGCGTATTGCAGGGCGTCTGCACATTGGCAGTCCCGTTGTCGGCGGTCTTCAACGATACGGGCGACAGCGGTTTTAATGATTTCGCGAGCCGTGGCGACATTCTGCTGAATAATCGCGATGACCGCTTCGACCGAGACATCGTCATGACCGTCATGCCAGCAGTCGTAATCGGTCGCCAGGGCAATGGTAGCGTAGCAGATTTCCGCTTCACGGGCGAGGCGGGATTCCGGCAGATTGGTCATGCCGATAATATCAACTCCCCAGCCGCGAAAGATATTGGATTCAGCCCGGGTGGAAAAATTTGGCCCTTCAATACAGATATAGGTTCCCCCATCGTGGACCGTGGCACCGGCACTGCGTGCCGCACCGACAAGTATTTTTGACAACACCGCACACACGGGGTCAGCAAACTGCACGTGACCGACAACCCCTGAGCCAAAAAATGTTCCAGCGCGTTTACCCTGAGTCCGGTCAAAAAATTGATCGGGAACGACAATATGCCCGGGAACGATATCTTCCCTCATGCTGCCGACTGCCGACACGGAAATAATCTGCTCGACGCCAAGAGTTTTCATCCCGTAAATATTTGCCCGGTAATTGACTTCAGACGGCAAAAGGCGATGCCCACGCCCGTGACGCGGAAGAAAGACCATTTGTGCGCCTGCGAGAACGCCGGTGATAAAAACATCTGAGGGATCACCAAAGGGTGTCTCCACTGCGACCTCACGGACCTCCTTGAGGCCTTCAATTTCGTATAATCCACTTCCTCCGATAACGCCGATAACCGGTTTTTTCATAAAGACTTATCCTCCATACTTCAGATAGCAGGTGAATGTTTTTCCAGTTTAGCCTTGAGCTGGCCACAGGCCGCGGAGATATCCTGACCTTTACTGGCCCTCAAGGTCGCGACCAGCCCTCTCTGCAAAAGATGATTTTGAAACTCTTTGACGGCTTGATCGGTCGGGGCTTTGAAATCACTGGCATCATGTTCATTGTAGGCAATCAGGTTGACTTTACAACGGACACCATGAAGCAGTTTCACCAGGCGCTTGGCATCAGCCGGAGAGTCATTCAAACCACCGATAAGAATGTACTCGAATGTCACCCGCTGGCGGGTTTCTTGAGCGTAGGCACGGCATGCAGGGATCAGTTCAGATAACGGGTAGCGCCGATTAATCGGCATCAGACGATCACGTATTTCATCAGTTGTAGCATTCAGTGAAACTGCCAGCTGGACCCTGATTCTTTTTGCCAGCGCCTGAATTTCAGGAACAAGGCCGCAGGTTGACAACGTCACCCGGCGGGTACCGTAGCCGAGCCCATCATCAAGATAAAGGATTTCAAGTGCCTTAACAACATTTTCAAAATTATGCAGGGGTTCCCCCATACCCATCAGGACGATATTGGAAATCGGGCCGTCTTCAAGCGCAGCACAGACCTGGTTGACGATTTCTTCAGGGCGCAAGTTTCTTTTCAGGCCGAAGGATCCCGTCATGCAGAATTGACAACCCATGGCACAACCGACCTGGGTCGAAATGCACAGGGTCGCCCTTGCGTCTTCCATGGGGATACGAACAGCCTCCAGAGATTCACCATCATCCAGACGGAAAAGATATTTGCGCGTACCATCACAACTGGTCTCGACAGCTTCCGGCGACCAATGGGAAATCATTGCCCGGTCCTCGAGCTGTTCACGAAAGGATTTGGCAAGATCCGTCATCTGCTTAAAATTCCCGGCACCGCGCTGATAAATCCAGCGCAGAATCTGCCGGGCACGATACTTTTCTTTTCCCAGGTCGGCAAGGAACAACTCCAGTTCAGCCCGGGTAAGACTTTTGAGATCAATTTTATTCTGGATCAAACCGACAACCTGCCCGTCTTGAAAAACAAAAACCCTCCGGAACTCTACCGGAGGGCTTTTAGCGACACAAGATGAAAAACATTCAGCCACGCTGAATTAAAGCAATTCCAGCCCGTTAAAGAAGTAACCAAGCTCAAAAGCAGCCGTTTCGGGAGCATCTGAGCCGTGGGTCGCATTTTCACCGATGGAACTGCCGAATTCTTTGCGCAGCGTCCCTTCGGCGGCTTCTGCGGGGTTGGTCGCCCCCATCAGCTCGCGCCATTTGAGGATCGCATTTTCAGCCTCCAGTGCCATGACGATACAGGGACCACTGCTCATAAAATCCGTCAATTCACCGAAAAAAGGACGCTCTTTATGCACAGCATAGAAGCCTTCGGCTTCAACCTTACTCAGGTACAGCTTCTTAAGACCGACAACTTTAAAACCTTCGGCGTAAATTCGGGCCAGAATCTGGCCGGCATGGCCGGCGGCAAAAGCATCCGGTTTAATGATTGCGAACGTTCTTTCCATCTTAAAATTCCTCCGTTTCATAGGTTTTATGCTCAAAATGCTCGGTCTTTTAACACCCCGGTCGTCGGCTGTCAAGGAGATCTAATTCAATTCGCTCAACGCTTCGATAACCTGACGCAGGGCAATTCCCCGATGGCTGATGCGGTTTTTAATCTCCAACGGCAGTTCCGCGGTAGTCATGCCGTATTCAGGCACCAGGAACAAAGGGTCGTATCCAAAGCCGCCGGAACCCCGCTCTCCCCGCATGATGAAACCGGAAATCTGCCCCTCAAAGGTCCGCACCCGGCCATCGGGCCAAGCCAGCGCCATGACACAGCAGAAAGCTGCACGGCGCTGCTCATCCGGAACAGTCGCCATCATGTGCAACAGCTTGGTATTGTTGGCTCGATCATCCCCCTGTTGACCGGCATAGCGCGCGGAATGAACCCCGGGCTCTCCGTTCAGGGCGTTGACGACCAGACCGCTGTCATCAGCCAGGGTCAGTAGACCACTGAAACGCGCCATCTCTAGCGCCTTTTTACAGGCATTTTCAGTGAAGGACATACCGTCTTCGATGACATCAGGCGGGTTATCAAGCTCATCCAGGCCGACAATCTCAATTGGACTTGTGGCCAACAGATGACGAATCTCCTTTAATTTCCCCTGATTTCCCGTTGCCACCAGCAGCTTCATTTTATAACCCCAGTGACTGCGTCTGTAATTTCGTCAAATCTCCGCATCCCAACAGGGCCAGGTTACGCAGGGTATCGAGTTCGCCCAGTGAAAAGGGAGCCGCTTCAGCTGTCCCCTGAACTTCAACAAATTTCCCGCTGCCGGTAATAACGAAATTCATGTCGACTTCAGCCTTGTGATCCTCAGCATAATTGAGGTCCAGCAGAGGGCTCTGCTCAACGATACCGACACTGACAGCAGCAACGCTGTCCTTGAGGGGCACGGAAGCCAACAGGCCGCGATCAACCAAACTAGTAAAAGCATCATACAGAGCGACATAAGCTCCGGTAATTGAGGCTGTTCTCGTACCCCCATCAGCCTGCAGCACATCACAATCGATCTGGACGGTCAGTTCTCCCATCGCCCCCAGGTCGGTAACCGCGCGTAAAGAACGCCCGATAAGCCGCTGAATTTCCTGAGTGCGACCGGAAAGCTTGCCCTTTGAGGCTTCACGCATCGAGCGGGTATGGGTGGCTCGCGGCAGCATGCTGTATTCTGCCGTCACCCAACCCCGCCCTTCACCACGCATGAAAGGAGGAACACGCTCTTCAACCGAAGCATTACAAAGAACTTTTGTCTCACCACAGCAGATCAGCACCGAACCTTCGGCATAACGGGTAAACCGGCGTTGAAAACTTACAGCCCGCAGCTGGTTGGGGTGACGGCCATCAATTCTTTGTCTGTCCAAGGGTTTTCTCCTTATTCTGTTGGGCAAAACGTCTGACTCCTGTATAGAGGGCCTGTACCAGCTGGTTCTGATAAGCGGCGCTCTGCAACAGCTCCCGCTCCTGCGGATGGCTGAGATAACCGAGTTCGATCTGAACTGTCGGCAGGTTCCCCCGACCGAGCGACAGGCGGGAAGAAGGGTAGATCCCCTGGACGGGCATGCCATCTTCCCGTAGAGCCGCAGCCAGCTCCCGGGCTAACGCCAAGCTGCCGTTGACGGCTTGCTGGTCTTTTTCATCGAGTTGGAGACTGGAAACCGTTTCATCCGGACGGACAAACAGGCTGATCCCACTGATATCGGGAGAGAAAGTGGCCTGAGCATGAATCAGCAACCACAGATCGACATCTTCTCGCGAAGCCGCCTGCAAGCGCTGTTCAGCTGAGAGTTCATAATCGCCGTCACGACTCAAATAAATGGGAACACCAAGGCGCATTTTCAATTTTTTGGCCAGTTTTTCGGCGACTTCAAGGTTCAGCTCTTTCTCCTTGTAACCGCTTTCGGCAATCACCCCCGCATCAAGCCCGCCATGTCCGGGATCGATAGCCACAGCACGAACCAACGGACCACTCTGGCGAGCCTTCTTGTTGAGCAGAAAAGCAAAGAACTGTTCGAGACCGCCGCCTTGCTGTTCAGGCTTAATCTCGGCTTCAGGATCCAGGTTTCTGAAATAGATCGACCCGCCGGACAATTGCGCCAGCTGATTCAGGATGAAGTTGTCGGTCACCCGCAGGCGGCCATCGATGAACCGAGGAGGCTCTTTGAGCGGGTAATATTCATCGGCAATCTTCAGAAAAGTACTGCCGGGAGAAATTTCCGCCCAGCCGCGGCGGGTTTTAATCCGAAAAATATGTTCCGTCGAATTCCAATGACCACTCAATCCAACGGCATCAAGAGCATCCTCAATGGCGATATAGGGAATACCGTTCTGCTGATAGACATCCTCGATACGTACCGGTTCACGCCCCCTGAGCGCAATATCGACCGCTGCAAACGCCGTTTGCAGGGGAATGATCAGGCAAAGAAAAAAAATCAGTAAGCGCATGTATACCTCATACAAAACCGCTCGGTTATAGCTCAGCAACCACTACCTGTCAATGAACGGTTATTTTGGTTCCAAAAGCAGCGGTTCGCCGGCCGTGACCGGAATCTCAAGTTTATTCAGCATCCTGCGGGTCAGCAACTGCTCAATATTCTGCTGAGAAGCTTCATCCTGACCGACTCCCCTGACTTGCCCCCCGGCAATCATGCCGTGACCGCCCGCAGACCCGACGCCCTTGACCATATCCTGAATGACCAGCCCGAGTCTGGCATCGGAATTCATTGTTCTCATTGACAGGATCTGCGTTCCGTTGAACCAGCCCATCCCCAGCACATAGCGGACTCCCTGCTGGCGCAGAAGAAAATCTGCCAGTTCCGCGACATGGTCGGGATTGTTGATCGTACGCAGATTGAAAACCAGAGTTTCACCATAAATTCTGGCATTTTCAATGGCGCTGCGAAATGCCGAAAAATAATCACGGGGGACCTGCGGATGGATAATATCAAACAGAATCCGGTTATTGGAAAGTGGCAGTAGCTTCAGATAGGCTTCACGATCAGCTTTTGACCATTCCCGGCCAAGATCCTGAGTTTCTGATTTGATTGCATAAAAGAGACTGGTTGCCAGCCTGGTGTTGATCGAAACATTCTGATCCGTCAGATATTCATAGAGGATTGTCGCCGAGGCGCCATAATGTTCACGGACATCGACCCAGCAGATTCCAGACAGATCTGTTTTCGGCATATGATGATCGATGACCATATGCACTGGCTGGCTTTGGGGCAGGGAGTTATTCCCGGAGCAGGGTTGAGTGTCCACCATGCCGACCACGGCGAACTGCCCCAGATCAAGGGTATTGATCGAAACCATAGGAATTTCCAGCAACTCAACCATCTTGCGGTTTTCGCTTCGGCCGATAACACCACCGTAAGCAAGAATTGCATCCTGCCCGGTTTTCATCAATATCAGGTGCCTGAGCGCGACCGCAGAAGCGATTGAATCGGGATCGGGGTTATCATGGGTCACAATCAGCACTTTGCCGCGTCCGCGAATCCAGTCCATCAACTCCGTGACAGACGCACCTCCCGGAGTCAGTTTGGGACATTCCGGAGACGGGGATGGGGCTCTACTCTCTTTGAGCATCAAGGCAATCTCCTTCAAGAACATTGAAAACCAGCTTCACAGCCTGTTCTGCTGACTCAGCCGGCAAAGTGCCCGGAACCGAGAAACGTGTTCCAAGTTGTACAACCGGTTTGCCGAGCTTCAGACCAATAGCGATTTCCGCAAGTGTCCCGTACTCGCCTTCCACAGCAATCAACGCTTGGGCCGTCTGAGCAATAATGACATTGCGCGCATGGCCCATCGCCGTGACGACAGGCAGGGTGACATAAGGATTCGCCACAGCAGCATCATCTCCGGGCAGGATTCCCAGAACCTCACCTCCGGCCTGTTGACAGCCGCGAGCTGCCGCCGCCATGATTCCCGCCAGGCCACCACACACCAGAACCGCACCACGCTCAGCGAGAAGTCGTCCAACCTGTTCAGCCAGTTCATTCCCCTGCGGAGAAGACTGTCCTGAACCAATGACAGCGATGATTCGTTTCATCACAGACCAGGGATCTTTCAAAGCAGCCGCTTGTTATACCTCAGGAATGAAGACTGAACGCACAGGTATCAGGCTCATGCCGACATTCCAGGCGATGACCGGCAATTTATCATCAATGGTCATAAAGATCAGTCTCTTTTCATCAGAATACAGCGATCAAACACCCTGATAAAGGAATGAAGCCCGGAAAGAAAACTCAACAATGAATTACCTCAACCGGCCCGGCGACCAGAGACTCCAGACCCTCGAGAATCCCCCAGGGAGTACTCTCAACGGCAATAACTTTCACCTGTAGCTGATCCGCTAACTGCTTCAGGGTCACATCATCGAGAAAAATCGGCTCCCCCTCTTTGAGCATCACATCGGGGATCAGAACCGCATCGCCGAGATCTCTCCCCTGCAACTGAACCAGCAGATCGCTGGCGGTGATCAATCCGGCAACCGTCACAGCGGCACCGAAAAAATCATTTTTTACTGCGACGACAGAACAGGCAACCCCCGTTCGAACGGCAAAACGTTGGGCAAAAGCGTTCAGTTCATCCGCAAAGGAGCAGCCGGTGACCAAAGTGACTCGATCGATGGGCAGTGTTTCGGCATCAAGCAGTACCTCCTCTGCCTGGGCACGGAATTGGGCAATCATACCCACGCCGTTTTCGAACTGCGGAAAATCTTCGTAATCATCCTGGTCAGGAATATCTTCTTCGGCGAGCAGATATATTTCGTCGGCAGGAAAAACGAAACGGCTTCCCGTACGGCTGAGAAATTGCCTCTGCCAGAACTTGATCTGGGCCAGACAGGCACGCGCATCATCAGGATTCAATCCTGTCAACTGGGGCAAATTATGGCGGTGAGAAGTCAAACCCACAGGGACCACGGCTAATGAAACAACCTGCGGAATCAGTCCACCGAGAAAGTCGATGGTCTGATCCAGAATATCAGCGTCATTGATGCCGGGGCACAAGACAATCTGACAATGCAACTGAATCCCTGCCTGGGTGAGACGCTCAATCATCGGCACGATGTCCGGAATTTCAGCGCCCAGCATGCGCCGGCGCACCTGGTAATCTATGGCGTGAACAGACACATAAAGCGGGGACAGTTGTTGAGCGATAATACGTTCAAAATCCCGCTCTTTGAGATTGGTCAGGGTGATGTAAGAACCGTAAAGATACGAGAAACGGTAATCCTCATCCTTGATATACAGAGTCCTCCTCAACCCCCGCGGAAGTTGATGGATGAAACAGAACACACACTGATTGCCGCACTGTTGCGGCTGGGGGTGCTCAAGCTCGATGCCGAGATCTTCATCGGCAACTTTCTCCAATTTGAACTCGCAGATTTCGGATTCGGTTTTTAAGACTTCAAGGACAACCTGTTCTGACTGGCAATAGACATGGTAATCAACCAGATCATTGATCTCGTATCCGTTGACACAGATCAACTGGTCACCACTCTCAAGTCCAATATCCGCTGCAATACTTCCCGGTTCAACCGAAACGATCTTGACCACAAAAAACCTCAATATTCAAAATTCGCCTCCGATTATAGCACTGTTGGGGAATCGACGTGCAAGAGCGTCAAGGCAAACAACAAAGGCGGCACCGAAGTACCGCCTTGCCTGGAAATAAAAGACAGAGGAAATCGCTATCAGTCACGACCACCGTGCAGTCGAAAGGTCCCATCCGACGAGGTGATAGTGCTCACAGCATGTTTGTAAATAAGAATATCCCCATCACTCTCCGCCAGGATACAGAAACTGTCAAAGGACTTGATATAGCCCTCAAGACGTTCGCCGGACATCATGATGATGGCGACTTTGACTCGTTCCTTACGCGCCTGGTTGAGATACTGATCCTGAATATTAAATGGTGACTTCGGCATGTCCGCTCCTTTAACGACGTATAAAATTATCAATAGATTGTATCACTTTACCAGACTCAGTTGAGGAATCAACCCAAATTATTTCCGGGTCTTTTGCGAACCAGGTCAGCTGTCTTTTGGCATAATGACGAGTAAATTTCTGAATATCTTCAATCATCCGTGATTCCGAAATTTCTCCTTTGAGATAACGCACAACTTCCCGATAGCCGAGGGTCTGCAGCGCTTTGAGGTCAAA
>JAFGEL010000105.1 GCA_016931615.1 Desulfuromonadales bacterium
CCAGGGGCCGTAGACCAGATAATCAACCCAGAGAATGGCAATATAGTTCATCAGCAGGGTCACAATCACTTCATTGACCCGCCAGCGCGCGCGCAGAAAGCCGGCGACACCGGCCCAGAGCCCGCCAAAGAGAAATGCCGTGCCGAACATGGCCGCCAGCATCAGCCAATGATTTTGAATGCCGGAAAAAAGCGCGACCCAGGAGGCTCCCATGGCACCCATGTAGATCTGACCTTCGGCCCCGATGTTCCAGATCTGCATACGAAAAGCCAGGCTGACCCCGAGACCGGCAAAAATCAACGGGGTAGTTTTTACCAGGGTCTCGGACAGGCCGTATACAGAGCCGAGCGATTCAACAAGGATTTCACGGTACGCGGCCAGGGGGCTGATGCCGCTGGCAAGAAACAGAAAGCCGGCGATGAACAGGGCGATGGCGATCGAGACGAGGGGGGCGCTGAAGCGAAACAGCGGCGAAGAGATTTCGCGTCGTTCTATAACCAGTTTCATGCGACTGCTCCACTGACTTCGCCACTCATCATCAGGCCGATTTCTTCTCTCGTGGTCTGACGTGGATCGACGTAGCCGATCAGTTTTCCTCGAAACATCACAGCGATACGATCACTCAGTTTCAGCAGTTCGTCAAGGTCTTCGGCAATCAGAATCGTACTCATGCCCCGGTCGGCACCGTCGGCGATAACCTTGTGGACATATTCGGCACTGCCGATATCGAGGCCTCGGGTCGGGTAGAGGGCGACCAGAACACTGGGATGTTCCGAGAGTTCCCGGGCAATAATCACCTTCTGGATGTTGCCGCCGGAGAGATAGCGAACCGGGGTGCCGTCGGGCCCGGTCTTGATGGCGAACTGTTCGATTTTTTCTTCTGCATTACGTCGAATCGCTTTTTTGTTCTGAAAAATCCAGTTTCGAAACGAGCCGCTTTTGAAACTTTTCATAATCAGGTTTTCGTCGACGCTCATGTCTGGTGCAATACCGATGGTCTTACGGTCTTCCGGAATGTGGGCGATCCCGGCGATGTAGGAATAGCGGGCATTGCTGTTGGTAATGTCCTCGTTCCTGGCCATGATTCTGCCCTGGCTGGCGTTCTTCAAGCCGGTCAGGACTTCGGCGAGCGCTTTCTGTCCGTTACCGGCAACCCCGGCAATGCCGAGGATTTCACCTTTTTTCAGTTGCAGGCTGAAGCTGTCCAGGTCGGCCAGCCCGCGATCATTGCGGACCGAGAGGTTCTGGATGTCGAGGACGATTTCATCAGACATCTGCAGGTTTTTCTGCCATTGAGGAATTTTGTCGCGACCGATCATCAGTGAAGCGAGCAGGGATTCATCAAAATGACCGCGTGACAGGGTATCGATGCTGCGTCCCTTCTTGAGAATGGTGACGCGATCTGAGATATCCATGACTTCACGCATTTTGTGCGAAATGAAAATGATGCTTTTGCCCCGGTCTTTCAGGCGGCGCAGAACACTGAAGAGACGATCGGCCTCCTGGGGGGTAAGAACCGCGGTCGGTTCATCAAGAATCAGCAGCTGACAGTCCCTCATCAGCAGTTTGATCAGTTCAATCCATTGCTGGGCGCCGATCGAGAGTTTCCAAACCGGGGCGTCAAGGTTCAGGTCAAGACTGAACTCATTGATCAGGGTCTGAATTTTGGCTTTGTAGGTTTTGCGGTTGAACAGGTTGGGGACCTGGTCAAGGGCGAGAAGAATATTCTCAAATACCGAATGGGCCGGGACGAGCATGAAATGTTGATGAACCATGCCGATTCCACGCGCCAGCGAGTCCCTCGGGCTGGTGAAATGAACCTGCTCGCCGGCAATGCTGATTCTGCCCTTATCGGGATGATACAGCCCGGTCAGGACATTCATCAGGGTGCTCTTACCGGCGCCGTTTTCACCCAGAAGGGTATGGATCTCCCCGCGCTTGACGGAGAAAGACACATCATCCAGGGCGACCACACCGGGAAAAGTTTTACGGATATTCTGAATCGTCAGCAAATCGGACATGAGAATAAAAAAGGCACGCCCTATGCGGACGTGCCTTGAAAAGTAAGGATTATTTGGGAATGGTGCCCTGGACACCCTGTACGAAGTAATTCATCCCCAGCAGGTCACCGTCAGCGGGGGTCTGTCCAACTGGGACAACAACGTTCCCGGCTTGATCTTTGATCGGCCCGGAGAAGGGGTGAAAGGTTCCAGCCTTGATGGCGGCGGCTTTGTCCTCAACCAGAGCCTGAACATCCGCAGGAACTTTGGCGCTGAATTCAGCCAGTCGAACCAGGTCTTCTTTCATTCCCCACCAGAGCTGTTGCGATTTCCAGGTGCCGTTATGGACCTGCTCGGCAATTTTCGTGTAGAGGGCTCCCCAGTTCCAGATCGGTGCGGTCAGGAAGGCGTTGGGAGCAAAGCTGCGCATATCCGAGTTATAACCGACAACGTAAGCGCCTCGAGCTTCAGCAGCCTGCAGCGTGGCCGGGGCATCCTGGTGCATGGCCAGCACATCGGCTCCGATATCCAGCAGGCTGTCGGCGGCATCGCGCTCGACGCCCGGATCAAACCAGGTCTGGGTCCAGACCACTTTGACCTCGGCAGCGGGGTTGACACTCTGGACGCCAAGGGCGAAGGCATTGATGCCGCGGATAACTTCGGGAATCGGAAATGCGGCAACATAACCGATGACATTTTTACTGGTCATTTTGCCGGCAACGATACCCGACAGGTAGCGGGGTTCATACATGCGGCCGAAATAGGTCCCGACATTGTCCGCAGTTTTGAACCCGGAGCAATGCATGAAGACCACATCTTTGTTGCGTTTGGCAACATCGATAGTGGCATCCATGTAACCAAAGCTGGTGGTGAAAATCAGATTATGACCCTTGCGCACCAGCCCGTTGATCACCCGAGCCGACTCGGCCCCTTCGGGAACCGTTTCAATAAACGTCGATGGCTGCACATAGGGGAGCTTTTCCATTTGTTGACGGCCCTGGTCATGGGCGTATGTCCAGCCGGCGTCTCCGACAGGCCCAACGTAGACGAAGCCCGCCTTGATATCTTTGGCGGCAAAAACCAGTCCGGGGCTGAAGATCATCAGCATAGCGCATAAAGTCAGCAAAGTTTTTTTCATCAGCTTGAGCCTTTCTCATCTCGAAAAGGGGACGTAGGGAAGATATTTTTTAGACCAGCCGTCCAGGGGTGTCAAGCGCTTCCGGAACCGCTGGTGACCAGTGCGTCAATCGATGTTCAATTTACTGTCGATATTATTATAAAGCCAGCTTTTATCCCACCATTCAATCGGCTGAACCGGAACACCGGAAACCAGAATTCCCAGATGCAGGTGATCACCGCCCGCCATTCCGGTGGCGCCGCTGCGACCGATGACCTGGCCCTTGGTGACCATGTCTCCCGGCTTCACACTGACCTGACTCATGTGTGCGTAGAGGCTCTGTAAGCCGAGGCCGTGATCAATGACTACACACTGGCCATAGATTCCCAGGTATTCGCTCCAGATGACTTCACCCGAATTTTCCGCGATAATCTCGGCCTGGGCTACGGAGGCCAGATCGTGCCCCCAATGAACGGTTTTGTCGATGACTTTATCTTCATGGTAATAGGTGCGGTTGTCGGCAAATTGAGCCAGGGTAGCGGCTTGTGGCTGGCGCATAAAGGCTCCGTTCCACAGCGGTGTCGCGGAGGTTTTATGCCCCAGTTCAGCAAGTTTTTTTCGGTTCTTTTCCCGGATCTCGCGATTGACGTGCAGGAAAATCTCAAGCGGGTCAGAAACTCCGGGAACCAGGGTTTCGAACTCAGGAGTTTTCTGGGCGAGGAAATTTTTTGAAATGTTGATTTTCCGCTGGCGGAAAGTTTTTTCGTTGGCACGGTAGTAGATGCCCGCCTGACGTTCGTTCCCGGCCAGATCAACAGCCACCACGCGCGGGACGAATTCACTCTCCTTGGCGTCATAGGGATAGGCGAACAGGCAGGCATAGTATCCGGCCTCTTGACGATAGGCGGGGAAAAAGTGCTCGGCGAAGCGGACGCCGGCCGTGGCGACATCTTCATTGAGGCTGAAGGTGACCAGACCGCTTCCACCTTTGGTAAAGTTGTGGGCCTTGCTGAGGATGGAGATGACCGGTGCCCGGGTGTCGTACGTAAGGCTGTAGACCTCTCGCTGACTGTTCCCTTTGCCGAGGTGATAGATCGACTGATCCGTTACCAGAACCTCGATCTGAATTCCGCCGTCCTCAAGTCGCAGACTGGAAAGGTCCAGGTCAATGTCGGCGACGCCGGTCTGAGCCGGGAAATCCCTTTCCACCAGAGAAAGTTGGTTATTGCCCTGCAAGACTTTCACCTCGAGGTGCTTGAGCCCCATTCCGTCGTCGTTAAGGGCGAGCAGCAGTTTGGATTTCTGCGAGACCGGACCACTGCCTGGGGTCAAGCTGACCTGAGGGGGCTTGGTATCACGAAAATAAAGAACAGCCGCGGAAATAAGTCCGATGATAATCAGGAGGAAAAATAATTTTTTCAATGATTTCAATTGCAGAGCCTTTTCAGTACCGAGGTTTTAAGCAGTTTTCCGGTTACGTGTCGGTAGCGGTGTTTATACAACAGCACAGGGCAACCTCAACGGTTGCCCTGAAATTTTCTGACCTGATTGTCGGTTGTCACCCCTGCCTTTGTCAAGGAGATCAAGCGTGAATTGCCTCTTTGTTGACGGCCAGCGCTGCCTCGCGCAACGCCTCTGCCAGGGTCGGATGAGCATGGCAGGTGACGGCCAGATCGTGGACGCTGCCTGAGAATGACATGACTGTCGTGGCTTCAGCGATCAGTTCTGAGGCGTGGGGACCGACAATGTGGACGCCGAGAATGCGCCCCGAATCAGGAGTAGCAAGGACTTTGATCAGACCATCGCTCATACCGTTACAGAGCGCACGGCCGCTGGCGGAAAAGTAGAATTTTCCCGTTTTGTAGGCGATTCCCTGCTCTTTGAGTTCGTCCTCGTTATGACCCACGGTGGCGACTTCCGGCCAGGTGTAGGTGACGGCCGGAATCGTCAGGTAGTCGACCGCCGCTTTCTGACCGGCCAGCCGCTCGGCGAAAACGACCCCTTCTTCGCTGGCTTTGTGGGCCAGCATCAACCCTGGAACCAGGTCGCCGATGGCGTAGATCCCTGGAACCGCCGTCTGGTAATTTTCATCGACGTCTAACTGGCCCTGTTTGTTGACTTCCAGGCCGACTTTTTCCAAACCGAGTCCTGCGGTCTGGGCGCGGCGCCCGGTTGCCACCAGCACCTGGTCACAGAGAATCTGCTGCTCTCCTTTGTCGCTGCTCAGGGACGCGAGAATGCCGTCCTGAGTTTTTTCGATTTTCTCCAGGCGGGTTTTGGTCAGAATGTCCAGCCCCTGTTTTTTCAGACTGCGCTGCAGGACCTGGGCAATCTGGGGATCGGTCTGGGGGATGATCTGCGGCAGCATTTCAACCACGGTCACTTTGGAGCCCAGGCGATTCCACACCGAACCCATTTCGAGGCCGATCACCCCACCCCCGACCACCAGCAGCCGCTTCGGGACTTTCGTGAGGCTCAGGGCGTCACGGGCGTTGATAACGTTCACTCCGTCAAATTTGAGGTGGGGAAGTTCAATCGCTTCGCTGCCGGTTGCCAGCAACACTGTTTTGGCAGACAGCTCCTGGGTGTTTTTGCCCGAGATCACCTTGACCCGTTGTTGTGTCGAATCTCCGCCCAGCAATTCAGCCTGGCCGTTAAAGGAGACGATTTTGTTCTTCTTGAACAGTCCGGCTATTCCGCCGGTCAGTTTATCGATGATCCCCTGTTTGCGGGCCATCATCTGTTCCAGGTTCAGTTTCGCTTCAGGGACCTCGATGCCGTGCTCGGCCAGTTCATGATGAATCTTGAAAAAATGTTCGCTTGACTCAAGCAGCGCCTTACTGGGAATACAGCCTTCGTTGAGGCAGACGCCACCCAGGGTTGAACGCTTTTCGACCACGGCGACGGAAAAACCGAGTTGTGCGGCACGAATTGCGGCGACATAACCACCGGGGCCGGCACCGATAACAATCAGGTCATAGAATGTTTCAGACATAGCTTCTCCTTGTCGCGCGAGCTTGAGGGCTAGACTTTCAGCAGCAGGGTTTCCGGGTTGTCAACATAGCTTTTGACCTGTTTGAGAAAGCCGACCGCCTGCTGGCCATCAATGATTCGGTGATCGTAACTCAGGGCGATATTCATCATCGGCCGAATAACAACCTCGCCGTTGCGGACCACCGCACGGTCCTGAATGGCGTGCATACCGAGAATGCCGCTCTGGGGTGGGTTTAACAGCGGGGTTGAAAGCACCGAGCCGTAAATCCCGCCGTTACTGATGGTAAAGGTGCCGCCATCAAGATCGTCCAGGGTCAGCTTGCCGTTGTTGGCCCGTTCGGCAAAATCACGGATGGTTTTCTCGATGGCATCAAAATGCAGCTGGTCGGCGTCGCGAATAACCGGGACAACCAGCCCGCGCTTACTGCCTACGGCCACGCCGATATCGACAAAATTGTGATAGATAATGTCATCACCTTCGATACTGCCATTGACCTCGGGATATTCCTTGAGAGCTTCAGCACAGGCTTTGACGAAAAAGGACATGAAGCCGAGATTAACGCCATGTTTGTCGAAAAACGCCTCCTTGTGCGCCTTACGCAGGGCAATGACCTGACTCATGTCGATTTCGTTGAAGGTGGTCAACATCGCTGTTTCGTGACGTGCTTTCATCAGGTGGGCGGCAATCTTTTTGCGAATCTGGGTCATCGGAACCCGGGTGATCCGTTCTTCGCTCGACTGCTGGGGGGGTACCGGCTGCTGCTGCGGCTTACTTTCGGCCTGGGGGGGCGGTGCCTTTTCGGCTGGTGGCGGTGCCGGTTTCTCCTGGTGTGAAGGGATATCGTCAACCAGGATACGCCCGTCACGTCCGCTGCCCTTCAAAGTCGTCGGATCAACCCCCCGTTCTGCAGCGATCTTGGGAACGGCCGGGTTCATGGGCGCTGCTGCTCCGGTTTCGGGTGCAGCTGCGGTCTCGCCAGCTTCAGGGGCGGAGGTGGAAGCGGGCTGCTGAGCACTTTCATCGATTTTGCCGATCACCGCCCCGATCTTGACGATGTCTCCCTGCCGGGCGAGGATCGACAACCTCCCCGAGGCCTCGGCGTTCAACTCAACGTTGACCTTTTCCGTTTCCAGTTCCATGAGCAGATCATCTTTGTTGACGTAGTCTCCATCTGCTTTGAACCATTCACCAATCTCTGCTTCAACAATCGATTCGCCGACCTGGGGAACTAAAATATCCATGTGAATAGCAGTCCTTTATTTTAGAGTTGCGAAGGCACGATCAAGAATATCCTGCTGCTCTTTTTTGTGGATGCGATGGGATCCGACAGCCGTACTTGCGGAACGTTTACGGCCGACATAGACCGGCTCCGTACCGATCAGGTCACGTAGGCGGGGGCGCAGGTAATCCCAGCCGCCACCGTTGGCGATCTCTTCCTGAACCCAGAAATATTCAACCGAGTCTTTATAAGGCTCAAGCGTTTTCTTCAACAGCTCCTTGTGGAGCGGATAGAGCTGATCAATGCGGATAATCGCCACATCCTCATGCTTGCAGTCGCTGCGCTGCTGAAGCAGGTCGTAGTAAATTTTACCTGAGCATAACAGCACGCGACGGCATCCCTCGGGCTTGAGATCGTCGCCAATGATTTCTTTGAAGTGCCCGCTCGTCAGGTCCTTAAGGGTCGAGACGCAGGCCGGATGACGGAGCAGGGCTTTGGGAGTGAAAACAATTAGCGGACGACGATATTTTGTGCTCACCTGACGCCTGAGGACATGAAACAGCTGCGCCGGTGTGCTCGGGTTGACCACCTGCATGTTGTTGCCGGCACAGAGTTGCAGGTAGCGCTCAATCCGGGCGCTGGAATGTTCCGGTCCCTGGCCTTCATAGCCGTGTGGAAGAAACATGGTGATGCCGGTGGGGCGATCCCACTTGGCCAGGCTGCTGGCGATGAACTGATCGATAATTACCTGGGCGCCGTTGGCAAAATCACCGAACTGGGCTTCCCAGATGGTCAGGTCATCGGGAGTTTCAACCGAATAGCCATAATCGAAGCCAAGGACCGCGGCTTCTGAAAGCATGCTGTTGAAGACGTCGAAACGACAGTCGGCCTGTGAAGCAATCTGGGCCAGCGCGGTATATTCCTCTCCGGTTTTGTTGTCATAGAGGGTTGCATGGCGATGGTTGAAGGTCCCACGCCGTGAATCCTGCCCTGACAGCCGAACCGAGGTGCCCTGATTGACCAGGCTGGCGAAAGCCAGGGCTTCACCGGTCCCCCAGTCGATCGCTTGTCCCTCGGTGACGGCCTGATGGCGTTTTTTCAGTAGAGCAGCAATCTTACGGTGCGGAGTGAACTCCTTCGGAAGGGTCGTCAGTTGGGCGCTGAGTTGATTCAGGGTTGCTTCATCCACACCAGTGGCGACCGGATCAAAACTGAATTCCCTGGAGATGTGTGACCATTGCTTGAGAAAAATTTCGTGGAGGGGGCAGACGTTACTGTCGAGGGCCGCCTCCAGAAGTTTGTCGAAAGCGTCTTCCACTTCCTGGAATTCTTCTTCCTTAAAGCCTTCGAGTAACAGCTGGGTTTTGTAAATGTCGGCCGTCAATGGATGGTTGCGGATCTTTTCGTACATCAACGGCTGGGTAAAAAAGGGTTCATCCCCTTCGTTGTGGCCGTGACGTCGGTAGCAGATCATTTCGATGATGACATCTTTGCGAAATTGCTGACGGTACTCAATCGCCATGGATGCGGCTTGAATCAGCGCTTCAGGGTCATCGCCGTGAACGTGGAAGATCGGGGCGTTGAGCATTTTTGCGACGTCGGTGGCGTACGGCGTTGAACGGGCGTCTTCGGGGGTGGTGGTGAAGCCGATCTGATTGTTGACAATCAGGTGAAGAGTGCCACCGGTCTTGTAGCCGGCCAACTGCGACAGATTGAGAGTTTCCGTGACCATTCCCTGACCGGCAAAAGCTGCATCACCGTGAATCAGCAACGGCATGACCAGCTGTTGGCCATCCCCTTCAAGACGATCCTGGCGCGCGCGAACCTTGCCCTCGACAACCGGATCGACGGCTTCGAGGTGACTTGGATTTGAAGCGAGGGAAATGCGGATCCGGCCTTGAATAAACTGGCGGTATGTTGTGTAGCCTTTATGATATTTGACGTCTCCTTCACCGACGATTTGATAACGTTCATTGTCGCTGAATTCGGTAAAGATATTTTCCAGCGGTTTTTCAAAAATATTGGCCAGAACATTGAGGCGCCCGCGATGGGGCATGCCGATGACGATCTGTTGAATCGATAATTCTGCAGCCTTTTCAACCAGGTGGTCGAGCAGCGGAATGAGCGATTCGGCCCCTTCCAGAGAAAAACGTTTCTGACCGACGAATTTGCGGTGAAGAAAGCTCTCGAATTTGGTTGCTCTGAGCAGCATCTTTATCGTCTGGAACTTTCTCCCGCGGCTGATATCACTACGGTTGCGTGATGCTTCGGCATGCTGGTGCAGCCACTTGCGCTCTTCCGGAATAGGGATATGCATGAATTCAAGCCCGAGAGAGCGGCAATAGGTCTGCTGCAGAACGTCAATAATATCCTTTAACGGCGCTTCGGGCAGAATGAAACTGTCGGTGGCAAAGGTGCGCTGCAGGTCGGCTTCTTCCAGGCCGAATTCGCTGAGGTTGAGTAGCGGATGATCAAGCTTGCAGGGCGTCAGGGGGTCGACACAGGCATAGATATGGCCGATATCCCGATAGCGGCGAATCATCGATTGAACCGCTGCAGGCTTGTGATCGGGAGCGAGGAGATCACGATTTTCCATGCCCAGATCAAAGCCCTTGAAAAATGATTGCCATTCGTCCGGGACTGATTGCGGGTCATTTTTGTAGGCCTGATATTGGGCTTCAATCCATTGGGGACTGACGTTTTCAACTCGACTCATAAGAATAGGCTCGCTTGTCAGAAAATATGTGATTTTAAAAACCTGTGCATTATAAAACAGTCGTTGCCCTATCGCAATAAGACTGCGAAATAAAGGAGATAGACTGGAAATGAACCAGTTAATTAATTAAATTAAATATTGCCTTGCGTCCGGTCCTGCTCTTTTGCTATCCTGCATTATCTGAAAGGAGTTTCAAAACTATGGATATTTCGGGATCAATGAGTTTCGCTGCGCAGGAAATGGCCACGAACAAAACCCAGACGGGTTTTGACGTATTGACAAAAAGCCTTGAAAAGACTGAGCAGATGCGTGCTAACGAGCTGCAGCGTCTGGAAATTGCCGAGCAGACCGGAAAAGGTCTGTATCTGGATGTCAAAGCTTAAACTCAATTGCTCTATTGTCTCAAGGTCCCTGTTGCGATCCGGTGCGTGACAGGGATTTTTTATTTCAACTCGCAGGGGCGACCTTCATCGTTCAAACGCACAAAAGTGACCGAGGTGCTGAACACCTCTTTTTCCTGCGAAGCGCCAGGAGCATCGGCAAACACATCAACGGTATAGGTGACCGAGGTTTTTCCCTGTTTGAGCTTCTGGGTGTGAAAACGCAGGATAGAGCCGTTTTCAACCCGGTATTTGAAGCGGCAGGCGTCCATGCCGATGGTCACCAGATTGCAACCCGAATACTCGCGCGATGCTGCCATCCAGGCATTTTCATCGACCCATTTCAACATGAACCCGCCAAACAGATAACCGTGATGATTTAAGTGTTCCGGACGGACAATGGTAAAATTATCCATGCTCACCCCCTTGGCTGGCCTGGTACTGCTCCTCCGCGTGATAGGATGAACGGACCAGCGGACCCGATTCGACGTGATCAAAACCGAGACGCTTGCCGTCAACGGCTAGTGCTGCGAACTCGTCCGGAGTGACGTAGCGTGCGACCGGAAAGTGTTCGCGGGTCGGCGCCAGGTATTGACCCAGAGTCAGCAGCTGGCATTGGTGTTTGCGCAGATCGGCCATCACTTCGAGAACTTCTTCCCGGGTCTCTCCCATACCCAGCATCAGGCCGGATTTAGTGATGATAGCGGGATCCTGACGTTTGACTTCGGCAAGGACATCCAGAGTTCGCTGATAAATAGCTTCAGGACGAACCCGCGAGTAGAGGCGCGGGACCGTTTCAACATTGTGCCCGAGGATGTCGGGTTTTTCTTTAAGGATCGTCGCCAGAGCGTCGCGGTCCCCCTGAAGGTCGGGGATCAGCAGCTCGATACGGCAGTCGCTGGTGCGGCGGCGAATCTCCCGAATCAGTTGAGCGAACTGGACGGCACCGCCATCATCCAGATCGTCACGGGTGACTGAAGTGATAACGGCATGTTTCAGGTTCAGTTCGACGATCGCAGCTGCGACTTTGGCCGGTTCTTCAGGGTCGGGAGGGCTCAATGGACCGCTGCCGACATTGCAGAAGCGACAGTGTCGGCTGCAGGTGTCGCCGAGAATCATGAAGGTTGCAGTCCCTTTGCTCCAGCATTCCCCCTGATTAGGACAGGCGGCGCTGCGACAAACGGAATGAAGGCCGTTCATCCGGTGATAACGATCGATTCGCGTGTAACTTTCGCCGGCGGGAAACTTGACTTTGAGCCAGTCCGGTTTACGCAGATGATTCTTCATGATCAGCTGTCCTCAGCGCTTTGGTGCGTTTTCATGGTTGTTTAAATATCACAGATCGGCCCTGCCTGGCTGCAGAATGAACAGAGCCCGATCAAAAATGCGATCGGGCCCTGAAGTGATTCATGTGCTTTGGTGCGGGGATTAAACCGGTTCGAAATTCGATTTGTCGACGCCGCAAAGAGGGCAGACCCAATCTTCCGGAATGTCTTCAAAAGCGGTCCCCGGCTCGATGCCGCTGTCTGGATCGCCAACTTCCGGGTCATAAATATAGTCACATACGACACAACGATACTTCTGCATTGGAACCTCCATCAAAGAGTGAAATGTCTTACCGCCGGGGAGATTAGCAGAACAAATAATTTATTACAATGCCGGTAATGATTATTTTTTCCGCAACGCCTCGGGATGTGCGATTAATCGAGCAGCTCCATCAGGGCCTGGACCGATTTTTCAATTCCCTCGGCTGCTTCGCTGATGCTGCCGGCCAGCATATAGGCCGGCGAGGTAATAATCTTATTCTGCTTGTCGATGACAAATTCGTTGACCGGGCAGGTGATATGGGTCGCGCCCATGGAAGCCAGCGCCCCCGCTGTGCCTTCGTCGGTCCCGATGGTCAGTTCGTGACCCGGTTTGTCCTCCCCGAGTACCTTGGCCACGAGCGCCGGAGCGATACAGACCGCCGCCAATGGTTTGTGGGCTGCAACGATGTCACGGATTAACCGGGCCACTTCGGGATGGACACTGCAATCCGGACCTTTGAACGCGAAATCGCAGAGGTTTTTTGCGGCGCCGAAGCCTCCCGGAATAAACAGGGCATCCAGATCACCGGCCTGGATCTTGGCGATATCGGAAATCTTGCCACGAGCAATCCGCGCCGACTCTTCAAGAACATTGCGGACCGCCCCTTCAACCGGCTCGCCGGTCAGGTGATTGACGACCGCCTGCTCCATGTCGGGGGCCATGATCACGACTTCGGCACCGGCTCGATCCAGAGCCAGCAGGGTGATCACCGCTTCATGAATTTCGCTGCCGTCATAGACTCCACAGCCGGAAAGAATAACGCCTATTTTCGCCATTTGAACCTCCTGTGCAAGTTTGCTTGATTCACGTTGTCTGAGTGTTTTGAACCTGCTCATCAAAGCCTAACAAAGGATCCGTTTTTTGCGTCTTAAAGATAAAGAATAACAGAGAATAAATCAGTTTTTTGTGTAGAGAACCGCAATCCCCCGGGCAATCTGAGTGCCGAGAGCCTTGAGGCTGTGGGGTTCATTGGAATCCCAGTAGACGGAATCTCCAGGTTCGAGAACATAGGTGTCCGTACCGTGGTTGAGTTGCACACGCCCCTCGAGGATATAGAAAAATTCTTCCCCGGCATGGCGGACGGGTTGCGATTGTTCGGTATGGGCCGGGTCGAACTCGACCAGGAAGGGTTCCATGTGTTTGTGCTTTTTTCCGTACGCCAGGGAGTGGTAGAAATAAGGCTGCGGTGTGCCGCCATGGCTGGGGCGTCGATGCATACGGTTTGAATCTCCGGCCCTGACGACGAGACACTTCTGCGTGTTGTCCTCTTCTTCAAAAAAGGTCTGCAGGGGAACTCGCAGGGCTTTGGCAATTCTCAGCAGGGTGGCCAGCGGAGGAATCACCTGGTCGTTTTCAATCTGAGATAACAGTGGTTTGGACAGTTCCGTCGCTTCGGAGAGGTCCTGCAGGGTCAGGCGCTGTTTCTGCCGTAAATCACGAATGGTCGGCCCGATCTCCAGTTCTTTTACTTCCGCTCTGTATTCGTCCATGGTGATCCTCTGAAGACATAGGAATTGTCAAAGCCTCAGGTGTCAAGGTCTTTGAATGATGGGTTTGGTCTTACTAAACTTTTAGCGTTCATTGTTGTATCAGTCAAGCTCTCATGGGTATTTCAGTATTTGGACGGTGACCGGTGGCTATGGTAGAAAGAGTCAGAAAAGTAGAAAGCACCATGGAGCGGCTGGAGATGACGGAGATGCGTGTATGTTGAACGATCGGGATAAATTAGATATTCAAGCCGTTCTTTTTGATCTGGATGGGACCCTTTTAAGGGCGCAGATGACTGAATTTATCCCGCGTTATGTTCACGCGCTGGCAGCCTACTGTGCCGACCGGGTTAAACCAAAGAAATTTGAGAAGGTGTTGCTGGCGGCGATTCGTGACCTGATTCACACCGAAGGCGACGGTTCGACGACCAATGAGGAACGCGTTTATGCGACCATGCGGCGCGAACTCAAGCTTCCGGAAGAGGTGTTGTCAGACAGCCTTGAACATTTCAGGGATAACGGCCTGGCAGAGCTAAGGGGCCTGATTCATCCGGTTCCGCTGGCGCAAAAGATCGTCTCCAGCTGTGCTGAGAAAGGCCTGCCGCTGGTTCTGGCGACGAACCCGGTGTTCCCACGCTTCATGATCCAGGCGCGTATGGCCTGGGCGGAACTGCATGAAAGTGACTTTATCCATGTCACCAGTTATGAAAACAGTTATTATTGTAAGCCGCAATCAGGGTACTTTCAGGATATTGCCAGTAGGCTTGCTATTCCCCCGGAAAAATGTCTGATGGTGGGGAATGACATCAATCATGATCTCGCCGCCGCATCGGTCGGTATGACGGCCTACCTGGTTGATATCTGGCTGGTCGACAGAGGCGGCCCTGAGTGGCCTTGTGTATACCGCGGTGATCACAGCGCCTTGCAGGCCTTTTTGGCCGAACACCTCAGCTGAGCATCTCTGGTGTCATAAATTTATCCATCCTCTTGAGCTTTTGATTCAGGGGACAGCTGCGAAGGAAAAACCGTGAGTAGATTAACTCAGGATGAAAAATACCGGGGCCGGATTCTCGATCTGGCAAGTGAGACGCACCGTATGCCTGACGGCCGCGAAGCGACGTTTGAAATTGTTCAGCATCCCGGTGGAGCAGCTGCTCTGCCGGTGCTCGATGATGGTCGGCTGATGCTCATTCGCCAGTTTCGCCCTGCGGCTGAAGACTTCATCCTCGAAATCCCCGCCGGTCGCCTGGAACCGGGCGAGGATCCCGCCGGCTGTGTCAGTCGTGAACTTGAAGAAGAAATCGGCTATCGCCCCGGGCAGTTGGAATCTCTCGGTTTTGTCTACAGCTCAGTCGGTTTCTGTAACGAGAAAATTCACCTGTTTGTCGCCCGCAACCTGCACCCGGCGCAGATAGCTCATGAGCCGGATGAATACATTGAACCGCTGATCCTGACTCTGGCCGAAGCCTTGGAACTTCTGTCCAGGGGTGAAATCAGTGACGCCAAAACTCAGATCGCCATCCTGCGTTACGCTTTACAAACAAGAGAACAACAATGAAGATGTCTCTCGGTGAAAACTTTCCGACCCCCGTCGATCTGCCCTTTAACCGTGCCAGTTTCGAGCGCGATTTCCAGTTGGACCTGCCTGACAGGGATCCGGGCGGACCCGGTGTCTGGCTCTTGTTGTGCGGACAGAGCTTGCTGGTGGTCGAAGGTGAGGATGGTTTCTGTCTGCCTGAGGGAGAGTCACGACTGCTGACCAGCTCTGTCCCACCGCTCTATATCGGACAGTGGCAGGGGCGTCCCTGTCGCTTGCTCCCTGTTCCTGATTCTGCCGATCTCCCTCCGCAGCTTTACCCGCAGCCGCTGCGGGCGATTGAGCCAAAAATTTCCGTTGCCATGCTGTCCATGGCCGGAGTCGGCCAGATGATTCTGCATTGGGAACAGAACAGTCGCCGTTGCGGTACCTGCGGCGAGAAGATGGTCAGGTTGCCGGGGGAATGGGGAAAGGAATGTCTGACCTGTAAAACTCACCATTTTCCCCGGATTCATCCCTGTGTGATCGGGCTGGTGGTCAAGGGAGATGAAATTCTGTTGGCGCGCAAACCCGAATGGGCCGATGGGCGCTACAGCCTGGTGGCCGGTTTCGTCGAATTCGGGGAATGTCTCGAAGAAGCGATGAAGCGTGAAGTTCTGGAAGAGACCGGTATCGCAATTACCAACATCCGTTATCTGGGCAGCCAGTCATGGCCGTTCCCCAGCCAACTGATGTGTGGGTTTGTTGCCGATTATGCCGGGGGAGAAATTGAACTGCGCGACAATGAACTGGCCGATGCCATGTGGTGCTCACTTGATCGCCTTCCCACACTGCCGCCGAAACGGAGTATCGCCCGTCATCTGATTGACCGGGCTGGAGAGTTTCTTACCGCCTAAACGAAAAACTTTTGCGCAGTGCTCAGTCGGATTTTCTTGCCAGGCTGCGGGATGCAACCACCGCGACTCCGGTGCCGGCGACGTCGGTCACCAGGGTTTGCCCTATTTCTACCGGAGCCGTGACCTCCATACGGTGCAGCTGCCTGACGACCTCCATGATGCGATCTTTGGGGATCGCTTCCGCAGTCTTGACCGGCAGCCGCGGCCACAGGCCCGAAGGGCAGGCGACCGTTGTGCTGACCATCCGCCGGGGGTCGGAAAATTCCTGGCGGGCGTAGTTCTCGCCGCGCGGACAATTGTTGCCGTTGACCTCCTGCAATTGTCCATCAATGATCATCAATTCGAGAGAGCAACCCATCGGGCAACCAATGCAGGTCAGCTTCTGCTTTTCGACCATTTATGCCACCTCCCGCGGATGCAGATCAATCCTCAGGTTCTCACCGAAATAGCGTTCAAGAACCTCAGGAGGCAGAGTCAGTCGGAGCATTTCAGAAGGAACCAATTTACGAAATTTCCTGGCATAGCGGTCGCCGACCGTCAGGGTACAGTTTTCAAGCGGACGCCTGACCCGCAGGTACAGAGTCTGTTCACGATCGGGGGAAATGCTCTGGGGAACGCAGGAGGCAATGTTTTCCCCGGCCTGAAGAGCGATATTATCACCGGGCCGGCG
>JAFGEL010000106.1 GCA_016931615.1 Desulfuromonadales bacterium
ACGTTCAAAGGAAAGGCTGACAGGGACAAAGCCTTGGGCCAACACCTCTTCAAATGCGTCCAGAGTCGAACCAGGGAAAAGACCCAGAACCGCACTGACCAGCCGCTGCAGACGTCGCCACCACTGCCGTTGACGACCCCTCGGCAAAATATGGCACCAGCGCCCAGATTCAGAACGATGGGAGATGGACTGAGTGATCTCCGTGATGGAGGAGCGGAACCGGCGCCAGTAACCAGCGGGCTTGAGGCGGTGAACACGATGGCAGCAGGAACAGCGTAGCCGCCGCAACCAAACAGGTTCTAAAAGACAGGAAAAATAGGCGAGAACAAAGCCGTGCCACCACAATGGTTGACCACAGCACGGACAGCAGGATGGCTTGACCCAGGGAAAATCTTTGCCCAGACGCGCAATCTCATTGACGTCAGCTGCAACAGGCAGTACCAATAAAGCAACTCCTTGCCGGGACGGCAATCCCTGCATGGAGGGGGCGATGGGACTCCCTTAAAGCCCCATCGCCCTGCCTCTAAAATGATGACGATGATCAGATCCAATTTAATCTGAAATTCTCATTCACCTCTCTAACACATTCTGAAAATAACCGGCCAGTTTTTATCAACCCAGTGTGGGAACTAACACCCAATGATGCCTGGTCGACTGCTGGACGTACCAAGTCCGCACGACTCCCGCAAGGTTTTGCGAATCGTTTCTATCCGGATTTTTTCGTTTTCGTCCGCATCGTCGGGCGCAGAAATATAGGTGTGAATCGATGTCATTGCCTGCAGCAAGGAGGCGTCGTTGTAGAGCGGTGGCGGTGTTGTCCGACCGTATTGACGGTAAAGCGTCGTCAGGTCGAGTGTTTGACCGGCCTGAAGCTTTTCGAGCGCTGCAGTTGTTCCGGTTTTTTTTACCTCCCCCTTCAGGTATTCTTTCCAGCCGCCATCGATCAGGATGCTTTTCCGAGCCTCAAACAGGTCTTCTCCTGCCTGGATGACAACCCGCACAGACTGATACGCATAGTCGGGATAAAACGCTGCGATAAACCGCTTGACGATCAGGGTGTAAAGTTTCTTTTGGTCCGGGGTTAAACTCTCGATGCGCGGCTTGATACCGGAGGGGATGATGGCATGATGGTCTTCAACGATCTTTTTTTCGTTGAAAATACGTGTCATTTCCTCTTCTTTCTCTGGCAGACACAGGCGATCCGGGTCAAACTGTATCAGCTTGTCTTCGGCCAACGTCACAAACAGAACCTTGACCTGATCGAGCATGCCGCCGCCAAGAACTTTTGACTCTGTTCGCGGATAGCTGATCAGTCCGAGGTCCAAATAGAGCTCCTGGGCAACCTCCGCAGTCCGCTGCATGGGCATTCCGTAGACTGCGTTTGCCTCCTGCATCAAGGTAGTCAGGTTAAACAAAAGCGGGGGGGGGAACTCGCTTCGGTCCGGGTTCCCCCCGGATCCCTGAGCTGACCGTCCGGTCGGCGCCAACGACGCCGATAATGGTCGCCTGAACCGTTTCCCCGCCGGCACCGCGGTGAGGACTGATTTTCAGAACATCTTTCAGTGCCTTATGAGTCATTCCGTATTTGCAGATTGCGTTGATCCGGGCGTTTGCCTCATAGATATTTTTAAATCGTCGGCTTTGGATCTCGTCAGCGTCAACATCTTCGTCTTCGTTTTCCGGCAGGAAACAATCTTCCAACGACCCGCCGCTAAAACCGACCCAGGAGGCAATGATTTCATCATGCCCCTCGGCGTTGAAGCGTCCGCGGATTGTCCAGAAATCTTCGGGGATGAAGCTCTCCCGTTCCAGCTGGCGTTGCATGATCAGTTTGAGGGTGGGGCCCTGAATACGGCCAGTCGGGATGATTCCGGCCTGGCCGGTTTTCAGGCGGCAGGTCAAGGCGCGGGTGGCGTTGATGCCCACCTGCCAATCGCCATACATGCGCGCAAGACCCGAGTCGAAGAGCATAACTTTTTCTTTGGCCGGGATACGATTGGCCATTCCCAGGAGGATGTTTTCCTTGGTCAGTGCGGCAGAGGTCCAGAAGCGGAATGTGTCTTTACTTATATCCCACCCGCAATAGCGCAAACAAAGGCGTCCAATGAGTTCCCCTTCCCGGCCACAGTCGGTGGCGATTGTGACCGAAGAAATATCATCGCGGGAAAAAAGTTGTTTTAATGCGTCAATCTGTTTTTCGCATCCTTTAATCGGAGCAAATTCGTAGTGATCTGGCTCTATCGGCAGCGTGGCG
The DNA here is from genome assembly GCA_016931615.1 of Desulfuromonadales bacterium. Taxonomy (GTDB): domain Bacteria; phylum Desulfobacterota; class Desulfuromonadia; order Desulfuromonadales; family Geopsychrobacteraceae; genus JAFGEL01. The sequence continues at coordinate 2,255 of JAFGEL010000106.1, forward strand.
AGGTCGAACTTCCTCAAGCTGGATTCGTAGTGCCCGGGTTCAACCAGTTCGAACAGGTGTCCTTTTGCCCAAGTAATGACATAGTTTTCCCCCTCGATCGCATATGTGGTCCGCGAACCGTCAGGCTCAAGCGCCGCGGCAAACATCTCGCCGACCTTGCGCTTCTCTGTCAATACCAGCTGTTTCATGCTTTGTCTGTCTTTTCAAAAACACTCAACGGTTTGGCAAAGCGTGGTCTTATCCCAAGCATGGGGTGGACCGCGTTGCATTTTTTGACTGACATCTCACAAAACCATTCGCCCAGTTTCACCAGGCATGACTTGCGGCATTTTCCCTTGACTGTCAGCGGAAGACCCGGGTAGTCGGCGGCAAAGTAGGCAATGTGAAGTTCCTGAAAATGGTCGTACAGAAAGTAGACTTGAGCATTGCGAATATTCAGGTCTTTTCTCAGTCCCAGCATCTCGCTTTGCATGTAGGTCATCATTCGTTCTTCGCTGGCCAGAGCAATGATCTCGGATCTCACCCGGTTTTTCAGCAATTGTTCCGCAGTCAGAAGTTGGACGACTTTTTCTTGCGATGTGGTTTTGTTTTTTTCAGCTGACAAGACGAAATCTCCAACCAAACAGTTCAAAAAGCAGGTATGTACGTTCAACCTCGAAGACCAGGTATTCCGGTAAAAAAAAACCTCGCCACCAGCAAAACAGCGCGGCCACTCCGGCAGCACCCAAAGCCAGAAGATATTCGCTTTGCCGGAAAGGCAGATACCAGCCGAGCCCAGACCTCTCACTAAGACTGGTCAGGCGCAACGGAATGCCTCCCGGGGACAATGCGTCCTCGGCAAGGTGCAAAAGGCACCCCACGAAAAAAAATCCGAGGTAGTGCAGAAGCACATCTTCACTGAGCCAGGCAGCACCCCAGCACCCGGCCAAAAACAGAAGATAGCTGTAGGGCCAGTGCGACCAGGTCCGATGTTTGGACCAGGATCCGAACGGGAACTCAATGAGATCGGGAAACGTCGACCCGGCCCATGACAGTCCAGAAGCCGTGAAGCTGCCGGTGCCGGCGTAGACCAGCATCGTGGTTGTTATCTGATGATTACTCCACCGCACCTTCGGTCGCCCTATAGCTATTGCGGGTTTCTTCTTCTGTCACGCTGGCCTCAAGCAACGGCTTTTCTTCCAGAAGATTGATCTCAGCGACTTGCGATCCACTGATTTCCCGCGCCACTTTTTCCAGACTGACCACTTGCTGGCGGCGTTTCAACTCGTCCTTTATCTGGTTAAAGACCGTGGTCACGTATTTGAGTTGTTTTGATGTTGTGTCTGCGTTGTAGCAGCCGATGCCCGCCCAGTTTTTGCCGTACTGTTCGAAGCATGTCGCCAACACAAACGCACCGCTGCGGATGTTGAAACACGGGTCGGCCTGCGCCGTCCAAAAATCTTCGCCGAACTTTTCTCCCCAATAGCTGTTGATCTGCATAAGGCCAATGTCTATCGAGGTTTCAGAGTTTTTGTTGATTGCGCGGGGGTTAAAATTCGATTCTGTTTTGGCGATGGCCCAGAGGAGCAAGGGAGAAACCCCGTACTCCTGCCCTGCCCTTTCGAAGCAATAGATTTCGCGCAAGTCATCGTCGGAATAGAATTGGTTTTCTTCTGCGGCGAAGAGTGCTGTGGGGACCAACAAGGCCAGACAAATTAAAGTCAAAATAGTTTTCATAGATGACCTCCTTCGCTCTACTAACAAAGCAAAACAGCCACTTTTACTTTTTATGCGCTTTGAAGTAAAAACAAATCAAAAATGTAAATACTTGGAATAACTTTAAAAATAAACAGAAATTGAAATGCTTTCTGAGGAGAGAATCGAGAAGGAGCAGAAAAAATGGGCTTCTTTGACCATGAGAAAAAAATAACAAAAGATGTAAATGACACAAAAAGTTAAACAAAACCAATATATAGAAATGTTTAACAAAAATACAAGTTATTGAAAATAAAGGGAATCCTCAGTCGCTTTAAAAAAAATGGACGAAAAGCCAAAAAACAGAAAGTTTTTTTAGATAGTGAGGTGAGAGAAGGAAAAACAAACCAAAGGAGAAGATAGTCATGTCGCAAGAGCACGCGCCGCAAGAGTCTCCCGCAGAAGAAAAGGCAAAAGCCCAGCCGATATCCTTTTTCGGGACAATCATCACGGCCCTGATCATAAGCGTTGTCGTCAGTGCAATGACGGTTTCCTATTACCACCAACGCTACGCACCGAAATTCCTGTTCTTCAATCTGGAAGCCTACAACCAGGATATCGCCAACCGCCTGAAAAGCGGCGAACTGGTTCGTGAAAACGTCGGTCTGGAACTGGCGAACCTCAAGGCACGCATTGATCAACTTCCGCACGGAGCCATTGTCTTTCGTGAAGACGTGGTGCTGAGTGAAATCGATGAACTTAAAAAGTAGACTGGCTGCTGACTGGCAAACATTCAAGGTAGGTTTTAAGCGTCCCCAAATCCCCGTCTGGGGATATCTGGTCATTCTGGTCCTTGGCGCCGCTGCCTGGCTCCTTCCGTCCTATTTGATCGTGACGAAAACCCCGTCCGTGAACGCTTTTCTGTTTTTAAAACAGGAACTGTCGCCGGCCTCTTTTGCACGTGACAACTATCTGCTTTTTGACCACGAGGTTCCGGAGTGGCAAGGCGACAAAAAGGGCAGTCTTTTCCTGAAGCGTGTCGGCTGTCTTCCCGGCGAAGAAATCCGCATGACGGAGAGCCTCGATTTCTACTGTAACGAGATTTATCTCGGCCGCGCCCTCAAGGAAGACAGCAAGGGGCGCAAGCTTGAGATCACGTCGTTCCGTGGCGTTCTTCCCGAGGGGAAATACTTCATGATGGGCGACATTTTAAAGAGCTGGGACTCCCGCTATTTTGGTCCGGTTGATCAGGCGGACTTTCGTTTGGCGGCGACCCCCATTTTTTAAGGCAATATCGTATGGCACGCTATGTTCTCTTACCACTCCTGCTGTTTCTTCCGCTTTGGGTTTTTGCTGCGACCCCTGCGACCCAGGACCAGGGCGCTGGTCAGGACACCTATTGGGGAAGCCCTAAGCAGGGTTTTTATTTCTACAAAGATCCTGCCCCGGAAGAAGAGGACGTTGAGGAAAAAGAAGATCCGCCAATGTCTTCCGTAGGCGCTCCGGAAAAAATGCCGACAGCGGCAGATTTTACCTATGACGAGCTCTGGAAGATGTATCCGCCAAAGTTTCAGGAAATCTATAACAACACGCTTCACAAGGCGATGATGACAAAAAGCCTTGAGGACACGCGAGACTACATTCTGATGAATGATATATCTCAGCGAAGAGCTCGGGCGTTTGCAGAAATGGGAACTTATGTAGCCTCTACCACGCCTCAATTTAATACTCTCAAAGATTTTCCTATGGCGACTCCCGGACGAAGGGGCTACCTCAAATCCCGGTTCGATTCGGTTCGGCAAGAAATGTCCTCATTGCAAGACCGGTTTGCTTTGCTGTTCTTCTACTCTCCGACCTGTAACTTTTGTGTTGAGCAGGACCAGATCTTAAAGCGTTTCAATTACGAAAGAAACTGGGAGATTAAGCCAATAAATGTTGAAGAACGTCCAGACCTGGCAATGGAATTTAATATCCAGACAACCCCCACTGTTTTTCTGATCAACCGTGACAACCCGGAACCATTTCCGGTCGCGTATGGCGTTACTACTGTTCCTGATTTAGAAAGAAATATTTATCAAGGAGTCAGGGTTTTGGAAAAAGGCCCAGAGGGACATACCCTCTATGATTTTCAACAAGGATCTTCTCTTGATCCTTTTGCTGTTCAGAAAAAGACAGAAATTAAAACCTTTGGAGGAGTTCCCGGATGGCAAAGCGAATAAATTCAATCATTTGTTTTCTGGTAATAGTGGGATTTTGTTGTGTCACAGTGTCCCCCGCACATGCAGGTTTTGCTGAAGACTGGATCACGAGCAAAACGGCAACCGGAGGGAGTACCTTCGAAGGACAACAACGTAATTATATGTACGGTGGCAGCGTTGGGGCAAGATGGAGGAGTACAGCAGATCCTATACTGTCAATTTCACTCCCGAAAGTCAGTTCTGGCTGCGGAAATATCGACCTATTTGCCGGAGGCTTCAGCTTTCTAGGATTTGACTATTTAGTGGCAAAATTTCAAAATATGATAATGAATGCCCCCGCAATTTTATTCGATGTCGCGTTAAAGGCCCTGGCTGAACAACTTTCCGGATCCATGAAGTCTCTTGAACAGATCGTCGACACGATCAACGGTTTACAGTTAGATGACTGCGGAACGACAAAGACAATGTTGGCTAAAGCAGGGATTTCTCAGGCAGTCAATGGTTTTGTTAAAGGTGCAGTAAAAGACCCCAGCTCTCTTCAGGGAGTTCTTTCTTCCGTTAAAGAGTCTGTAGGTGATGTCAGCAGTTGGTTTAACAGCAACGAAATGGCTACCTCCTCCTCGGGGAATGTCTCGGTCAAAAACATAGAAGATGCGATCTCTGGGTGCTCAGAAGCAACCAGATCAAACCTTTTTATGAATGGATTAGGGGGGTCTTTTTTGGAAAGCTTCCTGGTAAACGGGTATGGGCTTAACGCCACGGACGATGCCGCAACAATTGGGCTTTTCCGGGGAATCATCGGCGATGTCTACATCGCACCGACGGTGCAGGGGCTAGACGCAATCCTCATCGATTCCTGCTCGGAAAATTCAAAAATAGACTCAATTGATGATATCAAGGAAGGCGCAGTCTGGATTCGCTCAACCGCGCCTGCCCCTAAAGGCACCTGTACCCCCTTGACGGAAGATATTGATTTCAACCAAAGAGCTCTTGATGTTATTCAGTTAATCCGTAACAACTACCTTAATAAACAGGCATTTGACGCTACAGCGGTTAATCTCATAAATTCTTTGCCCTCGCAGGTAAACCTTCTGAGCACAATAAAATTTTACTTAATGTATGGCAACTACGACGCTCTTGAACTTCACCTTCAGGATGTGGTGGCAACAGGTCTTGTTTATGGTTTCTTTGTTGATCTCTATGACCGGATCCAGTCAGCCATTGACCGCGCTCGGACTGACGCTGCTACCAAATTCTCCGTCACAGGTCGCCCTGAACTTTGTCAGTCCGTCTTTGTCGAACAAATTTCAAGCAAGGCATCTGTTCTGGCAGAAAGGTCATTTCAGCAGGCCGAATTAATGCATGCCAGCTTTAAGTCCAAAGAGTCCCATTTGCTGCAGGGTTTTGAGGTCATGACCGACATGGAGGATTTCCGCAAAATCATAGAAAATGATGTTAAAAAACTTTTTGACCCAGGTAGGAAGCAATAATGTTGCGCATAAACAAACTCATCTTTTTATTGGCGACGACTACCCTTTTCTGCATTATTCCTGGGGACGTCTTTGCTGATTATGAATTCTACACCTATGATGGTTACGAGCCCATCCAACGGGCCTTTACGGCCTTAGCACATATTTTTGCTTCATCAGAAATTTACGCCCTTGCTGGTGTCGCCTGTGTTGTAGGATGCATCGCTGCCGGCGGTCTTGCTATCTACCAGGCCCCAAGCAATGGTGGTGCCGGACTTATCCACGCCTTTATTGCACCAACCGTTGGCTTGGCTCTTTTTGTCTCTTTGTTTGCCCCAGATGACAATCTTCATATCTTTGACAAGGAACAGGGTGTGTTCACGACGGTTGCCGATGTTCCGATCGGAGTGGCGATAGTTGCTTCGTCACTGAATCAGATTGAGCGGGGTATTATCGATCTGATCGAAACCGTGTACCCCGGAGTTGAGGAAGCCAGTGGGGCCATGACAATCATGACCTCGGCAGAACTATTCAAAGTGACGAACGTTGATGCACACTTAGACCAGTCGATCAGGTCTTATGTCGGAGACTGTGTTCTCTTTGAAATAACCTTGCCAGCCACGACTTTAAGCTTGGAAACTTTACGTTCGACACCTGATTTCATGCCGGAATTGGCCAAGGCACAGAATCCCGCTATTTTTACAAGGTATTATGACGCCGCCAATCCCGGCGGAATAACTAGAACCTGTACCCAATCGTGGACCTCTATTGCGACAACACTTAATGACAATACGACCTTTGCAAACGCTCTTGCGGCTGCATGCGGTCGAGCGAAATTCGATGCCACCGACCCCACATCGCTGGCTAATTGCCGCGGAAAGATTGATAGTTTTTTTGGTGGTGGCGGCACTGGGGAAGTCACCGGTTATGGGAATGCTGAACAAGTAATACGTCATAACCTGCTGGCCAGTGCGATTATGCACGTCGCTCGGGACGTGCCGGCCGGCGCCGCAATTCAAACGCTGGCCATGAAAGACGCAACAACCGGAGGTTTTTCCAGTTTTATAGCAGCCAATGAGCTTTTGCCTATTTTCAAAGCCGGCATGATGTCTATCGCAATCGGCTTGATTCCTTTTGTGGGTATTTTTATTGCCTCGAATCTTGCGGGCCGGGCGCTCTCTTTTATTGTTGGCATTTTCGTTTACCTCGCCGCATGGGGGGTTGCTGATGCGGTCGTGACCGCATCAGCCGCGCCTTTTATCAATGACATGTTCGCATCAATGCGTGAAGGTCAGTTTGGGCTCGAAACAATGCTGGCCTTCCCTGACACGGCGACTAAAACGGCAGCCATTTACGGGAGCCTACGTTCTATGGGGGCACTCTTTGCCGGCGCCATCTCCTTTATGCTGGTCAAGTTCGGCAGTAACTTCATGGCCGGTGCGGCAGGTCAGATCGGCGGTCAAATGACCTCCGCAGGGCGTGCAGGGGGCGTTTTGGCTTCCCCGGAAGGGCGTGCCCAGGTGATGACCTCGATGACGAATGCCGTCGGCACAAGCAATCTCGCGGCATCAAACAGTTTTGCCACGTTGGCGGATCAAAGCTATTTTGACAAACAGATGGGTGTTGCTCGCTATCAAGCTGGTATGCAGGCCGGGGAAAACAACAATATTCACGGGATAAAATCCGTTGCTGCGGCAATTGCTGGTGCCGGTCCTCAGGGGAGAGGCGTTGCCTTAACAGCTGGAGATTCTCTAGTTAGCCAATCTGTTGGACCAGGAGGGGCACCTCTCTTTACCCAAAAAACTTCAATGAGTGGTGATTGGCAGCGGGTAGCAACTACCGGACCGAACGGGCAGAGTGGTTTTACAAATTCGACAAGCGGCGTTGGTCAGCTTTCCTTTGATAGCGCAGGTCAACTTACCGGAGCCAGCGTTAACGGCATAGGCAACGTCAGCATGTCAGAACAGGAAAGATCATCACTTATAAAACAGGGCTCCGACGCCTTGTCAACAAGCACCAACCTGACACAGGGGATAAGGGCTGCGGTGAACTCTAGCAGCGATGTTTCGGCCAGTACCGTTATGGCTGACAAGTTGGAAAACAGTCTGGCAGAAAACACCTCGCAATCGATCAAAGACGGTTCTTTGTTTAAGGGTGTTAAGAGTCAGGACATGCAGTCAAAACTCACAGGCGCATTGCAAGCACAACTAACTGGAGGCACACCGGGGCAAAGCCTGTTTGGTTTTGGTGCTTCAGTTAGGGCTCTGGGCGAAGGAAAATATGAATTTACCGGGGCGGATGGGAAATCGCAAGAATTTTCGGCCTCCGCTGAAGATGTCAGGGCGTTTCAGGAAAACTTTTCTCAAGTTAAGTCTCAGACCTTCAGCCAAATGGCAAGCACTCAAGATGGTCGACAGTTTCTGGCTGATGTTGCTCGCCAGGATTCTGCTTCCGGTGCCACTAATTATTTTGAATCGGCAAGCTATGATCAATCGTCGGCGAGAACCGCAACAACGGACGAACAGGCACGTCTGGTTTCTTTCCATGCGCAAACGTCGCCCAACAATCCTGTTGCGGATCGAAATAGCCCTGAGAGTAAGGAGTGGGCAGCGACTGATATCAACAGAATGAACACTTTTCCGTCACAGCAAGGACGGAGCGAATTTCAAAGTCTGTGGTCACGCTTTTCGTCGAGCCAGCCCGCGTCCTCTGTGGGGGGTGTTGTTCAAGACAAAATCCAAACAACAGAAAATGTTGTCCACGAAAACACAGGCCAAATAATGCAGCAAACATCTCCAGATCTGCAAACAGCAACAACCCGGACAGGGCAAGCAGGGACCAATGTTGACAATAATACCGCTCCAAAAATGCCAGAACCTGTTGCGAATTCCATTATTCCCCCCCTGCGAGCGCCCGACAAGGCGGCTTTTGAGGCCGATGCCCAGGGGCATAAAAAATCTATGGATGCTGCGCCGATAGTAACAGACGCGGTCCAAGCGGGCTATAATCAACTAATAGCCAAACCCTTATCTTTAACCACTCCTCTAAAACCCGTACTCAGTGACAGCCAGGATCCAAAGGTTGGTGACCATAAGACCTATGTTGGCGGTTATGCCAATGGCACTGCTCAAGCCCGACAGGCGGAATCTGCAGAACAGTCATCATTTAATCAAAGCGCGAATTATATCAATGGTTCAGGTCAAACGCAGCCAACAGAAACTCCGAAACAAACTGGTGGCGAAGATCTCATGGCGGCGATGAATCCGAGTGCTGAGTATGGTAAAGGGAATGGAATGCCTTGGGGTCGGCAGAGGTGAATTGAATTATGATATAGCCCTCAAAGAGTAAAAATGTCTTCGGGGCTATATCATAGATATTTTAGTCTGAAGTTATTGCAAAACCTGTTTCGTCTTCGCCCATAAAAGAGGAGCTACAAAACTGTTTTGTGTGATGAAGAGGGTCGTCCTTTTCTTGGTTAATTGCCAAACGAAAATTTTGGTCTTTGACGTTTCGTTTCTCCGCCTGATCTGCTTCAAACGATAGCGCTTCTTCCCGTGCCAGATCATCGACAAAAACCTGGTCATCCCCAAAGCCAGTGAACATTTCTTTTAACATTTTCTTCAAAAACATCTTTGCCTCCTTTCGAGGCTCGGCAAAAAACACTCTTCTATGCCTTGATTTTCTCGCAAATCTCTGCATTTGTCAAAATTTTCTCTTGACAGGACGGCCGCCGTTGTTTTTTGCGCTGCTTCTGACCGTACATTTCCCGGTCTGCAGCCTTTAAAACGGTGCGGGGGGTTTCTCCGTCATCCGGATAAATCCCAATGCCCAGGCTCGCGGTGAGATTCACGCTGACGCCTTCGCCAAGCTCAAATGGCGAGGAGAAAACCTGCCCGATTTTTTCCTTGATGCGCCAGGGACCGTCAGCCTTTATTTATTCTACAAGAGCATCCCAGGACGAGCCTTTACTCTTAAGTGTGTCGAAGAGAATCTGACCGCCCTAGCAGCCCAAGAGAAAAGAGGGGCTTTTCCCCATTTCCGATAGGGCAAAGAGCGCCATTTCCCCCGGAACGACAGCCAAATTCAGACTGCGCCCTCATATCATCGCCGATTCCACAACGATATCTTTTCCCCTCACCCCAGTTTGCGATCCAGGCCTCGGTACTGAATCGCCTCCGCCAGATGCGGTTGCCGGATGTTTTCCTCGCCCGCCAGGTCGGCAATGGTCCGTGCCACCTTGAGAATCCGGCTGTAAGAACGCGCCGACACGCCGAGTTTATCAACCACCATCTCCAGCAGTTTTTGCCCGGCTTCATCAAGCGGACAGAACTTGCGGATATGTCGGGCAGCCATGGCAGAATTCGCATGCAGGCCATAAGGGGTTAGCCGCTCTCGTTGGATCGTGCGCGCTGCTTCGACCCGGACTCTGATTGTCGCTGATGATTCCCCTTCGACTGAATCGGTCAGATCCTTGTGCGGCACCCTTGGAACCTCGATCTGCAAATCGATTCTGTCGAGCAGTGGACCGGAGAGTCGCTGCCGATACCGTTGGATGTCGTGCGGTGTACAAGTACATAAGTTATTGAAATCACCGAGAAATCCGCACTTGCAGGGATTCATGGCGGCGACCAGCATGAAGTTGGCGGGATAAGTCAAACTGAGAGCGGCACGACTGATACTCACCTGACCATCCTCCAGAGGCTGGCGCAGCATCTCCAGAACATTCTTTTTAAATTCAGGAAACTCATCAAGAAACAGAATGCCGCGATGCGCCAGGGAAACCTCTCCAGGCCGGGGATAAGTTCCGCCGCCGATCAGACCGGCATCGGAAATGGTGTGGTGGGGGGATCTGAAGGGGCGGCGACGCACCAGAGCATTATGCCGAGAGAGCAGTCCGGCAACGGAATGAATTTTCGTGGTCTCCAGGGCCTCTTCAAAGGAAAAATCAGGTAAAATCGTCGGTAGCCGCCTGGCCAGCATGGTTTTACCGCTCCCGGGCGGACCGATCATCAGGATGTTATGGGCACCCGCAGCGGCAACTTCTAGAGCTCTTTTAACGTGCTCCTGACCACGAACCTCAGCGAGATCGTCATGATCCCCGGTACTCTGCGGCTCAGTCAGAACGGTGTTCACCTGGTAAGGTTCAGGCTTAGTTTCACCGTTTATCAGCGCAATCGCCTCACCAAGATCACGCACCGCATAAACATCGGAACCGGCGACAATAGCCCCTTCTTCGGCATTCTCTTCCGGCAGAATAAGTGCGTAATCTCCCCAGTCTCTGGCAGACACGGCAATCGGCAAGATTCCACGGACCGGCTTGACCCGGCCATCAAGCGAGAGCTCTCCCAGCAGAATATACCTCTTTAATTGGTCAGCGTTGACAATACCCGTCGCGCTGAGTAACCCGACGGCGATCGGCAGGTCAAATGCAGCACCATCTTTACGGATATCGGCGGGAGCGAGGTTGATGGTGATACGTCTGGCGGGAAAATCGTATCCTGAGTTTTTAATGGCTGACTTGACGCGGTCTTTACTTTCCCTGACCGCTCCTTCGGGGAGACCTACGGTTGAAAATTGCGGCAGACCCTGGGCAATATCGACTTCGACTTCAACCGGGTAGGCATCGATACCGATCAATGCTCCCGACGTGACTTTGGCTAACATCACTCTCCCCCCTCGAGCCGGATTTTTATGCAACAGCAGTTTATTTATTCAACAGCGATTAGACCGCAAGCACTATAGCTGCTAATATCTTTACCGATAAAATAATTTAGCATGATTTAAAAAATCAGCGAAAAATAAATTTTCTCTGCCGAAAGAAGGATGTTTTCATGGATGATCTCAGCAATACCAACGAACCTCTGATCCAGTGGCTGCGTAAAGTGATTCACATGGCCGTGCGCCTGCTCGCTGTCCTCATGACAGCAGTTATTCTCTGGGGTGTTGCTGATGTCTTTCTGGTCCTATACGAAAAATTGATAGAGCCCCCGTTCATGATGCTGACCATCAACGATATTCTCGCGACCTTTGGCGCCTTCATGGCGGTTTTGATCGCAATAGAAATTCTGGTGAACATCGTGATCTATCTTCGCGATGACGTCATCCACGTTAAAATCGTTCTGGCAACAGCCTTGATGGCGATTGCCCGAAAGGTCATTATCATGGACTTCGACAAAATTTCTGCGGATTATGTCTGGGCAACGGGCGGAGTTACGCTCGCCATGGCGATTGCTTACTGGCTGGTCGTTTACTACACTGAACAAAAAGCCGGAAAGTGAACAGCTGAAGAGCAAAAGCCCCGGCCACCTTGAAAAGAGGTGGGAACCCGGGGCTTTTAGAAGATATCTGAAGTGAATTCCGCTGAGTGGCTAAACCTGATGATCCAACTCGTCAATATACTTTTCAGCCATCACCGCGGCGACAGCACCATCTCCGACAGCCGTCGAAACCTGCTTGAGAACCGTGGTACGACAATCGCCGGCAGCATAAATCCCGGGAACTGAAGTCAGCGTATCCTCACCTGATTTGATGTACCCGTCTTCGTTCAACTCCAGCAGATCGGCAACAAAAGAGGTTGTCGGCGTCACCCCGACAGCGACGAACATCCCCTGAATATCGATGGTGCGCGTTTCGCCGGTCTTCATATCGCGCAGCACCGCTCCCGTCAACCCGGAGTTATCCGACTCAAACTTCTCAACCACTGAGTTCCAGGCCATTTCAATCTTCTCGTTGGCCCTGATCCGGTCCTGAAGAATTTTTGTCGCGCGCAATTGATCACGCCGGTGCACCAGGGTCACCTTGCTGGCAAAACGGGTCAGATAAAGCGCTTCTTCAGCAGCCGTGTCACCCCCGCCGATTACGGCAATCGGGACATCGCGAAAAAAAGCTCCGTCGCAGGTCGCACAGTAGGACACCCCTTTACCGACCAGGGCTTCTTCTCCCTCAATACCGAGTTTACGCGCAACCACACCGGTAGCAATAATGATCGCCTTGGTTGTGATCTCCTTACCATCAACGATCAGTGTTTTCGTGTCGCCATTGTTGATGATCTTATCGACTGAGCCGTAGGCGGTCTCAAGACCAAACTCGACACAGTGCTCCTGAAAGCGCATCATCAGTTCAGGCCCCTCGATCCCTCCGGGAAAACCGGGCCAGTTTTCGACCAGCGTGGTCGTCATCATCTGGCCACCCATGATCATTTTTTCCAGCATCAGTGATTTCAGGCGCGCACGGGAAGCATAAAGCCCCGCAGTCATCCCGGCCGGTCCGCCACCAACAATCACAACGTCATAATCTGTTTCAAGCATATCTTAAAAACTCCTCGGGTCTGAAATAACAAATGCGCATTCTTGCATATTCAACCTCAAAATGGAACACCTATAGGACAGATCAGTTCCTTGAATTTCAGCCGCACCACGGTTAGTATGCTTGCGTTGTGAAGGAGTTCATTCCGATGCTTACATTATTCAAGTACTTTCTCTGGCTGGTCGTGATCATGGCCCTGACGATCGGGTTTGACAGGCTAATGGTCCTGACTCCGCTGAACGCACCCGGGCTCAAAGAAACGCAGATCTTTTACACCGACTTGCGCGCCAGGGTACTCAAGCTTTTCGGTGCGCGTCCCGAGACAACAAAAGATGATATTGAAAACGTCATAGAACAATCGACCGCTGCAGGGCAAAAGGTGCCCGTCAAAACAACCCGCTACCTTTATGTTGATGACAGCGGAGCACTGCAGTTCGCCGACAGCCTGCAGCAGGTGCCGTTTAAATATCGTCAGAACGCTCAACCCCTGGCTGAATAGTTATCATGAAAAACCTGAAAAAGTATTTTTCCGGAATTCTCAGTACCGATGACAACCTGGACCGCGCTTGCCGGAGTATTCCTCCGGAATCCTGCCGCCAGGTGAAATGGAACTTCACAAGTAATGTTGCCAATGGCGCCGCCTCGAAACTGGCGGAACAGATCGCCGGACCTAACCTGATTCTGCCCTGGCTGTTTCAGGTTCTCGGCGCTCCGGTCTGGATGTTCGGCTTTCTGATGCCGATCAAGCAGAGCTGTTCGCTCTTCCCCCAGATGGTTGTTGCCGGCAGGATTCGTCAACTGGCTTTGCGTAAATGGGTGTGGGTTGGCTCGGGCCTGGTTCAGGCACTATGCCTGCTGATGATGATCCCTGTCGCCCTGTGGCTTCCTGCCACCGCCGGCGGATTTGTTTTACTGGGACTGCTGATCATTTTCAGCACCGCCAGCGGGACGGCTTCAGTCGCTTTTCAGGAAGTGCTGGGTAAAACCATCGATAAAGGTCAGCGTGGCAGCCTGCTGGCACGCAGAGCATTTATCGGCGGAATCCTGACCACGGCAGCTGGTCTGATTCTCAACCGTTTTCATGACACTCAGCAGGAATTGACTCCGATCCTGATTCTGCTGCTGCTGGCGGCTGCGCTCTGGGCCCTGGCAGCGCTCTTTTTTGCCCTGATTCGGGAATTCCCGGGAGCGGTGCAGGGTGGGCGCAACGCGATAGCTGAAACCAGGGCGGGACTGACCATCTTTCGCCAACACGCCGGCTATCGAAGTTTTTTACTCGCTCGCAGCCTGTTGCTCTCAGTCGAACTGGCGACGCCGTTTTTTGTCCTGCATGCCGGTCAATTGCTGGATCTTAAACTGCACAACATCGGCACGCTGGTGGTTGCCATCGGTCTGTCACAGATTCTCAGCAGCCCTTTCTGGGGTCGAATGGCTGATCAGACCAGCAAAAAAGTGATGACCCTCAGTGTCCTGATCGCCTTTGGAGCCGCACTTTTTGCTCTTTTCCTCGGGGCCATCCCTATATATTCATTACGTTATGGGGGCTACTTCATAGTCTTTGTGCTGTTCGGGCTGGCTGAAGCAGGAGTCCGCCTCGGGCGTAAAACCTACCTCGTTGATGCCGCCCCCGCAGATGAACGTGCAACTTATACCGCCTTCAGTAACAGTACTGTCGGCGTCATCGCGATCCTCAGCGGAAGCATCGGCATCATCGCCCAATGGCTGGGCACAACAGCGATCATCGCCGTGATTGCCGCTGTCATGCTGTTGGGCGTTGCTGCCTGCCGAAAAATGCCTGAAGCGGAAGAAATGCTCGAGAATCAGAACTGAAGAGCCTAGGGAGTTCCGTAAATATCCGCCCGCCGGTCAATCAGGATCTTGATCTGCTCACGGTACTTTGCCATTTCAGTAAAATCGAGCGAAGCGACCAGCTCGACATCCTCTTCTTCGGCAAGCTGCAGAACATTTCCCAGGGGAGAGATGATCTGGCTGAGGCCGAAAAAATCCAGTTTCCCCTGAATACCGCAACAGTTGGCCGCGATAACAAACAGCTGATTTTCAATGGCCCGGGCACGTAACAGGGTTTTCCAGTGTTCCTGGCGGGGCTTGGGCCATTCGGCCGGCAGACAAACAATCTCCGCCCCCTCGAGGGCTAACTTGCGAAACAGCTCGGGAAAACGCAGATCATAGCAGATCGCCACCCCCAGGCGACCCACCGAGGTTTCTGCGACCAGCGCCCGGTCGCCCGCCGCGAGGAACTGATCTTCACGCATGGTTGAAAACAGGTGTAATTTTCGATAGCCGGCAACGATTTCACCCCGATCAATCACATAGGCGGTATTGTAAATGATGCCATTATCCAGTTCCGGCAGACTGCCGACCGTGACCAGTTGTAAATCCGCGCAGGTTCGCCGCACAGCGTCCAGCACGCGCGGTGTCTCTTTGGCAAGTTCGGCTAAATTGCGGTAATCGTAACCACAACTCCACATTTCCGGAAGCACCGCCAGCTGGGCGCCCTGTTCGCTGACCCGCCGCAATGCCGCCGTGGCTTTATCGAGATTGGCATCAACATAGCCCAGGGCAATATTGAATTGAATTGAAGCTCCGCTCAGCTGTTTCATCGTTCATCTCCGGATAACAAATAAAATTCGGTTCTATTTTTAAAAGCTACTCTAAAAAGGATTTTAACTGCAATTTATTTCCTGCTTTTGTCTGGGGAAAAGTTCAATTTAAAACACCGGATTTTGTTGACGGTAAATTGATTCTCATGCTAGATATGTGAGAATTTCTTGCTCGGAGTGAATCTGAAACTCCCCCGCAGCAAGGAAATTTACAATCAGACAAAGTCACCGGTTGACGTCGTCACGCAATGAATTTGCAGCCGAAAAGATCTCCGGTGACCGACGATTCTGATCTGATTGTATTTGAAATTTTATATGGTGTGTGAACCATTTTCTGATTCTGCTGCCGCCTTCAAAATCGAAAATGATTTGTTCTCACTCATTCTGGTTTTCAGTCTTATTTAATCCTGGTTGTTCCAGCTTGGAGCCTTCTTTATGAAGACGAAAGTCACGACCTTTATCATCATGCTGATTTTCTGGACGATCATGTCCGGCATGTTTGATGCCTTCCACTACTCTCTGGGGATTCTCAGTTGCGCCCTGGTGGCTTTTTTCAGCAGCGACCTGCTGTTTCCAGATGAGGGGAAGCCCTGGATCAAAGAGCTGTTCGGGATGATCTGCTACCTTCCCTACCTGATGTGGCAGATTATTCTGGCCAACCTGCAGGTCACCTACATTGTTCTTCACCCACGCATGCTGGAAAAAATCGATCCTCATCTGTTCCGCTTTGAGACAAGTTTGAAACGCCCCATATCGAAAGTTGCCATGGCCCAGTCAATTACTCTGACACCCGGGACCATTACCGTCAACATCCACGATAATCAGATTGCCGTCTATGCCCTGACCAAGGAAGCCGCTGCCGGGCTTCCGGGTGAAATGGAACGCCAGGTGGCCAAGGCTCTGGAGATCGACTAAATGCTAGACAGAATCATTTTATTTTCGGCTATTGTGCTGATTCTACTGATGCTCTTGAGTCTTTACCGCGTCGTCGGCGGCCCCTCCGTACTTGATCGGATTCTCGGCGGCAACGTCATCGGTACCAAAACGACCGCCCTGCTGCTGCTCGTTGGCATCCTTTACGGCAATCTCGGCATGTTTGTCGATATCGCCATTGCCTATGCGCTGCTCAACTTTATAGCGACTCTGGGAGCGACAAAATATTTTCTGCGCAAGCGCGGCTCCGGAGAAATTCTTGAGGCGGTGCTCGAAAAAGAAGCCCCGCTGCTCGGCCAGTCTGAAAATTCAGAGGAGAGCCCGGTATGACTATTGCCATCAGCATCTTTCTGCTTCTGGGACTGTTCTTTTTCACCGTCGGCGTCATCGGGATTTTGCGCTTTCCCGACTTCTACAGCCGCCTGCACGCCGCGGGCAAGTCTGATTCCCTGGCCGCCGTTCTGGTCGTGATCGCCGTGGCCCTTTATAATCTGCAGGATTTCAGTGTGGGCAACCTGCTGGTCAGCATAAAAATTCTTCTCATTGCCGTCTTTATCTATGTGGCCAGTCCGACAGCAACCCATGCAATTACCAAAACCGCCCTCGTCATCGGGGTTATTCCTTGGTCAAAAGGGGACAAAAAATCATGATCTGGGTTCTCGACCTGCTGATTCTGCTGCTTGTTGTCATCTGCGCCATTGCGGCCATCAACGTCAAGGATCTGCTCAGCGCTACAATCATTTTCGGTGTGTACAGTTTTCTGATGTGTTTACTCTGGGCAGAGATGGGTGCCGTCGACGTGGCCTTTACCGAAGCGACCGTCGGGGCCGGCATCAGTACCGTTTTATTTATTGCCGCCATCCTGCACACCTCAAGAAGGAGTAAGGATTGAAAGCGCTCGCACTCTTAACCACTCTGATCACCGGTGCCATACTGCTTTACGGCACGATGGACTTCCCCGCTTTTGGTGATCCACAATCACCTGCGGCGATCCATCTTTCCGCTTATTTCATTGAAGAGGCGGTCCACGAAACTCATGTCCCCAACCTGGTCACGGCGGTACTCGGTGACTACCGAGGGTACGACACCATGTTCGAAACCGTGGTCATCTACTGTGCAGGACTGGCCGTGGTAAGCGTTCTGCGTAAGAAAAGATCCAAAACGCAGGAGAATAAATCATGAAACTCCTTCAGGAACGGACAGCCAAACTCCGGGTTGGTGAAAGCCTTATCATTCAGACGGCTGTACGTATCATGGTGCCGTTTATTCAACTTTTCGGACTTTACGTTATTGTCCATGGGCATTACAGCCCCGGTGGCGGATTTCAGGGCGGTGTTGTCCTGGGCGCTTCGTTCGTCCTTTTGGCCCTGGCCTTTGATCAGAAGTTTTCCATGAAATACATGTCGGAAAAAGCCAATGGCGTGCTCGGCAACGTTGGCGCATTGATCTACACGGGAACGGCTGCTCTCTGCGCTATTTTCGGTGGGCTTTTCCTTGATTACAGCGCTCTTGACAAACTGATTCCTCTGGGACCGGTCGGCTGGCGATCCTTCGGTATTTTCATCGTCGAAGTCGGTGTCGGCCTTGCGGTCATGAGCATCATGGCGGCGCTGTTCTGGGTTCTGGGGTCAAACGGCGATATGGAAGAGGGGCTTTAAGACTATGGATCAGTTCACCGCATTGATCGTTGCCAAGTACAACTACTGGATATATGTCACGCTGATGATGATCGGCTTTTATGCCATGATCGGTAAAAAAAATCTGGTCAAGAAACTGATCGGCATGAATATTTTCCAGACCGCCATCATTCTCATGTTCGTTTCAGCCGGGGTCAAGCAAGGAGCCAGAATTCCCATTCTGGATAAGCATCATGTCATGGAGCATGGCGTCAATGTCGCAGAGATTGTTAATCCGCTTCCCCACGTCCTGATGCTGACGGCTATCGTCGTGTCGGTCAGTGTCACCGGTGTCGCCCTGGCCATCCTGTTACGCATTTACCGTGAATACGGAACCCTCGAAGAAGATGAAATCCTGGAGAAGCTGGAAAAATGAGTGCGTCTAACCTGCATGTCTACGTGATGGCCGCACCGCTGCTGACGGCCTTTTTTGTCAACTTGCTCGGCAGGATTTCCAAGGTCTGGATCGCCCCGTTAACCATCGGCAGTCTGGCATTTTCATCGTTTGCCTCGTTGATCGTCATGGGCCGGGTCATTGCCTACGGCGGTTTCAGCTATACGGTCGGCAACTGGAAAGCCCCTTACGGCATCGAACTGGTCGTCGATCACCTCTCTGCGGTCATGCTGGTACTGATCTCCCTGGTCGCCCTGACCGGTTCCATCTCAGCAGTTAAATCAGTCTTTCAAGAACTTCCCGACCAGGAGTACCTGTTTTTTACCCTTTATCTGATCCTGATCACCGGACTTTATGGTCTGGTGCTCACCGGGGACGCTTTCAACCTCTACGTTCTGCTTGAAATCACCTCGATCACCACCTATGGACTGATCGCCATGGGCAAAGGGCGTGCTCCCCTGGCCAGTTTCAACTACATCATCATGGGCTCCATCGGGGCCAGCTTTTACCTGTTGGGCGTCGGCTACCTCTACCTGATGACCGGCAGCCTGAACATGGCCGACATCGCCGGAATGCTGCAGACCATGGATGGGGGTGCGGCGATCGCCACGTCACTGGCTTTCATCCTCGTCGGCCTCTGGGTCAAGATGGCTTTTTTCCCTCTGCATGGGTGGCTGCCGAATGCCTACTCCCTGGCGCCGACGGGGGCAGCCCTGGTTGCCGCCCCGCTGATGACCAAGGTGACCATCTACCTGATGGTACGGGTGATGTTTTCAATCTACTCCGTCGATTACCTGTTTATCACTCATCCTATCATCCAGAACGGGATCGTCTGGGTAGCTGCTGTCGCCATCATCTGTGCTTCGGCCCTGGCGCTGGCTCAACGTGATCTGAAACGGATGCTGACCTATATCATCGTGGCCGAGGTCGGCTACATGGTCGGTGGGATCTGGCTGGTTAATTCAACCGGAATGACCGGTGCGGTTCTGCATATTGTCAATGATGCGGTGATGACCCTCTGCCTGTTCCTGGCTGCCGCAGCCCTTGTCTATCGTCTTGGAGATCTGAATTTTGACAACCTGCAGGGTATCTACCGCAAAATGCCGGTGACCATGGCAGCCTTCACTGTCGGGGCCTTTGCCATGATCGGTGTGCCTCCCACAGCAGGATTTTTCAGTAAATGGTACCTGATACTCGGCGGCATTGAGGCTGGCCAATGGATCTATGTCATCGCCCTTTTGTTCAGCTCTTTGATCAATGCCGTACTGTTCTTCCGAATTATTGAAATCGGCTACTTCTTCAAAGAGGGGGAGCATCACGGCCATGAAAAAGTAGCTGAAGCTCCCTTGAGTATGCAGGTTCCCTTGGTCATCAGTGCCGCAGCACTGATCGTGATCGGTCTCAGCACAGGGCCGCTTGTGAAAACAATTATAAAGCTGGCGCTGCCGGCCGGATTTTAGCAGAAAAACGGGTTTATCTGATCCAGAGTCAAGCTGGATTCTGGTTGACTAACTGACAGGGCAACTTCCACTATGAACTACCAAATATCAATCTGGCCATTGGCGGCCGTACTGATTTCACTGATTGGATCGATTCCGATTATGCTGTCGGATCGTAGCCCCAACCTGCGGGAAAGCTGGACGCTGCTGATTGCCTTTCTCAAAGTGGTCATTGTCGCCTCACTGCTCCCGACAGTTCTGGCCGGTGGCGGATTTCAGTTTACCATCGCAGAGGTGATCCCCGGCGTTCCTCTGGCGTTGCGGGTTGATGCCATGGGCATGTTCTTTGCCTTGGTGGCCTCGAGTCTATGGTTTTTCACCTCGGTCTATTCAATCGGTTACATGCGCTCGCTCGACGAGCACGGGCAGACCCGCTATTACGCCTCGTTTGCCGTTGCCATTTCGGCAACTCTGGGGGTCGCCTTTTCGGCCAACCTGCTGACCCTCTACCTGTTTTACGAAATGCTTTCGCTGTCAACCTATCCGCTGGTGACTCATCATCAGGATGCTGAAGCACGCCAATCAGGACGCAAGTACCTGACTTATATTCTCGGCACCTCCATCGGCCTGGCCCTGCCTGCGATGTTGATTGTCTACTCGCTGGCCGGTACCCTTGATTTCAAAATCGGCGGCATTCTCTCAGGAACCGGGGCCTCGCCGCAAACCCTGGCGCTGGTATTGGTTCTGTTCCTCTTCGGTTTTGCCAAATCGGGCCTGATGCCGGTTCATGGCTGGTTACCGGCAGCTATGGTCGCCCCGACCCCGGTCAGCTCCTTTCTTCATGGTGTTGCCGTGGTTAAAGTCGGAGTGTTTTCGGTTCTGCGGGTCATCTTTCACATCTTCGGACCGGAGCAGCTTCTCGCCGTTAATCTGGGCTGGGTGATCACCACCCTGGCGTCGATCACCATTCTGGTTGCGTCCCTGGTCGCTCTCACCCAGGATAATCTCAAAAGGCGGCTGGCCTACTCAACCATCGGACAGCTGTCCTATATGATTCTCGGGGCCGGGATGCTGTCTGCAGTCGGTATGACCGGGGGGCTGCTACATATTGCCATGCACGCCTTTGGCAAAATTACCCTGTTCTTCTGTGCCGGAGCTATTTATGTCGCTGCCGGGAAAAAATATATCAGCCAGATGGATGGCCTGGGACGGCGTATGCCGATAACCTATCTGGCCTTCTTCTTTGGCTCTCTCAGCATCATCGGCATGCCTCCATTGGGAGGCTTTATCAGTAAATGGAATCTGGCGCTGGGAGCCATCGAGAGCGGTCACCTGATTTTGTTGGTCGTACTGCTGGTCAGTTCACTGCTGAATGCGCTGTATTTTTTTCCGATTGTTTACCGCGGATTCTTTTTACCCGCTGCGCAGGGAGAACCTGAAGGCATCAAAGAGGCACCAGTGTTTTGCCTCGTCCCCCTTTCGGTGACAGCCGCCTGCTCACTGATCTTATTTTTCTGGCCAAGTGTCTTTTACCGCCTGGCTCAACTGGCCCTCGGTCTGTAGGAGAAAAACATGAGTCATGACCATTCAGACCACGAAGAAAAAATGATTCTTGATCATGAAGAGGTTCCGGGGTACAGACCGGTTTTTCTAGTGGCCATTACCCTTGGAATTCTTTATCTGGCGTTTATTTTTTTTCAAACCCTGTAATCCGATCCTGCCTGTCTGGAACGGTCACGTAGGGAGCTGAGCATGAAACAAGTGAATGTCCCCAATGACAAACCGGGAATCTTTGACAACCCGCGCAATGTAAAACGCCTGCTGGTGACTTTCTTCACTCTGACCGGGCTGATGCTGCTGATTGATGTCTTTTATCACAAGCACGCGATCTTTCACTGGGAAGAATATTTCGGCTTTTACGCTGTTTACGGCTTCGTCGCCTGTGTCATTCTGGTCATTATCTCCAAGTACATTCTCCGTCCGCTGGTAATGCGAAAAGAGGATTATTATGATTAATGCATTACCCCCAGCAACACTGTTGATTTTAGGGGCCTTGCCACTGCTCTTCCTCAAGGGCAAAGCCAAGGGCATCTGGCTGCTGATTCTGCCGGTGATCAGTTTCTTCAATCTGCTGGCCATCCCGGTTGGCAGCCACTGGACGTTCGGATTCCTCGGTTTTGAGGTTGTGCTCGGCAAGGTCGACAAACTCAGCCTGATTTTCGGCTATATCTTCCATATCATTGCCTTTATTTCAAATCTATACGCCTGGCATGTCGATGATCGTGTGCAGAACATCTCAGGAACCATCTATGCCGGCGCCGCTCTGGGTGTCACCTTTGCAGGTGACCTGTTCAGCCTGTTTGTTTTCTGGGAAATGCTCACTATCAGTGCGACCTTCCTGGTCCTGGCCCGTAGAACCCCGAAAGCGATTGCCGCTGGGGCCAGGTATTTCATGGTTCACGTTGCCGGTGGCCTGTGCCTGCTGGCCGGAATCATCATTCATGTTCAGCAGACCGGTTCAGCAGCATTCGGCTACATTGGGCTGGAGAGCCTGGGATCTTATCTGATTTTTATCGGTGTCGGCGTAAACTGCGCCTGGCCCTTTCTCCATTCGTGGCTGGTCGACGCCTACCCGGAAGCCACCATCACCGGAACGATTTTCCTTTCGGCATTCACCACCAAAACCGCGATTTACTTTCTTGCCAGGGCCTTTCCCGGTACTGAAATTCTCATCTGGATCGGTGTCGCCATGGCCGGTTTTCCGATTTTCTATGCAGTTATTGAAAATGACCTGCGCCGGGTACTGGCCTATTCCCTCATCAACCAGGTCGGGTTCATGGTCGTCGGCATCGGCATCGGCACCCATCTGGCCATCAATGGTGCTGTCGCTCACGCCTTTAACGACATTCTCTTCAAAGGCCTGCTGTTCATGACCATGGGCGCCGTCATGTATCGTACCGGCAAGATTAATGCTACCGACCTCGGGGGGCTGTATAAATCGATGCCTCTGACCTGTACCTTCTGTATCGTTGGTGCCGCGTCCATTTCCGCTTTTCCACTGTTCAGCGGGTTTGTCAGTAAGTCGATGGTGATGGAAGCAGCGGCTCACGGCAACCTGCGCTTTGTCTGGTTTGTCCTGCTCTTCGCTTCCGCGGGGGTTTTTCATCACGCCGGCATCAAAATTCCCTTTTTCGCCTTTTTCTCCCATGATTCGGGCTTACGCTGCAAAGAGGCCCCGAAGCACATGCTTCTGGCCATGGGCATCACGGCTTTTCTGTGTATTTTTATCGGCAGTTTTCCCAACTTCCTCTACGCACACTTGCCCTTTGCCACAGAATATGCACCTTACAGCGCCAGCCACGTCATTGCCCAAACCCAGTTGCTCTTCTTCTCAGCACTGGCCTTTGCTCTACTGCTCCTGTCCGGGATCTATCCGGCAGAAATCCGCTCGGTCAACCTGGATGCCGATTTGATCTATCGTAAAGGCGGCCCATGGATCTATCGCGCCTGCGATAAGGCTTTCAATGGCATCAACGATTTCGGCAACAAGGTTTTTGCCCAGAAAGTTCCCGAACTGCTTGCCCGATTCTTTTCCGATCCCGCCCGCAATGTTCAGCAGCACATCGTGCGACTGAGCGCTGAAGCAACGGGAGATAACAGCAAAATCGACAGACGTTTCCAGAAGATTGCTCACCGCACCACCACCAATGCCTATCCGATCGGCGGCGGGGTGTTCCTTGCGGTGGTCTTTCTTGCGGTCATGTCGCTGTTTTATTTCAATTAACCTCCATCCCCCGGTCTCTCCGGGGGATAGAAGTTTTCAGGGCCGATGAGCTCCCTCTACCTGCATATCCCTTTCTGCAGCAGCAAATGTCCTTACTGTGATTTTTATTCGCTCGTTGCCAGTCAGCATCAGGTGGATGATTACGTCGATCTGCTGGTGCGGAATATTGCCTATCTTCACCAGCATTCTTCTGACCCTCAAGCGTTCCGGACCATCTACTTCGGAGGTGGAACCCCATCATTGTTGTCCTCGCTCCAGGTCGAAAGAATCCTCACCACTATCAGCCAAACTTTCGAGTTGGAAGACGGCTGTGAAATTACCCTCGAAGCCAATCCCGGGACCCTGGCACAAACGCAGCTTCGAGATTATCGCCGCGCTGGCATCAATCGCCTGTCGATCGGCATTCAATCCCTTGACGACCGGAATCTCAGAATGCTCGGCAGAATCCACAGCGCAGAAGAAGCCCGGCAGGCTGTTAGCCTGGCTCGCCGAGCAGGCTTTGACAATCTCAGTCTTGACCTGATCTTCGCGCTGCCCGGTGAAACTTTGAGCATTCTGAGCGCTGACCTTGACAAGCTTCTGGAACTGACTCCGGATCATGTGTCACTCTACGGATTGACCTTTGAGGAAGAAACTGACTTCAGTGAGCAACTGAAACAGGGAACGCTGATCGCCTGTCATGAGGATCTCTACGCAGAACAGTACCGCTTCCTTCATGAGCGGCTTTGCGATGCCGGTTACGAGCACTATGAAATCTCGAATTTTTCCCGCCCCGGCCTGCAGTGCCAGCACAATCAAGCCTACTGGAAAAGAAAGACCTGTTGGGCGGTCGGGGTCGGCGCACATAGTTTTATCAGCCGGAATTGGGGTGAACGCTGGGCCATCCCTCCCGATCTCAAAAAATATAGCGAACGTCTGACAAACAATGAAAATCCGGCACGCTTACTTGAAACATTTGATCGACTGAGCGCAGCGAAGGAATGGGTCTACCTGGCACTAAGGACAGCAGCTGGAATCGATCAACCTGCCTTTAAACGGCTGTTTGAACAAAATTTTTTGGAAACTTTTCCTGACGCAATCGGTAAAGTTCGACCCTACCTGGCAACCGATCAAGGACGCATGGCATTCACCCTGGATGGCTGGCTGCTTTATGATTATCTGATCAGTCATTTTCTCTAGCCATACGGTAACGGACCTGTTTCCATCAAAATCAGCAGTTTATGTCGTCCATAAACCTTGACAAAGTTAGGAAGCATTGATAGTCTGCTCAATTAGCACTCATCTAGAGAGAGTGCTAACACGGAAAATCAACCTCTTTATACATATTTTGGGGTTATCCTGTGGCTGAGCATTTAACGGAACGCAGTCAAAATATTCTTGAGGCCATTGTCGAAGACTATATCGCTTCGGCAGAACCGGTCGGCAGTCGGGCGATTACACGCAGGCATAATTTTAATTTGTCTCCGGCATCGGTCAGAAATGTCATGTCAGACCTTGAAGACATGGGATTTCTTTGCTCACCCCACACATCGGCCGGACGCATACCGACAGAGAAAGGCTTTCAGTATTACATCGACACACTGCTTCAGGTGCGTAATCTGAGCCCCAAGGAAAAACAGAAGCTGCAGAAAAGTTACCGCTTCCAGGGCATGAAAATGGAAGACATCATGCAGGAAGTCGGGAGAGTCCTCTCCGGACTGTCGAAATACACCGGGCTGGTTATGGCACCGAAGTTCTCTTCAACGGTTTTTCGCCAGATTGAGTTTATCCGGCTTTCCCAGGGGCGAATTCTGGTCATTTATGTCTCTGAAACCGGGCTGGTACAGAACAAAATCATTGAGGTTGACCACTCATTGACAGCTCATCAGCTGGAGCAGATCAGTAATTACCTCAATGCCGAACTGACCGGTCTGTCAATCCAGGAAGTGCGTGCAAAGCTGAACAACGAACTCAAAGAAGAGCGTGTTCTCTATGACCAGATGAGAAAGCAGGCCCTCAGCCTCTCCTGCGCTGCACTGCAGGACGAAGTAGAAGACCGGGTTTATGTTTCGGGAGCCTCCCTGATGCTCGAGCAGCCCGAATTTTCAACTCCGCAGCAGATGAAGAGACTCATGCAGGCGCTCGAAAGTAAAAAGCTGCTGATCGATCTGCTGGATCGCAGTCAGGCCGCTGATGGGGTACAGATTTTCATCGGCAGTGACAGCAGTCATATCGATCTTGAAGACTGCAGCCTGATCACTTCGAATTTTTCCAATAAGAAAGGGGCGATCGGTTCTCTAGGCGTTATCGGCCCGGTCCGCATGGACTATTCACAGGTTATTCCTCTTGTCGACTTTACTGCTCAGTTGGTGAGTCGCGTTTTAGAGCGGGAAATAGAATAGAAATAAAAGGAGTTTTTGCAGTGGGCAATCAAAAAGGACAGAATAACACGGAGAATGAAGTCAACGCTCCGGAAAACGATACCCCGGTGGACATCTCGGAAACAGAGGAGCTGTCCCTCGAAGAACAGTTGCGCAACGAGCTGACTCAGGCGCTGGAAGAAACCAAGGCTCACCAGGAGCAATATCTGAGAACGCTGGCGGATATGGAAAACCTGCGTAAACGCACCCAGCGCGAAAAAGAAGATCTGGCGAAATTTGCCAATGAAAACATTCTGCGTGAGATCCTGCCGGTCATCGACAACCTGGAAAGAGCCGTGGAGCACGCCGATCAGGCTGAAAATGGAGACGGGCTCCTTGAAGGGGTCAAGATGACCCTGACCCAGTTCACGCAGGTGCTGAGTCGCTTCGGGGTTCAGCCATTTGAAGCGGTGGGCCAACCTTTTGACCCGGCGTTACACCAGGCCATGGGTCAGATGGAATCGGCCGACCACCCGGTCAACACGGTCGTTCAACAGATGCAGAAAGGCTATCAGCTGAACGAACGCCTGCTGCGTCCGGCGTTTGTCATGGTCGCCAAAGCCCCTGCCGAACCGGCACCGACAGTGGAAGACAATCAGGAAGACATCACATCCGAAACGGATGAAAAATAAATCAACTCTTCAAAACATAGGGAGGATATAAGTCATGGGTAAAGTTATTGGTATTGATCTCGGCACCACCAACTCTTGTGTTGCCGTCATGGAAGGAGGCGAGCCGGTCGTTATAGCCAACTCCGAAGGCTCAAGAACGACGCCGTCCATGGTTGCATTTACTGAGAGTGGCGAACGCATCGTCGGTCAGCAGGCCAAACGTCAGGCCGTGACCAACCCGGAAAACACGCTGTTTGCCATCAAGCGTCTGATCGGGCGTAAATTCAACTCAGAAGCGGTTCAGAAAGATGTCAAAATCAGTCCCTTCAATATTGTCGAAGCGGACAATGGTGATGCCTGGGTAGAAGCCCGTGGTAAAAAATACAGCTCACCGGAAATCTCCGCCATGGTTCTGCAGAAAATGAAGCAGACGGCTGAGGATTACCTGGGTGAAAAAGTCACCGATGCGGTTATTACGGTACCGGCTTACTTCAACGATTCACAGCGTCAGGCGACCAAAGATGCCGGGAAAATCTCCGGGCTCAACGTTTTGCGCATCATCAACGAGCCGACTGCCGCTTCGCTGGCTTATGGACTCGATAAGAAAAATGAAATGACCATTGCCGTCTTTGACCTCGGCGGCGGCACCTTTGACGTATCGATTCTCGACCTCGGTGATGGGGTTTTTGAAGTCAAATCCACGAATGGGGACACTTTCCTGGGTGGCGAAGATTTCGACCTGCGCATCATCGATTACGTCGCCGATGAATTCAAAAAAGATCAGGGGATTGACCTGCGTAGCGACAAGATGGCGCTTCAGCGCTTAAAAGAAGCTGCTGAAAAAGCCAAGTGTGAACTGTCTTCCTCCATGGAAACAGATATCAATCTGCCGTTTATCACCGCCGACCAATCGGGGCCGAAACATCTTAATATCAAACTGTCCCGTTCCAAGTTGGAAAGTATCTGCAGTGATCTGCTAGCCAAGCTGGTGGAGCCCTGTCAAACAGCGATTAAAGACGCCGGGCTGTCCGCCAATGAAATCAACGAAGTTATCCTCGTTGGTGGCATGACCCGCATGCCAGCCGTTCAGGAACGCGTCAAGGAAATCTTTGGTAAAGCCCCGAGCAAAGGGGTCAACCCCGACGAAGTGGTTGCCATCGGTGCGGCAATTCAGGGCGGGGTCCTGACTGGAGACGTCAAGGATGTCCTGCTGCTCGACGTCACGCCGCTGTCCCTGGGAATTGAAACCCTGGGTGGGGTCATGACCAAACTGATCGAAAAGAACACCACGGTCCCCTGCAAAAAAAGCCAGGTATTCTCGACTGCAGCGGATAATCAGCCGGCCGTGTCGGTCCACGTCCTTCAGGGTGAGCGGGAAATGTCCGCTGATAACAAAACCATCGGCAACTTTGAACTGGTCGGTATACCACCGGCACCTCGTGGCGTTCCACAGATTGAAGTCACATTCGATATAGACGCCAATGGCATTCTGCACGTCTCCGCCAAAGATCTTGGAACCGGCAAAGAGCAATCGATACAGATCACTGCCTCCAGCGGACTGTCTGAAGAAGAAATTAACCGCATGGTTCAGGACGCTGAAGCCCATGCCAGCGAAGACAAGCAGAAACGCGAGCTCATCGAAGCCCGCAACCAGGCGGATGGTCTGGCCTACACCACGGAAAAATCATTGACCGAGCATGGTGAAAAACTCGACAGTGCAACTAAAAAACAGATTCAGGACGCTCTGGATGAATTGAAAAAAGCCATTGAAGGAGACGATCCGGAAGCGATTAAAGCCAAGAGCGAGGCGCTGGCTCAAGCCTCGCATAAACTGGCTGAAATGATGTACGCCCAAGCTAAGAATGACGGCGGAGGCGAGGGCCCCGGAGCCGAGTCGACAGCGGAGTCCGCAAGTGACGACGTAGTTGACGCCGAGTTTGAAGACGTCGACGAGAAGAAGTAAACGTCAAGATGACAGAACGCCGGCAATCAATGCCGGCGTTTATTTTGTTTTTTTATTCAGCGGATAATCACAGTCTGCAGGGGGGTTATGGCTGCAGTTCGCTGATTCAGAGCTAAGATCAGGATTGCTGTTTTGTCTAAACGTGATTACTACGAAATTCTGGGTGTCAATCGCAACGCCAGCGAGACGGAGATCAAAAAAGCTTACAGACGTCTGGCTATCCAGTATCACCCCGATAAAAATCCCGGCAACAAAGAGGCGGAAAACAAGTTCAAAGAGCTTTCAGAAGCTTACGCAGTGCTTTCCGACTCACAGAAGAGAGCTACCTACGATCAGTTCGGCCACGCCGGAGTTAATGGTGCCGGGGGCTTTTCCGGGGGGGGATTTGACTTTGGCGGCGCACCATTTGAGGATATTTTTGGCGATATTTTCGGTGATATATTTGGTGGCGGATCACGGCGCGGTGGTCGTGGGCAGCGCGGCGATGACTTGCGTTACAACCTGACAATCAGCTTTGAAGAAGCAGCCTTCGGAACCGAGAAAAAACTTCAGCTGCCGCGCAAACAACCCTGCAACACCTGTCACGGAAGCGGCGCCCGCCCGGGAACCGAAGCGCAAACCTGCAGTACCTGCCGTGGTGCAGGGCAGGTTCGCTACCAGCAGGGCTTCTTCACCATGACGCGTCCTTGCCCCGATTGTCGTGGTGAGGGCAAAATCATCACCGATCCCTGTCCCGAATGCCGCGGTAGCGGCCAGGTCAAGCAGACCCGTTCCCTGTCACTCAAGGTTCCCGCCGGGGTTGAAAACGGTACCCGGCTGAAACTCTCCGCCGAAGGGGAAGCAGGAATCCAGGGCGGCCCGGCAGGTGATCTTTACGTCGTCATCAGTGTCGAAGATCATCCGATCTTTCGTCGGGATGGCCAGGACATCATCTGTGAGATTCCCATCTCTTTCGTCCAGGCGACCCTGGGCTGTGAGCTTGAGGTCCCAACGCTTGAAGGGCGTGTCAATCTGAAAGTCCCTGCAGGCACCCAGACCGGTAAGATCTTTAAACTGTCGGGCAAAGGCATCGTTTCCCTGCAGGGTTATGGCCGCGGAGATCAACTGGTCGTCCTGAAAATTGAAGTTCCGACGAAACTCAACGCGCGGCAAAGGGAGTTGCTTGAAGAATTCGCCAAAGAAAGTGGTGAAGATATTCATCCCCAAGGCAAGGGATTTTTTGATAAGGTCAAGGAGTTGTTTGACTGATCACTACTTTTTGCTGTCATCGCGGAGTACCTCACATGAAGCGGATCATCGGCCTGGCTCTATTCATGACACTGTTCGTCACCCTGCTGAACGGGGGACCCGGTATTGCCAGAGGAGCGACGGAGAACGATAACCCTGCTCTTGCCTATGGCAAGGAACTTTATGACAAGGGTGACCTGAACCAGGCTCTGGCCGTTCTGCGCACGTTTCTACAACAGTCGACCGATCCCGCCGAAAACGCCGGCGCCTACGCCCTGATTGGGCGAATTTTCGTGCAAAAGCAGCAGTACCCCGACGCGCTTCTTTATCTACAACGTATTCCGCAACTGCTCAGAACCCCGCAATCGACCCTTCTCCTGGGACAGAGTCTGGTCGAAACTGACCAGTATGCTGCAGGACTCGAACTTTTACGCCCATTGCTCAATGAACAGCTCCCTTATGCCGACAGAACAACCCTTTTCCGTCTACTGACGGTCGCATCACAGGAGGAGCAACACTACCTGCTCGCCCTCTTTTACCTGCAACAGCAACTGGCCCTAAGCGCTCAACCGGCAAGGATTCTTGCCCAGGCTCACGAGATTTTGCAGAACCGTATCGACGACACCGCGCTGGCCGAAGCAGCGTTTATGTGGCAGGGGACCGAGATCGGTCAGGATGCCAGGTTGCAGCTGGCCCGCCGGGCACTGGTTCAGCAGCAGACGGAACAGGCCCGCCGGCACTTGGAACAGCTGTTTTCTTCATCGGTCAGATTTCCTTACTGGCAGGAGGCCGAACTTCTCCTGCAGAGAACCACCGTGGACAGCTGGATCAGCCGAGACAGTATCGGCATCCTTCTGCCCCTGAGTGGACCCTACGCCTCTTACGGTGAGCTGGTCAGAAAAGGCCTGGAGCTGGCCCTTCAGGAACACAACAAAACCCGCCTGCCGATCCGCTTCATCTACCGTGACACGGCGGTCGAAGGAGTTTCTCCCGCTCAGCTGGTCAGCGGACTGAGCGATGATGATAAAGTGATGGCCATCATCGGCCCGCTGCTTGGGTCATCAACTGCGGATGCGGCCCATCGTGCACAACGCGAGATGGTTCCGATGATCGCCCTGTCGCAGACCAGTGTTCTCCCGGAAATCGGTAACTTTATTTTTCGCGATACCCTGACGGCCGAGCAGCAGGTCGAAACACTGGTCGACTACGCCATCAAGACCAACCACATCTCGTTCTCGATTCTCTATCCCGACAACCGCCTGGGGCAACAGATGAGTGAATTATTTGCTGCCGCATTACAAAAGCAGGGAGGAGAAATCGTCGACATCATCAGCTATCCGGAAGACAGCACCGACTTCAGACAGCAGATACAGGAGCTGATGTGGGAGACGGACGAAGCATCCTCCACGGCGGATAACCCGGAGGACATTCCCGAACTGGAATACCCCCTGGCACCGTTCCACGCTTTATTTATCCCTGATTACGCTGATCGTATCAGCCAGATCGTCCCTCAGCTGGTATTTTACGGCATTAAAGACGTGACCCTGCTCGGCATCAACGGCTGGAACTCCGCCGAATTGGTTGATCGGGCGGGACGCTTTCTTAAGGATGCGGTCTTTGTCGACGCTTTCTTTGCCGACAGTCAGAAACCGGAAGTGCTGCGCTTTGTCGAGCTCTACCGTCAAGTCTATCGGGAAGAGCCGTCTATTCTCGAAGCACAGGCCTTTGATGTCGCAACCATGATCCTGCAGATCATGGATGATCCAGCCGTGGCCAACCGTGATGACCTGCGTAGAAGACTGGCTGAACTCCAGGGTTTCCGGGGGGTAACCGGAACAGCAGGATTCGATGCATTTGGTGAAGCCATCAAACATCTCAGCCTGTTGACGGTCAAACGGGGGCGAATCGTCGAAATTCAAGCCCCTGACGAGCTTTAAAGTCCGGCATATTCCAAAAAAGTGACCGGCGGCTTGAAAACCACCTGCTGCGCCAACAACTGATTGATTTCGTCGGGACCGTAGTATTTTGCCTCCAGAGCCCGACCATGTTCCATCCAGAACCCGAATTGAGGGATGACCGTGTTGTGGCGGATGGTGTGGTCGATTGTCAGGCCGGCCAGCACAAAGATATTGCTGTCTCTGCCGTCAAAGCCATCGGTGATAAACGATGCAATGCGATGAAACTGGCGCCAGGTATTGATATTACACAGGCGGCGGTGGGGAAAAGCGGACGACACAACTTCCGGCAGAAAATCAAACAACGAAACTTCCAGCATGGTCTTCGGTTCATGACTGTCCACATCCAGTTTTTTTCTGAAAGTGAACAGTTCAGTTCCCAGCAGTTCGCCGATCGGCTGCGGCTGATCCGTCAGATCCTGAATAAAAGCTTGGCATGGCATGATAAGTTCGGGATGCAAGCGATAGATTTTCCCCAGAGTTCCTTCCTTCAACGCAGCCCCATCCACCAGTCGTTCAAGCTTTAAAACGATCCTGGCCGTCGGTCCCGCCGGTTTATCAAAAAGATATTTATAGGGAACCTCTATATTGATCTGGCGATCGTCACGAAATACCTTGATCAGCTGTGTGGCTCGACGATAAACCCGCAGATATTCGTCAAGCACCCTCCCCAACATTCCACAGCAGGGCACCCGTTGACCGCTGACCCGTTGGATATAGCCGAACCCTGAAGCCTCTTCAGCCCCGATATGACTGCCGCCGAGAATAACCAGATCCTTGCCGTGGTGTGCCGCAGTGGCCAGACGGGTGGGATCAAGCAGAGCGCCAACCCGACCCAGGTTGAATGTGGGGCAGTTGTAAAGATATCCGAAAAGAGCTTTTTTTATCGATTGACTTTCGTCTGAACATTGCCAGATGGCGGGAAGAGTGCCGCTGAAACCGGCCTTATCCGTGAGGCTGCGCATGCGACCGTAGAGTTCCATCAAGTCCATGGGGGGCTGGTCAAGCAATATTTCAGCAGGGGGGGAAATCGGCATGGTTTACTCCTGCTCACCTGAAAAAATAGCGCGGTGTATGCGATAAAAACCCTGTGCTTTATTTGGGGGCAATCTCCTGAGCATTCAGCAGATTGGGAGAATAACGTTCAACCAGCACCTCAAATGTGCCGGTCAGCTGATTGTAATATTTCAACTGTCCGGTGCTGATGTTGTAGTACCAGCCGTGCAAACTCAACTGCCCTTTAGAGGCTCTTTCCCTGACCCAGGGAAAGCTCATAAGATTTTTCAGTGAAACTAAAATTGCTTCTTTTTCACAGGCCCGGGCCAGCTTTTCAGGAGCAGCGTCCGGCATTTCCTCCATCACTTTATCGCGGGCGGAGGCGGCAATATTGACCCACTTACCGATAAACTCTCCCTCTTCCTTACCCTGAACGGATTGTATCAATGCCCCGATGCCGCCACACTGGGAATGCCCGAGAACAATGATATCGGATACTTCAAGATAACAGACCGCATATTCGATTGA
This sequence comes from Desulfuromonadales bacterium, assembly GCA_016931615.1. Taxonomy (GTDB): domain Bacteria; phylum Desulfobacterota; class Desulfuromonadia; order Desulfuromonadales; family Geopsychrobacteraceae; genus JAFGEL01. The sequence goes on from JAFGEL010000106.1 coordinate 35,427, forward strand.
TGAACTGACCCCGTGATAGTCATTATCTTTTTTGTACGGCGGAACCAGGTTGGCGATATTGCGCAGGATAAAAAGGTCACCGGGGGCACAATCCGTCAGCAATGCCGGATCAACGCGTGAATCACAGCAACCGATCAACAAGGCCTGAGGCTTCTGGCCGGCAAGCAGGCTGGTCGCCAACTCCGAATTTTGACCGAAGTGCTGTTGCTGAAAGTTTTCGATTCCGGAAATGAATTTCGTCACATCCGCCATATGAAATGACCTCCGATGAATTTCAACTTTTGATCTTAACATAAAACTCATCAAAGAGAATGCGACAATTTTTTATCTTTAATAAAAATTATTCTTTATCCAAAACGCTGCTCGCAAATATGCTCACGGGCATGTTCTATAGCCAGATCATATGAACAGTAGATGTGTTCTTCCGGCAGGATTGATGAAGCCCCCAGTTCAAGTAATTTCGTGCGGATCTCTTCATTGACAACAATGAAAGGAACAATCCCGTTGGCTTTCAACTTCAGGATAATTTCACCCAGTGCAAAAAAGGCCGAAAGGTCGATAAATGGAACCTTAAGCCCGTTAAAAACAACGATCCTAGTCCCCAGCATGGCTCCGACCTGACCAACCAGCCTGGAGGTCGAACCGAAGAAGAATGGTCCGTCGATATTGACCACCCGAATCAGAAAGTTCTGTTTGCCGTTCAGCTGTTCACAGCCGGCAACAGCACCGATGGAGATCTCATCATCCGAGACAGATGATGCAAACTGACTGGTGATGCGTACGGTCAATAGCACGGATGCCAGGACAACACCGACACCAACAGCCATGATCAGGTCAACAAAAACGGTTAGAATGAGGACCGTGAGCATGATGGCCAGATCATGCTTCGGCGCTTTTTTGATGATCTTGAGGAATCGATAATCGACGATATCCAAACCGACCTTAATCAGAATTGCCGCCAAAACCGCCAACGGAATAATTGCGGCATACCGCCCCAGACCGAGCAGAATCGCCAGCAGAATCAATGCGTGCAGAACACCTGAAAGCCTGGTTCTCCCGCCGGACTTAACGTTAACCACGGTGCGCATCGTTGCTCCGGCACCGGGAATTCCGCCGACAAAAGAAGTCAAAGCGTTCCCCAGGCCCTGACCAATTAACTCCCGGTTGGAGTTGTGTTCCGTTTTGGTAATGGAATCAGCGACCAGTGAAGTCAACAGACTGTCAATGGAGCCAAGAACCGCAAGGCTGAGAGCCGACGAAACAATCAGCGCAATCTCATTTGGACTGAATTCAGGCCAGACGATACTCGGCAACCCTGTGGGAATTTCCCCGATCGTGGCAACATTCAAACCCAGAATACGGGTCACAACCGTCACCAGAATCAAAGCCAGCAGTGGTGGGGGAACAACTCTGGCCAGCTTCTTCGGGGTCAGAAAAACAATCAGCAATGCCATGAGGCTGACATAAACAGCATCAAGCTGAATTTCAGCGAAGATTCTGGTAAGCCCTTTAACTGCAAGAAGTGGTGAACTGAGGCCCTCGAGACCCATCAAAGGGTTGATCTGAAGGAGAATGATGATAATTCCGATACCACTCATGAAGCCCGAAATGACCGGATAGGGAACAAATTTCACTAATTTTCCGACCTTCAGTACCCCGAACAGAATTTGAAACAGGCCGGTCAACAGCACTGCCGCCATCAGCAAAGAAACATTCCCATGAAACGCGACCAGAGTTGAAGCTGCAACGATAGTCATCGGTCCCGTCGGTCCGGAAATCTGAACCCTTGTTCCCCCCGCCAATGCAGCCACCAGCCCGAGGACAATAGCGCCGTAAATCCCAGCCTGAGCACCGACGCCACTGGCAACACCAAAAGCAAGCGCAAGCGGCAGAGCGATAACACTGGCAGTCACCCCACCAAAGACATCACCCATCAGATCTTTGTATGACAATTGCTTCATCATTGAATCCATTTCGTAGTCATCTCGTTAACCAAACATGGCCTTACGCCAATAATTTCTCTTCAAAAGCCCTCAATCGGGAGATCAATTCTCGCCGTGTGGGATGCTGTTTAAGCATGTTGATAAAGGTTTTTTCCATCAACAATCTGATGAGTTTCGTTTTGATAATCATCTGCTCGGTTTTGTTTGCGGCCAAAAGTACGAAAACCACTTCCGCATCAACGCGGTCAATTGCTTTGAAATCAAGTGGTCGTTCAAGAAAAGCGATCACCAGCGTGGTAGCGGACATCTCCCATGAACCATCTTTTTCAGGGGCCATCAAAGACACCCCCTGCAGTGATGAAGAGATAATCGATTCATTGTAAAGAATCTGTTTTTTAATACTGGTTGCCTGCCCTTGGTCGTTCAGACCGACCATACCCAGAATTTCGTCAAGCAGCTCATCGCGATTATCTCCATGCGCCCGGTATATAATCAAACCATTGTCCAGGACCTCAGCGAGACTGATACGATTATTGATGGGAACGGCAGTGCCCCCCAACTGCTGAGAAACGGCAATCCATTTCTCTATTTTTTCACTGTTAAAACGCCATTGTCCGCTGATCTTTATGGCAAAAGGTATGGTTCCTGCGTTGATCATGCGGTAAACGGTTTTTTCTGAAACCGCCAAACGCTCCGCTAATTCACGCACACTTAAAAAAGTCTTGTCCATTAACATAGTCCATTTTTGTCCAAAGATGTCCACTTTGAACCTTGATGCTCCGACTGTCAATCCCATAATTGCGGGTGTCGGATTCGTGAACTTATTTGTGATCTAAATAGCTCATGAAGCTCTTTTCTGCTATTCTCTCTTTTTCATTTATCCACCCAAAAGAGGTTTGATATGTCGAGTCAGTTTGGCCGTTTTTTCAGGGTCAGTACTTTTGGTGAATCACATTGTGCGGGAGTCGGTGTTGTTGTCGATGGAGTTCCGTCACTCCTGGCTTTAGCGGAAGAAGATGTGCAGAGACAACTGGATCGGCGCAGACCGGGTGGCAACAAGCTCGGTACCGAACGTAACGAAGCCGATCAGGTCAAAATTCTTTCCGGAACGGAGAACGGGCTGACCCTGGGGACCCCCATCGGTATGCTGGTCAACAACAAGGATCAGCGCCCCGGCGACTATGATTCCATGGACCGAATCCCCCGGCCCTCACATGCCGATTACACCTACAGGATGAAGTACGGCATCCATGCCTCAAGCGGTGGAGGACGTTCCAGTGCCCGGGAGACCATTGGCCGGGTTGCCGCGGGTGCCATCGCGGAAAAATTTCTGCTTGAACATTACGGCATTGAGATTGTCGCCTGGGTCAGTGCCGTCGGCCCCCACCATGCCACTGAGGTTGACATGCAGTCGATCAGACGCGAAGACATCGACGCCAACGACATCCGCTGCCCAGATCTATCAGCAGCCGAAAAAATGACTGCAGAAATTGTCGCCGCCCGCGAGGCCAAAGACTCGGTCGGTGGCGTGGTCAGCTGCGTCTGCCGCAATCTTCCCGTCGGTCTGGGAGAACCGGTTTTCGACCGGCTGGAAGCCAAGCTGGCCCATGCCATGCTTTCTTTACCGGCGACCAAAGGGTTTGAAATCGGTTCAGGCTTCGCCGGCACTCAGATGCGCGGTTCGGCTCACAACGATCCTTTTGTTCAGAAAGGCGAGAGGCTCGGAACCAGAACCAACTTCAGCGGCGGCGTTCAGGGCGGGATCTCCAATGGTGAAGCGGTCTATTTCCGGGTCGCTTTCAAACCTCCGGCCACCATCGGCCAGGCCCAGCAGACCGCCGATTATTCCGGACAAGAGACCATCCTGGAAGCGAAGGGACGCCATGACCCCTGTGTGGTGCCGCGCGCCGTCCCCATCGTCGAAACCATGACAGCCCTGATCCTGGCCGATCTGGCCCTGATTCAGAAGATGCGGACTTAATGAACTAAGTCTTGGCCACCAAGAGACGAAGACTCCAAGAAAAACCTCTTAACAGGGAGACGCTAATAAGCGGAGATTGCGGAGAAAAGCTTAAAGGCTTTTGTTGATGTTAAAAACATAGAGCGCATTTGGGGTTCTCTCCGTCTTTACTCCTCTGCTTCTCTGCGTTAGATGTTGGCTTTTTGACTTTCTTGGCGCGATCGGTGTCTTGGTGGCGGTTCAACGCTTCTGGGCTTTTTGAAAGAGTAGTGACATGATTATTGATTGGTACCCCGGGCACATGAAAAAGGCCCGGGCGCAGATTGTCGAAATCCTGCCGAAAATTGACCTGGTCATTGAGGTGCTTGATGCACGGTTGCCGAAAAGCAGTGCCAATCCGCTTCTGGCCCGGCTGAGGCAGAATAAACCCTGCATCAAGGTTTTGAACAAACAGGATCTGGCTGATCCAACCGTCACCAAGGCCTGGATTCAGCAGTTTGAACAGGAGCAGGGGGTCAAAGCCTTGCCCCTTGAAGCGCGGAATCGCCGGGAGGTCGGCCTGCTACCAAAGCTCTGCCGTAAAATTCTCAAGGCCAGAGTCGCGGCGAAGAAGCCGTTGCGCGTTCTGATCGTCGGCATCCCTAACGTGGGAAAATCGACCCTGATCAACACCCTGGCCGGGAGAAAAATCGCCCGGGTCGGTGACAAACCCGCCATCACCACCTGTCCTCAGCAGATCGACTTGCGCAACGGGATCCTTCTCTCCGACACCCCCGGGTTGCTCTGGCCGGTGCTGGACGATCTGCCCGGAGCCTGTCGCCTGGCGGCCAGCGGGGCCATCGGTGACAATGCCTTTGACACCACCGAAGTCGGCCTGACAACCGCTTCATACCTGGCAGAACGCTACCCGGCATTATTGATGCAACGTTATAACCTTGACGAGATCCCGAACAAGCAAATTGCTATCGTCGAGGAGATCGGCCGCAAACGTGGCTGCCTGATCAGCGGCGGCGAAATCGACCTGCACCGCGCTGCGGAATTGCTGCTGCGCGAGCTGCGCGCCGGAAAGCTCGGCCGGATCAGCCTTGAACGTGCACAGGAAACTGAAAGCGCCTTTGACAGAGGAGTCGAAACAGATGAAACCAACTCAGAATTATAGAGACCTGTATGTCACCGACATCTCTTTTGAAGCGACAGAACAGGAACTGCGCCAGCTGTTCAGCCTCTGCGGCAGCGTTAAATCGCTCCAGCTGGTCAAAGACGCCCACGACAACTTCAAAGGCATGGCCTACGTCCGCATGGGCAGTGAAAAGGAAACCCGGGAAGCCCTGAACATGCTTGACGGCACCCTCATCCAAAACCGCTGCATCAAGGTTGAGTTGTCACGCTCAAAAGAAGAACGGGCGGCCGCGGCGGTTGAGGAGGTACAGGAACAGAAAACCCGCCGGCGCCGGACACCGAAAGGGCGGAAGAAAACGGGCTGACTTTTTTTGAAGAACAACCCGTTTTTTTAATCACTCCTGCTTCCCCCAGTATTTCTCCTTGAATTCCTTACGTCCGGAACCGCTGGTATAAAACCAGTAGCGCATGGGATTTTTTGCGTAGTAGTCCTGATGATAATCCTCGGCGGGATAGAAGGGTCCGGCCTTGGTGATTTCCGTAACGATCGGTTTGTTGAAGGGGCCACTCTCGGCCAGCCTCTTCTTTGACTGCTCGGCAATCACCCGCTGCTCTTCGTTGAGATAAAAGATCCCGCTGCGGTACTGACTGCCACGATCGACAAACTGGCCGCCGGCGTCGGTCGGATCCATGTTCATCCAGAAAACCTCCAGAAGCTCAGCATAGCTGATGGTCTGTGGGTCAAAATGAACCTCAACCGCTTCGGTGTGGCCGGTGCCACCGGCAGAGACTTCCTTGTAAGTTGGATTGACTTTATTTCCCCCGGTATAACCGGAAATCACTTCGTCGACACCATCCAGTTGCTCCAGGGCCGATTCCACGCACCAGAAACAGCCTCCGGCGAGAATCGCCCGTCCGGTCACCGCAGAACCGGTATTTTCAGAGTCATTCCCGGCAGCGAAAACAATTCCCGTCAAACAGGCCAGCCCGGCGATCACCACGATGAGTTTTTTCATACGGTCACCTGTCACTTTTTGAGTTCGTGGAATTGCAGTGAAATTGAATTGATGCAATGCCGCCGTCCGGTTGGTGGTGGACCATCATCGAAAACATGTCCGAGGTGAGAATCGCAACGGCTGCAGATCAGTTCATTGCGGATCATGAAAAAGCTCCGATCGACCCGAGTAGACACATTTTCCGGAGCCACAGCCTGATAGAAACTCGGCCAGCCGGTACCGGAATCGAATTTGTGATCGGACAGGTAGAGATCGGTACCGCAAGCCGCACAGCGGTAAACGCCATGCTTTTTATTATCCCACAAGGCTCCGGTAAAGGCCCGCTCAGTCCCTTCTTCCCGCAGCACATGGTACTGTTCCGGGGTCAACAACTTTTTCCACTCCGGCTCCGACCTGACCATCTTATCGACCAGAATATAGTCCCCTTTTTCAACCGAATAGAGTTTTATTTTTTCCGCAGTCATCATCTTGTCATCCATTTTATTATTCTGTTGTGCAAATCCGTTGGTCACCAGCCAGAATATACTCGTGTGTGAAGCCATCAGCACCAGCGCCTGTCGTCTGTTCATGGATCGTCTCCTTTATCGTGCAGCTTTTCCTTTACCGTTCGTATATAGGTCCCTGCCTCTTTCAGCCATTCTACCATCATACTGATATTCACGTTTTGGGGGTTATAGTTCACCCGGTTTATTTCCTCATAGTTGAGCCAACCTTTATCGACGTCAATGATTCCGGGCCGCCCTTCCAGGGCCGCTTGACCAACATCGTATCAGTTGACGACAAAGGTGACCGTCTGTCGATCACTCGTCCCGGAAGCCACGGACACTGATCCGGTTAAAACAAAAAAAGTGATGAATAGTGGAAGAAAATTTTTGAGCATGTTGACCTCCTTTCATCTGGTTGCATGAATGATAGCAAAAGAAAATCAACGGCAGATCACGCCATGTTAAAGATTGGATAAAGATGAGGGCTTTTGCTGTGGTTTCGGCAACACGAACCAGATCCGAGTCACCCCCTGATCACTCTCGGCCCCACACCGTCCACCATGAGCCTCGACAATTTCCTTGACGATCGCCAGACCGATCCCAGCCCCACCATCATCGCGGGAGCGGGAGGGGTTCGCGCGGAAAAAACGTTCAAAAAGATAGGGGAGGTCGGCTGCTGCAATCGTTTCGCCCGAGTTACGTACACAGACGCGTATTTCCGTGCCTTGCGCGGCCCCTTCGATCACCACCTGGCCCTTTTTCGGCGTATAACGTACGGCGTTTTCCATAAGGTTGTGCAACGCCTGAAGCAGCTTGTCGAAATCGGCATAAACACCTAGAGAAGGTGGTTCAATCTGAACGTTGAGAGCGATTTCTTTTTCCAGGAAACGCAGCCGAAACAGGGGAAGAAGCTGATCGATCAGGGTGCTGACCCGGAATTCACGGCATTGGAGAAAAGCTTTCGCCGATTCGGCTTTAGCCAACTGCTGCAAATCATCAACCAGGTGAACCAAACGGAGGGTTTCATTCTCCAACATGTGAAAAGTTTCGGCCGACGGAAGGACAACAGAATCACTTAACCCCTCGAAGTAGCCGCGTAAATTTGTCAGCGGGGTGCGCAGTTCATGGGCAATATCACTGACCATACTTTTTCTCAATGCTTCCAGTCGCTCAAGACTGTCCGCCATCTGGTTAAAAGCAATGCCCAGCTGTCCCACTTCATCCGCGGAAACCACCTCAACCCGGCTGGTAAAATTTCCGGAAGCCAGTTCTTTCGACAGCTGTGTCATCTGCAACAGTGGCCGCAAAACCCGTTTTGTCATCAGATAACTGAGCAATAGCGCGAGAGTCATTGACGCTATGGCCGCCCATAACAGATAACGGTGAACAGATTCGATGAACATCTTGTGGCTGTCTAGCGGTTCAATCGCGTATTTTTCCATCAGCCGCATAAAATAGGTTGCGGCCAGATTATCAATCGCCAACCAGACAACCAGAATCGTCACGACGATGACCGGGACAACATTCAGCAGCAGTTTCCAGAGCAGTTGGTTTTTCACAGACGACCCTCATTCTCAGCGAAGCGGTAACCGAACCCCCTCACTGTCTCAATAAAAATCGGGCGCGCCGGATCAGGTTCAATTTTCTGACGGAGCTTGTTGATATGCACATCAATCACCCTTTCGACTACAGCATCTTCATGGCCGTAAAACCGCTCCAGCAACTGTCCACGACTGAACACCCGCCCGGGAGCAGCCATCAACGCATTCAGAATTTTATATTCCGAAGACGTCAGGTTGACAATCTGTCCATTAAGAGTGACCTTGTGCTTTTCCGGATCGAGCTGCAGAGATCCCGCCTGTAGCAGCGCTGTTGAAGATATTTGATTCGCCGCCCCCATTGAACGGCGCAAAATTGCCTTGACCCGCTCAACCAGTTCTCTCGGACTGAACGGTTTGACAACATAATCATCCGCACCAAGTGAAAAACCAAGAACCCGATCAATCTCCTCCTCGCGTGCCGTCAGCATCAGAATCGGAACTAATGAGTCCCGGCGCAACCGGCGACAGATTTCCAGACCATCCATCCCGGGCAACATCAGATCAAGAATGATAAGTGCCGGCTTGATTTTCGCTGCTTGAGACAGGGCGTTACCCCCATCATGTTCAACAACGGGAGTAAACCCCTCTTTCTCCAGGTAAGTTGCCACCAGGCCGGCCGTGTTCCTATCATCTTCAACAATAAGGATTTTTTTCGCGTTGGGGATCATTCGGTCCTCCTCAGTTCAGAAGTTCCATCATAGCAGAAAAAGACCACATAAATTAGAAGTACTGACTTTGGTGACAGCCCCTGTTAGACTGTTCAAATCATAAAACCCCTTAAAAGGAGAAGGTTATGATCACCAAATGGAAAGTATTTGTTCTTATCACCTGTTGTTTATTCCCGCTTCAATCTTATGCAGACGAGCTTCTATCTGTAAAAGCCGGCTACCAACTGCTCAGTCCCGAAGGTTCGATTGCCGGAACCGTACTGGGGGACAGCGAAGAATTTGATCTTGAGAGAGATCTGAACCTCGATGACAGTGAAGATTTCACCGGTGAAGTCGCCCTGCAATTGGGTCATTCACGCCTGTCCCTGAATTACCTGCCGATCGGGTTTTCCGGTACGGGAACTTTAAGCCGGAGCGTGACGTTCAACGGCACCACCTACAATATCGGTACCGCAGTCAAAAGTGATCTCAGTGTCGACCTCTATGACATCGGCTACACTTACTATCTCCTCAACTTTGACGATCTGCCGATGCGTTTTCAGCTCGGGTTTGAACTGGCCGTCAAGGTTGCCGACGTTGATGTGAGCATAAAAGACCTGACAACCGGAGTGACCGAAACAGTCTCCGGTACGGCACCGATTCCAACCATCGGCGCACGCACGCGCATCGCCCTGGCCGATTTTCTCGGTATCAGTGGTCGGATCGGCTATCTTGAGTTGAATGACAATCACTTTCTCGACGCTGAAGCCCAGGTGGAATTCTCCCCGTTGCCGATGGTGGGCCTCTACGCCGGCGTACGTATTTTCGACCTCAAAATCGACGAAGATGATATCAATATAGAAACCGAGTTCTCGGGACCTTTTGGCGGCCTGATGGTCCGCTTCTAAGCTATTTTCGGCAGGGGTTCTGCCCCGAACCCCTGCCTTTGCCCTTCCTCTTTTTCCCTTTCATTTGAGCTAAACCCGCCTCTTTCAGCAGAGGCTTTGCATCAAACATGACCAATCCGGTATGATATAAGCCATTGAGTCATTTTCACCTCCTGAAACCGAAGAGGAGCCCATGTCAGCTAAAGTCATTCCGATAGCCGGTAAGAAGAAACAGATCCGTCAGATCATCGAAGATGCAGTCGAAACCAACCTGTCACATAAAAATCCACAAGTCCTGAAGTGTCTGAAAGGAGAAATCGAACAGCTCTTGGAAAAATATTTTACCAGCGAGTCACCCCAGATGAACCTGATGCTGCCGTCTGATTTAACCGAGGACCAGTTTCATATGATCAGGCAGAATTTCAAGCAGCTCTTCTCCGAACATAACGAGCGCATGGTTCAACGCTCCAACGCTATTTTTCTTGAGCTTTACCTGTCTCGTCTTGAGGTCTGCGAACTGAAATACGGCGATCATGATTGACCGGAACAGCCGGCCGATCTGCATACGTCATCAAGCTTTGCGGGGGGATAATTGGCTTTTTCTCACGACATAATCATTCTCGGCGCCGGAACCACGGCCTTCGCCGGGGCCCGTATCGCCGCGGCTGCAGGAAAAAAGGTGCTCATGGTCGAGCAATCCCACCTGGGTGGAACCTGTGTGAACTGGGGTTGTGTCCCGAGCAAAACCCTGATCCACAAAGCCGAGATGTACCACGCCGCGCGTAAAGGCGAACGCTGGGGACTGAACCTCAGAGCGGGAGAACCCGATTGTGGAACACTGATGCCACTCAAACGCCAGGCCGTTGAAACCATCAGGACGTCACATTATCAGAGGGAACTGGATCATACCGAGAACCTGTCCCTGGTTCAGGGCCACGGTTGTTTCATTGCTCCCGACAGCATCAAGGTTGGTCAGCAAACTTACTCAGCACCGCAGATTCTTATCGCCAGTGGCGGAGAACCCCGGGTTGTCCCGATTCCCGGTCTGGATACGATCAAATATCTGACCAGTTATTCTGCCCTGCATCTCCCCTGTTTTCCGCAATCGGTGATTATCCTGGGTGGTGGCGTCATCGCCCTGGAAATGGGCCAGATGTTTGCCCGTTTCGGCACCAGTGTGACGATTCTTGAACGGGGTCCACAACTGCTGGCCGAGTTTGATCCCCGCCTGACGGAGCAGTTTCGCGCCATGCTGGAACTGGAGGGCGTGAAGATTCTGTGTAACGTTGAAGCTCAACGGGTGGAAAAAAGAGCCGAAGCAGTCAGTCTCTATGCTCTGATCAACGGCGCTGAAGTCGGCTTCACCGCTGAGCGTCTGATGCTCGCCATCGGCACCCAGCCGGCCACCCGGGAGATAGGCCTTGAAGCCATTGGAGTTGAAACTGACGACAACGGCTTCATCAGGGTCGACAACCAACTACGGACGACTGTCCCCGGCATCTGGGCCGCGGGGGATGTGACCGGCCAGCCGTTGATTGCCCCGGCCGGGGCAAGGGAAGCCCAAATTGCGGTTCAAAACATGCTGGAACCGGACGCCGAATACACCATTGATCATCGTTTTTCCCCGATGGCCGTATTTGTAGATCCCGAGTTTGCAACCGTCGGATTAACCAGGAAACAGGCCGAGCTACAGGGCTATGAAGTCGTCACGACCTACCTTCACCTTGACCGGATCCCCAAAGCGCATGTCATGGGAGATTTTTTAGGCGGTGTTCTGCTCAGCGCGGAAAAAGGCACGGGAAAAATTCTCGGCGTCCAGATGCTCTGCCCGCGAGCGGCCGACATCATTCATGAGGCAACACTGGCCATCCGTTTCAACCTGAGCGTCGTCGACCTGACGACAACCGTTCATGTCTATCCCAGTATCAGTGACGGGCTGCGCCAGGCCGCCCGGGAAAATGCTTTTCAACAAGGCCTGATATAGGGTTGTAAGACTGCGCAAAGCATTGACCGCACCATAATGAAAACTTTTCCACCAATCCACGCTATGTTATAAACTTACACATTTCTTATAGTCGCCTCTCAACCCCCGGAGGGGAAAGATGAGTCGCACCCCCATCGAACTGTTTAAAAACCTCAAGATCCGCTGGAAAATGCTGATCATCATTCTCCCGCTGGTGGTGATTCCGATTTTCATTCTCGGCGCGGCGATCGGTTATGTGTCGACCAACCAGGCCTATAAAGGCCTGACGGCCACCAGCAAAGCCGACCTTGATCACATGGCCAGTTTCACCCTTGATCTTCTTGATGGCCACCACCGTCAGTTCAAAGTTTACCGCGAAGAAAAACAGCAGATTGTCCGTCAGGAGATGAAATCCCTTGTGGACCTGGCCTATAACCTGATCAATGAACAACAGCGCCAGATGGCGCTGGGGAAAATCGACCTGGTCACTGCGCAGCAGGCGGTGCGCAACAGTTTTAAAGAAGTCAGTATCGGCCGCAGTGGCTATCTTTATGCCATGACCGCTGACGGTCAGTTAACCGTTCATCCGGCCCGCGAAGGGGAAAATATTCTCAACGTCCAGGATGAATCGGGACGTTTTTTCATTCAGGAGATGATTGATAACGCCCTGGCATCGCCTCCAGGAGAGGTGCTTTATACCATCTACCCATGGAGCAATGAGCTGCCCCAGGAGACTCACCCACGCGACAAGATTGTCGCCTTCCGCTACTGTCCCAAATGGGATTGGGTCGTTGCCGCCGGAGGTTACCTGGATGAAACCTATGAAGATCCGGCCTTTGAAAAACAGGCGCTGGGGGTGGTCTTTTCCCAGATCAAAAACAAAAAAGTGGGGCAGACCGGCTATATCTATTGCATGGATACTGAGGGCACTCTGACCATTCATCCGGAAGCTGAGGGACGCAATATCATCTCCGCAACCGACACCAACGGGCGGGCCTTTGTCGCTGAAATGGTCGCCAATAAAAACGGCTGGATTCGTTATCCCTGGCACAACCGGGCCGATGAAAAAGCGCGTATGAAGATCGTCCGTTACCGGTATTTTGAACCCTGGAAGTGGATTGTCGCGGTCGGTAGTTACGAAGATGAATTTTATCAGCCGGCCAATCAGATCAAATGGCGGATCGCACTGTATGTGCTGATTCTGCCCCTGGTCATCGGCCTTCTGGCGGCGGCCCTGGTCTTTTATGTGGCCAAGGTTCTCACCGACCCGATTGCACGGATGATCGCGGTTATTCGCCAGGTCAAACGCGGTCGCCTTGACCAACGGATCAAGGTGGAAAACCGCGACGAACTCGGAGAATTAGCGATCGCTTTCAACCGCATGGCGCACATGCTGCAAAAGAACAAGGAGCTCGAGGCCGCGTTGGCACAACAGGGCAAGATGGCATCCCTCGGAGTGCTCTCTTCGGGGGTCGCCCACGAAATCAACAACCCGCTGGGGGTCATCCTCGGCTACGCCGGGCATCTTGAAAAAAAAGTTCCGCAGGACGATCCCAACTTCAGCTTTATCCACGAAATCAAACGCGAGAGCAAGCGCTGCAAAAAAATCGTCCAGGATCTGCTCAGTTACGCGCGCACTCCGAAACCGGCTCTTGAACCGGTCAATATCAACCGACTGCTGCGGGAAATTATCGATTTTGCCAGGAATCATACCGATCTGTACCATGTTCAGATTTTACAGCAGTTTTCTGCAGACATCCCGATGATCTCCGCTGACGCCGACCAGCTGCGCCAGGTCGCCATCAACCTGTTGCTGAATGCCGGTGCCGCCACCAGTGCGCAGGGAGAAATTCAAGTCCGCACACAACTGGAAGATGAGCGCTACGTGCGGATCGATTTTGTCGATCAGGGAGAAGGGATCAGCGATGCCAACCTGGAAAAGATTTTTGAACCTTTTTTCACCACCAAAACCAGGGGGACAGGACTTGGCCTGGCGATTACTAAACAGATTATCGATATGCACCAGGGAGAAATTTTCATTGAATCGGTCGAGGGTCGAGGGACGACTGTCAGCATCCGCCTGCCCCTGGTTCGCGATGATCTTCTGAATGTAAGGGATTAAGGTCTACCATGCCGGCAACTAAAATCATGATTGTTGATAACGAAGAGGGTCTCTGTCGCATGATGTCAGCCGTACTGATGGATGACGGCCACGCCGTAAGAACCTTTACCAGCCCGCTGGAAGCGGTTGACTTTTTTCGCCCGGGGACCTGGGACCTGGTCATCAGCGATATCAAAATGCCGGGGATGGACGGCCTTGAGTTGCTGCAAAAAATCAAAACGGCAGACCCGGCCATACCCGTCATCATGATCACCGCATTCGCTACGGTCGAAATGTCGATCCAGGCCCTGCGTAAAGGGGCTTACGACATGTTGACCAAACCTTTTGAACCGGATGAACTGCTCATTCGAGTGCGCAACGCCTTAAGTCATAAGCAGCTGAAAAATGAAAACCGCGAACTGCGCCGAAAACTTCAGGGCAAATTTAATTTTGACAACATTATCGGCGGTTCACGCATTTTACAGCAACTCCTCGACAAGGTTGAAAAAGTTGCGGTACGTGACACTTCGGTCCTGATTACCGGGGAATCGGGAAGCGGCAAAGAGTTAATTGCCCAGGCCATCCATTACAATTCCCCGCGTAAAGAAAAGCCTTTCATTCCCATCAATTGCGGAGCGATCCCTGAATCGGTCATGGAAAGTGAGCTGTTCGGTCACAAGAAAGGGGCCTTTACCGGCGCTGACGTCGACAAGCAAGGGCTGATTCAGGCGGCAGACGGCGGCACCCTCTTTCTTGATGAGGTGGGCAATTTACCGTTAAGCATTCAGAAAACCCTGCTGCGTTTCCTGCAGGAAAAAGAATTCAGGCGCATCGGTGATACCAGCCCGACCAAAGTTGATGTCAGGCTCATCTCAGCGACCAATTCAGACCTTGGCAAAGATGTCGACCGGGGCCTGTTCCGCGAGGATCTTTTTTACCGCCTTAACGTCATCAACCTGCACCTGCCGCCGCTGAGACAGCGAAAACCGGACATCATCCTGCTCGCCACCCACTTCATCAACGAGCAGAATGAAAAATTCAAGACCTCCATCACCGGACTGAGCAGTGAAGCTTTGCAGGCGGCGACCGACTATTCCTGGCCGGGGAACATTCGCCAGCTCAAGAATGTCATCGAGGCCTGTATGACCATTGAAACGGGACAACAGATCGGCCTTGAGACCCTCTCACAGTTTATTGAAACTGAAGCGATCAGCGACCAGGGTGATGATTACAACAATGCCCTGGCCCAGTTCGAAATTGATTACCTGCGCCAGCTGCTCAACTCTGTCGGAGGTAATATTGAAGCCGCCGCTCAAAAAGCCAATATGAACATGGCAACCATTTATCGTAAATTGAAGAAATACGGTCTGCGTAAGGGAGATATGCTCGATTAAAAAGAAGCCAGGGGGAGAATAAAAAAGTTATTTGGTTATCTACCTGACTCAAGTTAAGCGGGAAATGCGTTCGCGAATTCCATGATCAGGGTATCTGACGCCCGGATGGCGTCAGCTAAGCCCCAGGACGGGTTCACGCGGCCCTGAACAGGGAATTTGCCAACGCAACTTGAATGAAATGGATGTCCAGAAAGAGTTATTTGAACGGCAGCATCTCAAGCCAGGAAACCCCGACCGGTTTCATCACCCACAGGCCGAGAGCGGTGATAATCAGGGTTGCCATGACCCAATTGAGAATCTGGGTCCGTAAAGCCCAGTTCGGCTCTTTACGGGGTTTTTCATCATCGACCGTATCTTTTTCTCTGCTGCGCCCGAAAGAAGCCTTACGCAACAGTCGGCCCGACGACATAAACAGCACCGCCGAAGCGACAAACTGAGGCATGACATCACTGCTGACCACTCCTGAAGCGAGTAGAATCGCGTAGTAAACCAGCGCGACCAACCCCAGCAATGTCATTTGTTGACTCAGATTCATCTCTGTGCGTCCCTGTAAAAGACAAACATTGTTTTATTGCAAATTACATCAATCCAGCAAACTGTTGAAGCTTTTTCTTTAGCCATCTGTTACTCAGGCGTATCAAGGCTTTCTCCCAGAGGCAAAATACTATATCCCAGGCAATCCTGACTGAACTGTGCCAAACAGATATAGAGAGCGAAAAACGCTGCCATGAAACCACCTATGCAGCCGATAATCAGAAAGATATGATCTGCTCGAAGCTGATCAGCGGCCAGCGCCATGAAACTCATCATCATGCTGCCGTAAAGCCATAAGACGGCAACGTTCTGCCTGAAACTGGCAAGAAAGATAATCGCCACAAATAGAGCCCAGAGACTCAGGTAAGAAAACATGGCGATGGAGTTCGGGGCCTGTCCGACCCCCAGTTTGGGAAAAATCTGGTAACCGATGATAGACAGCCAGAAAATTCCAAAGGGCAAGAAAGTTGCCGCTGCGTGACTGCGCCCCTGATGTTGATAATGCAGACTGGAAAAAATCTGCAGGATTCCGGCAATCAGCAAGGCAAGTGCAATCCAGCAGGTCGATTGGTCGAATGCCCCGGATTGACAGGAAAAATATGCGGAAAGGCCGACACCTAATCCCAGCAGACCAACCGTGGGCAAATTTTCTTGGCGGACAGTGCGAATGGCGTTATTCATGACAACTCCACATTGTCATGGCCCCGGCAGCAAGTCCTGCCGGGGCCATGACATCCAGACGATTAATCGTTGGCTTGCTGAAGAACCAGATCTTCTTCCTCGACATAGATCGGCTCGGTTGCAGTTTCCGTTGCCGGTGCAGCAGCCTTTTGCGGCCTCAGCGAGAGCGCCATCATAGCGCCGACCAGCAGCAGCACGCCAGCAACGATGAATGATGAATCCATGCTTCCGGTCTTGACTTTCAACATCTCGGAGACGCGCACCAGAACGAAGGCACCGACACCCCAGGCGGAGAACAGAATCCCGTAGTTCATTCCGAAGTTTTTCATTCCCCAACTGTCTTTGGCAAAGGACGGGAACAGTGACAGGTTGGTTCCGTAGTTGAAAACCATGGCAGTAACGAGCAGGGCGACCAGAATCGGGCTGCTGGTCTCGCTGCCGAGAACCGGAATCGCGACAAACATGAGGGCAGCCTGGAAAACCAACATGAGACAGAGGGTTGCGGCTCGGCCGATCTTATCGGAAACAACTCCTGCAACCAGACGTCCGGCGGCATTGCCGACCGACATAATAACAACCACCAGAAAGGCCATTTCTCCCATCGATGCTTTTGCCAGCCCCTTGGCACTCCCGATGACCATCAGTCCGGCACCTGCTCCAATAAAGTAACAGAGCCACAGGGTATAGAATTTAGCGTTGGTGAAAAGCTGACGGGGTGTCAGATCGCCAGCATTGGCAACCGCCTTGGCTGAGTTTTTCTGGGCGGCAGGATCGGCAACAAAGCCTTCCGGCGGATTGGTAATCAACAGCGCCAGACTACAGACGACAACAGCAAAGGCGACGCCGAAAAACATCATCGCCTGTTGAATGCCGAACTCATGCAGCAGATATTTAGCCAAAGGTGCAATGTACACCGAAGCCAGGCCGAAACCGGACACGACGATACCGGCAATCAGCCCGGTTTTGGCCGGAGAAAACCATTTGAGGGCCGGGGGGGTCGCCGCCGAGTAACCGAAACCGATGCCGCCACCGGCAAGGACACCGAAGCCGAGGACCCAGGCCCAATAATTGGTGGTTTGCGAGACCAGGACAAAACCGCAACCGACCAGTAATCCGCCGATCATGCAGGTAATCTTGGGACCAAATTTATCCTGACATTTCCCGGCCAGAATCATTGCTGCGGCGAACGCCAGACAGGCGACGGCATAAGGGTCATTAACACTGGCGGCACTCCAGTTGAAAGCACCCTCTCCACCGCCGGCGATAGAATCGGCAATCGCTCCTTTGAAAATACTCCAGGTATAAAGAATCCCCAGAGCCAGGTTGATGCCGAGACCGGCTAGAAGGACCTGCAGTCCGCGATTTTTGACGGGTTGTTGTTGCATGGGTTGAATCTCCTCTCTTCTCGTTTCATTGGATTGATAACAGGATTTCACGTAGTTCAAACGGTAGGACAATGGCCATTTATTACTGAACTTGATATGGATCGGTGTGCGTTGGTTATGGATATGGGGGGAAACCAGAGGGTCCGACTGGGGTGACAGTTGCAGGCGGTCGCTCTGTTCTAAAACTTCCGGGTACTGTCTGGCCAGCTGTTCGAAGCGCTCACATTCACGATAGCCGCCTGAACAATGATGAGACATGGCAACCACGTCGTAAGGCGAAATATAATCTTCACCGACATCACAATAGTTTTTTTCCTGATCAAAATATGGACAGATTGGCATGACTTCCTCCTCGCACTGAAAACAGTTGCCAACCTCATCCGCAAATCGCGTACCATTTATTAAAACCTTATTTTATTCAATAGTTTCATTTACTTAGATCGTTTTTAAAGATTTTTGAAATAACGCCTGAAAAACACTTTTTTTGCAGAAATGCGAGAACAGGATGTGCCTTTGAAAGCTTGGGAGGAAGCGGACTCAATACTTGCATGGAGACTTAATTAGCTGAAAACATTGCTATTTATACGAAGGAATAGCCTTCTGAAAAAAGTTTTTCGCAATTTTGCCAGGGACTCCAATCCGGTTTCGCAATTTTGCGAAACTGTCAGCACTATCCAAAGTCCCGGCATTTCGCTACACTGGGGTCTCGACGAACCAAAAAGAGGAGAACAGATAACATGCCGAAACTTGATGAGATCATGACGCGGGGTGGCGACAAGGGTGAAACCAGCTTGGTTGACGGCTCCAGGGTTTCAAAAGCCTCCCAGCGGGTTAAAACCTATGGCACCGTTGATGAGTTGAATGCAGTTTTCGGGCTGGTGCGTTGTGAAGAGCTTCCTGAAGATCTTACCGCCAAGGTTCTTTATCTGCAGAATGAGCTGTTTAACCTCGGTGGCGAGTTGGCAACGCCTCTCGACAGTGAATTTGCCGATCGCCTGCCACGCATTCAACAAGCCCATATTGAACTGCTTGAAAACTGGCTCGAAAAAGCCCGCCAACAGCTGACAGCGGCGGACAGTTTTATTCTTCCCGGTGGAACCCGCGCCGCAGCACTGCTTCACCTGGCCCGAACAGTGACCCGCCGTTGTGAACGCGAACTCGTGACGCTGATGGACACGGAAGCGGTCAACCCTGCCTGCCTGAGTTTCATCAACCGGCTGTCCGATCTGTGTTTTGTCTGGTCGCGCCAGTGCAACGCCAACGGCACAGCTGACATCCTCTGGCAGCCCGAAGGGGTTTCCCCTCCGGGAAATTGATTTTTTGACCGCTCAAAACTGCCATCTCTTATACGACCTTGTTGCGGAGTCATCATGAAGTCGACAGATTCAAAATATCAAGCTTACCTCGCTGTGCTCAAAGAGGAATTGATACCAGCCATGGGCTGCACTGAGCCGATCGCTATTGCTTACGCTGCAGCGAAAGCACGTGAAACACTCGGCACCCTGCCGACCCGCGTGGTCATCGCGGCGAGCCGCAATATCATCAAGAATGTCAAAAGCGTGGTGGTCCCGAATACCGGCCAGCTGAAAGGCATTAAAGCGGCCGCCGCTGCCGGTATTGTCGCCGGAAAAGCCGACAGGGTGCTTGAGGTTCTGGCTGCGGTCACAGCTGAAGAACAGCTTAAAATCAAGGAGTTTCTCGCATCAACGGACATGGAAACCGTGGAAACCACCAGCGGGCTGACCTTTGACCTGATTGTTACGGTGAGCACCGCCACACAGACAGCCAGTGTCCGCATTTCTCATTACCACACCAATATTGTTCTGATCACCAGAAACGCCGAGGTTGTTTATCAGAATCAGGATTGTGAAGAGATCACCCCACTGGCATTGACCGATCGCTCCTTTATGAACGTCAGCGATATTGTTGCCTTTGCCGAGGCGGTTGACCTCAAAGATGTCGAGACACTGCTGCAGCGGCAGATCGATTTCAACATGGCGATTGCCGCCGAAGGCTTGAAGGGTGACTGGGGAGCCAACATCGGATCGGTTCTGATCGACACCTGGGGCAATGATATCAAAGTCCGTTCCAAAGCCCTGGCGGCTGCAGCCTCTGATGCCAGGATGAGCGGCTGCGATCTGCCGGTGGTGATCGTTTCGGGCAGCGGCAACCAGGGGATCACCGCTTCTGTCCCGGTGATCGAATATGCCCGCGAGCTCGGTTCTTCCACTGAGACCCTGATGCGGGCGCTGGTGGTTTCAAATCTGGTCACCATCCATCAGAAAACCGGCATCGGCCGGCTTTCAGCCTACTGCGGCGCGGTCAGCGCCGGATGCGGGGCCGGAGCGGGGATTGCCTGGCTGCATGGCGGGCGCTTCGAAAAGATCGCCCATACCATTGTCAATGCCCTGGCCACGGTTTCAGGCATCATCTGTGACGGTGCCAAACCGTCCTGTGCGGCTAAAATCGCCGCTGCTGTTGATGCCGGAATTCTCGGCTTCATGATGTACGAAAAAGGCCAGCAATTTTACGGCGGGGACGGGATTGTGACCAAGGGTGTCGAGAACACCATTCAGAATATCGGCCGACTCGGCCGTGAAGGCATGAGAGAAACCGATCAGGAAATTATTCGGATCATGCTTGGTCAGTAAAGACGCAGAGCAGGTCAACGTATCACTTCCGGTCGATATCCGTCCTCTTCAAGGCGCATGAGAATCTCATCGATATGGCTCGGTCCACGGGTCTCCAGATCGAGGATGACCTCGGCTTCACCGAGCGGCAGTGAAGACTTGTGCCGGTCATGGTTGACCTGAAAAATATTGGCCTTGAGTTCACTGAGAATATTGGCCAGCTGGGCCAGGGCTCCCGGCATGTCGATCATTTCCAGACGTAATTTGAGATAACGGCCCTCAGCCAGCATGCCCCGCTCGACCACCCGCGACATGGTCTGAACATCCAGGTTGCCCCCCGACAACA
Organism: Desulfuromonadales bacterium; assembly: GCA_016931615.1. GTDB lineage: Bacteria > Desulfobacterota > Desulfuromonadia > Desulfuromonadales > Geopsychrobacteraceae > JAFGEL01. The sequence continues at coordinate 56,119 of JAFGEL010000106.1, forward strand.
GGCACACCGTGTGCCCCTTGTAGCGTTGGTTAACACCGTGAAGCAGAGCGGCCAGGCCGACGGCTCCCGCACCCTCAACGACCAGCTTACCTTTCTCCATCAGGCTGACAATCGCCATGGCAATCGCCTCTTCTTCGACGGTGACGATCTCATCGACATACTTTTCAATCAGCGGAAAAGTCAGGTCGCCGATTTTCTTCACGGCAATCCCTTCAGCCAACGAATGGCAGCGGGTCGCTAAATAGGTGGGTCGGCCGTTGCGCAGCGCCAGCGAGGCGCTGGCGATACAGGCTGATTCGACGCCGATCACCCTGACATCCGGTTTGTGCAGTTTGATAGCCGTTGCTACCCCGCCGATCAGACCACCACCACCGACCGGAACCAGCAGGGTATCGATCTGCGGCAGATCCTGCAGCAATTCCAGACCGATAGTGCCCTGTCCGGCAATGATCAGTTCATGATCAAAGGCTGAGACGTACAGAAGATTTTCCTCCTGCGCCAGCTGTTTTGCATAGGTGACCGACTCATCGTAATTGGTCCCGTACAGAACCACATCAGCTCCGTACTCCTGGGTGGCCAGCTCTTTTGCCAAAGGAGTGCCTTCAGGCATAATCACCCGGCAGGGGCAGTTCAATAAGGCTGCGGCACTGGCCAGACCCTGCGCATGATTTCCCGCCGACGCGGTCACCACACCGGCCTTCAACAGTTCTGCAGGCTGCTGACAGAGAAAATTGTAAGCGCCACGGATTTTAAACGCCCCGGTGTGCTGAAGGTTTTCACATTTAAAATAGAGCGGAGTACCGAAAATATGTGAGTAATAGGACGAATGGATCAGTTCCGTATGCCGGATCAGGCCTTGAAGATTTTCAGCCGCCGTCTCAATCTGTTGCTTTGTCAGCATCCTTGCCTCCCGTCATCAGAAAACTCGCAACGTTCATGGCGAAAGGAGCAGGTGCTGAAGGTGCTCCCATTATTCACTTCGCCCAGACCCGGACATGGAGCCCTTGAACGCAACTGAAGTAAAGGGGATAATCAGCAAAAGTTTATCATAGATATGTTATTCCGCTGCGTTGATCCTGCGGCTTCTGCTAAGATGCCGTGAATCCATCCCGGAAAGGTTGCCAATGAACGTCAAAGATCTGCCTGAAGAGCCTCTGATTCCGCGCCTGCTGGCGACCAATGCCTTACGGGCAAATTTGAGCAAGCACATGGATCTGAACAAGATGGCGGATTCCAAGGCCTCGATGATCATGACCGCTTCCTCTCTGGTGATCACCATCACCTTGACCCAGTACGACAAACTGGACGTCGTTACAACCCTGCTGCTTGCGGGTTCCGGCCTTATTGCCGTTATTTTTTCAATCCTGGCCATTATTCCCCCGTTGCATGTCAGCGATCACACCAATCTGTTTTACTTCCGCTCCTTCAGTGACCTGTCGGAAGATGAGTTCAAACGACAGTTTCGTGCGACCATTACTGACCGGGAAAAACTTTACGATGCCTACCTGCATGAAATCTATTTTCTCGGTCGGCATCGTCTGACGCGTAAATACCGCCTGATCAGGAACGGCCTCTGGACCCTGCTCATCGGACTGCTCAGTGCCACAGCTTCGGCTCTGCTGCTGCGCCTGCCGGTATGAACCTGATCCTCCTTCACCCTGAAGATTTTCATCGCCCCGACCGGGTGCTGCTGAGTGATCACAGAGCCGAACATATCCGCAGCGTACTGTGCGCCCGCAACGCGGACCGGGTCCGTGTCGGGCTGG
>JAFGEL010000107.1 GCA_016931615.1 Desulfuromonadales bacterium
ACGTTTTCCCCGACGTTTTCCCCGACGTTTTCCCCGACGTTTTCCCCGACGTTTTCCCCGACGTTTTCCCCGACGTTTTCCCCGACGTTTCTACCTGCACTTGATCGGTCACGAGCTCTTCCGGCTCCGTCAATGGCAAAACAAACCGGAAAATGTCGTTTTCCACCATCTCCGGATTCCGCCCGCCATACGACTTGCCGTAACGGAACAACTTGCGCACCCCGGAACCTAGCTCGTCGGCCCAGCCGATTTCCTTGAACACCCGCGCGATCACCGGATTTTTCGGATAGGGTGAAAAGTTTGCCGGGTCAATCGGCCCGTGGCCGTGGGAGCGGTTGCCGTTTTCGGTAAACAGCCGATTACATTCAATCACAAACTTGGCCGGGAAGGGATTGCTGTATTCGCGGTGAATCAGCAGATTGCCGATGACCTCACGCAGGATATGGCCGCGCAGGCTGATGCGCTGCAATCCTTCGAGATAGAAGGGATCATTCAGATGCTTTTCGCCAAAGGCGATGAGGCGATCGTAGCTGTCGAGCAGGTTGGTGCGGATGTCGTCGCGATCGTCATAACGATCCACATTGTCACGGCGCAGAATGGCATCGGTCTTGTGGTGCGGCAGGACGCTCAGAATGATGTTGTCGCTGCCGAACAGCAACACCGCCGCCAATGTTGGCCCCTCGACCTGCCGCTGGTAGTCACGCTGAAACAGGCGGGCGCTGGTCAGCAGGTCAAGGTTGTTCAGATCTTGCCAGGGATGTCCCGGCTGGCGATTGGCAGCCATGGTGCGCACCCGCGCAATCAGCTCCGGGCGCAGATCGGTGAGGCTGAAATAGGGGTAAACGGTGTTCTCGCTGTAGAGCTGCTGCTTGCGCAGATAGAGTTGGGTCACCAGAGTCTGGTTATCGGTGATATCGAAATCGCCGTCTTCGTTGCGGTCGTAGACGCGGCCGTTGCAACGGTGCACCTGCGAACTGGGCGGCACCGCAATGCGCAACAGGGTCGCCCCTTCGTAGACGGCCTCTTCGATACCCAGATAGCAGGGAGGATTGAGTTTCTGCGGGTTATTGATGGCGGTGGCGAAGTCTTTTTTCAGTTGCGCCAGCGCCTGCGGATCAACCCCGGCCACCCGACCGTCATCGTGCACTCCGAGCAGAATATCGCCGCCATCGCGGTTGAGAAAAGCGCAGATGGTTTCGTACAGGTCGCGGTTCAACTGCCGCCGGGCCAACTTGTATTCCACCGTGCGCGATTCCCCGGCACTGAGCAGTTGGGCGACGAGGGAAGTCATGCGGTTGCCTCTTCGATCTCTTTATCGGGCAGCGTGTTGAGTTCGCCGGCAAAGGCTTTTTGCAGGATGGATTGCTTGAGTTCGGCGAGGGCGTCGAGCTTCTGCTGATAGATGTTTTCTAAACAGCTAGACTGCTCAAGCATTGCATCTATTTGCTCTATGACCTTTTCCTGAATTTCTGTTGGAGGGAGAGGGATTTCGATCTCTTTCAGTACCTTTACTGAAGCTACATTTTGGATTGCTGCACCACCAGAGTGCATCTTCAGGGCATCCTGAAATGCTTCGCTGTCCATCCAGTATTTCAAGAAAGAACTCATAACTTCTTCGGATGGTGACAACTTCAATAGTGCCTGATTGATAATGCCTCGCTTGATGCCTTCTGGGACAATTGCAACTCGGCCCATGGTTCCAGAACAACTCATAATCAAATCATTTGGAAACAGTTCAAATCGGCTCATCTCTTTGAATTTTGTTTCGTTGATAAAATAACGAATCTCATCAAATTGGTCATAGATAGCGTTTCTTTGTTCATATACGGCATAACCTTCTGGGACAAAGATTGACTTCTTTAGGCTGCCGCCAAATGGGCCACGGACAAAGCCACAAAGCTCCCCCAGCTTCTTCTCCACCCACCCATCACCCTTCTGGGTGAAAACGGCATTCAGATAGCTTTCAAACAGCTCACGGGCATTGGCGAGGTTCTTCTCGGTATTGGCGACCGCCGCATCGATCCCCGCAAAGGCTTCATCGAGAATGGCGACAATGCGCTTTTGTTCGGGGAGGGGGGGGAGAGGGATTTCAATTGCCTCGATTTGTTTCTTGTTTATCGACGCGAAAACTGCGCCCTCGTTCCCGCTAACTTCATTTTTCTTGGAGAGCAACCCATAAAAAAGAAAGTCTCTATCAACTTTTTCTGATGCTCGTATCGCGGCCAAGCCACGCCCGATACATGCTTTCTCTGTTGCGAAGTTAATTGGGCCGACTGGTGCGCGAACAGACATTAAAACGTCACCAGCCTGCGCTTCTTTCGTGATATGTGTTGTCCATGTGCGAGGCTCACCGATAAACTTTGAGCCAAAATCCTTCTTGCCCTGATAAAACGGAAGGCCGTCACCTGTATCATTGTAATACTTACCTTCTGGCGATTGGCCTGCAATGACCTCACAGAAATCACCGAGAGCTATATTTTCCCATCCCATCACACCATCTCCCGAATCCCGGCCAGGATCTCGGCGCTCTCAGCATCCAGCGCCGCAATCTCATCCAGGATCTCCTGCGGATCACGCAGCGGAGCTTCCTCCTCTTTGTTCGGGTTCTTCACCGACAGATCAAAGCTGGCCTGATCAATCTGTTGCACATCCACCGACCACGACTTGTCCGAATCAGCAAAGCTGTCCTGCAGCGCGACAAACTCTTTCAGGTCAGCATCATTCAACGAATTGGTCTTGCCCATGTTGCGCCCCGGATCAAGCTGGTAGTACCAGACCTTGCGGGTGGGTGCGCCCTTCTCGAAGAACAGCACCACGGTCTTGACCCCAGCACCGAGGAAGGTTCCACCGGGGCAGTCGAGTACCGTATGCAGGTTGCAGCTTTCCAGCAGCTCTTGGCGCAGGGCGCGAGAGGCGTTGTCCGAGTTGGAGAGAAAGGTGTTCTTGATCACCACCGCTGCCCGGCCACCGGCCCTGAGCGACTTGATGAAATGCTGCAGAAACAGAAAGGCGGTCTCGCCGGTCTTGATCGGGAAGTTCTGCTGCACCTCCTTGCGCTCTTTGCCGCCGAAGGGAGGGTTGGCCAGGATCACATCGAAGCGATCCTTCTCCTGAATGTCGCTGATGTTCTCGGCCAGGGTGTTGGTGTGGATGATGTTGGGCGCATCGATGCCATGCAGAATCATGTTCATGATGGCGATGACATAGGCGAGGCTCTTCTTCTCCTTGCCGTAAAAGGTCTTGGTCTGCAGGGTCTCCAGTTGGCCGGTGGTGAGGTTCCGACCATCTCTCGGGTGGCGCAGGTAGTCGTGCGCCTCGCACAGGAAACCCGCCGAACCACAAGCGCCGTCGTAGATGCGCTCACCGATCTGTGGCTTAATCACCTGTACCATGGCGCGGATCAGCGGCCGGGGGGTGTAATATTCGCCGCCGTTACGCCCGGCGTTGCCCATGTTCTTGATCTTCTCTTCGTACAGGCTTGATAGTTCGTGTTTCTGATCCTGCGAGCGGAACTTGAGCGAGTCCATCAACTCCAGCGCATCACGCAGGCTGTAACCGCTGCGGAACTTGTTCTTGATCTCGCCGAAGATTTCGCCAATTTTGTATTCGATGGTGTCGGGGCTGGCAGCACGTTGCTTGAACCCCTGCAGGTAGGGGAACAGCTCCCGATCAACGAAGGCGATCAGATCATCACCAGTCAGCGCGGTGTCGTGATCGAACTCACCCTTGGCATTCTTCGGCGCAGCCCACTGCGACCACTGGTACTTACCCTCGATAATGAAGGTGTAGTCTTTACCCTCCAACTCGGCCCGCATCGCCCGTTCGCGTTCCAGATCATCCAGATACTTCAGGAACAACATCCAGGAGGATTGCTCGGTGTAGTCGAGTTCGGAAGAACAGCCCGCCTCTTTCCAGAGGACATCATCGATATTTTTAAAGGTTTGCTGGAACATGAAAATCCTAGTGTTGGTAAAGATTAGAAGCGAGAAACACAAAACCGCCGAAACAGCAATGGTCTGTTACTGGCGGTCAGTGTGATTTGGCTTGAATCGCAGTCCACATCATTTCATCCCCTCGTTCAAATGCAATGGCCGAATCATAGAAGAAAAAATGTGATATTTCCAGCAGATTCAGATCTTCGGTGCTGAGCTGTCGAGCCGATAAAAGTCAACGGCATTGTCGTAAAAAACCTTGCGCGCCAGATCCTCTCCCAGAGTATCAATGACCAACTGAAAATCATCATCAGCATAGGGCCGTGGGGCTCGGGTGGACGGCAGGTCGGTGCCGAACATCGGGGCGTCAGGATTGACCGAGACAATCTCACGCAACGCGGTGGCAACATCAAAATCAACGCGACCAAAGCCGGTGGCCTTGACGTAGACTCCCTTTTCAACCAGTTGCAAAAGATCTGGAAATCCGGCCCGGGATAACCCGAGGTGGTCGATACTGACCCGGGGAAGTCTGGATAACAGTGGAGAAAGATCGGCCAGATCGCGTGAATCAATATAGAGTTCGACGTGCCAGCCGACCAGTTCATAAACCCGCAACGCCAGGGATTCAAGCTGATCGACAGATTCAGAGCCTCCACGTTTCAGGTTAAAGCGGAGCGCCCGGATCCCGTCAGCGCTCAGGCTCAGGATCTGCTCATCGGAGGTGGTAGCCAGAAGTTGCGTGACACCAACAAACCCGGGGCCGAGCTGCCGCAGCGCCGCCACCAGGTAGCTCTGATAAAAAGCCTGGAAGGATCCCGAAACAATCGCCCCTCCGCTGAGGTCGTAACCCTGCATCCGGTGCAGATAATCCTTGGTGTTGAAAGTTTCCGGAAGAAAACCCTGATTGGGGACCAGGGGATAACGGTCCTCAATAATATGAAAATGGCTGTCAAACAGTTTGAAATCATTCAACTGAACCATACCTCACCCTCGTGTCAGGAAGCGGAGCCTCACAACTCGAAGCAAGGCTCACTTTTAACGACCACCATCATAACAGAGTTCAAGCCATGCCGCGGAAATTTAAAGTGACCGAGACTTAAGTGAAAATGAAAAAAGTTTTCAACTGTGACTCAGGTCACAGTTTTTTTTAACAGCTTCAGACATAGTTCCCGAGTTCAATCATCAACTTCACATAAGCGCGTCCAACCCAGCGGCCGGACTTGTGATCAAAGGTGTTTAGTCATGAGATTTTTCAAGCGAAGAGGCTGTCGCGGTGCCGGAATGTCGAACCGTGGAATGCAGCGCCAATCCTGCCCCGGCAGAAATTCAGCTGGTCGGGGGCCTGTCAACCTTGCGGATCTGAAACAGAATGAGAGGGCTGTCATCAGGCGCAGCTCGGCGTGCGGCCTGCTGGGTCATAAGCTTGTCAACATGGGCTTCATCCCGGGGGCCGAAGTACACATGATCAGAAACGCCCCTTTACGCGATCCGATAGAAATCGGTATCCAGAACTACATGGTGACCCTGCGCCGCGCTGAAGCCGCACTGATCGAGGTTGAGACAGCATGATCAGAGTTGCTCTTGCGGGCCAGCCCAACTGCGGCAAATCAACCATTTTCAATTTGCTGGCCGGAGTCAATCAACATGTCGCCAACTATCCCGGCGTCACCGTCGACAAAAAAACCGCCGGCGTCAAATTCAACGACACCAGATTTGAATTCGTCGATCTGCCCGGCACCTACTCTTTCAGTACTTACTCCCTGGAAGAACGGGTTGCAAAACAGTTTTTAATGGATGAAGCTCCCGACGTCATCGTCAATATTGTTGACGCGTCCTGCCTGCGCCGCAGTCTGTATTTAACATTTCAATTACTGGAGCTCGGTAAACCGGTCGTCCTGGTACTGAACATGATGGATATCGCCGAGAGGCGGAATATGACCATTGATACAGCCAAACTGGCGGAGATGCTCAACGTCGAAGTGGTCACCACAATCGGTTCCAAACGTCAAGGACGCCGTGAGTTATTCAAAGCCGTACAGCGAGCGGCCGATCAGACAATCCTGCAGCCTTTTCGCATCGATTACGGCGAGCTTGAACTTTATATCTCCGAAGCTGAAGAACTGGTCCGACACGATGGCGATGTCCCGGCGCGCTGGCTGGCCATCAAAGCGCTTGAATCCGACGATGTGGTACTAAAAAAAACCGGAACCAATCGGGAGGAAATCAAGGATATCACCAGCCGCATTCATGACCGACACGATCTGGATGTAGACCAGGCCATCGCCCGACTGCGCTACGACAACGCCGACGTCGTCTACCATAAGTGCGTCAAAGAGAAAAAAGGTAACCAGGAGACCCTGACCGCCAAAGCCGACCGGCTGATTCTCAACCGCTGGTTGGCATTCCCGATTCTCGGCGGCGTCATTTTTCTCATCTACCAGCTGGCCATCGTCTGGGGATACAAGCTGACCGATTACACCTGGCCTTTGCTGGCCGCAGTGAAAAACAAAATTGTCGACCTGCTGCCGGCCGCGACCTCGATTGAGGTACCGTTGATCACTGATTTCAGTCTTTGGATGATCAATTCGGTGATCGCCCTGCTCAATTATATCCCGATCTTTTTCATTCTCTTCGCTCTGATCGCGATTCTGGAAGATGTCGGCTACATGCCGCGCATGGCCTTTATCCTTGACCGCATCTTTAAGCGTTTCGGCCTGCACGGCCAATCCACCCTGCCACTGGTGCTGGGAGGCGCTCTCGTCGGCGGCTGTGCCGTCCCCGGGGTCATGGCCACCAAGGGGATCGCCGATGCCCGGGCACGGCTGGCCACCATTCTCGTCGTGCCCTACATGAACTGCCTGGCCAAGGTTCCCTTTTACACCCTGCTGCTCGGCGCGTTCTTCAAGCAGCAGATGTCGATGATGATGTTCTTTATTTCGACGGTTACCCTGTTCATCGCCCTGATCGTCGCCCGCTTGCTGACCTCGACGGTCCTGCGCAGCTATGAGACGGCGCCTTTCGTCATGGAATTGCCGACCTATCATCTACCGACCTTCCGTGGCGTTGTCCTCCGTGCCTTCCAGCGTGTCTGGCTCTATATCAAAAAAGTTGTCACTGTCGTCGTTGCCGTCGCCGTCGTGCTCTTCGTCCTTCTACAGTACCCCGGTGTCAGTGACGAAAAGATGGCGGAGTTCAGGCAGACCGCCGACAGCGCAGTAGCCGTCTTTATGAAAAAAGCGGCATCCACATCATACGCTGATGCGGTCGACGATTCGGCGGAAATTTTTGCCCTGATCAGCCTTTACGACAGCTACAAGTCCAACCGCATGCTGGCCAAATCAAAAGAAGCGGTTGCCGCACTCGACGCGAAGTTCCTGGCCGCCAGCCCGCAACTGTTCCCGCTGATCAGACCGGAGGATGAGGCCGCGGAAAAACTGAATCGCGAAGTGCGCAAACTGTCAAAGGTCAACAAAAAGCTGCAGATTGAGATCAAGAATGAAAAAATCAGCAATTCCTTTCTCGGCATGTTCGGACGAGCTATAGAACCGGTGAGCCGCCTGGCCGGTTTTGATTGGCGCATCAACGTCGCTTTCTTAAGTTCCTTCGCCGCCCGTGAAAGTGCAGTCGCCACCCTGGGATCGATTTATGAGAAGGGCAAAAGCGATCTCAGCCCGGAACAGGCGATCGCCCAGGATGGCGCTTACACCCCACTGCATGCAACGTCCATGCTGATATTCATGATTCTGACGCCCCCCTGTATCGCCACCATGGTGGTGGTCAAGCTGCAGTCCAATTCGACCCGCTGGATGCTCTTTGCAACATTTTTCCCGATTACCCTGGGCATCGTGCTTTCCATGCTCTTTTTCGGATTGGCCGTCAACTTCAACTGGAGCGGGCTGGACATGATGCGTAATTTTTACATCAGCGTCGTCGCCCTGACTTTTGCTCTCGGACTCATCAAAACCAAGCGTTCCGGCTGGCAGGCCGGAAAAACCATGAAAGGATAAGAACAATGCATAAACAAATCTTCTTTTTAACCTGCCTGCTGATGATAACTTGTGCCACCTCGGCCCTGGCTCATACGGCGTTGATGTCCTGCTTTGACGAAGGGGACGGCACCGTGACCTGCGAGGGTGGTTTCAGTGACGGCAGCAGCGCCAGTGGGGTCAAGTTTCGGATCGAACAAAACGGCAAAACCATTCTTGAAACCAAGATGAATGAATACAGCGAAGTCAACTTTGAAAAGCCCGATGGCAACTATCAGGCCGTCTTCGATGCCGGCGAAGGCCATCAGGTCCATGTCGACGGCAAAGATATTGTTGAATGATCAATATCATTCATTTGAAACACCGATGAAAACAAATATCAATTACAGGAGAGGAAACATGAAGAAACTGACAATCGCCCTTGCTTTAACCTTGATGGCCGGCAGCGCCTTCGCCCATTTTCAAATGGTCTACACCCCGGAGTCCGCCCTTGAAAAGGGAAACACCATTGAGTTATGCCATGTCTTCACCCATCCCTTTGCTGATGAGCACACCATGGACATGGGTCTGCAGCACGACAGCAAAGAGTTGGCCCCGGTTGAAGCTTTTTATGTGATCAGTAAAGAGCAGAAAACCGACCTGCTCGACAGCCTCAAGCCGATCACCTTCAAAGGTCATCACAATTCCGGTTCGGCTTACAAATCGACATACAAGGCCCGGCGCATGGGTGACCACCTCTTCGTCATGCAACCAGCCCCATATTTTGAAGCCAACGAAGATGCTTACATTCAGCAGATCACCAAGATGATCGTCAATGTCGCCGGTGCCCCGACCGACTGGGACAAGGAACTGGGCCTCAAAGCCGAGATCGTGCCCCTGACCAAACCTTATGCCATCTGGACCGGTTCCACTTTCAGCGGTATCGTCAAAAGCAATGGCGAGCCGGTACCCTTCGCTGAAATCGAAGTTGAATACCTCAACCACGACGTCGACCTGGCGACCAATGCCATGGGACCTGCATACGTTGGAGCACCCCAGGACAGTTTCGTCACCATAGGCATCAAAGCGGATCAGGACGGTAAATTCACCTTCGGTATTCCGAAAGCCGGGTGGTGGGGCTTCGCCGCATTGGGAGCGGGCAGTGACACCGAATACAAAGGCAAGGAACTGAGCCAGGACGCCGTCATCTGGGTTCAAGCCAAGGATATGAAATAACCCTGCCTTCCCCCGGTCGTCGTTGAACGACCGGGGGAAGCTCACCTCGGAGACATCATGCAACAACTCTTTCTGCTTATTCTCTTTGTCATCGCTCTCTACTATCTCTATCGCAAGTTGGTTAAAAATCGCGGTTGCGATTGCGGCAGCAAAGGGTGTTCTAATTGTTCCGCCAAAAAATAATGAATATCGACCTTGATCGCGCTGTCGGACACGCGAAAGAATTTCAGCCCAAAATCTCTGCATCTATTTCAAATTTGCATTAAGATTGCTTTTGTGCATAATCGAGTTTGGAATACCAGACCCGACAGCCATAGCCGTCGACATCGATTATGAAATGTAGAGCTTTCCATTATGCCAAAAAATCCGGGCACCTCTACAGAGACATTTAGCCCCCACGAAATTGGCGATTTCAACACCCTGCTGGACTGTTTCAGTCAGGGATTTGTGAGTACAGACCTGGACGGTACGATCCAGATCGTTAATCAAACCGCACGTGAATGGTTTGATTGTTATCCAGGGGCATCAATTGAAGAGCTTTCACCCGAAATCCGACGTCTCTTTTCAACATTCATCAACTCTGGAGCGAACACAATTGAGTTCCCTTTACGCAAAAATCACCACAGCTATACACTACAAATCAGGCTTCTGAAGCACGATAGACAACCAACGGGTGCCGCCTGCATTATTGAAAAACAATCCGCAACGACCAACGGAAACACTGGCAACCAGACCAACCTTGCCCTGGAAACCCTCATAAATTCAACCTCTGACGGCCTTTGTATCTGTGATCCTCAAGGCTTGATTCAGCGCATGAATCGGACATCAGCCCGTTTTTACGGAGCCCCTCCCGAACAAATGATTGGTCGCAGCGTCACGAATCTGGTCGAACAGGGTCTTATCGACCGGTCCGCTGCCTGGGAAGTCATCAAATCGGGAAAAATCAGCAACCTGCTGCAACAGCGTGGACCGCGCAAACTCCTGGTCACCGGGACACCGATCCATGACGAATCCGGAAAATTGCTCTGGGTCGTTGTCAGCGAACGGGACATCACGGAAATCGACAGTCTCCGCCGTGATCTGGAAGAACAGAAAGCGTTGAACGATGAGTTCCAGCTGCAGGTTCTCAATCTGCAGAAAATGGCTTTTGCCGGACGGCAATTAATCGCCAGAACACCCTGCATGATCAAGCTCATCGAACAGGCGTTAAAAGTCAGCAAAACCAATTCTTCAATTCTGCTGTTCGGCGAATCCGGCGTCGGCAAGGGAGTGATCGCCGATCTGATTCACAAGAATTCCATGCGAGCGAATAGACCGATCATCAAACTGAACTGCGGCGCTATTCCGGAATCGCTGATTGAATCGGAACTGTTCGGCTACGAAAAAGGAGCTTTTACCGGAGCCACGGGAAGCAAACCGGGATATTTTGAAATGGCTGACGGCGGCCTGTTGTTTCTGGATGAAATCGCCGAACTCCCTGCTTCGGCCCAAGTCAAGCTGCTACGCTTTCTGGAGGATGGACAGCTGACGCGACTGGGCGGCACGAAAGCAAAAAATATCGACGTGCGGATCATTGCCGCCACTCACCGCAACCTGGACGAGATGGTTCAACAAGGAAAGTTTCGTCATGACCTCTACTACCGCCTGAATGTAATCCCTCTTCATGTTCCTCCGGTACGAGACCGCAAGGACTGTATCCTGCCCATGATCCGCTATTATCTGGACCATTTCTGTGAACAGACCAAAACCCGTAAACACCTGACCCAGGCTGCCACCGAAACCCTGACCAACTATGATTATCCCGGCAATGTCAGAGAACTGATGAATCTCTGCGAACGACTGGTGGTGATGACCGAGACGGAATCCATCGATCTACCCGATCTGCCGGTTCATGTTGTCCGCCAGACCAGGAAAAAATCAGGTGGATTCAATGAAGAATGGCCGGAACAGATGTCGCTGCGGCAGATCGTGCAAAGCGTCGAAAGAGGGGTCCTCATGCATGGCTTAGAAATACACCGCAATCAGGCCCGTCTGGCAGAAGCCTTGAAAGTTAATCAATCGACCATTACCCGCAAACTAAGACGTCATGGATTGCAAAATGGCAATGTCCTTGCGGTAACGCAAGAACATCCCTGAAACAATCTTACTGTCACCCCCTTTTCGGAGCACGTCCCCCCTTCCCCGTTCCGCCCATTTTCAAAAAACTATCATCATTCCAGCTGCCTACACCATTCAAACAGCAGGCCAGCGACACCAGTCAGTATTTGGCATCTTCTTTGCCTTGACAAGCATGAATTCCCCAGTGGAACAAGCTTGCCAGCCCGATCAGTGAACTTCTGAAGACTGAAAAAGCTGCATTTCAACAACGACAAAGGAGGATATTGACCAATGAAATTACTCAAAGACGTAACGCTGCTCCGGCAGCAATGCTATATCAATGGAGCCTGGTGTAACGCCGACAGCGGCGAAATTATCGAAGTTCATAATCCGGCAACCGGCGAATGCCTGGGCACAGCCCCGAAAATGGGCGCGGCGGAAACCCGCAGGGCCATTGAAGCAGCTCATAGCGCTTTAGCCGGCTGGAAAAGTAAAACAGCCCATGAGCGTTCTCGTCTGCTCCGCCGCTGGTTTGATCTTATCCTCGAACATCAGGACGATCTGGCTGCCCTGATGACTGCTGAGCAGGGTAAACCGCTCGCTGAGGCCCGCGGCGAAATCATTTATGCCGCATCCTTCATCGAGTGGTTCGCCGAAGAAGCGAAAAGAATTTACGGCGACATCATCCCGGAGCAGGACGCCGGCAAAAAACTGCTGGTCCTGAAAGAGCCGATCGGTGTGTGCGCGGCGATCACACCATGGAACTTTCCCGCGGCCATGATCACCCGCAAAGCTGGACCAGCTCTTGCGGCGGGCTGCACGATGGTCCTGAAGCCCGCCGGCGCCACCCCTTATTCCGCCCTGGCCCTGGCCGAGCTGGCAGCCCGGGCCGGAATCCCGGATGGAGTTTTCAACGTCATCGTCGGCTCTTCCGCAGCCATCGGCGAAGAGCTGACCAGTAATCCGCTGGTGCGAAAACTGACCTTCACCGGCTCCACGGAAATCGGTAAGCAACTGATTGCCGCCTGCGCCGGTACTGTCAAAAAAGTTTCCATGGAACTCGGCGGCAACGCCCCCTTTATCGTTTTTGACGACGCCGATGTAGACGCCGCGGTTGAAGGAGCAATCGCCTCAAAATACCGTAATTCCGGCCAGACCTGTGTCTGCACGAATCGCTTTCTGGTGCAGGACGGCATTTACACCACCTTCGCCGAAAAACTCACCCAAGCGGTCAGACAGATGAAAGTCGGCAACGGGTTATCCGCTGATGTCCAACAGGGTCCGTTAATTGACCTGCAAGCTGTTAATACCGTCAAACAGCACATTAATGATGCTTTACAAAAAGGAGCTCAGCTGACGACGGGAGGCAAAATTCATGCCCTGGGAGGCACCTTCTTCGAGCCAACGGTCCTGACCGACGTAACACCATCCATGCGCATTGCCCGAGAAGAAACCTTCGGCCCGGTCGCACCACTTTTCCGTTTTCATACCGAAGAGGAAGCGATCAACATGGCCAACGACACTGAATTCGGCCTTGCCGCCTATTATTATACCAACAATCTGGCCCGCAGCTGGCGCATCGCCCAAGGGCTTGAGTACGGTATTATCGGCATTAACACAGGGTTGATTTCCAATGCTTCCGCTCCCTTCGGCGGAGTCAAGGAATCCGGCTTGGGACGCGAAGGAAGCCGCTACGGAATCGAAGATTATCTGGAGATTAAATACCTCTGTGTGGGCGGCCTGAATCGTCCCGACTGAGGAAGATGAGGTCTGAACGAGAGAAACCTCACCCGGAAATTTCTTCTCACCAATTCAACTCTTGCCGTTTATCTTGCGGTAAAGGGTTGAACGACTGACCCCAAGACGGCGAGCGGCGGCAGAAATGTTGCCGCTGCAAACCCTCACGGCATCGTGGATGGCCTGCAATTGTAACTGCTCGAGATCAGTCGCGGCAGCGGAAATCGGTGGCAGAACAGTAGTGATCCTGTCGGGGCCATCCGTTTGGGGCGAAATTTCAATTTGTTCAAGAAAATCTTCCGGCAGATGATCAATTTCCAGCTGCATTTCGTGCTCTTCCAACAGCACGCAGGTTGTGCGCAACAGGCTGTGAAGCTGACGGATATTGCCGGGCCAGGGATGTTTTTCAAAAAGCTCGGCAA
The DNA here is from genome assembly GCA_016931615.1 of Desulfuromonadales bacterium. Taxonomy (GTDB): domain Bacteria; phylum Desulfobacterota; class Desulfuromonadia; order Desulfuromonadales; family Geopsychrobacteraceae; genus JAFGEL01. The sequence goes on from JAFGEL010000107.1 coordinate 13,390, forward strand.
CGGAATGACTCAGTTGCAGTTGCCGGCCCCGAGGCAGCAGTTCGTTCAGTAACTTTTCGGCCAGCAGCAGACGGTCATTGCGCTGGCGCAAGGGCGGCAGACGCACCCGCAACCCGTTGAGACGATAATATAGATCTTCCCGAAACCGCCCCGATTTGACGTCATCGCTGATATTCCGGTTAGTGGCACAGACCAAGCCGATATTGACCGCCTGCTCACCTTCTCCTCCCAACGGCGAAACTTTTCGTTCCTGCAGCACACGCAACAGCATGGCCTGCAGTTCCAGAGGCATATCTCCGATTTCGTCGAGAAAGAGGATTCCTCCGTCAGCCTGACGGATTTTTCCTGTGTAACCTTTGCGACTCGCCCCGGTAAACGCGCCGTCACGGTAGCCGAACAGCTCGGACTCTATCAAACCGGCAGGGATAGCAGCACAGTTAACTGCGACGAAAGGACCTTTGGCGCGAGGTCCGCAACCGTGGAGAGCTCGCGCCAACAGTTCTTTGCCGGTCCCGGATTCTCCTTCAATCAGAAGTGGAATGTCGTGGTGCAGAGCCTTTACTGACTGGCGGACAGCTTTTGTCATCTGCTGATCCCCCAATGAAAGACTTTCAAGCTTCAGACAGAGGTTCTTCGCGGTGCCCCCGGCGACAGTCCGGGAGCCAGACTCGCCCACGAGCGTAGCTGTCCCCTGAGCCCGAGAAATATGTGGCCGGACACGAACATAAAAACAACGGTCTTCCGGTCCCCGCAGTTCCAGAAGGGGCTGGACAGACATGCGGGGATCGGCAGGAAGGTCAGCGAAGGGGAAATCAAACAATTGCTCAAAAACAGTTCCCCGGAGGCTGTACCGATCCAGACCCAGCTGGAGCAGAGCGCTCCGGTTTGCCGCCAATAGCTCCCCGGCAGAATTGAAAACGATAATTCCTTCGTAAAAAGTTCCGATAAAATGCGGATGCGAATGAAAGTGCAGGGTCAGATTGTCGTCAAAGCCCAGAGAGAACATCATGTTCTCGATCTGCTGGGCGGAAATGCGAACCAGAGCCATCGTGTGCAGCTGATAAGCCGTACCGTCACCGGAAACATCCAGAACACCGAGAATCCGGCCGAAAGGATCAAAAATCGGGGTTGCCGAACAGGTCAAAAAATGGTTGCTGGCGGCGAAATGCTCTTCCCGGTGGACAATGACCGGCGATTGTTCAATCAGACAGGTACCGATGGCATTCGTCCCCCGCGCCGCCTCAGACCAGACCCCCCCTGGTTGCAGTGAAACCCGACGTGCCTTGTCGACAAAATCACTATCACCAATGGAGCGCAGTATGGTACCAGCGGCATCGGTCAACAAAACCATGCTTGAGGTTTGCCGAATCTGGCCGTAGAGGTGCTCCATGACCTGACCGGCGATTGCCGTCAGAGTGTTCCCGGCCTGCTTAGCTTCATTCAGTGTCGCTGCGGACAAGACCGGCAAATCAGCAGGGTCCTGCTCAACCGCAATACCGTGAGCACGGGATCGTTCCCAGGAACTGAGAATTATATCCGAAACAAGACCGGCCGGGGCGGGAACCCCGTCAAAAAAATACCTGCGGGCCTGTTGGACCAGTTCTTTTTCGGCGATCAGCCCCATACCACACCATCTTCAAATAATGTTTTATTTTAACAGAGTATCCTTGCGGGAGAGAATCCTCAAGCTTTTTTTAAAAGCCGGCGACAGACAATCGAATTTAGAAAATAACTGTTTTAATTTAAAACACAGCCCTCCATACACATGTCCCATTATGAAACAGTCGAAAAGATTTTTTCATTCTATATCAATCATTCTCAATCATATCTGAGATCAATCGAGAGGTGGGCAATAGACTCTTGCTGGTTGTCTCTTCCTCAAAAATCTTGTCAACACAGAGATTAATTCAACCTGGCAAGAAAAAATAACGACGTTATGCAGATTGGCACAATCCCTGCTGTATATTCAGCTCAATCCGTTTTTGTACTGTCAACAACCTGATCATCATGGAGGAAAAAAACATGCTATACACAGCACCAGGACAGGCAGGATGCAAAGTCGAGTTCCGTCAGCGTTACGACAATTTTATCAACGGCCAGTGGACCGCTCCCCTGGATGGTGAATACTTCCAGAACATTTCGCCGGTCACCGGCCTACCGTTTTGCGAAGTCGCCCGTTCCAAAGCGGCGGATATCGATCTGGCACTTGACGCCGCCCATGCCGCGAAAGTGGCCTGGGGCAAAACAGCGGTTGCCGAACGCGCCGCGCTGCTGAACAAAATTGCCGATATCATGGAAGCCAATCTGGAAGCTCTGGCCGTGGCCGAGACCTGGGACAACGGCAAACCGGTGCGTGAAACCCTGGCCGCGGACATGCCTCTGGCCGTTGATCATTTTCGTTATTTCGCCAGTTGCATCCGGGCGCAGGAAGGCAGCCTCGGCGAACTGGATGAAACCACCGTTGCCTATCATTTCCATGAACCGCTTGGCGTCGTCGGCCAGATCATTCCCTGGAACTTCCCGGTCCTGATGGCGGTCTGGAAGATCGCTCCGGCCCTTGCCGCGGGTAACTGCATCGTCCTGAAACCGGCCGAACAAACACCGGCATCAATCATGGTATTGATGGACCTGATAGCTGATGTCCTGCCGCCTGGCGTCCTCAACGTCGTCAACGGCTTCGGACTTGAGGCCGGCAAGCCGCTGGCCGCCAGCAAGCGCATCGCCAAAATCGCCTTTACCGGTGAAACCACAACCGGGCGACTGATTATGCAGTACGCGTCTCAGAACCTGATCCCGGTGACGCTGGAACTGGGCGGCAAATCTCCCAACATTTTCTTTGCCGATGTCTGCGCCGCCAATGACGATTTCTATGATAAGGCCCTTGAAGGCTTTGCCATGTTCGCTCTCAACCAGGGTGAAGTCTGCACCTGCCCCTCGCGGGCCTTGATCCAGGAATCCATTTACGATGAATTCATCGAAAAAGCCATTGCCCGGGTAGCTGCCGTCACCCAGGGGCACCCCCTTGACACCGACACCATGATCGGATCCCAGGCTTCTACAGAACAGCTGGAAAAAATTCTTTCTTATATCGATCTGGCCGGAAAAGAAGGCGCCGAATTGCTGATCGGCGGCAAACGCACCCACCTTGAAGGTGAACTTAAAAATGGGTATTACATCACCCCGACGGTTTTCCGCGGCAACAACAAGATGCGCATTTTCCAGGAAGAGATATTCGGTCCGGTGCTGTCGGTAACGACCTTCAAGGATGAGGCCGAAGCTCTTGAAATCGCCAACGACACCCTTTACGGATTAGGTGCGGGGGTCTGGTCTCGTGATATGAATACCGCATATCGTATGGGTCGCAACATCATGGCCGGCCGCGTCTGGACCAACTGTTACCACCTCTATCCGGCCCACGCCGCCTTTGGAGGCTACAAACAATCAGGGATCGGTCGCGAAACTCATCGTATGATGCTCGACCATTATCAGCAGACCAAAAATCTGCTGGTCAGTTACTCACCCAAGGCGCTGGGTTTCTTCTGATTGGCCAGATGACGGTCCGCAACCGCGGACCGTCATCCCGTAAACAGGGATATGACATATGGAAGAAAAAAATGAGGAAAAAGTTGTGGCAACGCCGGCGGCACTGGAACTGATCGAAAAGCTTAAGGCAAAACACGGAACATTAATGTTCCATCAGTCCGGCGGCTGCTGTGACGGCAGTGCCCCCATGTGTTATCAGGAAGGCGAACTGCTGCTGGGAGACAATGACGTCCTGCTCGGTGAAATCGGTGGCTGCCCTTTTTACATCGGCGGCGACCAATATGAGACCTGGAAACATACCCAGCTGGTTATCGACGCCATCCCCGGCCGAGGCGGCATGTTTTCCCTTGAAGGGCCGGAAGGCATGCGTTTCCTGACCCGATCTGAACTATGCGGCTGGTCTGGGGGCATAAACAATGCATCTTGATCAGGGAGGAAATGCCCGAAAAATGCGAACAAACGCCCCAAAGTAGCACGGCGTCAAGGGCAGAAGGGTTTTCAGCAACAGTTGCAACTGCATTCCTCCTCTTCTTCGAGGACAGCCTCAAGCGCAGTAATATCGGTCACCCGAATCAGACCGCGATCATAGCTGATGGCATGGCGCCTGACCAGGCGCTGCAGACTGCGTGACAGAGTTTCACGAGCCAGACCCAGTTCCTGGGCGGTCAGGCTCACGGGGCGAATATCCACTGAAGACAGGCATTGTCGGAGGCAGTATCCGGGTTTCATTTTATGCAGAAGAAAGGCGGCAACGCGCAGATCAGCTTTACAACAACATGACAAGGTTCGCATCTGCCGTTCTTGTTCAATCTGAAACGCCATCTGCTGAAGAACATTCTGATGGAAGTCAGGACTTTGTATCATAAAGGCGCGAAAAGTATCGTGGCCCCAATAGATCAGATCGGTTTTCCCGGCATTGACCATCAGACTGTCGCAGGAATGACCGGAAATGACCGCCGCAAGACAGAAAAATTCCCCGACCATAAAACGCTGTAAAAGCTGCTCGTGACCATCCGGAGTCGGTCGCAGCATTCGCATTTCTCCCGACATAACAAAATAAAGCCGCCGGGACAATTCCACCTCACCGATTCGTTTGTGGCGCCCATTGAGAGCGAGAAAACGCCCTTTATCGGCTAACTGTTCGACCATCAGGCTATCCAAATTGCTGAGCAACGGAGCCTGACGCAACATTTTTATCACTCTGTTGTCCATTGCCGACCCTAAGCTGCCATGAGCAAGTCCGTGGGACGAACCCCTGAAACAAGTTTTGCGTTCATATTGTTCCGCTTTTCAGAATAGCGCCGGTAAAGTCCCAAGCTTCGATGAGGAGGGCCGTAAATTCGCCACAGACAGCGCCCCGGCCATGGTTTCGCCCGTTGAGTGATAAAACCGTGAACATCCTTATACGGATAGCCCAGAAACATTCCAACCTCATCCGGACTGTCGTGAACGGAAAAACAATGGTGGAGATATTCCAGGGCAGTGTTGAGCGTCAGCGGCTGTGGATAACCGCGCTGCTGGAGAAAGGTTTGCATCGTCCGTCCCAGGAGTCTACGCTCCAACAGGTCAGGCCGATACAGCAACAGCGACATGGCATCGGAGTCTTCACGCAGAATCAAAGCGCGCAAATGCGAATCGGCAAGCAATTCCTCACTGTAATCTTGCCAGAGCCGATAGATGGAACGCCCACAAGGCAGCTTTCGTCTAAAAACCCGAACAAGGTTGGCGGGTTTGACACCGGCCAGCACTTCAGCCGCTGAAGCGACCAGATAAGCGGCAAGACAATCGCGCGGCGCGGGGTAGGCCCCAGCGATCTCGACCCAGGTCAGTGGACGGCTTAGGTTGGGATGTGACAAGTTATCGCGAGTTGAGGCATGAGCACAATTAAACTGCTTATGGATACAACATTCACGGCAAAATTCCACTTTCTTCACACTGATCTCCAAAAAATAAATCGATAATGAAAATAGTTTTCAACTTCTAAACAATATATGAAAATAAATCAAGTTTTAATCAATAATCATAAGCTAAAAGATCAGAACCGTTATTGACCCCGACAGACATTCATATATCTGTCGCCCCCCCCTCCCCACCATCAAAAAAAATCAAAACTCGAAAGCCAACTGCGCGGTCAGGCTGTCCGTTTCCGCATTGTCATAACCTTCGTCACGCAGGTACTCAAAGGTCATCCCAAGACCTTCGGTCAACTCGACACCCAGAGCAGCCCCATAGCGGGTTTCAGCCAAACCGACATAATCAGCCTCTTCGGATTCCTGATAGGTCGCAGCCAGAGTCGCTTTATAACCGGCGAGGTCAAACCCGTATACCACCTCGACATACCATGCACTCGGCTCTTCCGTTGTAGCTGCAGAATAATCGCTGTCCAGCGCAGCCAGGTATTCACCGACCAGGGTAAAATCGCCAACACCGACCACCGCTGCAACCGTCATGCCCGCAGTCTGGCCAGCTATTGTGCTCCCCTGGGCATCAAGCCCATCGATAAATCCGCCGGATGACGTGATATTGCTGATGTACCCTGCTGAGACATCCAGAGTATAGGCATCGGACTCCATGGCGTACCCGGCCATAAGACCGAAGGCATCGACTTTGTCGTCATCGCCATCCTTGTCCAGTTCACTGTTAAACGCATAAGCCGATCCGTAGAATCCCTGGGCGGCGAAATCAACAACGGCCGCTCCCTCACGGGTTTCCCCTAGTTCCAGCGTCAGCGGATCCGCAAGCATCACGGTCTCGAACACGCCGAAAGGAACATAGAGCTTACCGACGGTGACGGCATACCCGCCTTCATCAACATTACCCAGGGTAATCCCGCCTTCATCAACGAACACCCCGTCTTCATCGCCCTCCCACTTGAACAGCACGAAACCGGATATAAAATCGGTCAGCGTGACGTCAACCCCAAGTTCGACGGTCGCCAGATCAACATCGTCGGATTTTTCACCGTCTTCATCCGTGTAATTGGCTTCGGCTTCGAGGGCTCCCGACAACTGAACCTTCTCAAACCACCCCTGGCTCAAACGATCTTCCAAAGCGGTCACCCGCTGAGCCAACCCACTGTCGGCGGCAAAGACAGAGACGGGTACCAACACCAGACCAAGACAGAACAACAGCAAAACCTTGCGCATAAACTAACTCCTTGTAGAAATTCGAATAAATGAGTCGCGTACTTTCCATTCAGCGGATGGCAGTTTATGGCTGACGAGCGATTTTGTCTGTGACCTGAATCACAGTTGAAAAAGATATTGAAAAATATTTTCAATTAAGGGCAGGAACTTGCTGCCATACTGAAAGGTTGGCTTTTCGAGTAATCAGGGCGGCATACCTACTTTGATCCTCCACCAGGACGCGAACAGATGTGATTTGTGTCGTGGCCCGACTGGGCATGAAAAGGAAAAACGCTAGAGAAGTGTCCCGCCTCTCAGCGTCACTTGATACCTCTCTATCGAATCGACGACGAAGGCCTCTCAATATAGACTTTCAAGAAGTAACCATGGTTCCGTAGCCTCTGCTTTGATCAGGGCTACCTCAGCGGCAGAAAAGCGCCCGTCCCCATCGTCAAAATCCATCATCATGGTCGCTGAAAACATCGGGTCAAAAACCCAGGTGACACCTATTTGACCAGCCCGTCTTCAAAAAAACCAAAATACAGGGAGTTATCGATAAACACATGCGGGTGCGCAGAGATATCACCCACCAGCAGTCCTGTCAACAGAGCGAGTGTTACCAGGAATCCTGAACATGAGAAGATTTTAGCCTGTCAACAAAAAAACGACGTGAAGGGAAAAATAGGCGGGGAAAAGGAGGTCGTTTCCCCGCCATCTGAGGTGTGTCAGGACACCGGTTTTACGAAAAGATGCTGCCGCACATCTTTCTCCTGCTACTTTATGGTTGCCAACCATACAATCGTGAATATCTGCAGGAAAATATTCTGAAGAATCAAAATCGTAGGATTGAATCTGACCTTCATTTTCATAATATTTTTAATACAACAGAATTTCTACGTCCGTGATTAAAATCACAGTACTCTGTTTTCCCTGTACAGTCCCGCGCTTTTCTGTTACAGCAACATGTCAGTCAATACTGACCCCTAATTCCCCCCGGATCGAGCCTCATGCCGCTACGCAAGCATTCCGAAATTCTGCCGATTATTTTTACCACGATCCTGGCTCTTTCCGTACTCTATGCGCCACAACCGCTGTTGCCGGTCCTGAGTTTCGAATTCAACGTCAGCCGTGAAGCCGCGGCAGCACTGACCACCGTCACCTTCATTCCGCTGGCGCTGGCCCCCCTGGCCTACGGCTACCTGCTGGAAACCGTTTCACCGATTCGGGTCCTTAAAATCGCGGTCCCGATTCTCGCCCTGTCGGAAGTGTTTTTTGCCGCCAGCTCCAGCTTTTCGCTGTTGATCGTCATCCGGCTCATTCAGGGATTGCTGGTTCCGGCGATCCTGACCTCGCTGATGACCTACCTGTCAGGCCGATCAACAGCAGATACCGTCCAGCGTTCCATGGCGATCTATATTGCGGCGACAATTTTCGGCGGCTTTATCGGCCGCGCGACATCAGGATTGATCGCCAATCTGTGCGGCTGGCGTTTCAGCTTTCTGGCTTTGGCCGTCACCCTGATCATCGGCTTCATCACCCTGTTCCGGCTGCCGGAAACAGCCGATCTGAAGATGACCCGCCCCAAGCCCCGCGCCCTGTTCCAGGTCTTATCCCAGCCGGGATTTTTGCCGATCTACCTGAGCGTTTTCTGTCTTTTCCTGATTTTCGCCGCGGTCATGAACTTCCTCCCCTTTCGGCTTACGGAACTCAGCGACCAGGCGAATGAACTGCGTATCGGCCTGATGTATTCCGGTTACATGATGGGCATCGTCACCTCCCTGGGAGCACCGAAATTTATTTCCTGGGTGAAAGGCGAAATCAGAACCATCCGCATCGGCCTGGTGTGTCTCGCGCTGACCCTGCTGGGCCTGGCGTGGACGCAGATCTGGGTCTTATTCGGCATGATTTTTCTGCACTGCGCAGCGATGTTTCTGGTTCATTCTACCGCTTCGGGGCTGGTCAACCGCATGGCTGGAAATGAATACCGCGGTTTGACCAACGGTCTTTATGTCGCTTTTTATTACGCCGGCGGCAGCGTGGGATCTTTCGTTCCCGGCATTGTTTACCGTTATTTCGGCTGGAACGGTTTTATCGCTCTGCTGTTGTCCATCTGTGCTCTGGGCTATTTCTGCATCAGCAGAAGTCGCCCATCCGCACGGGTTGCTTGAATTTTGGAGGTCACCATGCTCGCTGCAGGATTGTCCTACCGATTGGTCGTCGAACAGATCGAAGCGCGTGGCGCCTGGCTCAATGCCCAGGGTGAAAAAATGCTGCTGCCGAGCAGGGAATGTCCTGCCGGGCTGACGCCCGGCCAGGAGCTCGAGGTCTTTCTCTATATCGACCGCGGCAACACCCGCCGACTGACAACCCAAAAGCCGCTTGCCCAGGTTGGCGAATTCGCCCTGCTTCAAGTCCAGACAATTGCTCCCCAGGGGGCCTTTCTCGCCTGGGGGCTGGCCAAGGATCTGCTCTGCCCTTTCAGGGAGCAACAGCAGCAGATGCTCGAGAAACGCCGTTACCTGGTACGGATCTGTCACGATCATGAAGGGCGCCCTATCGCCTCAAGTCGCCTTGAGCGTTTTCTGATGAAGGAAAACCGCGATCTGGTTGTCGGTCAACAGATCGATCTCATCATTTGGACCTTTACCGATCTGGGAGCAAAGGTCATCGTCAACCATACCTACGAAGCGCTGCTCTACCGCGACGACATTCCTCCCGGGCTGAAACGGGGGGACCAGATCACCGGATACGTGCAGAAAATCCGTGCCGATGGGCGTATCGATGTCACCCTGCGGCGTCCCGGAGCTGACGGCATCAGCGATGCCCGCGAGGTAATCCTTGAGGCCCTGGAACGCAACCATGGCGAGCTGCCGCTGCATGATCAGAGTTCGCCGGAACAGATCCGCAGTCAGCTGGGACTGAGCAAGAAAGTCTTTAAAAAAGCCCTGGGAGGACTTTATAAAGACGGCCTGATCAAGTTGGTCGAGCGGGGCATTGAACGAATTTGAAACCTTGCCCGCCGTGTGATCTCTCAGCCCAGACCATCAAGGGCGGTTGAGACTTCCGCAGGCAATTCAGGCCGCCCCTTGCTGTTGACACCGGTTCCGGTCACCCGCCCTTTGAGCACCAGTTTTTTTTCCGGCAACAGATAAATATCCTGAACAAAACAGTAGCGCAGCGGCGAAATTTTTTGCAGGATAACCCCGACCATAAAGCGGTCACCGCTGACCAGTGAGCGTTTATAATCAATCTCGTTACGAATAATCACCAGGCTGATCCCGCGGCGCACCAGGTCGGAAAAATTAAGGCCCATGGTTTTCAGAAACTCATGCCGGGCATGCTCCAGATAATTGAGATAGACCGCGTTGTTGACATGCCCCTGCATATCACATTCGTAGTCCCTGACCTGAAGTTCTATCTGAAACTGATATTTTTTCATCGCTGGGTCTCCACTGGCGCTCCGGCCGAAATAAAAGATCCCTCATGTCACCATAGGCGAGAATGAAAATCAACACTCCTGCGCCATGGAACCGACGACGCCCTGACCGCAAAGTTCTCCCATGAAAAAGAGTGCATTATTCTTGACAGGAACAGTAGAGATTTTTATAGTGACCGACGAAATCATTCAGGGAGGAAACCATGAAACTTTCGACAAAAAGCCGCTACGGCGTCCGCGCCATGTTTGACATGGCTTATCACGCGGGAAGCCTGCCGGCTCAGATCAAGGATATTTCACGCCGCCAGAACATCTCTCCACGTTACCTGGAGCAGATCTTTCAGGATCTCAAGAAGGCCGGGCTGTTGAAGAGCCGCCGTGGGCCGCAGGGGGGGTACAGTCTGTCCCGCCCCGCAGAAGAGATCACAGTCAAAGAAATCGTCCTCGCTGCCGAGGGGGAACTGATGCTGGTCAACTGTGTCAAAGGTCTGCGCAAAGACGGTGAAGCACCCCCGAGCTGTGAATTCGACAACCAGTGCCTGACCCAATATATCTGGGCTGAGGGCAGTCGTATTCTGGGCCAGTATTTCGATTCAATCAGCCTCAAAGACCTGTGCGATCAGGGTCAGGAACTGGGCCTCGAAAAAGAGCTGGATCATCGCTTCATGTATTTTATCTGAAACCGATGGACCTGGACGGCAAATATTCCCGCCTCAAAAAACTGTTAACCTCATTTGACCAGGTCGCCGTGGCCTTTTCCGGAGGAGTTGACTCAACGCTCCTGTTAAAAGTGGCCACGGACTGCCTGGGAGCAAAGCAAGTTCTGGCCCTCACGGCGGTATCGCCAATTTTCCCAGCCTACGAAATCGAGCAGAGCCAAAAAATCGCACGTGAGTTGGGGGTGCGCCAGGAGCTGATCACAACGCAACAGCTCGAGCTTGATCAATTTACTGAAAACGGTCCGCAACGCTGCTTTCACTGCAAGCAGCATCTCTTCTCTCTCCTGCTCAAAGGCCTGCAGGGGAGCAACGGTACGAAGACACTGCTTGACGGATCGAACCTGGACGATCTGAACGATTATCGCCCCGGACAGGCCGCCGTCACAGCCCTGAATATCAGGTCTCCGCTGCTTGAAGCGGAATTCACCAAAGAGAATATCCGTGATCTGAGTCGCCGTCTCGACCTGGAAACCTGGAATAAACAGCCCTTTGCCTGCCTGGCGACCCGCTTTCCCTACGGCACCGAGATCACTCCCGAAGGCTTACATCAGGTGGATGCCTGTGAAACCTGGCTGCGTGAAAACGGCTTCGACCTTTACCGGGTCCGTTCTCACGGTTCCCTGGCCCGGATCGAGGTTGCTGTTGAGGACATGCCACGACTGATGGACAACCAGCTGCGCCGGACCATGATCAGCACCTTCAAAGAAAATGGGTTTGACTATATTACCCTCGATCTGCAAGGATACCGAAGCGGCAGCCTGAATGAAACACTCCCAGAGCCAACGTAAAGGCTGACCCGCCAGGATTGTCGATCTTGCCCCGTCATGTGACTTGTCCCCGCAGGAGGACTTCATGCCCAGAAGTAGCGCACTTTTCGCGGTCTGTTTTGTCGCCGGCCTGCTCGCGGCGGTTGCCAGCAGTGGTTTTATCTGGGGCTGCCATCAATGGGGCCTGACCGGCCTGCTCCAAGTCAAAATGTCGCAATCTCTTCAGCTGGAAAAACTCTATCGGCCGATGTTCATCGGGGGGTTGTGGGGGCTGCTCTATTTTTTTACCGTCGGCATTCCACGTCACCGTCGCCACTGGATTCGCAAAGGCCTGTGGTTTTCGTTGATCCCGGCGCTGACCGCGCTCTTTTACACCTACCCCTATGTCTATCATCAGGGGCCGGCCGCCTTGAACCTGGGCACGTTCGCACCGGTGTTGATTGTTGCGGCCAATCTGGTGTGGGGCTTTTTTACCGGATTTTTCACCCGCCTTTTCTGGGGCCGTTGAGCTGTGCTGAAACCTATCCTGCTGACACTGGTCCTGCTGATTCTGACGGCACCGGCTGTCTATGCCGCTGAATTCACCGGGCGAGTGACCTGGATCTACGACGGCGACACCATTGAAGTGGAATCTCTCGGCAGAGTCCGTTTACTGGGGATAGATACGCCTGAATACCAGGACTCCCCGCGAGACCGATTTTATCAAAAAAATTTTGCCCTCGCTCCGAGTAAGCTGAGGGAGATTGCCCAGCGGGCAAAGGCCTTTGTCATTGCCCGGGCCAAGGGACAAAACGTCAGAATAGAAACCGATCAGCAGCACCATGACAAACATGATCGAGTGCTCGCCTACGTTTACCTGCCCGACGAAGGAAAAATGCTCAACCGTTTACTTCTTGAGCAGGGGCTGGCAAGCGTTTATCGTCGCTATGATTTCCGTTACAAACAAAATTTTCTCAGCGCGGAAAAATTGGCCAGAAAAACAGGACGTGGGCTGTGGAGCAATGATTGATGTCGCTTTTCCAGCTTCAGTACCGGAGTTCATGCAATTATGGAAACCCTCTTAAACCTGCAGCAACTGATTGATCAAACGGTTTTCGGCATCGGCCTGACCCGCTTTATCAGCGCCTTTGCGGTTCTTTTTCTTGCTCTTATCCTCAAGCGGGTTATTGCCCATCTGTTCACCAAATCCCTTTTCAAAGCCGCTCAGAAAACCTCCGGTACGCTGGACGATACACTGTTGAAAAGTATCAACAAACCGGCAGAATTCCTCGTCGTGGTGATCGGCTTTTACCTCGGCGTCGAAATTCTCCAGCTCCCGCAACAACCGACCGATCTGGATCAGTTGGCGCGTAACGCCGTACAGATTTTACTGACCTTTAACCTGGCCTGGTTCTGCTACAACATGGTCTCGCTGCTGGAACAGTGGCTGGGACACTGGGCGGGAAAAACCGAGTCATCCCTGGACGATCACCTGGTTCCGTTTATCCGTAAATGCCTGCGGGTCTTTATCGTGATTCTGGCCATCCTGATGCTGATCCAGAACCTCGGCTACTCCATCTCCGGTTTACTGGCATCCCTCGGTCTTGGTGGACTGGCGGTCGCCCTGGCGGCCAAAGACAGCCTGTCGAATATTTTCGGTTCGATCATGATTCTGCTTGATCGGCCGTTCAGCATCGGCGACTGGATCAAGGCCGGGGACATGGAAGGCACTGTCGAAGAGATCGGTTTCCGTTCGACACGCATCAGAACCTTCGCCAAGACCATGATCACGGTACCCAACAGTGTACTGATGAACATGTCGATCGATAATTTCAGTCAGATGCCGAAGCGCCGTATCAAGTTGAATGTCGGTGTCACCTACGACACCACCCCGGCGCAGATGCGTCAGGCCGTCGAAGCCATCAAACAGCTGCTTAGAAAGCACCCGGCCATCGATCAGGAATTTTTCCTGGTCAACTTTACCGATTTCGGCTCTTCCTCTCTGGACATCATGGTTTACTGCTTTACCACCAGCACCATCTGGGGAGAATATCTTGACGCACGTCAGGATGTGTGTTTGAAGATTATGGAAATTCTTGAAAGTATCGGGCTGGAAATCGCTTTCCCAAGCCAGACCCTGTACATGCATGATATGGATGGAGAGAAGGCGGGAGACAACGGTCCCTGAAAAATCGGCGGACCTTCTAGTGTTTTTGACCGGCGGTTAAATACGCATAAATCAGCTCATCAAGGCCGAGTTCTGCCGGCGCTTGGGTTTTTCTGAATTTGTCGACCAGCGGTTCTGCGACAATTTCCACCGGCTCGGGAGCTTCCTTGACGATGTCTTCCAGCTCCGTAAGACTTGTCGAAGGCGCGGATTGTCCCTCCACCGGCTGCTGCGGCTGTTTTTCCGCGGCAGCTCCTAAGGGGATTCCCAGTTCTACAATCCGCTCATCAAAGACCCCCTGGGTCAATTTTTTCAACATCCCCTTATGTTGTTCCTTGGCGAGCTCTTCAACCACCTGATCCAGGTTATCAACTTTGATGATATCGGCATAAACGGTTTTCTGCGATGAAATGATCGTCCCGGCATGATAGAGCAGTGTCACCAGTTGAGGCCTCTGCAACCCACTGTCTTCGGTCTGCACATGAAAACCGACACCGCGATAGGTAATATTGTGATTAAAACCAACAATCATGATCGTCCTCAAAAATCCCGATAGCAGATATACCCTAAAAACTCAACGCAACGCAACGCAGACGGCGCAAACCTCTACAGCCGTCATTCGCTTTGCTGCCGGGCGGCGTCCTGAATCAGCTTTTCGATACTCAGTTGCTTATCGTCAGGCATATCGGTGTTCGTTTGCTCCTCAAACACACCGCTTAACGGCTCAGAATTAAAAGAAAAATCAGCGTAAATCGGCTGATCAATCCGGGCATGCCCTTTAAGTGTCGAGCGTATTTCGCCCTCAATGAGCAACTGAACCTGGCGAATATAGGGAAAATTCTCACTCAGGCTGTTGGCGATACTGTAGATCGACAACAGTTCCGACAGGCTGCCCCCCGGATGAAAATCTGCCAGATGACGGGAAAAATCGATCCTCACCAGGTCATTTTCAATCTCGACATTCAGAACCCTGGTTTCTTTGGGAAGAACCGGCAGGTTGACCTGCGGACCTTGAATCAGCTCACCAAGCAGACTGCGGATACAGTCCCGGTCTTCGTCGCATCCGGGTATTTCAGCCGTCTCCGGAACCAGAAAAGTCCCTTCCGGCGCAGTGTAGTAGAGCTCAACCGAGCGTCCGGGCAATTCTTGAACTGCAGGTGCCGGGAGTTCGTCAGCAACCGTCTGCGGCTTCTGAGACATCCAGCTGATACCATAGCCAAGCAGAATACCGAGCACCAGCACCACAAACAGACCTGTGACCAGTTTTTTCATTTTGACCTCAACACCATAATCCGCTTCGTCATCATCCGATCTGGACCTGCTGAACATGAGCCAGGTCAGATCCGAGAAACGCCCGCCCGACCCGCTCAAAGCGGGTTGGAACATCGGTAACGAAAAATTCCCGCTGTCCGCCATGGGCGGGATGAGCGAGCCCCTGCTGGACAAAAATCTGTTGCACCGATTTTGCCGTTTCCTCAGCCGAATCGACCAGCATCACTTCACCACCCAGAACCTTTTTCAGGGTTTTACGCAACAAGGGATAGTGGGTACAGCCCAGGACCAGGGTATCGACCCGGGCAGCGATAATATCTTTTAAATACTCACAGGCTGTGAGTCTGGCAATCTCATGATCAGCCCAGCCTTCTTCAGCCAGCGGCACAAACAGCGGACAGGCGGTCGAAAAAATCTGCGCATCGGGAAGCAGAGCCTTGATCGCGTCCGGGTAGCGTCCACTGTTGATCGTCGCTTCAGTACCGACAACCCCGATACGCCGATTGCGACTGAGCACAGCTTTGCGCGCCCCAGGCTCAATCACCCCGACGACGGGGATCTGAAAACGCTGACGCAGGGCGGGCAATGCTACGGCAGAAGCGGTATTACAAGCAACAACTAAAAGCTTGACCCCCCGATCAACAAGAAATTCAGCAGCCTCAAGGGCATAGCGCTGAACTGTCACATCGCTTTTGGTTCCGTACGGAACGCGGGCGGTATCTCCGAGATAAATGAGGTTTTCTCCCGGCAGCACGGCAGCGATCTCTTTAAAGACCGTCAGACCGCCGACACCGGAATCAAAAATACCTATGCCACGATGTCGCAACGGACCTCCAAAAACTCTTTTTTCATCATCAAACCCGATTCTTGAACGCCATCACAATGAAGCAGTCCATCCTATTGAAGCCACCCGGCAAAGTCAAGATTTACGGGCTTTTAGCTCTTTCCCCTAGGGTTACAATCTGATAACATCAGCAAAAT
The DNA here is from genome assembly GCA_016931615.1 of Desulfuromonadales bacterium. Lineage (GTDB taxonomy): Bacteria > Desulfobacterota > Desulfuromonadia > Desulfuromonadales > Geopsychrobacteraceae > JAFGEL01. Next base: position 29,379 of record JAFGEL010000107.1, read on the forward strand.
TACCGGTCATCGTAACGCCACTGTTGAAGCGACCTGCGAAGGAGATGATATGAGCTGGGCCGACATCAAGTCCTATTTTGATTATTTCCGCACCGATCGGGTCATGGAACAACTGCAAACCTGGAATATCGGAGACCTCAACAGCAACCCCTGGTTTCTCGGTGGCTTTGCTGTGGCCATATTACTCACCTACTTTATCGGTTGGCGGGCGATATCGGGCTTTCTGGTCGGGATCGGTGGTTTTGCCCTGGTTTTGTCCTTTGCTATCGGCAAAGGCACCGGCACCGAAGGCATTGCCGGGGGCGGGCTGTGGATTCTGGTGGGCGGCGGAGCAGTCGCCGTGGCGCTGTTTATCTACCTGTTATTCATCAAGGCCGAATAACTCTCTCAAACCTTTACCAAGAAGTGCCGAGAGAGGAACTTTCTCGGCGTCGGAGTGATAAATGAAAAAACGCGACATTCTGTTGCTTGCCGGAGCCCTGGCGATCATCGTCTTTCTCTGGATGGCCCCCGAAGAATCAACCAAACCGGTTCCGAAAGATGAAATCCATCTCAAGTTCTATGACATGGTCAAAACGGACGGCAAGAAAGCTGCGGAAAAATTCTGCGAGGAATGCCACAATGCCGACAATGTCCCCTTTCCCGAGGATCACCCCTCAAAATTTCGCTGCCTGTTCTGTCATAAAATCAAGCCTTAACAGAAAAAGCCACGAGCATCACCTCGTGGCTTTTTCTGCTGTCTCAGCTCATCAGTAACTCAGATTCCCCGCACCTGAACCTGGTCTACGTAAGCTTCAGCCTTAACGGCCAGGGCTCGAAGCCGTTCCGGCTCGTAGGCAGTGTATTCCTGCCAGTCTGCTATCATGGCATGTTCGGGCACATACTGCTGCAGAACCCAGAGCGGCGCATCCTTGAGCAGACCGCCGATTTCATCGATTTCCTTTTCAGCAACAAGATGGGGAATGCAGGTCGTACGAAACTCGACTTCAATTTTTTCCGCCTGTTTGAGCAGTTCAACCGTTCTGCCGAGAGCATTGACATTGACCGGTGCGGTATGCAGCTCGCCATAACGATTCAAGCTGGTCTTGATATCCACGGCGTAATAATCGACCAACTGTTCCCGCAGCAGCTCCTCAATCACCGCAGGGGCCAGGCCGTTGGTGTCGAGTTTGACCTGCAGACCACGTGCTTTCAACGTGGAAATAAACGCCGGCAGACCCGGATCGATGGTCGGTTCTCCGCCCGATATGACAATCCCATCGATAAAACCTTGCCGTTTTTTCAGGTCTGCCAGCAACTCATCAAGCGGATAACTGGGATAAGCATCAGGATCAAGAACCAGCCCAGCATTGTGGCAAAAGGGGCAGGTCAGGTTACAGCCACCGGTAAACACCAGCGAAGCAACCCGTCCGGGGAAATCAAGCAGGCTGGTCCCCTGAAACCCCTTAATATCGATCGTTTTCAGCGTTTTTGCTCCTGCGGAGCAACGACATATTCAGAACGATCCTTGAACTCTTCCTTTTTGCCTTTGTTCCACTGTTGAACGGGGCGGAAAAACCCACAGACACGTGAATACACTTCCGTTTTAGCGTCACACTTGGTAGCCATCGCCTCCTCCTTACTTTTCAGTTTGAGTTAAGTGGTTGATGTTCATGCCGCTTTGCCCTCCTGATGATGAGGACAGGAAAAATGCTCTCCGGAGATATAGCCATGAATCGGGCAGATGGAAAATGTCGGGCTCAGGGTGAAATAGGGAAGATGGAAATTCTCCGCAATGCGCTTGACGAGCAAGCGGGCACTTTGCCAATCTTCAAGCCGCTCACCGAGGAATCCGTGAAAAACCGTCCCCCCCGTATAAAGCGTCTGCATTGTGTCCTGATGAGTCAGAGCCTCGAAAATATCTTCGGTAATACCGACCGGCAGCTGGGTAGAGTTGGTGTAATAAGGTTCGTCGGTTCCGGCACAGACAATATCCGGATAACTTTGGCGATCGCGATTTGCCAGCCGGAAACTGGTTCCTTCTGCCGGGGTCGCCTCCAGATTGAAAAGATGTCCGGTCTCTTCCTGAAAGGCCTCCAGCTGTTTACGCATGTATTCGAGGGTCTCCCGTGACAGTTCCTGTCCTTCATCACTTTCAATACCTGACCCCAGCAAATTGAGGCAGGCCTCGTGCATTCCGATCAGACCGATGGTGGAGAAGTGATTATCCCAGTAGTGACCGCTGCGTTCACGAATAGCCGAGAGGTAAAACTTACTGTAGGGATAAAGCCCCTCTTCGGTGAACCGCTCGAGCTGTTTGCGTTTGATTTCCAGGGACTGGTAAGCCAGCTTCATCAGTTCACTGATACGGGCAAAAAATTCGCCTTTATCTTTAGCCAGATAGGCCGCCCGAGGCAGATTCATAGTGACCACGCCAACCGAACCCGTCATCGGGTTCGAGCCGAACAGACCTCCCCCACGACGACGCAGCTCGCGGTTATCCAGGCGCAGGCGGCAACACATCGAACGGGCATCCTCGGGATCCATGTCCGAATTGACGAAATTACTGAAGTAGGGAATACCGTACTTGGCAGTCATCTCCCAGACCGGGCGCAAACGATCGCTCTCCCAGTCAAGATCGCTGGTGATATTATAGGTCGGAATCGGGAACGAGAAGATTCGCCCGGCGGAGTCACCCTCCATCATCACTTCACAGAAGGCCCGGTTGAGCAGATCCATTTCGTCCTGAAATTCACTGTAGCAGCGATCCATCAACTCCCCGCCGATAACCACCGCTTCTTTAGCCATGTTCGACGGCACCATCATATCCATGGTGATATTGGTAAATGGTGTCTGAAAGCCGACCCGGGTCGGGACATTCATGTTAAAGACAAATTCCTGGAGCGACTGCCTTACCTCATTGTAGGTCAAGCCATCGTAAGCGATAAACGGGGCCAGCAGAGTATCAAAGCTGGCAAAGGCCTGGGCACCGGCCGCTTCCCCCTGAAGGGTATAAAAGAAATTGACCGCCTGCCCCAGTGCGGTACGGAAATGTTTCGGCGGAGCGCTTTCGACTTTACCGTAAGCACCGGTAAATCCCTTGAGAAGCAGGTCTTTTAAATCCCAGCCGCAACAGTAAACTGATAACATCCCCAGATCGTGAATATGAAAATCCCCTTCGCGATGGGCGTTGGCGATATCTTCAGGGTAGATCTTGTTCAGCCAGTAGTTGCTGGTAATGTTTGCCGCGATATGATTGTTCAGCCCCTGCAGGGAATAGCCCATGTTGGCATTTTCATTGACCCGCCAGTCTTCCTTCACGAGGTAGGAATCGATCGCTTCGATCGATTTCTGCATGAACTCTTTTGTTTCACGCAGGCTTTCATGCTGTTTACGATAAAGGATATAGGCTTTGGCCGTCTGGGCGTGACCGTTTTCTATGAGGATTTTTTCGACCAGATCCTGGACATTCTCAACCGTGGGGACACGATCTCCTTTGTAGAGAACCCCGAGGATGCCCCCGATTTGACGAGCGATATCGACCGCCTTGTCAAAGTCGCTGCCCCCGACAGCCTGAACAGCCTTGATAATGGCCTGAGCGATTTTTTCTTCGGCGTAAGGGACCAGTCGCCCGTCCCGTTTGCGAATAAATTCCGGCATGAAACCCCTCCTGCTTTTTGCGCAGGTTGACAAAAATAAATTGACTAAAAAAGAACTGAGCCTGATCACGACTCACAGCAGCAGACACTAGCACAACTCCTGAACTGACCCAAAACAAAAAACACTATATCTAGTGGTTTTTTTCAAAGATCAACACCACATGTTGTCAATGAGTTGTGAGTTTCCTGTGGATTAAACCGGCTAAACAGGGAGAATTACGTGGACTTTTAACATCTGAAACGAGCTGACATTAAAGTGAAAATCTTTGGCGAAGTTACGGCATTCAATGAAGCTATATTTGAACAGAGAGCATCTTATTGAACACATAGCGTCACCACTTAACATAGGAATCAACCTGTCTCACACAAAGTGCTATTGTCTTTGAAATTCAGTGATGTGAGGCATTTTTTACATACCCCTTGACAGACAGACCTGTCTGTCTATAATACGCCTATGAAAAATTTACCCGTAAAAGAAAGAATCCTCATAACCGCGGAGCGCCTGTTTTACACACAAGGCTACCGGGCGACTGGGATCAATCAGATCATCAGTGAAGCCGGAGCGGCCAAGGCCAGTTTCTACCAGCACTTCCCCTCAAAGGAAGAACTTTGCCGGGAATATCTCGTACAGCGCAGCATTAAGGCTCACACCCGCCAGAAGAACTTTATCTCCATGGGTGACACACCGGTAGAGAGGATCTGCAACCTGTTCGAAAATATTGTCCAGAACGCAAAAGACAACAACTTCAACGGCTGCCCTTTTTTAAACATCTCCGCCGAGATCAACGAACATGAAAGCGTGCTCAGGCAGGCTGTAAAGGAACACAAAACAAGGCTGATCGAACTCATCCGCAACGAGCTGAAAAGTTATCCGGAGAGAGATCATCTGGCGGAAATGATTTATGTCATTTACGAGGGGGCTAATATCGCTGTCAAAAATTACAGAGATCTGTGGCCGGTTGAGCGAGGGCGGCAATTAGCCCGCAATCTACTACTGAACGGGAGTGGATGATGGATTCGAGCGAACTTCGGGCTCTGGCGGAGAGGACCGTCCGAAAGATCGTTATGACCTCGCCTTTGAACTCGCTGAAAGGTTTCGATGAAAAATCATGGGGAAAACCGATCGTCGGCTTTGCAGCAGGCAACGACCCACTTTTCGAATCTTATAAGGAGCTGATTGGTGACTTCTATTGGACTCCGAGTGAGGTGATGCAACTGGCCTATCCGGATGAAACTTTTAACGCAGATCAGCTGAGCATCATCTGCTGGATCCTTCCTCAGACGGAGAACACCCTCGCAGATCAGAGAAAAGCAGACAAGCTCCCCGCATCTCGTTGGATTCATTCGCGGCACTACGGAGAAAAGTTCAATGAATACCTACGTGCCACGGTCAGGGACACTTTCATCAAAGCGGGCATCAAAGCCGCCGCACCGGTCATTTGCTCGGAGTTCAGTTACCAGCAATCACATAATTTTGGTCTCGCGTCCAACTGGTCCGAGCGTCACACGGCTTTTGTCGCCGGCCTGGGAACCTTCGGTCTGTCGGACGGCTTCATCACTGAGCGCGGCAAGGCGGTGAGAATCGGCTCCATTATTGTTGCCGCCCGGATCACGCCGGATGTCAGACGCTTCAACTCACACACGGCGAACTGTCTTTGGTACGCGGAAGGAACCTGCGGGGCCTGTATATCCAGATGCCCGGTCAATGCCATCTCCACCGCCGGACACGACAAGCAAGCCTGTTTTGAATATATCCGTGGGGTGACCGCACCCTACGCCGAAAAGATTCTCGGCGCCTGGGAAACCCCCTGCGGCTTATGTCAGGTCAAAATTCCCTGTGAACGGCACAATCCGGTTTCGACCTGTTCGAAGAAAGCGTCCTGAAGGCTGTGGTAAAAAAACTTGGTCAATCGGGCTCGCTGTATGAATGTTTCATATGTCATCAACTTACGACATTTGAGAGGGCATATTCATAAATGTCTATTTTTGCCGATCTGCGGGGCAAGCTGTAGCGCATCTACCAAAACGTGAATTGCTAGTTGTGAAAAAGATACTCTCAGGCCAGAACAACCCCACCAAAATAGAAATCCTGATAATTGAATAGCAATGATCCAAGCACATTCCAGCTCAGTCTTGAAGGTCTTATAGCCGGGAACAACAAATTTTCGCTTGTCAAATTACCTACCAGTAAACATTAGCTTCAATGTTTACCCCCTCTCCACGTTAACTATCTGAACAAACCGTTAACAAGATGAACGCGAGTTCTGTTTTATATTGAAGGGGAAAAATAATGAAAAAAAATAATATAATAATATTAGCTTGTTGTGGATTATTTAAACACTAAACCCAAATGGCATACTCATTGAATAACTCTGTTATGAACTCAATCATAAATACGGAGATTATTATGGAGCCCAATGCAATTCCGCCTCGGTGTGCTGGCGCAGATCCAAATCCGAAAAAACCAAGCTTTACACCTCCTCCAGGATCCTGCGATTGCCATTCTCATGTTCTGTGGCCGCAAAGCATGTATTCCTATGTGCCCAATCGTTCTTATACCCCCCCAGAAGCTAACCTGTCGAGTTACCAGCATATGCTCAGCACTTTGGGCCTTGATCGAGCCGTCATTGTTCATCCCAGCGTTTACGGGACAGATAACCGCGCCACGCTGGAAGCCATCAAAAAAGGCGGTAAAAATTTCAGGGGTGTAGCCGTTGTTGACGAAGACATTGATTTTTCCGAGCTTGAAGACATGCATCAGGCAGGAATCCGTGGCGTTCGCATAAATTTGCTTTTTGAGGGCGGAATTGGCATGTCAGGCGTCAAAAAATTAACCCAAAAAGTTGCCCCCTTGGGCTGGCATCTACAAGTTCTTATTGATGTTTCAGAGTTTGACGAGCTTGATACGCTGGGTGATCTGCCTGTCGATGTTGTATTTGATCATATGGGGCACATGCCAACGGCAAAGGGGTTGAACGACCCCGGATTCGTAAAAATGTTAAAAATGCTGGAGCGGGGACACGCCTGGGTGAAATTATCAGGTGCATACCGAATTTCCGGCCATAATAATTTGCCGTACAACGATGTCGTGCCGTTTGCGCAGCAGATAATTAAAACTAATCCGGAGAATCTCGTCTGGGCCACCGACTGGCCACACCCTTCGGTCAACGTGCCGATGCCGAATGATGGCGATCTGCTGGATCTTCTCCTTAACTGGGCTCCGGATGAACAGACTAGGAACAGAATCCTGGTTGATAACCCTTCAAGGTTGTACGATTTTTGAGATTCAGAACTTATAGATTAATGCTTACTGTAGCTTTTCAATAATCCCCTATCGTAAAGGAGTCAAAAATGAAATCTTCATTGTCCCTCAACGTGATAAAAAGTTTATGCCTGACTACGGCCATCATTTTCATGTCGGCTGGCCTAACGTTTGCTACGACTACAATCAAGATCGGCTGGACTACCTCTGACGGAGAAAAGGATCCTTACGCGATTACTGCCAGGGAATTTTCTGCGGCTTTAAATGAGCTGGCTCCTGGGGCGTTTGAGGTTAAGTACTTTCCCAATCGTCAGCTTGGCGATGAAAAGGAGATGGTTGAAGGCCTGTCTTTCGGCACTCTCGATGCTGCGGTAATCACCAATGCGGTTATCGCAAATGTACAACCGTCATTTCAGCTGAATGACATGCCATTTCTTTATGGTGACGAATCCCAGGCCCATAAGGTTCTGGACGGCCCGGTCGGACAGAAGTTACTGGTGAACCTGTTGAAAAACAAAATTGTTGGGCTTGGCTTCGCGGAAGGCGGATTCAGACACATGATTAATAATGTCAGACCTGTTTACGAACCCTCTGATGTCTTAAAGGTGAAATACCGTGTCATGCAAAACCAGGTTTTTATTAAAATGTTTTCTTCCCTGGGCGGAAACGCCGTTCCGATGGCTTGGGGCGAGGCTTTCACAGCAATGCAGCAGGGAGCCATCGACGGGCTGGAGATACCCGTCGCTGTCATTTATAGCAATAAATACTATGAAGTCGCAAAATACCTATCGCTCACGAAACATACCTATTCAGCCTTAGGCGTTATGTTTTCCCAAAGAACATTTAACAAACTTTCTAAAGACGACCAGGAAACTGTGAAAATAGCTGCCAAGCTGGCAATTGATCGGCAGCGCACAAAAGCTGCGCAGAACGCAAAGGAAATCATCGAAATGCTTAAGGCTGAAGGTATGCAGGTGAATGATATAAAAAATCCCAAGGACTTTAGAGTGTTAGTGACTGATATCTATGAAGAATTTAAGCCAAAGATTGGCGCAGATCTTTTCGATCAAGCTCTTGCTGAAGTTGAATAATAAAATCATGGCGGGGAAGAGGCTCGTGGGTTTCTTCCCCATACTTTTTCGGGGTTGTGATGATTGGAATATTTGAAAAGTTTTCCAGGCGGTTAGGCGTTGCAACAGGTGCCGTTGTTGTCTGCATGATGTCCATTGCCATGATCAGCCTGAATGTCCAGGTTTTCACGCGCTATGTTATGGGTCAGTCAGCCAGTTGGAGTGAAGAATTGGCGATGTTTTTGTTCTCCTGGTCTGTTCTTTTAGTCGGCAGCCTTGGCGTTCGTGAGAAATTTCATGTCAGCCTTACGTTTGTTTTGAGTTTTGCCCCACCAATGTTCCGGTTTTTGATTGAAAAGTTTCTGCACCTTATAACCTTGGTGTTTGGGGTGTTTTTAGCGACTTCCGGTATGAGTTACGTTGAGAGAACTCTCGGCCAGGTGTCGGCGGCGGTTCAGTATCCGGTCGAGTGGTTGCACTATTCGGCGCCTGTCTCCGGTGTGCTGATCTGTGTTCACGCTTTTGCACATCTGCTAGCAAAACAATCCTTTGAAAACCCTGAAGCTGAGCCCTCAGAGAGCAGCGGGAGCCTGATATGAGCGAAACAGCGTTAGCTACTGTCGTTGTCTTTTTGGTTTTAATGTTTGGTGGTTTGCCCATTGCCATCACTCTCGGTTTTGCTTCGGTTGTTGGCCTCTATGTTGCTGACATAGATATGGTCGTTCTGGGACAACGGCTTCTCTCGGGAACACAGTCTTTTACTCTGTTGGCTATTCCCGGGTTTGTCATCACTGGTGATCTGATGATGCAGGGAGGGCTCTCTTCCCGCCTTGTTCGGATCTGCCACACTCTCGTACAGCATGTTACCGGTGGCTTGGGCATGGTCACGGTGCTGTCTGCCTCATTTTTTGCAGCAATTTCCGGGTCGGCACCGGCCACCACAGCAGCAATCGGATCCATAATGATCCCGGAGATGGAAAAGAATGGCTATCCTAAGCGCTTCCCAACTGCCTTGGCAACAGCATCAGGACCGATAGGACAGATGATCCCGCCCTCCATCCCGATGGTGATCTGGGGTGTTGTTTCTGAGCAATCGATTACTAAATTGTTTCTCGCAGGAATTATTCCTGGCGCTTTGATTGCGGCAGGGTTGATGGTTGTCTGCTATTTTTATGCTCGGAAAATGGGCATTGGCAGTTCAGTAAGGCGGGCCACAAGAAAGGAGCTTTTTTCAGCACTGAATGATGGGAAGTGGGCCCTTCTTGCGCCATTTGTTATTCTCGGAGGCATTTATTCGGGAATATTTACCCCGACTGAAGCAGCAGCTGTAGGGGTAACTTATGCCCTTATTATTGGCCTATTTGTCTACAAAGAGCTCAAAGTTAAAGACCTCTATAGCGTGCTGTTGCAATCGTGCCGGACGACCGGCATTGTCTGCTTCATTATCGCTGCAGCTTCAGCCTTTGGCTGGTTAATGGCGATTGAAGAGCTGCCGAGTACATTAACGAATGCAATTCTCTCTGTTTCTTCCAATGAAATTGTCATACTGTTGATGCTTAACCTCATGCTGCTCTTCATTGGAGCAATCATGGATAATATTGCAGCAATGATTATTCTGGGCGGTGTTCTCACCTCAATTGGGGCAAACCTGGGGCTTGATCCTATACATTTGGGGGCTATTGTCGTAATAAACTTCGCCATAGGGATGGCGACACCACCTTTTGGTTATTCAATTTTTATCGGATCTGCTATCAGTAAATTGTCGATAGAAGAGATTTCCAAATCTTTAGCTCCGATGCTATTGGTGCAGATCATTGTGTTGTTTCTGATTACGTTTATTCCAAGCATAACCTTAACACTGCCTTCGCTTCTTGACTGAGAGGATGTTATTTTTATAGATGGATCTGGTTATCTACTTCACTCCACCTACAAGGAACAGGGGGCCGGGTGTTTGTTGCCAAGGATGGCGACAACAAGCCCCATGGGTTAATGTGTCCCTTGTCATGGGGATTTCTTTCCCTTTCGACAACGCCAATTCTAAGTTGAGTGAACTGGATAACCAGATAGCTGAATTGCAAACATCGTCAACTCGCAACAAGAAATCGTTAAGATGAAGCCAAAAATCATTGTAACATCGCCGAATTCTCAGTTTTCGAAACTTGTCGCGCAGGTTAGCCAGGAAAAAAAAATTAGAGTCAAAATCATTGAGGCAATCCTGGATGATGCCGCTAACCAGGTCCGCGAAGCGGTCAAGAGAGATAATTACGAGGTTGTTGTTACCCGGAGTCGCACCGCCTCAATCATCAAGCAAGCTGTTGATATTCCAGTAGTAACATCAGAATTTAGTGATTTCGACTTATTGCGATCTTTATGGGAAGCGAAAAAACATGGAAGCAAGATTGCTTACTTTGATTCTGCAAATCGTCAATTCTATGAAAATGAAGATTTTGTGGAAATTTTAGGGGCAAATGTAAAAAAGTATGAATACAAAACCAGCGAAGAGTTTAAGGAGAAAATCAACCAAGCCTATTCCGATGGAATAGATGTCGTTGTCAGTTGTTCAGAGGTCGCCAAAGATCTCGCAACTTCTCTTGGAATGAAAGCTTTGGTGGTCTCAGTCAGCTATGCCTCTGTTGAGCAAAACCTGTTACGTGCGGAAGAGATTGTCTCCATCAGAAAACGAGACAAAGAGTACAACCGTCGACTAACCTCGATGATGCAATCAGTTAGCGATGGGGTTATTTGCATTGATCAGTTTGAAGATGTCATATTTGCCAATGACTGTGCTTTGAAAATGCTCAATATGCCGGCTGACGGTTCCTCCCTAAATCAAAAATTAAAATCTAGTGAACATTTGAAGGAACTTTTATTTTTGCCCAGAGGGAATGGGAACCTATACAAATCAAATGGCGTCGAACTTATCGTTAATCGAACATCTGTTCAGGAAAAAAATGAGTATTTTGGAGAGGTTTTTACATTTAATCAACTCTCCGAAATACAAAAGCTAGAACAAAAGATCCGCAAGGAGTCTTATAAGAAAGGCTTGGTTTCAAGGTTTAAATTTGCAGACATAATAACCGTTGACAGTAGAATGGTTGATATCGTTGAAAAGGCAAGAAGCTTTTCTGGCGTTGATTCAACGTTACTTATCATTGGTGAAAGTGGTTCTGGAAAGGAAATGCTCGCACAAGGTGTGCACCATGCCAGCGCTCGATCAAGTGGACCATTTGTCGCCATCAATTGTGCTGCACTGCCGAAAGATTTACTGGAAAGTGAAATTTTTGGTTATGAAGAGGGGGCATTTACCGGCGCTCGGAAAGGAGGTAAGATTGGTCTTTTTGAGCTGGCCCACAAGGGAACGATATTTTTAGATGAAATAGGCAGTATCCCGAAAGATTTACAAGCAAGATTATTGCGTGTTTTACAAGAAAAAGTTGTGATGCGAATTGGTGGAGATTCGGTCATTCCTGTTGATGTGCGTTGTATTGCGGCCACAAATGAAAACCTTCAGGAGGCCATTAAAAATGGAGAGTTCCGCCATGATTTGTATTTCAGATTAAATGTGCTGAAGCTAAAAGTTCCTCCCCTGCGGGAAAGACCTAAAGATATTTCTTTGCTATCGGACTCATTCCTGGCTCATTTCAATGGAGTTTTCGGGAAAACAATTAAAAAACTTCCAAAGACCATAACGGACTGGATGGAGGCTTATTCCTGGCCCGGGAATGTCAGAGAGCTTGAGAATTTTATTGAGCGTTTAGTTGTTCTTGCCAACCAAGCGGATCTTCATGAGAAATGGGCTCAACAGCTAATCTATGAAGCAGATGAAGGCATTCTTCATGGCTCCGAAGATAAGATAGGAATAAGGGTCGGGACACTTGAAGATATGGAGCAACAACTGATTGATGCCGTTTCAAACATATATGGCAATCGAAAATCTGATTTAGCAAAAATCTTAGGGATAAGTCGCACCACTCTTTGGAAGAAATTAAATAAAAACGCAATAGATTAGTGTCTAATCTGATCATCGAACGGCGAAATTTGTTTTTGAAAATTTAGGGTTTTAAACCCAATAGATTGAGTTTTGGACGCTGGCAGCTCTTCAGACAAAACCCCATCTATTGTTTTCCATATGTTGTGTCAAAACCGATTTCAAAAGTCCTTAGAAATTTCTGTGAAGAAGCCAGGCCCAACCATAAAAACCAGTTGAATTCACACAATAATAAGCTGATGGGTTGCGTTAATAATCGGTGAAAATAATGGGGCAAAAACACCCGGCAGGGTTTGGCTCAGGATCGATGGTGGGATTCATCATAATGAACACTAAAGCTTATATGGACTACCCATACGCAGTGTTGCTTTCAAACGTCTGAGGCCGCCGAGACTCGACCTCGTTAATCACCCTTATCGCGCTGACCCCTTCGAGCGGACAGCGGGTTTCGCAGATACCGCAACCGATACATTTGTCGGGCAGCACCCTGGGAATTTTCAGCCGGCGGACCTGCCCGGCGACGAGCACCGTCTGCTCTTCAAAAACGATCGCCTTTTCCGCTGTCGGACAGTGCTCTTCGCAGACCAGGCATTCCTCCTGACGGGCAAAAGGCAGGCAGCGGTTTTTATCAAACACCGCCAGCCCGATCACGGTTTTACGCTTTTCTTCCAGAGGTAATTGACGGATTGCACCCGTGGGGCAAACCTGGCCGCAGAGGATACAATTATACTCGCAATAGCCTATTCGGGGGGTGACCAGGGGAGTCCAGAGACCGACGCCCCCCGCTTGAAACAAAGCCGGGTGAAGAGCCTGACCGATACAGACCTTCATACATTCGCCGCAGCGGATGCAGCGGCGCAGAAACTCGTCCTCAGCAACAGCCCCGGGTGGACGGATCAGGTAAGGGTTCAATTTATAGCTCGGTGGCGCGATTTGCGCCACCGGGGCCATCACCAGCCCGGCGGAAACGGAGACCAGCAGATCACGGCGGGTCACATCGACACTTTGAGCGGTTGCCGGTCCTTTCAGCACAAAGCGAACCCGCTGCTGAGGACAGTAAATGGTGCAGTCAAGACACTCAATACATTCGCTCGCTTTCAGTTCCGTTTTACCAACGGCATTCATGCGACACGCGGTTGTACATAACTGGCAGTCGGAACAGAGTTTTCCTGGCTGGCGGATCAGCAGGCTGCGGCGACTGCAGAGCCCAAGCAGGGCCCCCAGAGGACAAAGATTCTTGCACCAGAAGCGACGTTCGACCCGCTCAAGCAGCAGAATCAGCAGAAACACCACCAGCGTAAACAGACCGAGGGTGTAGGTCGGTTGGAAAAATGCCATCAAGTTGTCGCGAAAGAGCGGATAAAGCCCGTTCAGTATCGGGACATCAGTTTGATATGCCCAGTCGAACAGGCCGTTTAAGCCAAGGTTGTAAGCTGGATAGAGGGCAAAAGTTAATGAGCGCAGAAAAATTGCCAGGGGATCAAACAGGCCGAGCAGCTGCAAACCACCAAATCCGGCTGCAGTCAAAGTGAAAAGCAGAAGATATTTGACTTTCCGCCAACGCGGTTGAGCATTGGCCGGACCCCGCCCAGCAACTTTCCCGAAGCCATCGAGGGTGGTTCCGAGTGGACAGATCCAGCCACAGAAAAACCTCCCGAACAGCACGGTAAAAACCAGCAGGATCAGGGCAGGCCACAGAGACCAGCTGAAGGGGCCGGGCGCCAGTAGATCAGCCAGGGCAGCCAACGGATCGAGGCGGAAGAGCAGACTGACCGGATAGGGCAGTTGGTCAACTCCGCGATATTCGGTCTGAACAAACAGCCAGAGAAACCCGAACAGACAGCCCAGCTGCACCATACGGCGTAAATTCACTTTGGATCTCACAGCGCTCACACCAGCTGCATCCGGTCCAGGTCCATCACTCCGAGGCCGCGTTTTGCCCCGGCCACCACGGTGGGAATATCTTCCGGCCGATAGCCGAACAGGGTCGCCGCGACACTGTCGGCCGCAACGATATCAGCGGAAGCAATCAGGGTATGACGCCACTCAACGTCGCTGAGACGTCCACCCTGTGGGCCATTGCGCAGCAGAATCCGCGTCGCATCGACAACCGTCAGGTCGGAATGCACGACCAGATTAATATCAGTTACCGCATCGCCGATACGGCGGTGCAGGCGCCCTCTGTTCCCACCGATCACCCCCATGATGTTTTTCATACCGAGGGTCAGGGTTGCAATCGAGTGATCTTTGGCCACCGGGATATTGATAAAGCGGTCAGCCTCGATAGCAGGGCGATAAAACGACCAACTCTGCAGCTCGGTCCCCTGCCGAATGGCGACTTCATGGTAGGCACGCCGGTCCATATGTTCGATGCGGACATGGCGGTGACCGAAATCCTCAACCACGGCCTGAATGCCGCTGTTGACATAACAGCGCCGGGGATCGTTACAGGGGTTGTCAAACACCCTGACCTCGGCCGCCCCAGCTTCGAGACAGTGCTCAATCACGGCTTTAACCACGTCCGGATGGCTGTTTGCCCCCATCTCGGGGGGGCGATCCCAGCCGATATTCGGCTTGACGACAATCTTGTCACCATGTTTAACAAACTGTCCCATACCCCCCAAACCTTCGAGCGTATCATTTACCAGGCGCGAAATATCTTCACCCTTGCGGCGCGACACGCTGGGTAAGGTTGCCGCCGAGACGGGAGCAGAAAGCAGATCGAGAACCGGCAGGCTGCCGAGAACGAGAGCACTGTGAAAGACGGAACGGATAAACTGACGGCGATCAAACAAGGTCATGAACGTCTCCTGTCAGGTCTATACTCCGATTCTATGTCACCTGATGCCGGCGAGGCAAGGATCGAGCAACCCCGCAAACCTGGATGAACCTCTGTGTGTTGAAGGGGGGGCATTGCTGTCAAGCCTGGGGAGCTATGCGGGCAGGTCCGGGTATTCGACATCTTCACCGGCCGCGGTGCGAATAATCAGCGTATCTCCCCGGCGTCTGACCGAATTCGGGACAAGGGGGACCTTGCCTTTGCCCCCCGGAAGATCGATCACATAGTATGGCAATGCCAAGCCTGACACTCGACCTCTTAGATGATACATGATTTTCAGCCCGACACTAACGGGCGTACGAAAGTGCCCGGCACCCTGTACCAGATCCATGTGATGGAGATAGTAAGGGCGCACTCGCATTTTCAGCAGTCCGCGGAAGAGCTCAAGAAGAACCTGCGGCTGATCATTCACCCCGCGCAGCAACACGGTCTGATTGCCCAGAACGATCCCCGCATCGGCCAGCCGGGCGCAAGCTGCCGCTGCAGGCGCGGTCAGCTCCCGCGGATGATTGAAATGGGTGTTGATGTAGAGCGGATGGTATTTTTTCAGCAGAACACTCAGCTCTTCGGTGATCCGTTGCGGCAGCGTGACAGGCACCCGCGTGCCGATCCGCATCACCTCGACATGGGGGATCTGATGAATTCTCGCCAGCAGATCCTCAAGCACGGAATCCGCCAGGACGAGGGGGTCACCCCCGGAAAAAATCACATCACGAATCTGCGGGGTGGCGGCGATATAGTCGATCCCCTGACGCAGCTCCTTAAAACTCAGCGCCAGCCCCGGGCAACCGACTTTACGCTTCCGGGTACAGAAACGGCAGTAACCGGCGCAGCTCCCGGAGACCAGGAAGATGGCTCGGTCCGGGTATCGGTGAATCACCGCGGGCACCGGCGACAGGTTCTCCTCCCCCAGAGGATCGATCAACCCGTCATGGGTCAATTCCAGCGGATCGGGAACACACTGTTTCCAGATCGGATCACCGACCGTCTCTATCAAGTTCAGATAGTGAGGCGTAATCTTGAGCGGATATTGCGCTTCAACCGCCAGCAGCGGCTGGGGATCAAAATCAAACAGATCCGCCAGCTGCGTTACCGATGTCAGGCTGTCTTTTAAGACTCGGCGCCAGGCCTGGTCAGCCATCAGTCATTCTCCTTCGGCACCTGAAGCCGGCGCAGCAGCCAGGTGACAATCATCAGCACGGCCAGGCCCAGATCCCTCCACAAAGCCGTCAGGGGCTCCGTCGGTTGTTCAGCGTCCGGCTTGAAGCAGCCACAGTCAATATCAAAACCACGGATGCTCGCCGAGAACAGGACCAGAATAAAAACCAGGTTCAACACGAACAGGACCAGCAGAGCCGGCCGCACCCGCATATTCAGCAGCAGTAATATTCCACACAGCAGCTCAAGATAAGGCAGCGTTGCCGCCACCAGGTAATTCCAGGCATAGGGTAACAGCTGATAGTTGGCTACCTGGCCAGCAAACCCTTGAATATCGTTGGCCTTGATGACCCCGGCATAAATAAACACCCCTGCCAGGACCAAGCGACTTGTATGATAGGTGACCTTCCCTATAATCGTCATTGTTGCGATTTTTCCACTGGTCTTCCGGCATCCCGCCACTCAGGATACCCGCCTTCGTAAACCATAACCTCCTGGTAACCCTCTTTAAGCAGGCGGGCTCCCAGGTCAAAAGAATCGGGGCAACCGTAACCACTGCAGTAGGTGATCAGGATCCGCTCAAAGGGCACCTGCTGCTTGAAGTTTGCAAGCCCTGATTCCAGGTCGGCAATGGGTAGGGACAGGGCTCCCGGCAGGTGGCCGAGACGGTAATCCGCTTCACTACGCGAATCAATCAGCAACGCTCCTTCGCTAATAAACCCATCCAGTTCATCCAAGGCTACGGGAAATGGAAAAAGGTCAGTCTTCTGGGTCAGAACTTTTGACATGGTATCGACAACAGAAGCGTCACTGAAGGCCTGCCCTGAGAACGCGTTAAAAATCAGTTTAAAATTCAGCACCAGACCAACACTGCTGGCCAGAACAAACAAAATGACCGCTTCTAGAACAATCCGCCGCACGGCCGGATTGTTCACCCAGCTATTCATCAGGAGATTCTTCCAGCGACGGCTGAAGATTCTGGACCGTTTCACGCAACAACCGGTTCTCTTTTGCCAGTTGATCGATACGCAAATTGCAGTCGGTCAACACCTCATTCAACTCATCGAGCAGCTGTGCCTGATGACTGAAACGGATTTCAAGCTCTGTCAAACGGAATTCAATATCCTGCATGGCAAAATCTCCCGGGAAATAAGGCTCATTTTATAGCTCGCACGGTTATTTTATCCAACTTCAATTTTTCTCGGGCGGCACAATTTACAAATCTTGATCATTTCGGTAAGGTTACTTGATAGCGACCTTCATCTGGTTTTTATCAGATTTCGTCAGGACTTCTTGGAGGCCTTTTGCGTATTCTTTCTCTGCTTCTGTTCATACTTCTCATGCAGCCACTTTCTCCGGCAGCCGCCAAAGGGCGCGTTGAACTTGTTGAACAGCTGGGCAAACGCATCCCTCTGGAACTTCAATTTACCGATTCTCAAGGAAACCAGGTCAAGCTGGAACAGCTGATTGATCGCCCGACCCTGGTCGTGCCGGTGTTCTACAACTGCCGCAATGTCTGCAACATGATGCTCGGCGGCCTGTCAGCGGTTCTTCCCCAGGTCAAGCTCGATCCCGGAGTTGATTACAACGTCGTCACCTTCAGCGTTGATCCTCTTGAAACGCCTGACATGGCCGCCCGCAGTAAAAAAACCTTTATGACCGCCATGCAATCCCCGTCCTACCCCCGAGAGGCCTGGACATTTCTGACCGGCCAACAGGAGAATATTCTCACGCTGACCGATTCTGCAGGCTATTATTTCATGAAACAGGGCGATGAATTTCTTCACCCGATCGCCGCGTTTGTTGTCAGTGCCGATGGAACCATCGTCCGCTACCTGGTGGGGCAGCGCTTTTCCCCGATCGATATCTCCATGGCCCTGCTCGAAGCCAGTGAAGGTCGCATCGGTAAACCGATCCGCACAGCCCTGCAGTTCTGTTTCAGTTATGACCCTGAAGGGCGCCGCTACGTTTTCAACCTCATGCGTGTCAGCGGGACAGTCATCCTGCTGACCCTCGGCAGCTTTCTGCTCTTTTTGATCCTGAGCGGTAGAAAGAAGAAACAATGACCGAAACGACTCTCAACTATTCCGGTTTTTACACCGAAGGACCCAGAAAAGGGATTCTCGGCTGGCTGCTCACCACGGACCACAAACGGATCGGCATCCTCTACCTGGGATGCATTGTTGTCATGTTCCTTATCGCCATGGTCCTGGGATTGGCCATCCGTCTCGAGCTGATTGCCCCGGGAAAAACCATCATGGGCCCGCAGGCCTACAATGCCACCTTTACTGTTCATGGCATCATCATGATTTTTCTCTTCATCATTCCGAGCATTGTCGCGGCCTTCGGTAATTTTTTGCTGCCGATTCACATCGGTGCCCGGGACGTCTCCTTCCCGAAACTCAACCTACTGTCCTGGTACTGTTACGTTGCCGGAGGCTTACTTGCCATTGCGTCCATCTTTACCGGTGGAGGTGCCCCCGATACCGGCTGGACCTTCTATGTCCCCTTCAGCACCCAGACGACGACCAACGTCAACCTTGCGGTGCTCGGCGCCTTTATCCTCGGGTTTTCTTCCATCCTGACGGGAATAAACTTCGTCACCACGATTCATCGCCTGCGGGCCAAGGGGATGACCTGGGGACGCTTACCGATGTTCGTCTGGACCCTCTATGCCACCGCCTGGATTCAGATTCTCGCCACCCCGATGCTCGGCATCACCCTGGTTCTGGTCTTTCTCGAGCGTATTTTTGGTGCCGGACTGTTCGACGCCGCCCGCGGAGGCGATCCGATTCTTTATCAGCATCTATTCTGGATCTATTCACACCCGGCCGTGTACATCATGATTCTGCCCGGCATGGGGGTCGTCTCCGAGATCATTCCGACCTTTGCCCGCAAGCCGCTGTTTGGCTACTGGGCCATGGCCATCTCCAGCCTGGCCATCGCGTTTGCCGGGTCCCTGGTCTGGGCTCACCATATGTACGCCAGCGGCATGAGTGACCTGGCGGTTCTGGTCTTTTCCTTTCTGACCTTCATCGTTGCCATTCCCAGCGCCATCAAAGTGTTCAACTGGATATCGACTCTGTACAAGGGATCAATAGAGCTGGCGCCACCGATGCTTTTCGCCCTGGCCTTTATTTTTCAATTTGCCATCGGCGGGCTGGGAGGACTGGCGCTGGGTGCAGCGGCCAGCGATGTTCACCTGCACGACACTTCCTTTGTGGTCGGACACTTCCACTACACCATGTTCGGTGGCGCTGGTTTTGCGTTTTTTGCCGCCCTGCATTTCTGGCTGCCGAAATTCACCGGCCGCATGTACCGGCACAAACCCGCGGTCATTGCCTGGGGACTGATGTTTGTCGGCTTCAACGTCCTCTACATGTCGATGCAGGCCGTCGGCATTCAAGGAATGCCAAGGCGTTATTATGATTACCTCCCTGAGTTCCAGGCTTTGAACCTGGTGGCTACTGTCGGATCCTGGATTCTGGCGGCCGGAATTCTTTTGATGTTCTATAACCTGTGGCAGGGGATCCGCCGGGGCCGACCGGTCGGCAATAATCCCTGGGGCGGAGCGACCCTGGAATGGCAAATCCCTTCCCCCCCGCCGCTGGAAAACTTTGGCGCGGAAGATCCTGTTGTCACCAAAGGGCCCTATGACTACAAAGGAGTCGTAGCCGATGAGTATTGAACACCGCGACGACACCGGGGCACGCTTCGGTATGTGGCTGTTTCTCTACACCGAGGTGATCCTGTTCAGTGGCCTGTTCGTTCTGTTCGCCATGACTCAGGCCCGTTTTCCAGAACATTTTGCGGCAGCCAGCGCGGGGTTGAACACCACGATCGGCACGCTCAACACCTTTGTGCTCCTGACCAGCAGCCTGACCTTATCCCTTTCGGTAACTGCCCTGCAGCTGAATAAAATCAGACAATCTCTGCTATTCTGTTCCGGAACGGTTCTGCTGGCGGTTATTTTTCTGGTCAACAAATATTTTGAATGGTCGACCGAAATCAGTCATGGCATCTATCCCGGCTCAGACCACCTGGCCGAATCAGCCCCGGGCACAGCAGCATTTTTCAACCTGTATTTTTTTACCACCGGGCTTCACGGGCTGCATATCTTTATCGGTATCGTCCTGATTCTCACGGTCACGGGGATGATTATCCGTGGCAAGGTTTCAGCCGAGTGTCCGGTACTGCTGGTCAACAGCACCCTGTACTGGCACCTGGTTGATCTGATCTGGATCTTTGTCTTCCCACTTTTTTATCTGATTCCGCGAGGGTTCCATGGCTGAAGAACATAAACCGGTGAGCTACCGGTCCTATTTTGTCATCTGGCTGGCCCTGTCGGCCCTCTCCGGTCTCAACGTCTGGATCGCCGGCCTGGCAGGCGGCAGCCTGACAGCCTGGATCATCCTCGCTGTTGCCTCGCTTCAGGCGGGCCTGGTCTTAAGTGTCTTTATGCACCTCAATCAGGAAACCAAAATGTTCAGGCTGGGAATTCTGGCTTTACTGATCATTGTTGCCGTGTCTATCGGCCTGACTTTTGTTGACGTGCTGTATCGTTAGGAGCTGCCGTGGATCAATATGCCAATCCGACCGCCCAGGCGGTAGATAACGTCCTGATTTATATTTTCGGTTTTTCCCTGCTGCTGCTGCTGGGCATCACCGTCGTCACCATCATCTTCGTGGTGAAATACCGGCGCTCCAAGTATCCCGAACCAACCTCCGACAATGACGGCAATATCTGGCTGGAAACCATCTGGACAGTACTGCCGGTGATGATCGTCATGACCATGTTCTGGTATGGCTGGACTAACTATGTCGGCCTGCGTGAAGTTCCTGCGGGTGCGCTTGAAATCAAGGCGACGGCGCGCATGTGGTCGTGGCAGTTCGAATACCCTGATGGACGCAAAACGAGCAAGCTCTATGTTCCGGTGAACACTCCGATCAAGGTCTCCCTGCATTCTGTTGATGTGCTGCACAATTTTTTCGTCCCCGCCTTTCGCATCAAACGCGATACCGTCCCCGGCATGGAGAACTATGTCTGGTTTCAGGCTCCGGAAGAGGGCAGCTACGATATTTTCTGCGCTGAATACTGCGGGGTCGGTCACGCCGACATGATCACAACGGTAGAAGCCATGAGTCAAGAAGCTTACGCCGACTGGTCAAAACCACTCGAGCCGAGCGGTGACCCGCGGGGGCTGATTGTCCTCAACGAGCAGGGTTGTACCGGGTGTCACAGTCTGGACGGAAGCGACAACATCGGCCCCAGCCTGTTCGAACTGGCCGGTCAAACACGCAAGCTGATCAGAGATGGACAGCCGGTCGAAGTGGCTATCGATGAAAATTATTTGAAAATTGCCATTCGTGAGCCCGAGCTTGAAGTCGTCGCGGGCTATGACCCGATCATGCCCCCCTATGATGAAGGGACGATCAGTGCTGAGGATCTTCAGGCGGTCGTCGACTATCTGCTCGGAAAAGTCGTGGCCGCAACCACTGCTCCGGATGCCGACCAGCTGCTTGAAGAAAATGGCTGCCTGGGATGCCATTCCAGTGATGGCAGCGAAGGGATTGCCCCCACCTTCAAAGGGATTGGTCAACGCGATGTCACGATTGAGCGTGACGGAAAAGAGCTCACCATCAAGGTCGATGCTGAATACCTGCGGCGCGCCCTGCTGGAACCGGAAGCCGACATGGTCAAGGGCTACGCACCGATGATGCCGGCGGCCGATTATCTCAGCCCTGAACAGATCGATGTCATTATCGAACATCTGCTCAAGCAATAAAAAGAGGATAAGGTGTCTAATCAACAGCTCAAGAATCCACCATTGGAACAATCAGGCGTCAGCTTCAGCTCCGTTCTGCACACCGCCAGGCAACTGCTGCGTGTCGAGTTATCGACCATGGTGGCGTTGTCGGCCCTTGCCGGCTACCTGTTTGCGGGCGGGCGGTTACAGGTCAATTCCCTGCTGGTCACAGCCGGAGCAGGGCTGCTGGCTGCCGGTTGTTCGGCTCTCAACCAATGGCAGGAACAGGATCTCGACCAGAGGATGGAACGCACCTGTCTGCGCCCCCTGCCCACCGGACGCCTGACACCCCAGACTGCGCTGGTGGTTGCATCTTCAGCGATCAGCAGCGGGGCCCTGCTGTTGCTGCTTCTGCCGGGGAGTCAATCACTTCTGCTCGGCATCCTGGCGGTCATCTGGTATAACGCCATCTACACCCCGCTGAAGCGCCATACCCCGTTTGCCGCAATCCCCGGGGCGATCTGCGGGGCTCTGCCGCCACTGATCGGCTGGACCGCTGCGGGGGGAATGCTGTTCACCCAGAAATCGCTGATTCTGGCCGGCACCCTGTTTGTCTGGCAGATCCCCCACACCTGGCTGTTGCTCTGCTGCTACCGGGATGACCTGAAGAACAGTGGCCTGCCGGATCTGTTTGAAACCATCGCCACAGACAAGCTGCTGAAAATCAACAACTGCTGGGTCATGAGCCTGTTTCTCTGTTATCTGCTTTTCCCAACATTCAGCTATATTGCAAGCCCGGCTCTTGTTTATATCTACCTGGCAGGCCTTTTTATGGTATTTCTTGCAATTATAAAGGTAGCGTCTGACAGTGAAAACCGGGCCGCGGCGCGCCGGGCATTCCACCTGATCAATATCTCGATGGCGCTGTTACTGACCGTGCTGATCCTTGACCGGCTGCTGATATGACCTGTCCCGACGGGCACAACGTGCCTGACCTGCCCGCCGCACCATCAACTCAACCCGATGATGCTCCCGTCGGCGGTTAAATCCCAACGCTCGGCAGCGGGATGCTTCGGTAACCCCGGCATGCGCAGAATATCGCCGGTCATCACCACCAGAAATCCCGCCCCGGAATTGATCTGAACAGAACGTACGGTAATATCGAAATGTCGCGGTCGCCCCAGCAGGTTAGGATCATCCGACAGGGATCCCGGAGCTTTGGCGATACAGATGGGCAGCTGAGCAAAGCCGAGCTGCCTGACCTGCTGCAGATCCCTGGCCGCCTGCTTGGTAAAGGCGATATCATCCGCACCGTAGACCTCTCGGCAGATGATGCGGATCTTGTCCTCGACCGGCTGTTCAAGCTCATAGAGCAGACGGTGACGCCCGGTCCGACCGGCCACCTGCATCACCTTTTCGGCCAGTTCCAGGGCACCTTCTCCCCCTCGCGCATAATGGTCGCAAAGCGCGTAAGGGGTGTCTAGTTCCCGGCAACGGGCCTCAACCAGGGACAGCTCGGCAATGTTGTCACCGGCGAAATGGTTCAGGGCGACAACCGGCTGCAGATTGAATTTGCGGACATTTTCAATATGTTTATCGAGATTTTCCAGACCCCGCCGCAGGGCCTTCAGGGCCTTTTCTGCAAGCTTGTCCTTGGCCTGGCCACCATGAAATTTCAAAGCCCGAGCAGTGGTCACCAGAACCACCGCCTGAGGTTTCAGCTCACCGATCCGGCATTTGATATCGAAAAATTTTTCCGCTCCCAGGTCGAAACCGAAACCGGCTTCAGTCAAAGCCCAGTCGGCATAATGCTGCGCCATCCGCGTCGCCAGCAGGCTGTTGCAGCCATGGGCAATATTGGCAAAGGGACCGCCGTGGATCAGGGTCGGCACCCCTTCCAAGGTCTGGACCAGATTGGGATGAATGGCATCCCGCAGCAGTGCGAGCATGGCACCACTGACCTCAAGCTGTCCGGCATAGACCGGCTCCCCGTCATAGGTAAACGCAACCAGGGTCCGCTCAATCCTTTGACGCAAATCGTCAATTCCGGAAGCCAGGCAGAGCATCGCCATCACTTCAGAAGCGGCCGTGATGTCAAACCCTCCTTCGCGCGGAATACCCTGAAGCTTGCCTCCCAAACCCAGGACGATATGCCGCAGGCTGCGGTCGTTCATATCTATCACCCGGCGCCAGAGAATGCGCCGCGGATCAATGTTTAAACTGTTGCCGTGATAAATATGGTTGTCGATGACCGCTGAAAGCAGATTGTTGGCACTGGTGATGGCGTGAAAGTCCCCGGTGAAATGCAGGTTGATACGATCAGCCGGGACGACTTGGCTGTAACCACCCCCGGTGGCCCCACCCTTCATCCCCAGACAGGGACCGAGAGAAGGTTCACGCAGAGCCAGACAGACCGAGTGACCAAGCCTGGCAAAGGCTTGCCCCAGGCCGATAGTGGTGGTGGTCTTGCCTTCGCCGGCAGCCGTAGGCGTTATGGCGGAA
This sequence comes from Desulfuromonadales bacterium, assembly GCA_016931615.1. GTDB lineage: Bacteria > Desulfobacterota > Desulfuromonadia > Desulfuromonadales > Geopsychrobacteraceae > JAFGEL01. Next base: position 53,583 of record JAFGEL010000107.1, read on the forward strand.
ACCAGAATCAAGCGGCCTTTTCGGTCACCCGGTCGCTGCAGGGCATTGCTGTGAACCTTGGCCGTATCGCGTCCGTAAGGGAGGAGATCATCCTCATCGATACCGAGTTGAGCGGCAACCTGACTGATCGGTTTGAGCTGAAACTGGCGAGCAATCTCACTGTCACTGGGCATGAAAAGCTCCTTTCGAAGAGAGGGGCTATTGACCTTCATATTTTATCATGCAATCGAGGGGGAGAAAGTGATCTGTTGCCGGGCAGGCTCATAAAGTGAGGGGAAAAGACCCTGAACCTGTTGCAACCACATTGACTGAAAAGGCAGCTTCACAGGCAGGACACTTATTTTCGGACCTATAACCAAAATAAAGGTTGCGTAGCCATTGAGATAATCCAATAAAGCAAGGTAAACAAATATTTACCACAGAGGACACAGAAACCACTGAGAAAAATCAAATAACATCAAAAGCATTATTGTTTTTAAAACCAACAAAAGAGGATTTCTCGCTATCTCAGTATCTCTGCCTTAAGAATGATTTTAGGCTTTCTTGGTGTTCTTCGTGTCTGGTGGCAAACCTTTTTTTCAGTTATACAACCGTATTTTTATCCTTGAAAAAGATGTTTACTCAGAAACGCAAAGATAAACAGGTCAATCCGCCATCAATTTTTGCGAATTCGGAAATGTCAACTTCAACAATCTCAGTGTCGAGCGATTCAAGCCGCTTTCTGGTGTCAGGAAACCCCGCGGGCATCAGGATCTTGTCATTCATCAAAATACAATTAGCCGCCGGATATTCAGCGCGCGGAACCTGAATTGTTTCAAATTCTTCAAATTGTTTCGGCAGGTCAAACCCCTCGGCAACCAGCAAGGAATTTCTGCCGACATAGGTAACGGCGGTTTTAAGGTGAAGAAATCCACGCTGAGGGACCGGGATTCCGATCATGCCATAGGTTTTCAGAATGTTCACCAGTTGGTCTGCGCCGGAGGGATTGGTTCTCTTCGACAGACCGATATAAAAACACCGTCCGATCGACAGCACATCCCCGCCTTCAAGAGTCCCGGGAGCATGAATCTTCTCGATATCGACATAGTAAGATTTCAGCACCGCTTCAATCGACTGCACCTCGCCCTTGCGAGACGGCGCTCCCGGTGCCGTAATAATGGCACAATCCGGTGTCAGGACGGCAACATCTTCAATAAAAGTCGAATCGGGATAAGCCTCCAGGCAATCAAGCACGGCAACATTCAACCCGCAGTATTCCAATGCCTGAATATACTGGTCATGCTGAGCCAGGGCTTTCCCATAATCAAGCGTTGTGTGCACGCTCGTGGAAAGGCCGTGAACGATGCTGCGGCCCGGTCGGCGGACAATCGCTTTTGAGTCATGCATGATTTTTCCTTCAAACAGAGAATTTTTCAGTCTGTTTATACGATAGCCTGCTTTTTTAAATCCTGCCAGCGATCAACGACTGCTGCGGGTTTCAATTTAAAAGCTCACCTTGCAAACTGAAGAGACATAGGGCACTCTTTCAATTCACATGGATTCAATCCTTTTCGACAGGAGACCGCTATGCAGCACTTTGCTTTAACCATCATCGGCCGTGACCGCCCCGGAATTGTATCCCAGGTCACCGAAATCCTCTACCACGGTGGCTTTAACATTGCCGACTCCAGCTGTTCCATCCTCGGTGGGCAATTTTCAATGATCCTGATCATTTCAAATCCCGAAATCAATGACCAAGAGGAGTTCGCCGACCACTTTCACCCCTTGGAGGAAAACGGTCTTTCAGTTTTCATCCGTACCCTGAAGCCCGGTGGAGAAATTCGTCCCGAGCTGGACGGTGAACTCTGCATGATTTCGGTTTACGGAGCCGACAAACCGGGTATCGTCTATCAGGTGGCCAGAGAACTCGGTGATCGCAAAATCAATATAACTGACCTCAATACCAAGCTGATCGGCTCCACGGACAAACCTGTCTATGTCATGATGCTGGAAGCTTTATTGCCCGAAAATACCGGCATTGATGTTGTCGAAGGCTGGATGAAAGAACTGAAGAAAAAATTACAGGTCGATATTTCCGTGCGATCCCTGATGACCGTGGAGCTGTAAACCAATGGCCGTACAAGAAGTTCTGGTCTATCCCGACCCGCGCCTCAAGGAAAACTGTGCGCCGATCGACAACTTTGACGACACTGTCGGCAGGCTGCTCAATGACCTGGTTGATACCATGGTCGATGCCGGGCATTCCGTCGGAATCGCCGCCCCCCAGATCGGTGATCTGCGGCGTGCGGCCGTGGTTGACGTATCCAAAAGCAAGCTGGGCAAAAAACAGGACAACCATGGCCTGATGCAGATGGTGAATCCGGTCATTATTGAGAGAGAAGGGATGAATATTGTCCGCGAAGGCTGCATGTCGGTCCCCGATTACACCGGCAACGTGACCCGCGCGGAAGTGATTGTGGTTGAATATCTCGATGAAAACGAGCAGCTTCAAGTCGTTCGTTGTGAAGGTTTTGAAGCTGTAGCCGTACAACACGAACTCGATCACCTGGACGGCTTCCTCTTTCTTGACAGGGTGTCAAGCTTAAAATCTGATCTTTTCAGGAGAAAGCAAAAATGATTTAGCCCGGAAGTTCCTCAGACAGCTTTGCACGCAGACCAAAACAGGTCTCTCGCCCCTGCTCCGGGTGGCGCGGGATCAGCAGGGACAGTAGCAATGAAATACCTGCCATAATCGCCCCGATAAAGAAAACCAGGGCCGGCGAGTTCAGCCACAGCAGGCCGAAAACCACAGGGATTCCAACCGCCGCGATATGATTGATGGTAAAACTGACCCCGGCTGTTGAGGCAATATCTTCGGGCGCGGCAATTTTCTGAAAGTAGGTTTTGAGACTGATCGCCAAAGCAAAAAACAGGTGATCCAGAATGTACAGTCCCGCCGCAATCCAAGCCGTCTGGACCAGGGCATAGCCACAAAAAACCATGATCAGTCCGATATATTCAAGGACCAGGGCCCTGCGCTCACCAAACCTGGTGATCAATTGTCCGATTTTTCGCGCAAAAAGAACATTCAGACCGGCATTAATCAGGAACAACAGTGAAATGTCACTGACCGAATAGGCAAACTTCTCCACCATCAGAAACCCGGCAAAAACCATAAAGATCTGACGACGCGCCCCGGACATGAACACCAGACAGTAATAGAGCCAGTAACGACGCCGCAACACCATGTGCTTGTGCTGGACCGTGGGTTGGGCGAAAAAAGGAAAACAGCTTCGGCAGCCGACGGCGATAAGCATGGTAAAACCGCCAAAGCCGAGATACAGCCACCGATAGTCAAGAGTGAAGCTGTTTGTAGTCACCCAGATCAGGGCAAAGGCAATAATCGCCGCAAAGGACTTGACCGCAATCAGGCGCCCGAAAACTTCCGCGGCCAAGTTTTTTGGAATCCACTGTTGCGTCAGCGAGGTCTGAATCGTTTCATAATAATGAAACCCGATCGACATCAGGATGGTCGTCAGGTAGAGGCCGAGAACCGAAGGGAAAAACCCGGTCAGGGCCGTCCCCAGACCGAGCAGAAAAAGAGCGATTAAAGCCAGGGATTGCTCACGAACAAACAACAGGACAAAAACTACGGCAAACGCCAGAAATCCGGGGATCTCTCTCAACGATTGCAGAATACCCATTTCCCGGCCGGTAAACGCGGCTCGTTCAATGGCAAAATTATTCAGCAACGCCTGCCAGGCTGAAAAGCTCAGTGGAACGGCAAACGCCATGATAAATAGCAACAGTTCAGGCTGCTGCCACGATCTTTTCGCGGACTCACTCATGAGCGTTATCACCCTTATTCAGGACACGGGGGAGAGTGCTGTTCAGAACGTCCGGCACTGTCGCAGGGACGCGTCGAGTTCACCATTCTGCAGCAGTAATTCACTGACGGCGACGGCGGCCGGTGAAGGAGTTCTTTCCCGCAGGGAGACCAGCCACAGCTGGCGCTCTATGGTCAACCCTGCGACATCGACCTTGACCAGTTCGCCGCGATGCAGATTACTCTGAATCGACAGATCAGAGACAAAAGCACATCCGAGTCCCGCGGCGACCGCCCGGCGCACCGCTTCATTGCTGCCCAGGCGCGCGGCGACCTGAAAAGAATCAGGCTCGATATCCGCCTTTAAAAATGCTTTTTGCAAAGCCTGGTACGTTCCGGAACCGTCTTCACGGACGATAAAGACCTGTTTCTTTAAATCCGCCAAAGAAACTGTTCCCGCAGCAGCCAGCGGATGATCAGGGCCGACAATCATCACCAGATGATCCTTCAGGAGCGGCTTGGCATTGAACAGCTCAGGATCCACATGCCCCCCGGCAATCGCCACTTCCACCTGCCCGGCGCTGAGGGTGTCAAGCACCTCACGACTGTCACCGATGGTCACGTTCAGGGTGATACCGGGATACCGGCGACGCAGAACCGGTAAAAAGCAGGGCAGCAGGTAATTCGCCGGGATATTGCTCGCCCCCATATTGAGCGTTGCCCTGTCCAGGCCATGCAGACTTTCCATCGCCTGATTGAGCACATCCCGCTCATTGAGTATGCGCCGGGCGTGTTGAAGAAACAGCTGCCCTGCAGCGGTCGGGTAAATCCCCTTGGTGGTACGATCAAGCAGGGGCGTACCGAATTCACTCTCCAGCGCGGCCACATGCTGGCTGACCGTCGATTGGGTTAACAGAACCTTTTCGGCACCTCTGGAAAAACTGCCGGTTTCGGCAACCGCGACAAACAATTCAAGCTGACGTAACGTCATAGACCCAACCTTTATTTATTTTTCCAATCCTTACTATCGTTTTTATTAAAATTATCCGTTTGACCCTGAACAGTCAATCCATTTAATTGATGGCTACAGCAATCATTTCTGTTATTTGCAATCATTTATTACAGGAGGAGTTCATGACCACCGAATTCAGCGTTAAAGCCGACGAACAGCTCTGGACAGAGCTTGATATGGATGTGGAACGGTTTAAAAAAGTTCCCCCCGTATTAACCCAACTTTATCAGAACATCTTCTTAAGCCAATCCAACCGACCTGAAGAAATGGCTTACTTCGATCGAATGATCGAAAATATCTATACTGGCCGTATTCAGGAGATGGTCGATGCCAAAAAAGCCGGCAAACCTGTTATCGGCACCTTTTGTGTTTATGTTCCGGAAGAAATTATCCAGGCAGCCGGCGGCCTCTGCATCGGCCTCTGCGGCGGCTCACAGGCCACCATCCCGGACGCGGAAACCGTTCTGCCGCGTAATATCTGCCCGATGGTCAAATCGGCCTTCGGTTTTAAAATCAGCGGCATGTGTCCGTTTTTTCAGGCGGTTGATTTCGTCTACGGGGAAACCACCTGCGATGCCAAGAAAAAAACCTGGGAACTGCTCGACAAACATGTTCCCACGCATGTCATGGAAATTCCGCAACTCAAGCGTGAACGGGATAAACGGCTGTGGCTGGAAGAGGTCAAGGATTTCAAAACCGCGGTGGAAAAAATCATTGGTAATGAAATTGCTGAAACGGAACTGCGTGCCGCCATCGACACCCTTAACGCCAAGCGTCTAGCCCTCCAGCGCCTGAATGACCTGCGCCATCACAACCCCTCGCCGATCAGCGGCCGCGACATGTTACTCATTCAGCAGATCGCCTTTTATGACGAACCGGCCCGGTTCACCGCCCAGGTCAATCAACTTTGTGACGAGTTGGAAACCCGGTGCCGCAACAATAACGTTGTCGCGCCCAAAGAGACCCCGCGCATCATGGTCTCGGGAACGCCGATGGCCCTGCCCAACTGGAAACTCCACAACATCATCGAAAACTCCGGGGCGGTCATTGTCAACGAAGAAAGCTGCATCGGCACCCGTTATTACAAAGACACCATCGATACCACTGGAGCCTCGCTGGACGACATGCTGGAAAAGTTGACGGAACGCTACATGAAAATCGACTGTTCCTGCTTCACTCCCAACGATGACCGCATCGACCAGGTCATCGCCGAATACAAAGCCTCAGGGGCACAGGGCCTGATCGATTACTGTCTGCAATTCTGCCACACCTACAATATCGAAGCGGTCAAGCTGCGTGAAGCCTGCGAAAAGGAAGGGATTCCTTTTATGTCCATCGAATCCGATTACTCTCCCGAGGATGTCGGCCAGCTGCAGACCCGTGTCGAAGCGTTCATCGAACAGATTCAGGAGTAACCTCTATGCACGTCGGAATTGATCTCGGTTCCAGGGCCATCAAACTGGCCGCCGTCAAAGATGGGCAGCTGGTCGCCTCCGAAGTGGTCAACAGCTCTTTTGAGCCGCACAAACAGGCTGCCGAGATGATCAAACGTTACGCCCCACAGTTTGTAGCAGCGACCGGTTACGGCCGGCACCTGGCCCAGAAACACTTTGCCCAGCAGGTTATTACCGAAATCAAAGCCCATGCCCTGGGAGCCAAGCACCTGTTTCCAGACTGTCGGACAATTCTCGATGTGGGCGGGCAGGACTCCAAAGTGATCGCGCTGGATCCGCAAGGACGCGTTGCCCAGTTTCAGATGAACGATAAATGCGCCGCCGGTACCGGCCGCTTCATGGAAATGATGGCGGCCTCGCTGGGCTACTCCCTGGACGAGTTTTCCCTGGCCGCGGCCGCTTCAGACGAAACCGTAGCAATCAACAGCATGTGCGCTGTCTTTGCCGAATCAGAGGTGGTCTCTTTACGGAATCGCGGCACTGCACCTGAAGCGATCGCCCGGGCGATCCACCTGTCGATCGTCGATCGCCTCAGCAGTATGCTCGACCGCGTCGGCCTTCAGGGCGAACTGGTATTCAGTGGCGGAGTCGCCAGAAACTCTGTCCTGGTTGATCTGCTTGCCAAACGCCTGGGACGTACCGTTTCAGTCCCCAATGCCCCTGAGATTGTCGGCGCTTATGGTGCAGCCCTGTACCTTGGTGCAAGAGCCAAAGCAGCATGAAAAGTCGGATCTATGGCTAATTCCGGATCAAATCTCTGTCCCGCAAATTCAGGGCATTCCCGACCAGAACTGGAATCCTGCCTGCTGCGCATTTCGAACGATTGTACCCAGTGCCAATTGTGCGTAAAAGAGTGCAGCTTCCTCCAGACTTACGGTGATCCCAAAACTATCGCCACAGAATACGCTCCTAACTTTGAAAAATTTCAGCAATTACCTTTTCAATGCAGTCTATGTGAACTCTGCACAGCCGTTTGCCCCCATGACCTCAATCCCGCACAACTGTTTCTGGAAATGCGGCGCGAAGCCTTCGGCCGGGGCAAAGCTGATTTCCCCCAGCACCGGGTGTTACGCAATTACGAGAAGATCGGCACTTCGAAACTTTTCACCTGGTATGCACTACCCGACGGCTGTAACACGGTCTTTTTCCCCGGTTGCGCCCTGACCGGATCCCGTCCCGAGACAACCCTTGAGCTTTATCGTTATCTGCAAAAACATCTTCCCGCACTCGGGATAGTCCTTGACTGCTGCAGCAAACCTTCCCATGACCTGGGAAATCATGTTCGCTTTAATAATGTGTTCAATGAATTAAAAAACTACCTGTCAGCTAACGGAGTCAAAACCGTTCTGGTTGCCTGCCCGAATTGCCAAAAAGTTTTCAACGAATACGGCACAGGGCTGACGGTTGAAAGTGTTTATCAGCGCCTGGACGGACTGCCGCTGCCCAAAACAGATAACATAGCGGAGAAGGTCCATCTCCATGATCCCTGTGTCTCACGCTTCTACGGCACCACGCAGGATGCGGTCAGGTCGCTGCTGAAAAAAAAGGGCTTACAGCTTTCCGAATCCAGCCACAGTCGCAAAACGACCCTGTGCTGTGGAGCGGGAGGCGGGGTGTCCTGTCTGGCAAGTGAACGGTCCCGGAACTGGACCACGAAAAACATCGACAATGCCGACGCACAACGCATCGTCAGTTATTGCGCTTCGTGCACCCATGTTTTCGCTGCCCATAGCTCAACGGGTCATCTGCTCGACGTGGTTTTTCAACCGCAGAAAATTCTCAATGGCGAGAGCACAGAAGCCAAAGCACCGTTGACCTATTTCAACCGCCTGCAAGTGAAAAACAAACTTCGTCGCTCCACCACATCAGGCACCCGGACACGCGAACGCCAGATTGGTGACCGTTCCGGAACAGGATTCCCGGTCAAGCGAGTGGCCGTTGTCATGTTTCTCATCCTAATCATGCTCGCCGTCGGGAAAATAGCCTTGATCTGAGAACGAAAAACCAGCCGAAGGTATTGACCAAATGCTTAACTGCCGGGCAACAATGTACAGCGAAAACTCAAAGCTGCTGAATGGCAAGCCTTTCGGCTTTGGTTATCATTTCCTGCGTCTGCTGTTGGTGGCTGTTTTCCTCTGGTCGGGAATCTCCAAAGGCTTTCATCCCAATGATTTCAGTGCCATTGTCGGCGCTTACGGTCTGCTGCCGGACATCCTGGTCTTTCCTGTCGCTATCAGCCTGATTGTCAGTGAAATCATCGCCGCCGTAGGGCTGCTACTGGAAAAGCGCGGCGCCCTGTCTCTCATCACCCTGATGATGCTGCTCTTTCTAGCCGTTCTTGCTTATGGAATCCATCTCGGCCTGGATATCGATTGCGGTTGTTTTGGTCCGAATGATCCTGAAGCCGAGGCTTTTCACGATCTGCGCGGTGCCTTGCACCGCGATCTGCTGCTCATGTTGGCCATCGGGTACCTGTACCTGTGGCGTTTTATCAATCGCCCGATCTTGAACCCGTGGGTTCAGTTTCACCGTCGTCGGGCTCTTCCCAAGGAGGTCTAGAGTTATGTTCGCCAACCATCTGAGAATTCTCTGTACTCTACTGGCAGCACTGCTGCTGATCAGCACTCCGGCTTTAAGCTTCGATAACAAATTCGAAAAGGAAGTCAAAGACGAAGCCCAGGCAGTCAAACTCCTGCGCGAAGTTCAGAGGGGCGGCTATGAAATCATTACCACGCCCGAATTGAAAAAGCTTCTAGAGGGGTGTGACAATGTGCTGGTGATCGACACCATGCCCTATGAAGACAGCTACAAAAAAGCCCATGTCCCAGGAGCCGAACAGTTTCTCTTCCCGATCCCGGATATGGAGACTTGGGACACCAATGAAACCGCCGGAAAATCACAAGCTGATTTTGAGAAACTGCTGGGCCCGGATAAAAACAAAACCATCGTCATTTACTGCGGCTTTGTGAAATGTACGCGCAGCCACAACGGTGCCGTCTGGGCGCGCAAACTCGGCTACAAAAATGTCTACCGTTACCCGGGGGGAATTTTCGCCTGGAAAGGCGCTGGATACGAAATTGCCAAAATGGATTGAGAAGCATTCCCGGCGCTGTTCATAATGATTCAACAGCGCCGGGGTCCGGCTATTCGGCCTTTAACGTCCGGATAAAGCTATCGGCCTCCTTCATCGCCGCATCCATATCGCGGATCAGGCGACTGACATCGCTTTCAATCCGCCCTAATTCACCCTGCAGTGAGGCAATAGCACGGGCGTTCAGATTGTGCTTGAGAAACAGGACCTGGTCGCGTAAGGGGTCAAGAACCGGGTCGATCTTGGCTTCAGCCTTTTTCATCGCACCGATCAGTTTGTAATAATGAGCCTTGGTCTGCTTGAGCTGTTTTTCACTCGTTTGACGTAAGCTTGCGTTCTTGTATTGATCCAGTTCGGCTTCCCATTCGGCGAACAGGGCATCGGCCACATCTTCCACGGCAGCCACACGATCACGAACATCTGCGGCTTGATCTTCACTTTTCTGCAACTCTTTTTTAAGCTCGTTATATTTATCCTCAAGCTCTCCGCCTTTGAAATTGATCACGCTGCTGAAATGTTCAAGAGCCGAGGAAAACTGTTCTTTGGTTTCCTGTTGACTGTCGCGTGCTTCGGCCACGCGATCAACCAGGATATCGCGTTTGTGTACCCCGATTTTTTCCATGGCCGAGTAGTAGACGCCTCCACAGCCATTGAGAAACACCAACAGACCAACGACACTTACCACTCTCAACAGTGTTCTCATTCGGTCACTCCTGGAAAATAGGGCAAACATTTGTATTCAGCGTAACAGAAAAGCTGGTCGAGTCCAGTCCTGTGCTTCAATCAATCCTGATACCAAAACGTCTGACCCGACTGGCATTCAGCTTGCTCTCACAGCCGATCAATACCAGCGCTTCAGTGGCTTTATCGGAGATGATTTTCTGGTATTCCGTGGTGCCGCCCAGGCGCGTAAATTTCAAACACAGATCGACATATTCTGAAAGCCTGACACCCTTCTGTCCCTTGAAAAGATCGACATAGTCCTGAACTGAGGCTTGTGACATCAGCAGCTCTTCTTCGTCCCCACAAGTGTCTTGGGCCAGAAGCAGGTCACAGATATCTTTCAGTGAGCGCTTGGCCCGCAGAGATTCCTGTTTCGCACGAAACTTCTGAACAACTTCCCAGTCCTTGATCTGCCCCGGAAAAACGGAAGAGTCGAGATTGAAAAGTTCCGCATTATCCTGCCTTTTGTCGATATAGAGATCGATGATCCTGGTCGCCAGTTTATCTTTTCCCAGGTTCCTTAACAGCCGTACCGTACCGTCAAGATTGACCGGGCTGATGTATTTCGCATTATGCTTGAAACTTTCGGAGAGACAATCAACAACCCCTTGAGCGTCGTCATCGAAAGATTCGTTGAAACGCCTCCAGGCCTCCTGAAAAGAATCTTCGGAGCGGGCCGCCAGAATCCGTTCATTAAGAAGTTCAGCCTGTTCAAGAAAAAGCTTTTCATTGACGTAGCCATTTTCAACCAGGCTTGCAATCTGGAGATCAAAGTCATCCATGGTGAAATTATTGTACTGGCGTAGAATGGCACACCAGATCTGCTGTTGGGTCGACAAAGTCTGGTCGTCATCAAGATCTCCAAAAGCACTGGTTCGCCCGACAACAAAATTGTACTCGGGAGTACTTGCCGACTGGCCGTAATACGACCAGGTCAACAGGGTCAATGTGCGCAACGCCTGGAAGGTAACCTGATCATCATATTTTTTAAGCAGAGGCATAATGAGCAGCGCCAGTTTTTCAATTTTTTTGATGATGCGAATGTTGTTGACCTTGAGCTGAACAATATTCCTGGCCAGCAGCGTCCCCAGCTTCCCGCTGCTCAGGGCAATCGTGACGCAATCCTGAGCCGTCGGAGCAAAACGCAACTCGGTATCGATAACTTTTTCCCTGAGCCTGACATAATCGATAGAGGAATCTTCGCTCAAACTTTCATCGTTGAGAATCAGCACCACTTTACATTTTTTCTGTTCTTTCAACTGCGTAATCAGGCCCAGAATATCTTGAGCTTCGATACTGCGTCCTTTGCGTTCAAAATCATCAATACAGATGATGGTTTTTTCCAGGGAAAGAAAAGCCAGTGAATCGATCATTGAGCGATAATGTTCTACCGTCGAACCGGTGGGGAACAGCGGCAGGGATTTTTTCCCAAGTGAACGCAAAAGTTCTGCAGTATTCGACTTGAAACTTTCCACAGTCGGCTTACGCCCGATCGCTTGGCGATCGATCATGTTCTCAAAAATTGCAAACTTCAGCGCATCCAGAGAGTTGATTCCGAACAGCGACACGTACGAATACCTGCCAAGAGCGATCTTATTCTGATTTTTAGCTGCCGTGAGATAGGCATTCCAGGTATAGGTCTTACCGACCCCCCAGGCACCCTTGATCGACATCACTTCAGGGGCTTCGCTGGCCAGAAAACGCATCATCTGATTCTGAATGATTTCTATCGCCATTGTGTGTTTCCTTGAAACATCATTAACCGCGGTTTGCCAATGCCAGGCGAACGCCGAGGGCTACAAGAACGGCGCCCATGAGCCTTTCGGCCCAATAGCCGAAGCGGACAAAAACCCGCCGCACCGGGGCCTGAGTCAGCACCAGGCTCAAACCACAGAACCAGATTGCGGTTGCCAGGGACATGTAGAGTCCATAAAGAACCTGAACAATTTGTGGGGTGTCAGGTTTGATAATCACTGAAAATAGAGAGAGAAAAAACAGCGTCGCTTTCGGGTTCAGGGCATTGGTTAAAAAACCGCTTCGCAACGCCTGGCTAACGCCAGGCCCAGGACCCTGATTCTCATTCGCGTTAGCCAGTTCGCCACCGGGACCGGCTCTCAACGACTTCCAGCCGATGTACAGCAGGTATCCGGCACCCCCCAGCTTGATCAGGTTAAAAACCTGAACCGACTGGGAAATGACCAACCCCAACCCGAGAAGAGTATAGGCGACATGGACGAGAATTCCGAGCCCGATACCGACACTGGTCCAGATAGCGGTCTTGCGACCGGCCACCCGACTTTGCCTGAGCACCATGGCAAAGTCGGGTCCGGGGCTGGCCACAGCCAGCAAGTGAACCAGAGCAACCGTCAGAAATTCGGCTGGAAAGTCCATCATTCTCCCTGCAACAGTTGCAGCATCTGAGATCTGAACTTACCCGCCCCGCCGTTCGCCGGATGCCGTACCTTATCGGCTTTGACACCCAGCCGGGTAAGTTGCACGGCCGATTTCTCACCGATGGCGATGACCTGCGCAAAGCGCCCGAGAGCAAG
>JAFGEL010000108.1 GCA_016931615.1 Desulfuromonadales bacterium
GGTCTGGAAGATTATGAAACTTTGCACCGTGACGACCAGTTAGAATTTTTCTGATACCCCGCTGCTTGCGGCGGGGTAGTTCATTTTCCTGCTGGTTATCACCCCGAAATTTTATCGCGCTGATATCTTTATTCTTTTTCGGCTACCTGCCGTGTCAGTTCATAAAATATGAAATAATGATAGAAATATAACACTATTTTATCTTGACAATCTGGAAGTTGTTCTGTCTTATCTCTAAGTAAAAAAACCTAAGTCATTGAATTTAAAAATAAAATTAATTCTAAATAAATATTTTTAGCTATCTCAAAAAAGTACAGATTTGATAATAAGCCTTATTCGAGGAGAGGACCATCAATGGCTATAACAAAATTTAAAAAAATTATGGCAGCCAATCGGGGTGAAATTGCTATCCGCATTTTTCGCGCCTGTACTGAACTGGGAATGTCGACTGTGGCAATTTATTCCGAACAGGATCGTTTATCTTTACATCGTTATAAAGCCGATGAGGCCTATCTGATTGGCCAGGGCAAGGGGCCGATTGATGCCTATCTGGGCATCGATGAAATCATTGATCTGGCGCGCAAGAAAGATGTTGATGCGATTCATCCGGGTTATGGTTTCCTGTCTGAAAACGCCGACTTTGCTGAAGCTTGTCAACGGGCCGGGATCGCTTTTATCGGTCCGACACCCGATATTCAGAGACGTCTCGGTGATAAAGTCTCCGGGCGTCAGGTCGCCGTTGAGGCAGGTGTCCCCATTGTCCCGGGAACGACGCAGCCGGTAAAGACTCAGGAAGAAGCGTTGATTTTTGCCAAAGAAGCCGGTTATCCGATTATCGTCAAAGCGAGTGCCGGTGGAGGCGGGCGGGGCATGCGTGTTGCGCAAAATCAGAAGGAGCTGCTTGAGGGTTTGAAGAGTGCGGCTTCCGAGGCCCAGGCCGCATTTGGTGACGCTACGGTGTTTCTGGAGAAATATATCGAAAATCCCAAACATGTCGAAGTTCAGATTCTGGGCGATCAATACGGGAATCTCGTCCATTTTTATGAGCGTGATTGCTCGATTCAACGCCGCCACCAGAAGGTTATTGAAATTGCGCCCTCTCTGTATCTGACCAGAAAAAAACGTGAGGAACTTTGTGGTTATGCTTTGAAAATGGCCAATGCCGTAGGCTACGTCAACGCCGGAACCGTCGAGTTTCTCATGGATAAAGAACAGAATTTTTACTTTATCGAGGTCAACCCTCGTATTCAGGTGGAGCACACGGTGACCGAGCTGGTCACGATGCGCAACCTGGTTCAGGCCCAGATCCGTATCGCCGAGGGTTATAAGCTGTCGGATCCGGAAATCGCTATCAGCAATCAGAAAGATATCGAACTGCGCGGTTATGCAATTCAATCGCGGATTACTACCGAGGATCCGGGGAATAACTTTGCTCCCGATTTTGGCACCATCAAGGCGTATCGAACGGCAGCAGGGTTCGGGGTTCGGCTGGATGCCGCAGCCGGATACGCCGGGGCCCATATCACGCCCCACTATGATTCCCTGCTGGTCAAAATTTCCACCTGGGGGCTGACTTTCAGTGATGCGGCGAGGACCATGCATCGCTCTCTGCAGGAATTTCGTATCAGGGGAGTGAAGACCAACATCGGCTTTCTCGAAAAGGTCATGACTCATCCGGTATTCCTCTCCGGTGAGTGTGATACCTCTTTTCTGGATAAACATCCTGAAGTTTTCGAGCTGCGTATAAAAAAAGATCGAGCCAATAAAATTCTCAATTACATCGGACATATTTCAGTCAATGGTTATCCCGGAATCCCCAGGGAAAAAGCTCTGAAATTTGATGAGTTACGTGAGCCTCTGCTTCCGGAAATTCCTTATGGGCAGCAACATCCTCGTGGCACCCGTGATATTCTTCGGGAAAAAGGTCCCGAGGGTCTGGCCCAGTGGGCGCGTCAGCATAAACGTCTTTTGGTGACCGATACGACCATGCGCGACGCGCATCAGTCTCTTGTGGCTACGCGCTTTCGAACTTTTGATCTCGATCGTATTGCTGAAGCTACAGCCCATCTCGGAGGCGGGTTGTTCTCACTCGAGATGTGGGGTGGCGCAACTTACGATGTTTCCATGCGCTTTTTACGCGAAGACCCCTGGGAGCGGCTTGAGCGCTTGAGGGCGAAGATTCCCAACATACTTTTCCAGATGTTGCTGCGTGGGTCCAATGCGGTCGGCTATACGAATTATCCGGATAATGTCATCCAGGAATTTGTCGCCAAGGCGGCCGAGAGCGGTATTGATGTTTTTCGCGTGTTTGATTCACTGAACTGGACCAAGGGGATGCAGGTCGCTATGGATGCCGTGCGCAAAACCGGCACACTCTGTGAGGCGGCGATCTGTTATACGGGTGATATCCTTGATCCCAAACGCGACAAATACCCCCTTGAATATTACGTCACTATGGCTAAAGAACTGGAAAAGATGGGGGCGCATATTCTTGCGATCAAGGATATGGCCGGTCTTATCAAGCCCTTTGCCGCCGAAAAACTGATTAAGGCGCTTAAAAATGAAGTAGGTCTGCCGATCCATCTACACACACATGATACCTCAAGTAACGGCGGAGCCATGCTGTTGATGGCGACTCAGGCGGGGTGCGATATCGTCGACGCCTCATTATCTTCGGTTTCCGGACTGACTGCTCAACCGAATATGAATGCGCTGCTCGCCGCACTGCAGGGGACGATCTGGGATCCTCAACTGGATATGAGCGGCTTACAGCAATTGGCCAACTACTGGGAGACCTGCCGGACCTACTATGCCCCCTTTGAATCGGAATTACGCAGCGGAACAGCGCAGGTTTATGACCACGAAATTCCCGGTGGACAGTATTCCAATTACAAACCTCAGGTTGAAGGCTTCGGACTGGGGCATAAATGGGAAGAATGTAAAAACATGTACCGCAAGGTCAATGACCTGTTCGGAGATCTGGTCAAGGTGACGCCATCATCAAAAATCGTTGGTGACATGGCCATGTTCATGGTGCAGAACAACCTTGAGCCTGAGGACATCCTTACTCGTGGTCATGAACTGGTCTTTCCTCAAGGAGTCGTTGACTTCTTCAAAGGTATGATCGGTCAGCCGTACGGTGGATTCCCTGAAAAACTGCAGAAAATTATTTTAAAAGGCGAGCAACCACTGACCTGTCGTCCCGGTGAATTACTCGAGCCGGTCGACTTTGTGTTGAAAAAGGACGAACTGGAAAAGAAACTGAACCATTCTGCCAGTGAGCGCGATGTTCTCTCTGCGGTTCTTTATCCCGGGGTTTATGAAGAATTCGACCGCTTCAGGCAGGAATACAGCGATACTTCGGTATTGCCGACGCCGGTTTTTTTCTATGGGCTCGATATCGGTGACGAGGTCACCATCGACATTGAAGCAGGAAAAACCCTGATCGTTAAACTCAATGCGATTGGCCGCGTGCGTGAAGATGGAACACGCCACATCTATTTTGAACTGAACGGCGAGCCTCGGAGTACGACGGTGACAGATCTGTCAGTGGAGACGGATGACAGTCGTCACGTGAAAGCTGATCCCGATAATGGTCACGAGATCGGTGCGCCGATGCCGGGTAAAATTTTCAAACTGATGGTCAAGGTCGGTGATGAGGTCTCAGCCGGGGATGTTCTGCTGGTCACCGAGGCGATGAAGATGGAGACCAATGTCAAGGCGCAAAAAAACGGCGTGGTCAAAGAGCTGATGTTTGGCGAAGGGGATCAGGTTGAACAGGATGACCTGTTGATTGTTCTCGATTGAGGCAAAGATCTCTGATCTGGGGTGCTGGGTGATTTGTTTTTTATGTGGCTATCCACCTTAATCAAGTTAAGTCACGAAAGGGTGAGGGGATTCCATGAGAAGCGTAATTGACGCCTTGAATGGCGCCAGTTAAGCCCCAGGTAATGAGTGCATGCGACCCTGAAAATCGAATATTCAAACCTGACTTGAGTGAAGATAACCAGATTATCTTAATGGCTTGAAGCGGGCAGCTTTTCGATAGCCCGCTCCAGAGCCTTGCGGATTGTGCTGCCGTCAGCTTCCAGCAACAGCTGGCTGATAAGCTCTTCGGCGGCTTCAGTATCGACCCGGTTGATAAAGCGTTTAAGACGCGGCAGGCAAGGCGCTGAAAGGGAAAATTCCCTGATGCCGAGGCCAATCAGGGCAAGAAGGCAGGCCGGGTCAGAGGCCATTTCACCGCAGACACAGAGCTCTACGGCATTTTCCTTTGCCGTCCGGGTCAGGCTGTCCAGAGAGAGCAGCACGGCTGGATGCAGGGGATCATAGTAGCTCTGGACGCGCGGGTTTGAACGGTCCGCCGCCAGGAGGTATTGGATCAGGTCGTTGGTGCCCAGAGCGAAAAAAGAGACTTCCCTGGCCAGGTGTGGGGCGAGGCGGACAGCAGCGGGAACCTCAATCATGGCTCCGATGGGAATATCGGACCGGTGGGGAATCCCCTGCTTTTGCAGGTGTTCAACCGCATCACGGACGACTTTTTTGCACGCCCTGATTTCTGCCATATTGGAAATCATCGGAAACAACATTCGCACAGGACCGTGGACCGCAGCCATGAGAATGGCTTCGATCTGTGTCTGAAAAATTTCACGATGATCAAGGCTCACTCGGACCGAACGCCAACCCATGAACGGATTGGCTTCTTTGGGAGGAGTGAAGTAGGGGAGGGCCTTGTCGCCACCGATGTCGAGAGTTCGAATAGTGACAATCTGCCCGTTGAAATCTTCGACAACTTTTTTGTAAAGCTGGTACTGATCATCCCGTTCAGGGAAAGTGCTGCGGGCCATATAAGGGAATTCGGTGCGATATAGACCGACTCCTTCCGCACCGTTGCTCTTGGCGACATTGACGTCGCTGACCAGACCGATGTTCGAACGCAGATGAATCCGTTGTCCATCCCGGGTTGTCGCCGGGATATCCCTCAAGGCACTGAGCTGTTCCTGTTCCTGTAGACGATCCTGCTCGAGACGTTGATATTCTTCAACGATCGACGCACTGGGATTGACATATACCCGGCCGGCGTTGGCATCCAGAATGATTTGTGCATCCGGTTTGATCGTCGTCAACGCCCCTTTGACTCCGATCAAAGCCGGAATTCCCATGGCCTTGGCCATAATCACGGAGTGAGAATTGGCTTCATTCGACTCGAGAATCATGCCCTGCACCATATCGTGATCGAGAATCGCCATATCTGAAGGGAGCAGCTTATTTGCTATAAGGATGCCGGCATGATGCAGGTGCAATCCCTCGGTCTGCTTGCCGACAAGGTTAGCTAGTAGGCGCCTGCCGATATCTTCCATATCGGCTGCCCGTTCACGCAGGTAGGGGTCTTGCATCTGGTCAAAGGCTTCTACGTAGCCGGATATGACCTTTTTCAGGGCATAGGGCGCACTGTGTCGTTCTTCGATGAGTTCATGTAACCGTTCGATAAATCCCCGGTCCTCGAGAATCATCAGGTGGGTGTGAAATATAGCCGCATCTTCCTGCGATAACCGATCGGCGACTCGTTTTTCCAGGTAAAGCGTCTGAATGCGGGTTTTTCTCAACGCCTCATCCAGGCGCTTAAGTTCTTCTTCGACATCGATATTGCATTCGTCAAAAATGTCAGCGAAGCCAAAATGCTGGTCAATGATGTTGACCGCACCTGAAATAACTCCGGGGTAAGCAACCTTGCCGCTCAGAGCATCTGGTGTCGGTAGAGAAGTCTGTGCAGTTTCCTTCTGTCCGGAAGTTGCCCTGTCGGGAAATTGATAACGATCAAGGGTGTTGAGCAGCCGGGCATTGACGACAATGGAAGCCACCTGAAAGGCGATGGTTGTCAGCGTAGCCTGCTCTTCCTCGCTGAAAACCCGGGCTTGACGGGTCTGAATAACCAGAACGCCGACGGGAAAGCTGCGGTCAAAGAGAGGGATACCGACAAAAGTGTGAAACTGCTCTTCTCCGGTTTCGGCAAAGTAGCGGTACTGAGGATGATTCTGCGGTTCCTCGATCGCCAGCAGACGTTTTTCTTCAGCGACTTTGCCCGTCAGACCTTCACCGATTTTCAATTTAACGGTGCCGACAGCTGCCGGATCAAGCCCGCGGGTTGCACGCAAGGTGAGGGTTTGCTGATCGTCTTCAAGCAGATAGAGAGAGCAGACGTCAGACTGGGCACGCTGAGCGACAATGTCAACGATATTGCTGATGGTCTCATCGAGGTCATGAGACTGAAGAATCAGCGCACTGATGTCCTGAAGAGTACTCAGCCCCAGGCGGCGATCAGATTTAATGCGGTTTCTTGGCGTCATAATGGCGTGATATCGATTCATTTGAAGAAGGGCAGTTTAACCTATTCGACGCAATTTTGCGATTGCTTTCAGATTAAAAATAATCCGTTTATTTCTCGCGGATCAAGTACTTGCCCACCTGTTGATGGTGATGACAGGCGACCTGGTGATCTTTGCCAAGCTCAACCAGATTCGGAGCGGACCGGCGGCAGTGATCGTCAGCGTAGGGGCAGCGGGGGTGAAAATGACAACCGGAAGGCGGAGTGATCGGGGAAGGAATTTCTCCCTTGAGGGCCACAGGGCGCGGATGGCTCGGATCAGGTGTCGGTACTGCATTCATTAACGCCTCGGTGTAGGGGTGCCGGGGATTTCTGTAAAGTTCCTCGGCACTGGTCAGTTCGACAATGCGTCCAAGATACATTACCGCGATGCGGTCGCTGACATGTTCTATCACCGCTAGATCATGAGCAATGAACAGGTAGCTGAGATTATGGTCCTGCTGGAGTTTTTTCAGCAGGTTGATAATCTGGGCCTGAACCGACAGGTCGAGAGCGGACACCGGTTCGTCAGCGATAATCAGCTGCGGTTCGACGGCAAGGGCCCGAGCAATGCCGATCCTTTGCCGCTGTCCTCCTGAAAATTCATGCGGATAACGTTGCTCATGTTCTGCAGACAAGCCGACTTTTTCCATCAACTGAATCACTCGATTACGAATTTGAGCGGCGGGAGCCAGCTTATGAACAACAAATGGCTCGCTGAGAATGGCCCCGACGGTCATGCGCGGATTGAGCGATGAAAAGGGGTCCTGAAAAATCATTTGGACCTGTTTGCGGTGGCTGCGTAACTGCCTGGAAGAGAGTCCCGACAGTTCTTTTCCGGCAAAAAAGACCTGGCCGGAATCAGCTTTAAGGAGCTGCATGATCAGTTTTCCGGTCGTCGATTTTCCACAGCCCGATTCGCCGACGAGCCCCAGGATTTCACCTTTTTCCAATGAAAAGGACAGATCATCAACGGCAACCAGCTGACCTGTGGTCCGTCCTAGAGAGTCGCTGATGCGAAAGCTTTTGCGCAGATTTTTGA
The DNA here is from genome assembly GCA_016931615.1 of Desulfuromonadales bacterium. Taxonomy (GTDB): domain Bacteria; phylum Desulfobacterota; class Desulfuromonadia; order Desulfuromonadales; family Geopsychrobacteraceae; genus JAFGEL01. The sequence continues at coordinate 7,407 of JAFGEL010000108.1, forward strand.
CTTCAAGTAAAGACACGTTTCAATGTCTCCAGCAACGAACCCAATGTCCCGGTTCAATTTCCTCAATGGCCGGTGCCTGGTTGCCGCATTGCGTGCAGGGGCAGGGGCAACGATCAATAAACAGACAGCCATCAGGCTGCTTGATTAAATCGGGCAGGTGTCCCGAAATGGTCGGTAGGTCCTGCTTCTGTCCCAGCCGCGGAACACAGTTCAACAGACCTCTTGTGTAAGGGTGAAGGGGGTTGGTAAAAACCTGTTGCACTTTGCCCTGTTCGACAATCTGACCGGCGTACATGACGGCCAGTTTGTCGGCATTGCCGGCGACGACCCCCAGATCGTGGCTGATCAACAGGGTGGCCATCTGACGCTGTTGTTTAAGCTCCAGAAGCAGGTCCATGATCTGAGCCTGAATCGTCACATCAAGAGCGGTTGTCGGCTCGTCGGCAATCAGCAGCTTGGGGTCACAGGCCAGAGCGATGGCAATCATCACCCGCTGACGTTGCCCCCCGGACAGTTGGTGGGGGTAATCACGCAGGCGGCGGCGAGGATCAGCAATGCCGACCAGGTCAAGTAATTCGGCTGCGTCGGTGAGGGCTTGCCGTGGTTCTGTTACCCGGTGCAGCCTCAGGGCCTCGGCTATCTGTTCACCAATCTTGAGCACGGGGTTCAATGATGTCATCGGCTCCTGAAAAATCATCGAAATATCATTTCCGCGTATGCGGCGCATTTCAGAGGCTGGTAGGCGTAGCAGATCTTTACCGTCGAGATGAATTTCTCCGCCGACAATGCGTCCAGGTTCCGGAAGCAGCCGCAACAGGGAGAGCGCCGTCATTGATTTGCCGCAGCCTGATTCGCCAACCAGGGCGAGGGTTTCTCCCGGTTCGATGGAGAAGGAAACGTCATCAACCGCCTTAATCAGCCCGGATCGGGTAAAGAAGTAGCTTTTTAGATTTTCAACGGATAGTCTTGAAGGCATTGAACGTCCTCTTTCAGTGCCCACATGTGTACAGCGTGGCGTAATAAAGGTCAAGGAGTTCTCAAAGGCAGGGCGTTCAGGTTAGAATTGATGAAAAACACTGAGACCCTTAATAGGGAGCCTGTGGTAGCTTAGATTTTATATCAGTTCAAATTTCTTTTTGAGAGAAGCGATTCGGAGTCATTTAAAATGCAATTGGTTTATGTCGACCTGCATGTCCATTCAACCTGTTCTGATGGGTATTATTCCCCTGAAGAGCTGGTTCATTTTGCCAAACAGGCTGAGTTGGCCGCTCTGGCCGTCGCTGACCATGACAATATTGATGGTATTGAGCGGGCCATGAAGGCCGGCGCCGACAACCATATCGAAGTGATTCCAGCCGTGGAATTGTCGACGCAGTGGTTCGAGTATGTCGATATGCATCTGCTGGGTTACGGTTTCGATTTTCACGATCCCTATCTGGTCAGGGCGTTGGAGGAATTTCAGGCCTTTCGTCGAACGCGTAATTTCCAGATTATTGAAAAAGTCAACGCCAAGCTGACCGGGGAAAACCGCCGGCCGCTTGATCCCGCTGAAGTACAGAAGCTTGCCGGGGGGACAATCGGACGGCCGCATATTGCCCAGGCCTTGCGCAACGCCGGTTATGTGAATACCAATGACGAGGCCTTTGAGCGTTACCTGGTCCCCTGTAATGTTCCGAAACGTTACTTTCCGGTTGATGAGGCCATCAAGCTGATTCATGCCAGTGGCGGCATTGCCGTTCTTGCCCATCCCCCCTACGTGACTCGAGACAGAAAAAAACTTGAGCTGTTGATTGCCGAACTGGTCGAATTGGGACTGGACGGGATCGAGGCCTATAATAACGGCTCAGGTCTGGACGACACTGACTGGTTAATTCGGCTTGCCCGGCAACATGGTCTTGTCGTTACCGGAGGATCCGATTTTCATGGCGATCCGGGGTCGGCGATAGAGATCGGCCGCGGTATTCGGGGTATTCGGGTCCCTTATGACAGTGTGACGGAAATCAGGTCAGCGCTCCGCAAATACCGGAACTCTCACTCCTGAAGCCTCATTTCAATGAAGTTTCAACAGTCTTTCCAGCGTGGCTGACGTTTTTCCAGGAAAGCAAGCATGCCTTCCTTCTGGTCGTGGCTGGCGAAGCACAAGCCGAAAAGGTCGGCTTCGTAGGCGTAAGCCCTGTCGATGTCCATTTCGAGGCCATTATCGACGGCTTCCTTGATCAACTGCACGGCGACTTGGGACTTTTCGGCAATCTGTTCGGCCAGTTTCAACGCTTCTTCAATCAGCTCATCCTTTTTGCTGACCTGGTTGACCAGTCCAAGTTGTCGGGCCTCTTCAGCATCAATCATGTTACCGGTCAGCATCAGCTCCTTGGCTTTTCCTTTGCCGACCAGACGGGCCAGCCGTTGCGTACCGCCCCAGCCGGGAATGATGCCGAGTTTTACCTCAGGTTGTCCCAGTTTCGCCCCTTCTGCCGCGATCCGGATATCACAGGCCATGGCCAGCTCGCAGCCACCGCCGAGCGCATAACCGTTGATCGCTGCGATATAGATCTTCCGGCTGTACTCTATGGCGTTGAACAATCTCTGCGCATTGACGGCAACTTCTCTGGCTTCCATGGGGTTCAGGGGTTGCATGACGGAAACGTCCCCGCCAGCCACAAAGGCCTTTTGACCTGCACCGGTGATTATAATGACTTTGATTTCCGCATTCTGTTCAAAATCAATGACGGCATTCTCCAGTTCGGCAAGGGTCTGGGGATGAAGTGAATTGAGCGCTTTTTCGCGGTTGATGGTGATGATGGCAAGATGATTTCTACGTTCGATGAGTAAAAAATTATAGTTCATCATGGGTTCCTTTCAGCCTCGTAAAATGTTTTCGGCTTGCTATGCCTGCCAGAATATCGAAAGAAAACAAAAAATGAAACGGAATCGAGAGTAAGAGAGTTTTCTGCTATGATTGAACACCTGTGTGTTTTTGTTGACGTTATTTATGTTGAGGAGCACTCCCATGAATCCTGAAAGCAACGCAGTATTTGGTCAGGAAATTGAAACTGTGCAAAAAATTATCGATGTCGTGACCGAATTTCTGATTACGTACAGTTTTCAGATTATCGGGGCTCTCATCATTCTTATCGTCGGACTGAAACTTTCCGGCTGGTTGGCCCGTGTCGTTCTGCGCCTCTGTGAAAAGCGTAATATTGACGTGACCCTGGCGCGATTTTTTGCCAGTTCGACAAAACTGCTGATTATGGTTTTTGTGGTGATTGTCGCTATCGGCAAGTTCGGGATTTCCATCGCACCTTTTATCGCTGCATTGGGTGCCCTGGCCTTCGGCAGCAGTTTTGCCATTCAGGGCCCTTTGTCGAACTATGGTGCCGGCCTGACCCTGATCCTGACACGTCCCTTTGTCGTGGGAAATACCATTACCGTTCAGGGGGTCAGCGGTGTGGTTGAGGAAATTCGCCTGGCGGCGACGATTCTGACCTCCGAGGATGGAGAAGAGCTGACTATTCCCAACAAGCACATCGTCGGTGAAATTTTGAGAAACTCTTTTGAGAACAAAATTATAGAAGCCAGTGTTGGGATTTCCTATCAGGATGATCCGGAAAAAGCGATCGACATACTGCAAAAGGTCCTGGCCGGCTTTGATGAAATCTGCCGAGAGCCGTTACCCCAGGTCGGCATTGAAGCCTTTGGCGATTCCTCTATCAATATCGGCTTGCGTTACTGGGTGCCGATAAAAAGCTATCATCACCTGAAATACCGGGTGAACCTGGGCATTCATCAGGCGCTGGCTGAAGCTCAGATTACCATCCCCTATCCTCAGCAGGATGTCCATCTCTTTCACCGGGAAACTTCTCAAAAAGATTCCTGAATTCTCTGGAACTGCTGAAAGCGTTCAATTGCCCGGGGCAGGTTTTCCGTTTCAACGTTTCCGAACGCCAGGCGCAGATAGGGATCAAGACCGGGACCGAAAGTCTCTCCCGGAAGACAGATCAGGTTTGCTTCTTCAGCCAGTTTTTTTGCTGCCTGGCGGCCGGTCAAGTCCCTCCAGGGATGCTTGATCCAGGCAAAAAAGGACCCGCTGGTGCTGAGTTCAAAGGCGAGATCGGCCTCCAGAAAGAGGGTTTTAAAGCGATCATGCCGATCACGCATTTTGCGGGCGTTTTCGGCAATCCAATGATCGAGATGCCGGCAACCGAATGCCAGGGCCAGTTGCGCCACACGGGACTGACAGACCACCATGCTGTCCTGAATTTTCAGAGCCTGTCGAATCAGTTCAGTGTCTCCTGCCAATGCCCCGCAACGTAATCCGGTCAGTGAAAAAGTCTTGCCGAATGATGCTATGTGGACGAAATGTTGAGTCCAATCGAGATCGTCGAAAAGTTGATGGGGTTGCGAGGCGATAAAGCTGTTATAGGTCTCATCGAGAATCAGGGCGATACCATGCTCTCTGGCGAGGTCGTAGAACTGTCTGATTTCATCAGGGGGAATAACCGCTCCGGTCGGATTACTTGGTGTAACCAGGAGAAGGGCCTTAGTCTTAGGACCGATCAACGTGCGGATTTTTTCAACATTCGGTTTGCCGCCGCGTTCAGGGTCAAAGGGAGCATGAACCGCCTTGATGCCGAGGGATTGCAGTCCCATCAGATGATCAAAGTAGGCGGGCAGTTGAATAATGACTTCGTCTCCCGGAAGGCATAAGGCCACAACAGCGAGCCAGAAAGCCTGGCTGGCACCGATAGTCAGGCACAACTGTTGCGGATCCGGTCCCGCCAGATAATGACGCCGGTACCAGTGAGCCAGTTCTTCTCTGACTTCGTCAAGGCCCTCATCCGGGCTGTACTTGAAAGTGGTCGGATCAGTGATGACGTGCTGCAGGTATGTGACCAGCTCAGGCGGCGGGGGATAGCTGGGGACGGCTTGGCACAGATCAACCAGTGGCTTGTGGTCGGGAAAGCTCCGTCCGGCAATCCAACTTTTGACTTCGGTGATGGGCGGAGCCTGAACCTGGCGGATGGTCGTATTGATCAGCATCGCATCAGACTCGGCGGACGATTTCGACGAGCAGTTCGCTGGTTTTTACCATATCCTTCACCGCGACCTGTTCATTGATGGTATGAACTTTTGCCATGCCTGTGGCGAGAATGACCATGTCTATCCCGTGGCTGTTAAAAATATTGGCGTCCGATCCACCCCCGGCTGCGCGGATTTCCTGAGGACGCTTCAAGGCTTCACCGGCCGCTTTAACAACTTGCAAAATTGGCGCGTCTTCGGCAACCCGCATGGGTGGAAAGTCTTCGTTGAGTTCCAGTGCCATTGAGGCTTTCCGGGTTTCACCATTGATCACGATTGTCGCGTTGGCGACTTCTTCCTCGACCGCCTTGATCATCAGTTCGGTCTGTGCCCGCAACTTTTCACGGTCATGACTGCGAACCTCGCCCTTGATCTTGACCTGATTAGGGATGATGTTGGACGCCAGACCGCCATGAATAGTGCCGATATTGGCGGTCGTTTCGTCATCAATGCGACCGAGCGGCATACGCGCGATGGCCCGGCAGGCTATCCGGATGGCGGAGATCCCCTGCTCGGGGCAAATACCCGCATGAGCCTCAAGTCCGAAAATATCGATTTGAAAACGGTTGGCCGCCGGGGCACGGTTAATGACAATATCTGTTCCGCCGGTATCAAGCGCTATGCCCTGGCGGGCTTTGAATTTCGAGAAATCCAGTTGTTTGGCGCCCAGAAGGCCCTGTTCCTCACAGACAGTGACGGCAATCTCAAGAGGAACATGGGGGATGTTCTGCGCTTTCAGAACTTCAAGCGTTTCGATGATTTCAACAATGCCTGCTTTGTCATCGGCGCCGAGAATCGTTTCTCCGGCGCTGGTAAAAATGCCGTCCTTGAGCACCGGTTGAACCCCTTCGGCCGGGGTGACGGTATCCATGTGAACGGACAATAAAAGGGGCTCGCCTGCCTTGGTGCCGGAGAACCGGGCCAACAGGTTTCCACTGTTGCTGCCGATGACATCTCCGGCATGGTCAAGTTCAACCTGTGCGCCCAGTTTTTCGAACCGTTCACGCAGGTATTTGGCCATGGCCGCCTCATTAAAAGAAGGGCTCTCAATGGAAGCCTGACGGGTAAATTCATCACAGATACGCTGTTCGTTGATCATGGTTGTTTCCTTGAGTGTTATGAAGCAAAAGGTCATGTTAACGGGAATATGAATCTCTGGCAATCAGATACGAAAAAAAGCTTTACTGGACAGGGAAAAGGTTTAACTGTTATAATTTGCCAATTAAATTGATAAATATGAATCAGTTTTAACATTCGGGCGAGAAATATATGTCTCTGAATAAAGATTTTCATCCCCCGTTGAATTCGCCAGGCAGGCGTCAGCCGTCCAAAGTAAAGAAAATCATTTTTGGTGCCCTGGTGATGATGGGTGCCGGGATTTTGTTCTTTTTAGTCGGGTCGGAACCGAGTGCAGAGCTCGAGGCAAGAGAAACCCCTCTTGCTGTGACTGCTCCTGTCTCTTCTCCGCCACTTACGAAAGCTGTCCGTGAAGAATTCAAGGCATTGGTCCCCACCGGTTCGTCGATTACGGCTTTAATCGGAGATTATTTCAGTCTGCAGGAGATCGACTCGCTCAATCGTCAAAGTAAAGAGGTTTATCCGTTCACGAAAATCTGCGCCGGTCAGCCTTACCGGATAGTCACCATTGATAACCAGTTTGATTCTTTCATCTATGAAATTGATGATGAGGAACAACTCATCATCAGACTTGACAAGGATCAACCGACTCTTGAACTGCAGCCGATTGAATATGAGGTTGTCGTCGAGTCTGTTCAGGGTGAGATTAAAACCAGCTTGTTTGAAGCCATTCAGGAGATTGGCGAAAAGCCGGAACTGGCCTATATCCTCGCTGATATTTTTGGCTGGGACATTAACTTCATTCTTGACCTTCGCGTCGGCGACAGGTTCCAGGCTCTGGTGCAGAAGCGCTATCGGGATGGAGAACCGGCTGGATACGGGCGGGTTCTGGCCGCCGAGTTTATCAACCAGGGTGAATCTTTTAAAGCGTTGCGCTTTAAAGATGGCGATCAGAAGGTTTCCTTCTACAATGAAAAGGGCGAAAACCTGCGCAAGGCTTTTCTCAAGGCGCCCCTCTCTTTTACGCGGATTTCTTCGGGTTATACCATGCGCCGTCTGCACCCGATCACCAAAGTCTGGAAGGCCCATCCGGCCATCGATTACGCAGCACCGATCGGTACCCCGGTCAAAACGGTTGGCGATGGATCGATTACCCGCAAGGGCTACGGCGAAGGTAACGGACATTTTCTCGAAGTCACGCACAGCAATGGTTATAAAACCATGTACCTGCACCTGAAGGGGTTTGCCCGGGGCATTGCCCAGGGAAAGCGTGTCCATCAGGGACAAATCATCGGTTATGTCGGCAGCAGCGGCATGTCGACTGGACCTCATCTTGATTTTCGTATGACCCGGCATGGCAAGCCTGTAAATCCGCTGAAATTGAAGGCTCCTGCAGCAGAAGCCGTCAGCGCGGAGCATATGGCTGAATTCAAGGCGTTGACCGCTCCACTTCTGGCGCGTTTGGAAGAAAGCTATCTGCAGCACACCCAACTGGCACAAACAGAGTCGAACCAGAAGAAAGCACTCTGATATGTTGCTGTTAGAGCAACGCGAACAGATCGTTCACTACGGTTTGAAGCTGATTCAATCCGGTTTAACTACGGGCAGCGGGGGTAACCTGAGTATCCTTTCTCCTCAGGATAACCTGATCGCTATTGGACCCAGCGGCATGGATTACGCTGAGGTTCGGGTTGAAGATGTGGTTGTGGTCGATCGTGGCGGAAAGGTTGTCGCCGGCGAGCGGCAACCTTCAAGCGAGTTGAATTTTCATCTGGCTCTCTATGACGCGCGCCCGGATATTACTTCTGTTGTTCATACGCATTCAGTCTACGCCACGACCATGGCTTGCCTTCACTGGGAGATCCCGGCGGTTCACTACCTGGTGGCCTTTTCGGGAAAGAAGGTTCCCGTTGCCGATTATGCTGTATTCGGTAGTCCCGAACTGGCGGCAAACATTGTCAGATCCATTGAAGGTTATAATGCCGTGCTGCTGGCCAACCATGGGCTGGTCGCAGTCGGCAAGAACCTGGCCGGCGCGTTTAACGTCGCTGAAGAGATTGAGCTGGTGGCGAGAATCTACTACCAGGCTAAATCGGTTGGCCGGCCGGTTTTGTTGAATGATGATGAGATGGATGTGGTCACAGCGAAGTTCGTCGGTTATGGTCAACAGGACTCGGCCCGATCAAAGGCTGTCCGCTCGTCAGGGGTTGAGAACGAGCCGAAAAAATAGCAAATGAAAAGCCAGGAGTAAAAATACCGTGAAGTCTACCGAGAAGACAGCCATCGCCGATACCGCTCCGCCTCAAACTTCAGTTATCGACCTGTCCAAAAAAGGCCGCCAAAAACTCCGTTCGCGTTGTTACGATGAAGCAAAAACGCTTTTTCGCAGCGGTCTTGATCTCGAGCCTGAGAACCCTTACCTCCTGTCGGGCATGGGTGATGCCTGTCGCGAAACCGCTGATTTTTCCGAGGCTGAGCGCTGCTACAAGTTGTTGCTTGAGGTCGACCGCGGTAACCTGTTCGCGCTACGGGGGCTTGGAGATGTCTATAAAAAACTCAACCGTCATCAGGAAGCGATCCAGCTGTGGGAGACTTACCTGTCCCTGAGGCCCCAGGACAAACATGTCATGACTCGGATCGCCGACAGTTTCAAACTGCTGCAACAATTTGAACTGGCTGAGCAGGCTTACGAAAATATCCTCAAAATCGCTCCGCGTGATCGCTTTGCTCTGACCGGGCTGGCTGATCTACAGCATCGTCTCGGTAAAGATGAGGAAGCAATCCGGACTTATGAAAGAGTCCTGAGTTTTGATCCGAACGAGCTCCATATCCTGACGATTGTCGGCAAGCTGTGCTGGCGTATCTCTGACTTCAATCTGGCTGAACAGTATTTCCGCCGCGCACTGAAAGTTGATCCTCAGAACCCTTATGCTTTGTATGGTCTGGGAAATTGTTTCCGCTGGTCGCAGGAGTATGAAAAGGCCCTGGAGATATGGCAGGAGATCCTGAAGCATTCGGATGGGACTCAGGCTCTGCATACCCGTATGGGGGATGCATATTTCAATCTCGGTAAGCTTAGTGAGGCTGAGAGCGCTTATCGCCGAGCCCTGACTTTTGGTGAGGATATTTTCAGTACGGCAGGGCTGGTCTGCCTTTTTGCTGAGCAACAGAAGTGGGACCAGGCCATTGAATTTTTCTATTTGCTGATGTCCAGTGAACCAGAAGTTCCACACCGGGGTGACCTGTTGATCCGGCGCTTTATCCGTTCCGGTCAACGGGATGTCATGCTCGAACTTTTTGCCTTGATTATCGATTCATATGAAGAAAATAATAATGTTATTAGTTATCTGGAAGATCAAGTTAAACAGTTAGTTTAAGCTTTTTCGAGTTTGTGAAACTGTGAATTATCTTGCCCACCTTTATTTTTCAGATCCATCACCACTGGCCTGGGCCGGATCGTTGATGGGGGATTTTTTCAAGGGCTCCGATTTTTCCGCTTTACCCGAAGAACTTGTGCGGCATATGAAGCTCCATCGGCATATCGATTCTTTTACCCAGAAAAGCGTTGCATTTCAAACCAGCAGAAGGCGGCTTGATCCGAGTTTCCGCCACGCCCGCAGTGTTATCATCGATGTTTTTTATGACCATTTTCTGGCTTGCCGCTGGGGGGAGTACCACGATTCTTCCTTGCCGGACTTTTCCCGGGGGGTGTATCGCGGGTTGCAGGCCTGCCATGAAGTCTTGAGTCCGGGTTTGCAGGAACAGTTGCCACGGATGGTCGAGTATGACTGGTTAACCTCTTATCGGCAGCCACAGGTCGTGGAACGGGTTCTTCAGCGCCTGGAAGAGCGTCTTGACCATAAAATCCCTCTGGCATCAGGGTTCTCAGAGCTGCACTGCTGGCGCGATGAACTGGAACATGATTTCGCCCGGTTCATGGACGAGCTGGCTGCGGTTGTAGAGCGCTGGAAAGACAGCCATTGAGTCGAAGTATAAGCTGAACTGATTTTATTCTGGAGGGGTCCGATGGGACGCGAAGCCTGGGTTAGAATTATTCCTTTTGCCGTATTCATGGTTTTTATCGGTCTGCAGCAGGGTTTTCAGTGGCTGATCGACAATGGCCGGACGGGTTTGACCGAAGCGCAGTTGCTTTATCTCTACCCGTTTAAGGCGGTTGCAGTCGCTGTTCTGCTGTTATATTTCTGGCGTGAATACTCAGAAATTCATCGGGACGACTTTAAAAATGTTGTGCATACACTCGGCAGTCTGTGCCTGGGAATCCTGGTTTTTGTTCTATGGATCAACATGGATTGGGATTTTGCTACGTTGGGACAGTCTCGGGGTTTTGATCCATTTCTCAACACCAATCAAACGACAAGAAGCATTCTGATCGGTTTTCGTCTGTTGGGTGCGGCTCTGGTCGTGCCGGTCATGGAGGAGCTGTTCTGGCGTTCATTCCTGATGCGTTATATTGTCAATGCCAATTTCAGCAGTGTTCGAATCGGTACCTATACGCTTTCTTCTTTCCTGATTGGTTCGGTCCTCTTTGGCTTAGAGCACAACCTGGTGTTGGCCGGGATTATGGCTGGAATCGCCTATAGCCTGTTGCTCTACTGGACGAAAAGTATTTACCAGTGCATTTTAGCCCATGCGGTGACGAATCTGGCATTGGGAATTTACGTTCTGCAGACCGGTTACTGGCAGTTCTGGTAAAGAAGGAGGAGGATGATGGGGCGTTCTGGGGCTGGTCTCAGCAAGACATTGATTCTCAAGGGTCTGCAGTGCCCCAAGGCCTTATGGCTGACCCGTCATCCACCTGCTTTTGAATTTCCCCCGCAACCCGAACTCGAAGCGAAGTTTCGCGCCGGGTCCGAGGTCGGCCAACTTGCCCAGCAGCTTGTCCCCGCCGGAATCGAAGTCCCTTATGAAGGACTTTCCATCCCCGCCCAGATAGCCCGTACCAGAGAACTGATCGATAGCGGGGCTGTGGTCATTTACGAAGCGTCATTTTCTTTTTCGGCTATTTTTGTCAAGGTCGATATCCTGGTGCGCGAGGGCGATGCCTGGCAGATCCACGAGGTGAAGATGGGGACCTCGGTCAAAGAGGTCAACCTGGACGATGTGGCTGTTCAGCAGTATGTCCTGAACGGTTGTGGTCTGAAGGTTTCGCGGTCATTTCTTGTGCATATTGACAACAGCTATGTCCGCCAGGGTGGGATCGAAGTCGAGAAGCTGTTTCACAGCGAGGATATCAGTGCCAGAGTCGCCGCACGCCAGCAGAGCATGCCCGAGATTGTCATGGAGTTGCGTGAAATGTTGAAGCAGCACAACGAGCCGGACATCGATATCGGACCCTGGTGTACGGATCCCTACGAGTGCGATTTCATCCCCTGGTGCTGGCGGCATATCCCGGAAAATTCGATTTTTGATCTGCGCGGCAATGGCGTAAAAAAGTTTGACCTCTACCGCCGCGGTATCCTGCACTTTGCGGATATCCCGCTTGACGAGTTGAATGAAAAACAGCGCCAGCAGGTTGAGGCGACACTGCAGCAGAAGGACAGCTTCAACCCGGCGGGGATTCAGACGTTTCTCGACAGCCTCTGGTACCCGCTCTGCCATCTCGATTTCGAAACCTTCAGCAGCCCGATTCCCAAGTTCCCGGGTACGCGACCCTACCAGCAGGTGCCGTTTCAGTTTTCGCTCCATCTGCAGGCGAAAGAGGGGGCCGAGGCGCGGCATTGTGAATACCTTGCCGGGCCGGAATCAGACCCGCGCCGCGAACTCTGCGAGCAGCTGCTGGCCGCGATTCCTGCGGATGCCTGTGTGCTAACCTATAACCAGTCGTTTGAAAAAGGCGTACTGCGTGAACTCGCCGTCCGGTTTCCCGACTTGGCCGATGAGATCAACCAGAGAATCGAAAACATCCGTGACCTGATGGTTCCGTTCCGCCGGCAGGACGTCTACCGCTGGCGCATGAACGGGTCCTATTCGATCAAGGAGGTTCTGCCGGCCATGGTGCCCGAACTTTCTTACGCTGGCATGGAGATTGCCGACGGTGCAGCGGCGATGCAGGCTTATCACGACATGTGCGCCATGGAGCCGGGAGAGGGACTGGAGCACCTGCGCGAGGCGATGCTGGAATACTGCCGCATGGACACCCTGGCGATGGTAAGGATACTGGGTGAGCTGGAACGGTTGGTCAAAGACAACGGGTCCGTTGATTTTTGCTCTCCATCAGGGAAATAATCGGACATTATTCATAGATAAAATTGAATTGCTGAACTTGCTGTGGTGTTATCAGCGCCATCCAAGCTGAATCACTCTGCAGGAGTCTTATGATGATCCTCTATATTGCGAATAAAAATTATTCATCCTGGTCATTACGCCCTTGGGTGCTGATGCGCGAACTTGGGATTTCCTTTCAGGAAAAACTGTTTCCATTTGGGGGCGAAACCGCTTTCGAGACATTTTCCCCCTCAGGGAAAGTTCCCTGCCTGATTGATGGTGAGACAGTCGTCTGGGATTCGCTGTCCATTGTTGAATACCTGGCGGAAGACTTCCCCGGCGTCTGGCCGGCTGATAAACAGGTACGGGCCTGGGCGCGCTCTGCGGCAGCGGAAATGCATTCAGGGTTGACCGGCCTGCGAATGACCTGCCCGATGAACTGCGGCGTGCGCGTACGCATCGAATCCATCCCGAATGCACTTGTTGCCGACCTTGCACGGCTTGATAAACTCTGGAACGATGGTTTTTCCAGATTTGGTGGACCTTATTTAGCGGGACAAGAATTTACGGCAGTTGATGCGTTTTTTGCGCCCGTGGCCTTCCGTATCCAGACTTACGCGCTTGAACTGTCAGAGCGCTCTCTTCAATACGTTGACCGGCTGTTAGCACTGCCGTCCATGCAAGAATGGTATTTTGCCGCGTTGGAGGAAATCTGGCGGGACGAAAGGCACGATGAAGAAATTTTTCAGGCAGGTATCCTGCTTGCCGACTTGAGGCGTCCACAATCTGAAGGCTGACTGCAGTTCAAAAGTTGAGACTTGAGCCTTCATATTGCTTTCCGTAGACGGATTGAGCTTTTGTCATTGTTGATGGTGCGGGTCAATGGCCAGTCGTGGAAACCCTGGGAAATAAAGTGCTGATATCTTGTCTTTACTCAAGGGGAGAATCGTTTGAATATCCTTTTCGCTGCTGCCGAGAACGCCTGGGGAGGTGTCCTGCACCGGATCAGGGAACGGCTTCATCAACACGAATATACTGTGAACGGGTCCTTTGATATTGATTCGCTTAAAGGCTATGACGTCCTTATTCCGACAATGAGTCGGATCACTCCGGAGCTTATCGCCACGGCGGACCGATTGAAGCTGATCCAGCAATGCGGTTCAGGTCTGGAGGGGGTTGACATTGCGGCTGCCCTGTCCAAGGGCATAAATGTGGCGAACGTTCCGACCGATTTGTCAGGCAACGCGGACTCCGTGGCGGAGCTGGGGATTTATTTCATGATCGGGCTTTCCCGCGATGTTTCGCGTATGGCAAACAGCCTGAAACAGCAACGCATGGGGGAGCCGAAAGGCTTGGCCCTTGGCGCTAAAACCGTTGGTATCATCGGTCTCGGTGGCATCGGCAAAGCCCTGGTCAGGCGGCTCAAGCCTTTCGGCGTCAGACTCATCGGCCTGAAACAAACCGGTACCGAAGCCGCCAGGACGGAACTTGAATTAGACTGGGTCGGGACACCGGAACAGTTGCCTGAGCTGCTCAAGCAATCCGATTACGTCATCCTTGCCCTGCCTGTCAATGGCGGTACGTCCGGGCTGTTCAATGAAGATACTTTTGCGTTGATGAAACCAACGGCCTTTGTCATCAACCTTGCCCGCGGCGGACTGATTGACCGTGGTGCGCTGGAGCGGGCCTTGAAAACCGGACAGATTGCCGGCGCCGGCCTGGATGTGTTCTGGCAGGAGCCGCCTGATCCGAAGGATCCGGTTTTTCAATACAATGTCCTGGCAACACCCCACTCGGCCGGTTGTACCGACGTGTCGATCCAGGGGATTGCCGAGGCCGTTTGTGAGAACATCGAGAGGACAGAGCAAGGTTTGTCGCCTTTAAATGTGGCGCACGTGATATCCCGATCTGATTGGTGATAGGGCCGATTTTTTAAATGATTCAGTCCTGTCGATGTTGCTGGACAGGACTGAAAGAGAAGAGGACAATTGTTGGTAAAAATGAACCGTTACTCAATCGAACGGCTCACAGGTCATTGTGGCGAAGCCGGTTATTCTCCGGATGGAAGAATAGTACTGTAAAAATACAAATAACCAATATTCTTAATTGGTTATCATTTATTCAACCCGCTAGGATTTTGAGAAAATAAGGAGGAGAAATGAAGCCAACCAGCAAAATCGGGATCATCATCTGTGACCGCTATCGGCGATGTAGTGGAGGCAAATGTTTCAGGGCAATCAGGAACCGTGAGGGTGCATTCCGCAGATATCGAGATATGGAAATTGAAGTTGTCGGATATACCAGTTGTGACGGGTGCCCTGGAGGCAACGTTGAATATGCCGTGGACGAAATGAAAGCAAACGGTGCGCAAATAATTCATCTGGCTACCGGTTTGATTGTCGGATATCCGCCATGCCCCTATATCGTTAACTTTCATGATTATATCGAATCAAAGTATGGTCTCGAGGTTGTATACGGAACCCATCCTATACCGGAAAAGTATCTTGAGATGCATGAAAAGCTGGGGACATGGAAGAGTGATGAATGGCAGGGTATCATTCGTGCGACGTTGAACGACGAAGAGATGCGTCTGGCTTATGACTGAGAGAAAATCTGATCATTAGCTTTTTGATAGCCAAATTTTTCCCGTGTTATTTCGGATACAGGAATTCTTGAGGAAAGGCTGTCTATGACCCAACTGAGAACAGGTCGCCGTAAGTATTACGATATCTTTTCCAATTTTTACGATGCCTTTATTCGCATGCATTCCCGGAAGGACGAAGACGATACCCGGGGATTCCTGGTCGATGCGGCCCATCTGGAAAACAAAACCGCACCCCGAGTTTTGGATATCTGCTGCGGAACGGGATCGGTGATCCTCACCTTTGATGAACGCTATCCGCAGGCCGTGGCGGTAGGATACGATTTTTCCCATGGTATGCTGCGCAAAGCCCAGGAAAAAAACCTCACGGGGCGGGTGATTTTCATTGAGGGGGATGCGGCGTGGCTCCCTTTTGCCGATGACAGTTTTGACGCGGTGACCTGTTCCCATGCCCTATATGAACTGAAAGGGGAGACGCGACAACTGGCCCTGGCTGAAATGAAACGGGTGGTGCGCCCCGACGGTTACGTGCTGCTGATGGAGCACGAAATCCCCAGTCATCCGGTCGTCAAGTTCCTCTTCTACATCAGGATGATGTCCATGGGTTCAAAGGACGCGCGTGAATTTATGCAAGGTGGGACAAAGCCGCTGAAAAAAATCTTCAGCCGGGTCGCGTTAAGCCATTCCCGCAGTGGTAAAAGTAAGCTGATCAGTTGCCGGAAGTGAAGTCCCGTAAGCCGTTTACTCTTGCCGTCCAAATAGGATCAGGTGTCACTTGAAGGTGATAGCTGTTTGTCTGACAAATATAGGCGTTAAAGACCGTTTCCAATAGTATCAAAGCAGCGCCGGTAACGGCCAGTCCTGTTCGTAGCCCGGTGGATAAAAGTTCTCCCTGGTGCGGTTGAAATAGCCGTATTGAATCCGGGGAATCTCCTTTTTCAGCCGATCGAGCATCTTTTTAAGCCCGATACCTGACCCTTCGGCTCTCATCGATGTCCAGTAGAGCAGGGGATCGATACTTAAGTTACGCAGCTGGATCATGTCGATACCGATCTCTTCGATCAACTCCATCAACCGTTCAATTTCATCCTCCCGGTCGGTGATGCCGGGGAATACCAGGTAGTTGAGCATGGTGAACAGGCCGTGCTGTTTAGCCCGGCGGGCCGATTCGAGGACATCCGCGAAGCGGTAATTCCTCGGTCGGTAATAGGCGGAATAAAACTTTTCCTGAACCGAATTGAGCGAGATGCGGATGGAATCGATGCCGGCGGCAGCCAGTTTATCGATGGCATCCGGGATCGAGGCGTTGGAGTTGAAGTTGATCGTTCCTCGTGAGGTTTGACGGCGCATCTCCCTGACCGCATCGGCAATCCGGTCGGCCTGGAGGATGGGATCACCTTCACAGCCCTGGCCGAAAGAAACGATGGCGTTTTCGGCATGTTGCAGATGAGGAACCGCGACCTCGCAGAGTTCGTCGACCGTCGGGACAAAGGTCAGGCGGTCTTGACTGGCCTGACAGGCTTTTGGCTCATCCTGGAGCGAAATGCAGCCGATACACTGGGCATTACAGGCCGGTGAACAGGGCAGGGGCGCCTCCCAGCGGCCGAAGAAAAGATTCTTGGCGGCGAAACAATGATAATCGAGAGCGCAACGTGAAAGCTGTTCAACCAACCGGTTTTGCGGTTGCTCGCTAACCCGGTTGCGCACCAGGGGTTCCAGCTTGCGGTCGTCGAAATAACGCGGTTCCCACTGACGGTTGCGGTCGACACGTACAGCAGCGACGTAAAAACGCTCTTCTTCCACACACCAGCCAACCGCCGTGTAAGACCAGAGGGTTAATTCGACCTTTTTTTGCGTATAATCGGCAGCAGGCAGCAGGGTGCGGGTGAAGCCCGGTGTGACAAATGCCGAAACCGCCTGAATTTTTCCTCCACCCCAGCTTCTGGGGAGTTGATCAACGGTTTTCCGTCGGCCTGACTGGCGGTCAAAACCGACCGGTGGGGTATCCGGTATGGTGAACAGACGACTGCCATCAGGCAGCGGAATCAGTTCATCGGCATCAGGGGGACGGATGCTCATGCCATTCATACCGGCCATCAGTAGATCCGGGTGTTCAAAGACCTCGCCACGCTCATCGGCAACGACGGTAAGGAAGGTTTTGGATCGATTCATTTCATAGCCACCTTTCTCGCCGGAGGAGCATAGCACAGCCGTTCTGTGGCGACAATTTCTCGTTGACTTGCGAACTGTGGGGGGTATCCTGCGATCATGAAGACCCTGTTGACAACTCTCCACAGCAAATATATTCACGCCAGTCTGGCGTTGCCCTGCCTGGCAGCTTACTGTGCTGAAGACTGTGGCGAGATACTGATTAAAGAATTTTCCGCCAACGAGCCGAAAGAGGCATTGCTGGCACAGATAGCCGCCTGCCATGCTGACGTGGTCTGCTTCTCCGTTTACCTCTGGAACCGCACGCTCACGTTTGAATTGGTTGAATGTCTCAAGCGTATCAACCCGCAGATGCGTATCGTTCTGGGCGGCCCGGAAGTATCATTCGAAGAGAGCGGTTTTTTCATCCGTTACCCGGTTGACGCTCTGATCTGTGGCGAAGGTGAGCGTCCATTGCGCCATCTGCTCCTGGCCTGGTCTGCAGAAGAGCAACCGCAGTTTTTGCCAGGCCTCAGAACTCCCTTTCTGCCTGAAGACAGAGGCTGGTCACTGCTTGAAACCCTCGATGATATCCCCTCGCCATTTCTTGCCGGGCTGGTCGATGTGAACCGGGGGCTGGTCTATTACGAAAGCAGCCGGGGCTGCCCCTATACCTGCAGCTTCTGTATGAGCGCGCTGGATGAAAAGGTGCGTTCTTACTCATTTGATCGGATCAAAACAGATCTTAAATTTCTGATTGACCAAAAAATCCCTCTGATTAAATTTGTCGATCGTACATTCAATTATCATTCACAGCGCACTCGGGATATTTTCAGTTATATCGTTGAAAAGAATCGAAGCAGTCAATTTCACTTTGAAATCGGTGCTCACCTGTTGGATCAAAAGACTTTGCAACTGCTGGAGTCGGTTCCCGAAGGAACCTTCCAGTTTGAAATCGGGGTTCAGTCGACACTGCCGCAAACCCTGAACCGTGTAGGTCGGAAGGCTTCCCTGGAAAAACTGGCGGAAAACGTCCGTTACCTGCGGGAGAAGACAACTATTCATCTGCATCTTGATCTGATCGCCGGTTTGCCGGGTGAAAGCTATGCTCAATGTCTCGATTCACTTGACTGGACCGCTGATCTGGGTGCTGATCATCTGCAGATCGAGCCGGTCAAGCTGCTTCCCGGGGCACCACTACGCCTTGAAGCGCCGCGTTGGGGCATCGTTTATGATCCCAATCCCCCCTATACTATTCTCAAATCGGCGGACATGGAGTTTGATGATCTGGAACGTTTGCGCGGGATTGGCCGCTTGTTTGATCTGCTTATCAATAGCGACCGTTTCAGCTTCCTTATGAGTGGATTAAAAGAGCATTTTTCACGCCTGTCGCTGGTGCTGGACGATATCGACCAGTACTGGCGCGAAAAGGATCTCTATCATCAGAGTCGCTCATTGCGTGATCTTTATCTGACCGTTGATCGCTATTTGCTGGAGCGCTTCAGTGGAGACAGGCTTGCTGCCCTGAGGGAATTTCTGGCGAGGGATTATGCCCGCCATGAGCGGGTCGTCAGTGGGTCAGCTCCGGATTTTTTCGATACCAGGCTGACGGAGAAGGAAGCTTCTGCAGTGCGTCAGCGGGTGAAAGCCGAGTTGTCGTCTATCGATCGTGAAGGAAAAGTGCAATATTTTGCCGCGGTCTTTTATCAACTGGCGGACTCACCCGGACGCACAATTATGATTTTTATTTATACGGCAAAAACCGCGAGCGGGTTGCGGGTTGAGGAAGTCAGGCTGAAATTGTGATCTAAAACAGAAAAGGCCGAGTAGAAACCCGGCCTTTTCTGCGTGATTATGCTGTTGCGGTTATTTAGCGCCGCAGGCGACCTCAACCCTGCGGTTGAGTGCCCGGCCTTCAGGGATCTTGTTGTTAGCAACCGGTTTGTCTTCGCCGAATCCACGGGCCGTCATTCGGCTTTCCGGAATATTGAACTTTTCAATCAGACGATTGACTACAGCTTGAGCGCGTTGGACAGACAGCTTCTGGTTGTATTCAGCCGATCCGGTACTGTCGGTGTGCCCGTCAATGAAAACAACGTTACCAGGGTAGTCGCGGATACATTGGGCCGCCTTGGCAATTTCCCCATCATACTGCGGGCCCACCTGGCTGCTGTCATGTCCGAAATTGATATGCAGGGTCAGGACTGTCGGACAGCCCTGCTCATCGACAGACACTCCTGCCGGGGTTCCCGGGCACTGATCAAGATAATCAAAAACACCGTCGCCGTCAGAATCGAGAGGGCAGCCTTTGCTGTCAACCGGTGCACCTGCCGGAGTATTCGGGCACTGATCAAGATAATCAAAAACGCCATCGCCGTCAGAATCGAGGGGACAGCCTGTGTTGTCAACAGCAACTCCCGCAGGGGTATTGGGACACTGGTCCAGATAATCGGCAATGCCGTCTTTGTCACTGTCGAGAGGACATCCCTTGGAATCGACTGCCACTCCTGGTGCGGTTCCAGGACATTGGTCCAGAGTGTCGATAACCCCATCACCATCACTGTCGACCGGAGCCGGAGTTGGAACTGGAGTTGGAGCCGGAGCAGCTACGGGAACGGGGGCCGGGGCTGGTTTGCCGAGCTGAAACACCAGGCCCGCTGAATACTGCAGGTTATGATCCGGTTCGGGAAAATCAAGCAGGTGGCGAACATCGGCCCGTAAAGCAATCAGGTTGTCGAGGATGAAGTATTTGACACCGACACCATAATTAAACAACAGGTGATCTCTCTCGGTGCCGACATCCGGATCTGAATAGATCCCACCGAGTCCGGCAACCAGGTAGGGTACCAGTTTTTCAGTTGGGCGGAAGTGGTAGAGAGCATCAAGGCGAATTGTTTCAACCTCTGTATCGGTAGTTGAGCTGTCCTCAGCATCCGCGTCAGTCCTGGTGTAGACACCTTCAAGGGCCCAGTTTTCGTCAAGATTGTAGCCCAGACCAAGTCCCCAGAAACTCGAGGTTTCAAGGGATTGATCCCCATCGAACAGGTGTCCGCCGAACATTGGCGACAGGGTAAAAGCTCCAGGCTGAATTTCTGCCGCAACAGGAAAAGCAAGACAACATAGCGCAGCAACGGTTAAAACAAGTTTTTTGAACATGAACACCTCCATAGATCATTCAGTTAAATTCGAAAATCAGTTGTTCATTAGAATATCAGAGTTACTGAAAGACGCAAGAATGAATGATAACTAAAAAGGTATTTTTTGTCATTCGACGATAAATGCCGCTGTAGGATAGAAACCGTCATCCTGTCGGTTGAATTCGCCAAGGGCTTCTTCCCACAGCTCCAGGCAGAATCGGGAGAAAAAGGCACAGCGGTCATCCAGCTCATAGATGAACTGAGAGACCTGCTGTTTAAAGTCATCAGTAAGTTGACTGTTCGCGAAGGTTCTGCTGCGAAGTTCGCCGAGATCAGAACAGGCTAAAGGGTCCGGATTAAAAGACCTGCCTAAAAGCTGGTTGGCGACGGCAGTGTTGAACGTCTGGGCAAGGGTCGGCAACTCATCCTGATCACCTTGATAATGTTCAAGATTGAAAGGCAAGCGGGTGTCGAACAGCCGGTCCAGGGCGGCAATCTGCTCCAGGCGTAAATCGATCTGCCCCAAATCTCTGATCGTTCTAATCGGCTGGAGTGAACTGGGAGTTTCCCCAATGGCAGCTTGGTAAATAAACGCCGGGCTATCCAGCAGAGAGTCGATAAACAGCAGTTCGGGGTAGTCCATAAACGCGTAGAGTGGGTTCTTGCTGAGGGCTTTGGCTTTCTTGAGGCGCTGTTCGAGCAGGTTGTGGCCCAACTGGAAGAGGCGAGCGAGATAGGTGTTGGTAAAAATTTCTGCGGCGCGGGCTTCATTCCTCCCGGCAAGATATTCCAGAGCAAGGTTAAGTGTGTCATAGACAGCTTGAACCGTATTTCCGACCGTTTGCGAATCTGAATAGTCGATTTGATCAGCGCTCATCTTACGGTTGACGAGGAAGAGCAGTTCACAGGCGAGTTCATGACTGATTCCTCCACCGAGAATGCCTGCCAGCAGATTGCACGGCTCGGCATAAGCCAGCACAGCGTTCGGAGCCTGCAGGGCAGCGGATTCGAGCTTGAAATCACTTTTTTCGCCACTGGTAAAGCTTTCAGGATCCAGGTGGGCATAAATGGTTTTTGCCTCTGCTGCCGAGAGAATTCCCAGGTCGAGCAGGCGATTATTGCGCGCTTGAAAAACTTCTTCCTCAAGAATCGACAGTTGTTCACTGCGGATCATTTCCATGATCAGCAGATAAGTCTCCTGTTCCTGTTCCATCCATATCTTTAACAAGGCGCCGATAACTTTTGCAGCATCTTCGCTGTGGTACTCGATATCATAGAGAGATTCGAGGCGTTTGGCGTTTTCACAGTCATCATCATCAAAAACTTCGATGCCCCTGATGATTGTCAGATGTTTTTTCAGGAACAGGGCAAGAACTTCAGGTTCCAATTCGCGAGCCAGCTGCCTGAGCTTGGCTTCTCCAGTAAGCAGCAGGTGGTTTAGCCAGTGCAGGGACAGAACCGGGCTGAGGCGATCTCCATCCCAACAATCCATATCTAGGAACAGGGAAATCTGCTCAGGACTGGCCAGCGCCAGTAATTCCGGTGCATCATCGCTGCCGAGATCATTGATCGTCAGATAAAGTTCCTGAGGATGGAGGAGTGGAACCAGAGTTTCAGCATGCTGTGAATTGAAAATCAGGTCTGTTTTCTTTTTCCCCTGAAATTGATGAATGATATCGAGTTGCTCAGCTGCACTTAAGGCGTTGAATTCTGCCAGGCTGATATCCCGTTCGTGGCGTAAAAGGGTCAAGTGACCGACGCGGCGCTGTGCTGGTAACGTGATTTTTGTCATACCGGGTTGGCTCCAGTCAGACGGTTAAAAGTGTGCTACTTTAAAGCAGTCAGATGAAATGTGCAACATGCTCCGGAGTTGAGGATGCCACCGTCATGTTGAGCGCAAATGATTGAAGTACACAGAATAGAGGAAAGTATTGAAATGCCGATCGACTTCAGGAACTTGCTTTCTTTCCGTGTTAACGGCAAACTGGCTCGGGTTAGGGGCGGAAAGTTTATTGAATATCGAAAAGATCAATTTTTCTCACGGCTGATGGTCATAGTGTGAAGCAGTTTTTTTCACGTTTGTCGATTCAATCAAAACTGACGTTGATGATTTCAATGTCCTGCACGGTTCTCCTGCTTATTGTCAGCGGCATCCTCATCGTTGTGGAGTTTTATGCCAATCGTGCAACACTGACGCAAGAAATCCAGACGCTGGCGACGTCCCTCGCCGCGAACAGCAGTCGTTCACTGGTGCTGGGGAAATATTCGGACGTGGAAGAGGTGTTGTCATCCCTTGACCAGCAGAAGAATATCCATGCGGCATACATGTTTGATCAGGATGGTCAAGCTGTTGCCGAATATCTCAAGCAACAGGATTCGCAGTTTGTCCTCAGTGCGCTTCAGCATGACTTCCAGGCCGGGAATCACCTTTCTGGGACAGGTCCCAGTCAGCGTATCTTGCTCAACTTATCCCGTTTCAGCTATTTCCAGCCGGTCTATTTTCAGGACAAGGCCGCTGGAACACTTTATCTTCTGAGTGATTTGAACAGTTTTTATGCCCGTTTGAATGGAGTCTTTTCGGGCATCAGCATTTCTTTTCTTGTTCTTCTGTTGTTGTCCTGGCTGCTCGCCCGCAGGCTTCACCAGCCCATATCAGAGCCTTTGATGCAGTTGACCGAAATTATGACTCAGGTTTCGGGCAAACAGGATTTTTCCCTCAGGGCCCCCAAAAACAGTGGGGATGAAATCGGCGTTCTGGTTGACGGCTTCAATCATATGCTGGAGCAGATAGAAAAGCAGCGTCATAAGTTGACTCAGCATCAGTTTCACTTGGAACAACTTGTCGCCGAAAAGACCGTTGAGCTACGACTCACCGTTAAAAAGCTCGAATCTGCTCGAAAAAGAGCAGATGCCGCCAATGCCGCAAAATCAGATTTTCTTTCCAAGATGACCCATGAGTTGCGTACTCCATTAATCGGTGTACTCGGCATGAATGAATTGCTCCAGAGAACTTCCCTTGATGAACAGCAGATTATGCTTACGGAAACCGTCCATAATTCGGGGGAAGAGCTACTGCGACTGATCAACGATGTCCTCGACCTGTCACGTATCGAAGCCGGGCGGTTGACTTTGAAACCGGCGGCGGTGGATCTTCACCAGGTTATAGAAGATGTTGTGCAACTGCTCTTTCCTGAGGCTCAGCGGAAAAATCTCTACTTGTCGGTCGAGATGCCTTTACAGGCGTGCTGGAAGATTTTTGCCGATCAGGGGCGAATTCGACAGGTTCTGGTGAATGTGGTCGGTAATGCCATCAAGTTTACTTCAACTGGTGGAGTCACGCTCAATGTTCAGATTGACCGCCAGACAGATCATGAGGCGTTGTTTGAAATCCGTGTTGTGGATACAGGTATCGGTATCGATGACAAGGTTAAAGGTCAGATTTTTGATGTTTTCTATCAGGCTGACGGAGCAGCCGGAACCCGTCAGAAGAACGGCTCCGGTTTGGGTTTGGCCATTGTCAGACAGCTTGTAGATTTGATGGAAGGGGAGCTGGATTTTACCTCCGCCCCGGGGCAGGGCAGCTGTTTTCGGGTCAGGCTGTCATGTCCCCTGCTCAAGAAGGTGGATTATTCTCTGCCTGCTGATCTGTCAGGAAAAACTGTTCTTCTCTGCTCGAAACACCCCCATTCCGGTCACGAGCTGAAGAAGCGTTTAGAAGCACTGCAGTTTAAAGTCGATTTTGCCGAAGATGGTTCTACCGGGCTCTATCGATTGCTTGCGGCTGCGAGGCGGAAAACCCCATACATTTTTGCTTTTATCGGGGCAGATATCGAACTTGAGACTGGACAAAAAATGTATGAAACACTCAGGTCTGAGCCTGAGTTACAAACCCTTCGAGTGATTGTCCTCTCTTCTCATCGCGGGGAAAAGGTCGATCTGTCGGGAGCAGAAAGACAGGTGTTCTTTCCACTGAGTTGGTCCGACTTACACACCGCGATCTGCAACAGCTGGGAGAGCCTTCATATTCTGCCCGGGCCCGTGGTGCAGGACAGGCAACAACGGCCGACGGGCATATCGGGTCATGCTTTACTGCTTGTCGGTCATCATGCGGCCAGTCGCGAACTGCTGCGTTTGAGCCTGCTTGATTATTTTTCTGACATTATGGTTGCAGATAACTTTACAGAAGCGGGAAATCTGGTCGAAAAACAGCACTTTTCAGGAGTCTGCGTCGATTGCCATCACATGCATAAAAATGGCTTACTCAGCCTGATGAGCAAATATCGGGGACAGCTTCCACCCGTTGTGCTGTTCCTTGAGGAACATTCTCGCGAGGAGTCTTTTTGTTCCAGTTGCCTGCAGGTGTTCAAGCCTGTCGATAAAACCGTTGTTGAAGATATCATCAAACCTTTCCTGTTATCCAAAGACAGCCGATATTCACTACGAGGGGCTTGAAGTCATGCGTTTGAGGCTCTTCATTGGCTGCGTTGCGGCTCTGGTTATCATTGCCCTGTTGTTGTCCTGGGCTAACTCTCTGCGCACAGCGTTGTCGGCACATATCCTTCAGATAGATCGCCCGAATGAGGTAAAAGTTGAACAGGGTGAAATGGTGCAGCTCAATCTTTACGGTGGGCAGGTGGACGAAGATGCGATAATCAGTCTGGTCGCATCGATGAATCACAACCAGGCTCTGATCGATATCTACCCGGTAGAGGGGATTTATAACTCGGCTTTGATTTATAAGGATATTCTTTACCTGGGAAGCAATAAGGATGGGCTGAAAGTCTTGGACGTCAGTCGGCCGACCAAGCCCCGACTCCTTGGTGAATATCTTCCGGGATCGACCATTGTCGATATTCGGCAGCAGGATGACAGGCTCTATCTTTCCTGCGGAACAGGCGGTGTCGTCCTGATGCAGATTGAGGATGAGGGCCGACTCCTTCATCTTGCTGACATCGAGACTACAGATGTTACTGTAAAGACGTTATTTCTGAATGACAGTCTCGTTGTTGCGGCCGGGTCAGAAGGGGTGCTTTTGTTCGATCAGAGTCGTTCCTCTGAGAATTTTCTCGTTGGTTCACTGAAACTTGAAGCATCGGTGAAAAATCTGACTTCTTTTAAGAACGTGCTTTATGTTCTTTGTGAGAAGTCTCGGGTTCACATTTACAAGCGGGATGAAGACGTCAATCTCGTAAAGATTGGAATTTTGGAGTTGTCCGAACCCGTGAGGGATTTTGCTGTCCATGGGGGTAAATTATATGTTGCCACCTCTTTAGGCCTGGATGTCTACTCGTTGGATGATCCCTTGCATCCGCGTTTTGAGAAAAACATTGATGCCTTTGGTTCGGCGGATAAGATCTACTCCGGAGCAGACAGTTTGTATGTCATCGACAGTTTTTCGCGGCTGTCGAGGATAAATTCCAAGCGTGAAAAATCAGTGGATGATATCAACCTGGCCAGCGATATCCGGACCCTGGCAGAGAAAGGTCAGTATCTTTATCTTGCCGGCTCCAATCGTGGTTTGATGATTGTTGACCGCAGTCAGGTGCTCCAACAAGCAGATTTCGGCACGCTTCATACTCGTGGGAGTGTGCATGATATCTATAAAAAAAAGACCTGGATCTATGTCGCGGATAAGCGGGGCGGGGTGTTGCTGAAAAACCTGGAAGAGTCCGAATCAGACTTCCAGCAGGTGAGTCCCCGGTGGAGCGAAACTTTTTTTGCCGACGATAAGCGATTGTTTGTCGCTCAGGGGCAACTGGGGAGTGAAGTTTTTGACATCTCTAACCCTGGAGCCCCCCAGCTCATGAAGACATGGCCTGGGGTCAAGGCCCTGCGCTTGAGCATCTCCAACGGCTTTCTTGTGGTCACCAGAGGCCTTAACGGCATCGAGGTTTACGATATCGAGGATATGAACGAGCCGGTACTCTGTGATCAGAAAACAGATTTTCATGCTCTTGATGTCGCGGCAACTGAAGAACATGTTTACATTGCCGCAATGTCCGAAGGGCTGAAAATTTACGCTCTGGGTCGGGATGGGAGCCTGGTACTGAAGAGTGAGCTGACGCTGCCGTTTCCGATGAATCAATTTGCCCAAGCTGTTTCCGTCGTCGTTCAGGATGACATGGCCTATGTTGCGAATGGACGCTCCGGATTGATGATTGTTGATGTTGCGAATTCTGAGAAACCCCAAATCCTCAGTCTTTTCGACATTCAGGGATTTGCCAAGGGGATTGCTTTTGCCGAAGGAAACGTTTTCGTCAGCAGTCAAAACGGAGGTGTTACAGTTGTTGACGTCAGGAACCCACGTCAGCCGCTGCTGGCTGGACGTATGGCTGTACAGGGATTATCGCGGGGTATACTGGTTGATGACGGTATGATTTATGTGGCGCGTAATAATCTTGGGCTGACGGCGATTCCTGTCCCATTGCGGGCTCAAAATGTCGATCAGATATCATCGCATCACTTGAAAGTTGACCTGCCTGCCGTCAATATAAAAGGCGCTTACGATTTGCAGATTTCCAGTCCCTACGGCTTTGTGAGCTACGACAGGGTCGTTACCGTCGACGCACTTAAAAAATGAACTACCCCGCCGCAAGCAGCGGGGTATCAGAAAAATTCTAACTGGTCGTCACGGTGCAAAGTTTCATAATCTTCCAGACC